>JAJTCO010000139.1 GCA_021323265.1 Pseudoduganella sp. | reverse complement strand
CAAGAAGAGCCGACAACCGAAACGAGAGACACGCATGACCCTGTACAGCAAGATCGTAGGCACGGGCAGCTACCTGCCTGAAAAACGCGTCACCAACGAGGAACTGGCCGCCCAGCTGGCGGCCAAGGGTATCGAAACGTCGGATGAGTGGATCGTGTCGCGCAGCGGCATCTCCGCCCGCCACTATGCGGAGCCGGAACAGGCATCGTCCGACCTGGGCGTGATCGCCGCCCGGCGCGCGCTCGACATGGCGGGCCTGGAGCCGGACGATATCGACCTGATCATCGTCGCCAGCTCCACCCCCGATTTCTACGGTAGCTTCCCCAGCACCGCCTGCATCGTGCAGAAGAAGCTGGGCATGACCAACAACTGCGCCGCAGTGGACGTGCAGGCCGTTTGCAGCGGCTTCGTCTATGCAGTGTCGACGGCGGACAGCTTCATCAAATCCGGCATGCACAAGAACGTGCTGGTGATCGGTTCCGAAGTGTTCTCCCGCATCCTCAATTTCGAAGACCGCACCACCTGCGTCCTGTTCGGCGACGGCGCCGGCGCCATCGTCATGAGCGCGTCGGAAGAGCCGGGCGTCCTGGCCTGCAAGCTGCACGCCGATGGCCGTCATTCCGATGTGCTGCGCGTGCCGGGCAGCTTGTCCAACGGCGCCATTGCCGGCAGCGCCTTCCTGTACATGGATGGCCAGGCAGTGTTCAAGCTGGCCGTTTCGGTGCTGGAAAAGGTGGCTTACGAGGCGCTCGACGCCGCGGGCATGACGTCCGAACAGATCGACTGGTTAATTCCGCACCAGGCCAATATCCGCATCATGAACGGCACCGCCAAGAAGCTGGGCATGTCGCCCGAGAAGATGGTGGTTACCGTCGACCAGCACGGTAATACTTCCGCCGCGTCGATCCCGCTGGCGCTGGACGTCGCCGTGCGCGACGGCCGCGTGAAGAAGGGCGACGTGGTGATGATGGAAGGCGTGGGCGGCGGCTTCACCTGGGGCGCTGTTCTGGCGCGCATGTGATCGGACTGCTAAAATTGCAGTCCTTTTTAGAATAAGAAGTCTAAAGGTTGAATGATGAATAAATTCGCTTTCGTGTTCCCGGGCCAGGGTTCCCAGGCCGTGGGCATGATGGAAGGCTTTGCCGGCAACCCGGTGGTCGCGCAGACCCTCGCCGAAGCTTCCGACGCATTGCAGTTCGACCTTGGCAAGCTGATTGCCGAAGGCCCGAAAGAAGAGCTGGACCTGACCACCAACACCCAGCCGGTCATGCTGACCGCTGCCGTGGCGGCCTACCGCGCCTGGATCGCCGCTGGCGGTCCGGTCCCGGCCGTGGTTGCCGGCCATAGCCTGGGCGAGTATTCCGCCCTGGTGGCCGCCGGCGTCATCTCCTTCAAGGACGCGGTGCCGCTGGTGCGCTTCCGCGCGCAAGCCATGCAGGAAGCCGTGCCGGTGGGGCAGGGTACCATGGCCGTGATGCTGGGCCTGTCCGATGAAGATGTGCGCGCTGCCTGCGCCGAAGCGGCAGCGGCCGTGCCGGGCCAGGTGGTGGAAGCGGTCAACTACAACGCGCCGGCGCAAGTCGTGGTGGCCGGCCATGCCGCCGCCGTCGACAAGGCTTGCGAAATCGCCAAGGCCAAGGGCGCCAAGCGCGCCATGCGCCTGCCGGTGTCGGCGCCGTTCCACAGCTCGCTGCTCAAGCCGGCCTCGGACCGCCTGCGCGACTACATGGCGTCGATCCATTTCAACGCGCCGCAAATCCCGCTGATCAACAACGTGGACGTGGCCGTGCTGAGCGACCCGGCGTCGATCAAGGATGCCCTCGTGCGCCAGGCCGCGTCGCCGGTGCGCTGGGTGGAAACCATGCAGAAGGTGGCTGCCGACGGCATCACCAACGTGATCGAATGCGGTCCGGGCAAGGTCCTGATGGGCCTGGCCAAGCGCATCGACGGCAATCTGGTGGGCGAAGCCATCTACGACCAGGCCAGCCTCGAGCGCATGCTGGCAACCCTCAAATAATAAGAAAGGACAGGAATGACTCTCGCTAATCAAGTTGCACTGGTCACGGGCGCCTCGCGCGGCATCGGCAAGGCCATCGCGCAGGAACTGGCGCGCCAGGGCGCCACGGTGATCGGCACCGCCACCACCGAATCGGGCGCGCAGGCCATTTCGGCCTACCTGGCCGAGATCGGTGCGCAAGCCGGCAAGGGCATGGTGCTGAACGTCACCAACGCCGAACAGTGCGCCGCCGTCATCGACGACATCGCGAAGACCTACGGCGCTGTCGGCATCCTGGTCAACAACGCCGGCATCACCCAGGACAACCTGGCCATGCGCATGAAGGACGAGGAATGGGATAGCGTCATCGCCACCAACCTGTCGTCCGTCGGCCGCCTGTCGCGCGCCGTGCTGCGCGGCATGATGAAAGCCAAGACCGGGCGTATCATCAACATCACGTCCGTGGTGGCATCGGCCGGTAATCCCGGCCAGATGAACTACGCTGCCGCCAAGGCGGGCGTCGAGGGCATGACCCGCGCGCTGGCGCGCGAAATCGGCAGCCGCAACATCACCGTCAACAGCGTGGCTCCCGGCTTCATCGATACCGACATGACCAAGGCGCTGGGCGAAGACCAGCACGCGGCCCTGCTGACGCAGATTCCGCTGGGCCGCCTGGGCACGCCGGAAGACATCGCTGCCGCAGTCGCTTTCCTGGCGTCCCCGGCCGCGGCGTATATTACCGGTACCACCCTGCACGTGAATGGTGGTATGTATATGAATTGATACGGATGTGCGGCATAATGCCGCTCGTTCGCATCATTTAATAGTGATTTCAACGTAGATCAAATCAAACGCTGAAATTAGTTTCTCGGCGCGCAAACCTGCTAAAATGCGCGCTTTCTGTAACAAACATAATGGAGCCATAACATGTCGGATATCGAACAACGCGTTAAGAAAATCGTCGCTGAACAACTGGGCGTCGCTGAAGCAGACATCAAGAACG
>JAJTCO010000138.1 GCA_021323265.1 Pseudoduganella sp. | reverse complement strand
TAAAAGTTCAAGCGGCAAATTTTAACTGATTGCATGAACCCTATAAACAAGTTCACAAGCTCGCGCTTGTACAATCTGCTAGGTTCGACGCGAAAAGCGAGGATCATCAGCACATCGGCCCTGTTCCTGGCCGTCTGCGCTTTTGGTGCCGCCGGCGTGGCTCCGCTCGCCCCCGACGCGAGCGACCTGCCCGTCAAGACCATTGCCCAGGATATTCAGCTTCCCGACTTATCCACGCAGATCACCGCCCTCCAGCAGCAAGAAGCCACCCAGAAGTACGTCCACGAAGAAAAGATCCGCGCCGGCGACACCCTCGCCACGCTGCTCAATCGCCTGGGCGTGGAAGATGACGCTGCCGAGAATTTCATCAAGAAGGACAAGACCGCGCGCGCCATCATGCAGCTGCGCAGCGGCAAACGCGTGCAGGCGCAGACCGACGAAAACGGCAACCTGCTGTGGCTGAAAGCCACCGTTGTGGACGGCAAGGACAACCCCGTCAAGAATATTCTGGTCACCCGCACGGGTGACACCTTCGCCGCCGAAGAAGTGGCCGCGAAACTGGAGCGCCGCGTCGAGATGCGCGCCCGTGAAATCACCACCACCCTGTATGCCGCCACCGACTCCAGCTCCGACGGCAGCAGCCTGCCCGACACCATCGTGGCGCAGATCGTGGAAATGTTCTCCACCAATATCGACTTCCGCTCCGACCTGAAGCGCGGCGACCGCTTCAACGTGGTGTACGAAACCTTCTGGCAGGACGGCGAGTTCGTGCGCGCCGGCCGCATCCTGGCGGGCGAGTTCACCAACAAGGGCACCACCTACCAGAGCGTCTGGTTCGAAGACCCGCACACCCGGACCGGCGGCGGCTACTACAGTTTCGACGGCAAGTCGCTGAAGAAGGCCTTCCTGAAGTCGCCCCTGGAATTCTCCCGTATTTCCTCGGGCTTCGGCATGCGCACGCACCCGATCGCCGGCAAGTGGAAGCAGCACAAGGGCACCGACTTTGCCGCGCCGACCGGCACGCCGATCCGCGCGGCGGGCGACGGCGTGATCGACTTCGCCGGCGGGCAAGGCGGCTACGGCAACGTGGTCGTGATCAAGCACTGGGCCAACTACAGCACGGCCTATGCGCACATGAGCCGCTTTGGCAATGGCATCCGCAAGGGCGTCAAGGTCAGCCAGGGCGACGTGATCGGCTATGTCGGCTCGACCGGCTGGTCCACGGGCGCCCACCTGCACTACGAGTTCCGCGTGGGCGGCGAAGCCAAGGACCCGAACAAGATGAACATCCAGGCCCAGGCACCGCTCACGGCCGCCGAGCAGGCCCGCTTCAAGGCCGTCGCCGGCGACATGATCCACCGCTTCGCCCTGCTGCGCCCGAACAGCAGCATCAACAACCTCGCCGCCAAGTAAGGACGGGGCAGTTCCGGTAAAACGACAAAAGGCGCACATTTGTGCGCCTTTTGTTCGTTTGCCCGCAGCGCTCCCCCACTACAATACAAGCATGAGCCTATATATCGGATTAATGTCGGGTACCAGCCTGGATGGCGTCGATGGCGTCCTGGTGGACTTCTGGGCAGGAGCGGCGCGCACCATGTCGGCCTCCTATGTGGCGTTCCCGCAGGGGCTGCGCGACGAGCTGATGGCGTTGCAGTTGCCCTCCCCCAATGAAATCGAACGCGAGGCGCTGGCGGCCAACCGGCTGGCCGAGCTCTACGCTGACTGCGTGGCGCAGCTGCTGGCGGCGGCCGAGATGAAGGCGGCCGACGTGCGCGCGGTCGGCGTGCATGGCCAGACCATCCGCCACCGTCCCGAGCTGGGCTTCACGCGCCAGACCAACAATCCCGCCTTGCTGGCCGAGCTGTGCGGCATTGACGTGGTGGCCGATTTCCGCGCGCGCGACGTGGCGGCCGGCGGCCAGGGCGCGCCCTTGGTGCCGGCGGCGCACCGGGCCCTGTTCGGCAAGGAAGGCAAGACCCGCGTGCTGGCCAATATCGGCGGCATCGCCAATATCTCCGTGCTGCACAAGGATGGCGCCGTGGGCGGTTACGACACGGGGCCGGGCAACGTGCTGATGAATGCGTGGATCGCCCGCCACAAGGGCGTGGAGTTCGACGACAACGGCGCCTGGGCGGCCAGCGGCCGCGAAGTGCCCGGCCTGCTGGCGGCGCTGCTGGCTGAACCGTATTTCGCCCTGCCTGCGCCCAAGAGCACCGGGCGCGACCTGTTCCACGCCGGCTGGCTGGACGCGCGCCTGGCGCCATTCGCGGGCGCGCGGCCGGAAGACGTGATGTTCACCCTGACCCGGCTGACCGCCGTATCCCTGGCGCGCGAGATTGCGCCGCATGGTTACGATGCCGTGTACGTGTGCGGGGGCGGCGCCTACAACGCCACGCTCATGCGCGAGCTGCAGGCGGAATTGGGAGCGGGCACCAAGGTGGAGTCGACCGATGCGCTGGGCGTGCCGCCCAACCGGGTGGAGGCGATGGCTTTCGCGTGGCTGGCCTACCGCTTCGGCGAGCGCCAAAGCGGCAACCTGCCCGCCGTGACCGGCGCGCGCGGCGAACGCATTCTCGGCGCACTCTATCCGCGTTAACGGCCGAGCCCGTGTCCACCTGGGGGTCTGACCCCAAGGTGGACACGGGCTCGGCGGTATCGCTTAGACGGAGAAGGAGGAACCGCAGCCGCAGGTCGAGCTGGCGGTCGGGTTCTTGATCACGAATTGCGCGCCTTCCAGGTCGTCCTTGTAGTCGATCTCGGCGCCTACCAGGTATTGGTAGCTCATCGAGTCGATCAACAGCTGAACGCCGTTCTTCACCATGGTGGTGTCGTCTTCGTTGACGATTTCATCAAAGGTGAAGCCGTACTGGAAACCGGAGCAACCACCACCCTGCACAAATACGCGCAGCTTCAGGTCCGGATTGCCTTCCTCTTCGATCAGTTGCGCTACTTTCTCGGCCGCGGCGTCGGTGAAAACGATCGGTGCCGGAATCACGTCT
>JAJTCO010000097.1 GCA_021323265.1 Pseudoduganella sp. | reverse complement strand
ATGAAAAAATCCCTGCTGATCGCCTCCCTGCTGGCCGTTGCTCTGGCTGCTTGCTCCAAGAAAGAAGAAGCTCCAGCTCCAGTAGCTACCCCAGAAGCAGCTGCTCCAGCAGCCGCTCCTGCTGCACCAGCTGACGCTGCTGCTCCTGCTGCCGCTCCAGCTGCTGACGCTGCTGCTGCTGCCGCTACCGCCGCTTCCGACGCTGCTGCTGCTGCTTCCGCTGCTGCTTCGGCCGCTTCGGCTGCTGCATCCGCTGCTTCCGCTGCTAAGTAATTCCTTCGCAGGGAAAACCAAACCGGCCTTCGGGCCGGTTTTTTTTCGCCCCGAGAAAAGATGGGGACGAAAATCGGGGACGTAACAGGTTTTTCATCGTATGAAAAACCTGTTACGTCCCCGATTTTTAATACCGATAAAAAAAGCCGGCTTGCGCCGGCTTTTCTTGGGGCGGCTTGCGCCTTATTTCAACTGCTCGTGCAGCAGCTTCAGGATCTTCTCGCCTGCCGGGGTGTCTTCCGGCGTGTTCTTGCTCGTCCACACCGACACTTGCGTGCTGTTGACCGAATCGGAACGCACGGAAATGTTGAAGCGCTGCGCTTCCTTGTCCTTCTCCGAGCTCAGGTTGAACAGCTTGCTGAACCAGCCACGGGTATCGGCCGCGTCGTTCATGAAGCGCACATAGTAGACGCCCTGCACGCGGTCGCGATCTTCCACGGTGAAGCCGGCGCGGTCCAGTGCCAGGCCCACGCGGCGCCAGGTGCGGTCGAAGCCTTCGTCGGTCTTGATGAAGCGGCCGGCGCCTTCGCCCATGATGGTGGCGTGCTGCACCTGTACCGCGGCGTTGTCGACCGAGGTGCGTGCCGCCGCCTCGTCGGCGGTACCGCCCAGCTTGACCATCAGCTTGGCCAGGAAGATCGCTTCCAGGTTCGGGTCGCTGTTACGGTTGGCCCACATGGTCGATTCGTTCTGCGCGCCGGTCACCACTTCCTGGGTGCCGCGGTGGCTGATGTAGATCTCGGTGCCGCCGGCAGCGTTGCGCTCCAGGCGGGTGCGGTATTTGTCACGCTCGCCGCTTGAGTACAGGCTGTCGAACACCTTGCCCAGCGTGTTGCGGATGAAGTCCTGCGGGATCTTGGCCCGGTTCTCGTTCCATTCGGTTTCCATCACGCCAGCCGTGGCATTGTCCACGGCCAGGGTGAAGCCCGACTCTTCCCAGAACGACTTCAGTTGCGGCCACAGGGCTTCCGGGGTCTGCTGCACCACCAGCCAGCGCTGGTTGCCCGAACGCTCGACCTTCACGGCCTTGTTGCCGGTGCTGGCCACTTCATTGCTGCTGACCTGGCTGGCCGCGGGGCCGCCGCGCGTGGCTTGGTAGCCCGACGCCGTGGCCACGCCGCGGTCATTGCTGGGCAGGGCGTAGCGGTTGTCCTTGGACAGCTGGGTCAAGTCGGGCGGCACGTCCAGCGTGCTGGCCTTCTTGGCCGATTTGTAATCTACCTTGGTTTCGCCGATTACGGACTGCACCATGCCGCAGCCGGTCAAGCTCAGCATCAGGGCGCCAACGACGAGCCCGCGCTGCGGGGTCTGGGAAACGATCTTGCGAATAGTCATGTGAAAAAGAAGATTAGTTCAGCACACCGGATTCACGCAGGGCAGCGCGGACGGTCTCGTGATACTGCTCTGCCAGCGGCACCAGCGGCAGGCGAATGCCGGCAGGCATTTTACCCATGGCCGCCAGGGCCCACTTGACCGGCACCGGATTCGGTTCGATGAACAGGTGCTGGTGCAGCGGGAGCAGGGTGTTGTTGATGGCAGTCGCCTTGGCGGCGTCGCCGGCCATGGCAGCTTCGCACAACTCGTGCATCAGGCGCGGCGCCACGTTGGCGGTCACGGAGATATTGCCTTTGCCGCCGGCCAGCATCAGGGCGATCGCGGTCGGATCGTCGCCGGAATAGACGGCAAAGTCGGACGGCGCGCGGCGCAGCAGGTCGTAGCCGCGGCCGACATTACCGGTGGCGTCTTTCACGCCGATGATGTTCGGGATCTTGGCCAGGCGCAGGATGGTGTCGTTGCTCATGTCGGCCACGGTGCGGCCCGGCACGTTGTACAGGATGACCGGCATGTCCACCGCTTCGGCGATGGCCTTGAAGTGCTGGTACATGCCTTCCTGGGTAGGGCGGTTGTAGTAAGGCACCACTTGCAGCGAGGCGTCGGCGCCGGCGCTCTGGGCAAAGCGGGTCAGTTCAATGGCTTCCACGGTGGAGTTGCCGCCCGAACCCGCGATGACCGGGATGCGGCCCGCCACGCGGTCCACAGCAGCCTTGATCAGTGCGCAGTGCTCGGCCACGTTGACAGTGGCGGATTCGCCGGTGGTGCCGACGATGACGATGGCATCCGTGCCTTCGGCAATATGCCAGTCGATCAGTGCGTTCAGACCTGGATAGTCCAGGGTGCCGTCCGCATGCATCGGGGTTACGATTGCTACAATGCTACCCTTAATCATAGGAAACCAATTGCAAAAAGATTTAAAAAGACGATTGTAGAGCATACCCTGCACCCGTGGTGCATTTTGCTCGCTCAAAATGACGGCAACAGCGCCGCCTCCCTGGGAAACTCCCCTTTCACCGCGCAAACGCGCTGCACCATGGCAGGTTTCGGCGTATTAACGACGCCATCCTCGAATGCGATGACACGGAGGCCATGTTTTGCCGTCAAATCCAGCAATTCGCCCGGCTGCAGCAGGAAGTCCGGGTTGGATGGCTTGCCGAAGGCGGCGTTGCCGTCGGCAAAGGTCTCGTAGATCAGCATGCCATTCGGCGCCAGGCTGCCCAGCATGGCGGCCAGCAGCGGCCGGTGCAGGTAGTTGGTGACCACGATGCCGGCAAAGCGCTCCGCGCCGAACGGCCAGCAGGCGCCCTCCTCTTCCAGGTCGATCTGGCTGGTGACGATGCCGTCGCCGGCCGCGGCGGCCAGCGCCCCGGCGTCGCGGTCCACCGCCACCACCGCATGGCCCAGCGCCGCCAAATGGCGCGCATGGCGACCGCTGCCGCAAGCGAGGTCCAGCACTTCTCCGCCCGGTACCAGCGGGGCAAACCGTTCCACCCAGGCCGAGGGCGGGGTCAACACATCAGCCATAATTCAATCCCATTGCTTCGCGCACATCGCGCATGGTTTCCTGCGCCAGCTTGCGTGCCGTCTCGTTGCCGTCGGCCACGATGGCGCGCACCAGCGACGGGTCGTCCAGGTACGGCTGGGCGCGCTCGTGCATCGGCGCCTGTTCCGCGATGATGGCGTCGATCACCGGCTGCTTGCATTCGAGGCAGCCGATCCCGGCCGACCTGCACCCCTTCTGTACCCATTCCTGGGTGGGTGCGTCGGAGTACACGACATGGAACTGCCACACCGGGCAGCGCTCCGGCTCGCCCGCGTCGCTGCGGCGCACACGCGCCGGGTCGGTCGGCATGGTGCGCACTTTCTTGGTGACCACGTCCTTGTCCTCGCGCAGGGCAATCGCATTGCCATAACTCTTGGACATCTTGCGCCCATCGAGCCCCGGCAAGCGCGCCGCAGCCGTCAGCTTCGCCTGCGGCTCCACCAGGATCAGCTTGCGCGCCCCTTCCAGGTAGCCGAACAGGCGCTCGCGGTCGATCATCGACAGGTTGTGCGCATCGTCCAGCATGGCTTTGGCCTGTTCCAGCGCGGCGTCGTCGCCTTCCTGCTGGTAGGCGGTGCGCAGCTCGTGGTACAGCTTGGCGCGCTTGCTGCCCAGCTTCTTGACGGCATCCTGCGCCTTTTCCTCGAACCCCTTTTCCTTGCCGTACAGGTGGTTGAAGCGGCGCGCGATCTCGCGCATCATTTCCACGTGCGGCACCTGGTCCTCCCCCACCGGCACTTCGCTGGCGCGGTAGATCAGCACGTCGGCCGCCTGCAGCAGCGGGTAGCCGAGGAAGCCGTAGGTGGCCAGGTCCTTATTGGCCAGGTGCTCGATCTGGTCCTTGTAGGTCGGCACCCGCTCCAGCCAGCCCAGCGGCGTGGCCATCGACAGCAGCAGGTGCAGTTCGGCATGTTCCGGCACCCGCGACTGGATGAACAGGGTGGCCTGGGTCGGGTCGACCCCGGCGGCCAGCCAGTCCACCAGCATGTCCCAGGTCGCCTTTTCAATCAGGGACGGGTCGTCGTAATGCGTGGTGAGCGCATGCCAATCGGCCACGAAAAACAGGCAAGGCTGCTCGGCCTGCATCCTGATCCAGTTTTTCAGCGCGCCATGGTAGTGGCCAAGGTGCAGGCTGCCCGTCGGGCGCATGCCGGAGACTACGCGGTCTGGGTACATGGTGTCAGCCCAGGAATGGCAGGAACGGCAGCTTGATCATGCCGATGACGAAGCCGACCATGCCCCACAACAGCGCACGGAACGGTCCGGTGTTCAGCAACAGGATCAGGCCGATGAAAATGAAGGGGCCCAGGCGCTCGATGCTGGCGAATTTATAGGCCAGGTCGCGCGGCAGGAGGGCGGTGACGATGCGCCCGCCGTCAAGCGGCGGGATGGGCAGCAGGTTAAAGGCGCACATCACGGCATTGGTCAGCACGCCGGCCTCGCACACCTTGTACAGGTAGGCTTCCTGGACGCCCAGCTTGGCGCCCAGCAGCGCCAGCAGCATCCAGCCCAGGCCCATGGCGAAGTTGGCGGCAGGACCGGCGGCAGCCACATAGCCCATCTGCTTTTTCGGATTGCGCAGGCGGTTGAAATCCACCGGAACCGGCTTCGCATAGCCAAACGGCGGCATCGAGAACAGCTGCAGCAGCAGCGGCAGCAAGATGGTGCCGAAGGGGTCGATGTGCTTGATGGGATTCGGGCTCAGGCGGCCCAGCTTCTCGGCCGTGTTATCGCCAAAATAGCGGGCCACATAGCCGTGCGCAGCTTCATGCAGGGAAATGGCAAACAGGACGGGGATCGCGTAAACCGTGATCGTCTGGATTACCTGGTCAAGATTGTTCATAAATGGGATTCTATCAGAGGGCCCCGACCGCTTTGTCCCGGGCCGGCAGGCCGGCTGGCACGGTCGTGGACGGGGCGGACGGGATCAGAGGCCAAGCGCGGCGGGATCGCCACGGCCACTGCGGACCAGTTCGGGCTCGGGGCCCGTCAGGTCCACCACGGTGGTGGGTTCAAAGCTGCAGGCGCCGCCGTCGATGACCAGGTCGACCTGCTTGCACAGGCGTTCCAGCACCATGTCGGGGTCGGTCAGGGGTTCGTCGTCATCCGGCAGGATCAGGGTGGTGCCCAGCAGCGGCTGCCCCAACTCGGCCAGCAGCATTTCCGTGATGGCATTGTGCGGCACACGCAAGCCGATGGTCTTGCGCGAGGGGTGCGACAGGCGGCGCGGCACTTCGCGCGTCGCCTCCAGGATGAAGGTGTAGGCGCCCGGGGTGACGGCCTTGAGCAGGCGGAACTGCTTGTTGTCGACGCGGGCGTAGGTGCTGATCTCGCTCAAGTCGCGGCACAGCAAGGTCAGGTGGTGCTTCTCGTCGATGCCGCGGATGCGGCGCAGCTTCTCCACGGCCGCCTTGTCGTCCAAATGGCAGACCAGGGCATAGCAGGAATCGGTCGGCAGCGCGACGATGCCGCCGCCGTGGATGATTTGCGCCGCCTGCTTGATCAGGCGCAGTTGCGGGTTGTCAGGATGAACCTGAAAGAACTGGGTCATCGGGATTAGCGCAGCTGCTGCAAGGCGGCGATGCGTTCTTCGATCGGCGGGTGGCTGGAGAACAGCGCAGCCCAGCCGCTGGGCGAGGTGATGCCGGAGGCGGCCATGCCTTGCGGCAGCGTGCCGGGGTGCACGCCGCCCAGGCGCGCCAGCGCGTTTTGCATCGGCACGGTCGAACCAAGCAGGCGGGCCGAGCCGGCGTCGGCGCGGAACTCGCGCTGGCGCGAGAACCAGGCCACGATCATCGAGGCCACCAGGCCAAACAGCAGTTCGCACACGAACACCGTCACCATGTAGCCGATGCCCGGGCCGCTGCGCTCTTCGTTCTTGTTGAGCATGCCGTCCACGATGCCGCCGACGATGCGCGCCAGGAACACGACAAAGGTGTTGACCACGCCCTGGATCAGGGTCAGGGTCACCATGTCGCCGTTGGCGATGTGCGCCACCTCGTGGCCCAGGACGGCTTCCACCTCGTCCTTGTTCATCGATTGCAGCAGGCCGGTCGACACCGCCACCAGGGCGTCGTTCTTGAAGGCGCCGGTGGCAAAGGCGTTGGCGTCGCCCTCATACACGGCCACTTCCGGACGGCCGATGCCGGCCTTGTCGGCCAGCGCGTGCACGGTGCCCACCAGCCACTGTTCGGTGGAGTTGGCCGGCTGCTCGATCACGCGCGCGCCGGTCGACCACTTGGCCATCGGCTTGGACATCAGCAGGGAAATGATGGAGCCGGCAAAACCGACCACGGCGGAAAACGCCAGCAGGCCGCCCATGCTCGTCCCGGAACCGGGACGCCCGATGCCCAGCAGGCTCAGGACGATGGACACCACCAACACCACGGCGAGGTTGGTAGCGAGGAACAGGATTATGCGTTTCATGTAAGCGATCTCCGGACAATTTGCCGAATGATAATCTATGGCCGACCGCAGGGAAATACAAGCCCTGCGTCAGAACCAGTCATGCCAGACCGGGGTCACGTTCCCCGGCAGCGGTGGCAGAAAGCGGAAATCCACCCGCGCCTCGCCCGGCGCATGGAAATCGGTGCCGCGCGAAGCGAGGAAGCCGTAACTGTTGGCCAGATTGGCGTACTTCGGATACTGGTCCGGCGTATGGGAGCCGGTCACCACCTCGATCGCCGCCCCGCCCAGCTGCTTGAATTCATCGAACAGCACGCCCTCCTGCATGGAGGTGAACTTGTAGCGGCCCGGATGGGCAATCACCGCCGTCCCACCCGCGCTGAGGATCCAGCCCACGGCATCCTGCAGGGAAGCCCAGCGGTGCTCCACGAAGCCCGGCTTGCCCGGCGACAGGTACTTGCGGAACACTTCGGGCACCGAGGTGCAAATGCCCTGCTCCACCAGGAAGCGCGCGAAGTGCGTGCGCGACATCAGCGCCGGGTTGTCCACATAATTCAGCGCGCCTTCGTAGGCGCCGGGAATGCCGGCCAGTTCCAGCTGGCGCCCGATCTCGCGGCCGCGGTTGTCGCGCCCGGAACGCGTGGCCTCCAGCCCCTGCACCAGCGCAGGATGGTTCTCGTCGATCTGCAAGCCGACGATATGCACCGTCTCATTGGCCCAGGTGACGGAAATCTCCACGCCCGGCACGAAGCGCATGCCCTGCAGCTGCGCCGCCGCGCGCGCGGTGGCCACCCCGCTCACTTCATCGTGGTCGGTCAAGGCCCAGACGTCGACACCCGCCTTGCGGGCATACTCAGCGACTGCCGCCGGGGGCAGCACACCGTCGGACACATTCGAATGGCAGTGGAGATCTACGTTCAGCATACAAGTTGCAATATTGCGAAGGTTTCATTGTACGCTGAAAGTTCAGGCCAGGAATTCCTCCAGCATTTCCGCCAGCAACTCCGGCTGGTCATGGTGCAGCATATGGCCGGCGTCCGGCATCATTTTCGGCGTCACCTGCGCCAGGTGGCCCAGGCGGCGGTTGATTTCCGCGCGCGCCTCATCCTTGGGGCCCATCCACAGCCACATATTGGTGTCTTCCGCCTCCACCCACAGCACGGGCGCGGTGATCTTCCTCCAGCAAGCCAGCACCTCCTCCACCCGGTACAGCGAAGGGCCGGGCCGCTTGTGCACCGGATCGCCCAGGATTTCCCACTGTCCCTGCGCGTTCTGCGCCGACCAATGGCGGGCCAGGAAGGCGGCGCGCGCGTCGGACAGGCGGGGATTGGTCTTCTGCAGGCGCGCCGCCACGGCAGCCTGGCTCGCGTAGCTGCGCATCTCCGGCGCCACCAGCAATTCATCGAGCCACTTGCGCATGCGCGACGGCGCCTGTTCCGGCACGGTCGCCTTCAGGCCGAAGCCCTCCAGGTTGACCAAGCGGCGGATGCGCTCCGGGCGCACGCCGGCGTACAGGCTTACCACGTTGCCGCCCATGCTGTGCCCCAGCAGGTTGACCGCCCCGTCCGGCTGGTAATGGCGCAGGATGGCGTCCAGGTCCGCCACATAGTCGGGAAACCAGTAAGTATCCGTGCCGTTGCGCTCGCTCAGGCCGAAGCCGCGCCAGTCCGGCGCGATCACGTGCCAGTCGCCGCGCAGGCAATCGACCACGAACTGGAAGCTGGCACCCACATCCATCCAGCCATGCACCATGAAGATCTTCGGCGCGCCCTCGCGGCCCCAGTGCAGCACGTGGGTGCGCTTGCCGCGCACCTGGATGAAATCGGAACGGGATGGTGTCATGTTGCTCTGCCTCGAAATAGGTGAACCGTCATAATAGCACGACCGTGCGAAAATCTGCTTTGGCGTACAATAGCGCCCATTCCCCACCCTTTTACCGGGCCATCCATGACAATTTACCAGCTTGGCGAACACGCGCCAGAGATCGATGCTTCCGCTTTCGTGGCAGAGAATGCCACCTTGATCGGCAAGGTCACGCTGCATGCCAATAGTTCAGTCTGGTTCGGCGCCACCATCCGCGGCGACAACGAGCGCATCACGATTGGCGAGAACAGCAATGTCCAGGAAGGCACGGTGATGCACACCGACATGGGCTATCCGCTCACGGTAGGCAAGGACGTGACCATCGGCCACCAGGCCATGCTGCACGGCTGCAGCATTGGCGACGGCACGCTGATCGGCATCCAGGCCGTGGTGCTGAACGGCGCCAGGATCGGCAAAGGCTGCCTGGTCGGCGCCGGCGCCCTGGTCACCGAAGGCAAGGAATTTCCCGACAACTCGCTGATCGTCGGTGTCCCCGCCAAGGTGGTGCGCCAGCTGACGGCGGAAGACGTGGCGCGCCTGCGTGGCAGCGCCGACAGCTATGTCCAGCGCGGCCAGCTGTTCAAGTCGCAACTGAAGAAGATTGGATAACCATGACGAACACCCCCGATACCCTGCAGAAGTTTATTTTCGAAGACGCCGCCGTGCGCGGTGAGCTGGTCGACATGTCCGCCACCTGGCGCGAGGTGGTGACCCGCCACCAGTATCCGGTCGCCGTCAAACGCCTGCTGGGGCAGATGGTGTCGGCGGCCGCCCTGCTGTCGGCCAACCTGAAATTCAACGGCTCGCTGATCATGCAGCTGCATGGCGACGGCCCGGTGCGCCTGCTGGTGGTCGAATGCGATTCCGAGCTGCGCCTGCGCGCCACGGCCAAGTTGAACGCCGAATTCGCGATTGCCGAAGACGCCGGCCTGCAAACGCTGGTCAACGCCAACGGCCTCGGCCGCTTCGTCATCACCCTGGACCCGGCGGAAAAAGTGCCCGGCCAGCAGCCATACCAGGGCATCGTTCCGCTCGACGGCGACGACGTGGCGACCGTGATCGAGCACTACATGCTGCGCTCCGAGCAGCTCGACACCAAGCTGTGGCTGGCGGCCGACGATCAGGTATCGCGCGGCCTGCTGCTGCAAAAGCTGCCGCTGCACGGCGGCAAAGCCGAAACCACGGCGCAGGCGGTGGAGCTGTCGCAGGAAACGTGGAACCGCGTGGTGATGCTGGGCGACACGCTGAAGGAAGACGAGATGCTCGCGCACGGCATCGACGAGCTGCAAAAGCGCCTGTTCTGGGAAGAGACGCTGCGCGTGTTCGAGCCGCTGCACCCGCAATTCCACTGCTCCTGCACGCGCGAAAAAGTGGGCAATATGCTCAAGATGTTAGGCCAGCAGGAAGTGGAAGACGCCCTGGCCGAGCAAGGCAAGCTGGGCATCAACTGCGACTTCTGCGGCAAGCACTACGAATACGACGCCGTCGACTGCGCCCAGCTGTTCGTCAGCGACGCCCCCGCCGAAGCGCTGATCCACGGCTCCGAAGCCAAGCACTGAACCCGTAAGCAAAGCCGAGCCCGTGTCCACCTTGGGGTCAGACCCTTTGGTGGACACGGGCTCGTGCATTTGGCGGCTGGGCTCGTGTCCACCTAGGGGCCTGACCCCAAGGTGGACACGGGCTGGACTGTTAGAGGCTGCGCGTCAGGTCGATCCATGCTTGCGGTTGCGGTTTGGCGCGTTCGCGCACGCCGAAGAACGTCACCACCAGGTCGCCGTTCTTGTCGAAGAATTCCACCGAGGTGACGCCGGCGCGCTGCACGACGTAGCCGTTCTTCAGCGCAGTTTCGCGGATGTGCAGGTTGAAGTCGGGGTCGAGCACGTTGTACCAGTCGCCGCTGGCGGCAGTCTTGCCGATCTTGCCGCTGAAGATCTGCGTCACGGCGCCATTGCCTAGGAAGGCCATGATCGGCAACTGCTGCCTGGCCGCCTCGTCGAGCAACTTGCGCAGCGACTGGGGCGCGACCTTTTGCACCACGCCATCAGGCGCCAGGCGCATCGCCTGTTCACGCGTGAGCTTGAACTCGCTGACGATGCGGTTGAACTGGTGCACGTCCGTCATCTCTTTCCAGGCCAGCTGGAATTCCTTCACGTCCACCGCGCTGTCGGCCTGCTCGGGCCACGATCTTGTCGAACACGGCAACGCCGGCTTCGCTCTTCACGTACACCTTGTGCGCGGCATTGCCGTGCGCGTCGAAGAATTGCAGGCTGCGGCTCGTGGCGCCGTCGCGTCCGGGCTGCATCACGGCGAAGGCGTGCTTCCAATGCGCGAAGTGGAAGCGCAGGTCGATCTCGCCGCCCAGGTAGCCGCCCGCCACGGCGCGGAAGCGCTCCTTGTCGGTGAACGATTCGGGCTTGGCCTTGGTGGCGATGCCGGTGCGTTCCAGCACGCCGTTCTCGTTGCGCGTCAGCGCCAGCACCGTGCCCAGGTCGAGCGCGCGCATCATGATGTCGTTGACGGCATGCTCGGCGTCCGATAGCCGGGTGACGGTCTTGCCGATGCCGGTGGCAAGCAGTTCGGCTTCGGAGGCGCCCAGGGTGCGCGCCGCATCGCGGATCTGCAGCTTGGGTTGCTCGGCGCGCAGGGCGGCCCAGCGTTCGGACAGCGAGCCGGCCGGTGCCGCGGCGCCGCTGGCGCCCACGGTACCTGCGGCAAGGGCGATGGCGCCGCCCAGGAGCAGCAGTGCATAGATCTTTTGTGCTTTCATGTTCTTCCCCTTATCAGTACATCAGTTTGAAATTGACGGCGACGTGGCGGCCCGGCCGCGCCTGGCGTTCGATCTCCGCCTGCGCTGCCGCCGTGGCACCTGCGGCCAGCGTGCGCACGGCCGCGTAGTCCCAGTACTTCCTGTCACCCAGGTTGTAGATGCCGGCATTCAGCACCGCGTGCTTGCCGATGCTCCAGTAGCCGGCCAGGTCGACCACGGTGGCCGATGGCACGGCGAAATAGGCGGCGGGTTGCGACTGGGCGGCGGCGACTTCCTGCCCCGCCTGTTTGGCGCGGGTGTGGAAGGCCGTCAGCGAGGCGCCACCGCGCTTTTGCGGGTCGTCCCAAGCCAGGCTGGCCGTGGCCTTGTACGGCTGGATTGAATTCATGCTGCCCTTCTTGCCGGTGCGCCGGTTCTCCAGCGT
>JAJTCO010000003.1 GCA_021323265.1 Pseudoduganella sp. | reverse complement strand
GCCTTGAGGGCATGCTCGCGCGTGGATCCGGTCTGCAGCAAGCAGATGGTAACGTCGGCTGCCTGCGTCCGCACGTTGCCGGCATCCGGCAGTTTTGCGAGGGACTGGGTGACGAGCGCGGGGGGGGGGCGGCTGGATAGGTCTGATAGTGTTGGCGGCGTCCAGGCGTCAGGCCAACGGTAGAAAAAGTGCCCTGTACGCCAACGCGTACAGGGCATAAAATCGCAGAGCGGGAGCTCGACGGTGCTGCGCCTAAGTGAGCGGCACCGCTGCCCTCAGTATCGCAGAGATGGCTGCACAGATCGCTTACATTTCGCCGGGCGCGGGCATTGGAAGCTGCACGCGCCCAGGTAGGGACTACTGGCTCCCTGCGCGCTCCACCACCAGGATTCTTGCTTCGCCAATCGGATGGGCCACATGGGCTACACCGACCGCAGCATAGAATATGTCGCCCGCTTCCAGCAGTGCGCTGTATTCAACTTCGCCCTCGCGGTATTTCATTTCTACCCGCCCACTAAGGACCGCAAAGACTTCTTCCCCCTCGTTGACGTGCCATTCATAGGGTCGGTCGGTCCAATGCAGCCGAGTGGTAATGCCGTCCATATTGGCTATGCACACGGCGCCCCAGGCACGCTCGGCCTTAAAAGTACTGCCATGATATATATGCATGATGATCCTCTCCCTCTATATCGCAAAGTGGGAATAGTGTGCCTTAAAACCTGAGCCACGAATTCCTTGCCGCGCGCGCTTTCTGCGGAGCTTGGGCTGATGCCTCATTCGCCCCCGTTGGCGATTGAAGCGCCTTGCGCAGCCAAGCGAATGGCACCGTCATGGCGGACCACCAGCGCAAGTGAGCGCAATTGGCGGCCGCGCATTTCGCCGGTGCAGGCGATTGTGACCCGCCGAAGTTTGAAGTGGACATCGTTTCCTCCGTAAAGTGATGGTTCCAGTGTCGACCATCCCACCGTGGCAAGGTCAAGGGGAAAATTCGGAACTTGCGCTGTGCGTGCTCGGTGACGGCCGGATAAAGCGAATTCAGATTGACTTTCCAATCGTTTCAAGGCGTACGCTGCGCCAGGTTCAGAGATTGATCACCGTTGCCAGCGGCAGTGCATTTGCCAAACCGGGGCAAACCGAGCGTCCGTCCCGGCTACGACGATCCCGAAGGGATATTGATGTCTATTCAGAAAATTTGCAGTTGCCCCGGCAGTACTGGCCTATTGCTGAGCGGCTGTGTCAACCTTTCGCCCGATAGCGGCAAGGGCCCGATATCGCGCCTGACTGCCGAGCGCACTGGGCAGGAGCTGGCGCTGGGTGCCAGCTAGGCGCAGCGCGAGCAGCGCCTGCGCGAGATGTTGGCGCAGCCGCTCGCGGTCGACGGCGCAGTGGAAATTGCGCTGGGCAATTACACAGCCTTGCATGCTGCGTCCGCCGAAGTCTGCATCGCCGAGGCTGATTATGCGCAGGCGAGCCGCTTGCGTAACCCTGGCCTTCGGTTCAACCGGCTGCACGATGGCGAACAGATACAGTTCGAATCAGTGGTTGGGCTCGACATCGCCGGTCTGGCCACGCGCGGTCGCCCCACTGGGCTGGAAATGGCGCGCTTTGAACAAGCCCAGATTCGTGTCGCCCAGCGTGCCGTTACATTGGCGGCCGAGACGCGCCGGTCCTATTTTACTGCACTGGCCGCGCGGCAGAAGGCGGCGGCGCTATGGGCATTTTCGCGACAGGCCGACGACGCCATCCAGCAGGCCCACCTGCGCGCGCTGGAGAACACGCGGAGTGAGGTGGACTACGGGCGCGAGCGCGCCTTGCGCGGCGAATTAAATGCCCTGGTCGCCAAGGCTGAGCAGCGCGCGCTGGCGGCGCAGGAGGAGCTCGGGCGCTTGATGGGGCTGAGGCACTTGCCGCAGCCGTTTGTCTTGCTCCGCGAACTGCCGGCACTGCCGCAGCAGCCGTGCGCGCACGATAGCGCGGCGGCCAGCAGCATTGAACAGCGGCTGGAGGTGCTGGCGGCCACGCGCCAAGTCCAGGCGACGGCGGCGGCCTTGGGACTGGTGCGCGTGACGCGCTTCATCAATGTGTCGGAAGTGGGTTATGGGCACGCTGCCGAGGCCGACGCGTATCGCGCCGGCGCCTATCAGGTGGCACTGGAGTTGCCGCTGTTCGATTTCGGCGGGGTGCGCGTCGTCAGGGCGGAGGCCATCTACATGCGCGCCTTGCACCGGGCCGCCGATGGGGCCAAACGGGCCTGGTCGGAATTGCGCGAGACGGGTTATGCCTGTCGCGCCGCCCATGCGCTGGCGCGTAGCTATCTGGATGACGCGGCGCCCCAGCCAGGGCTACTGGCGGCAGGGTGCCGGGGGGGGGGGCGGCCGGGCTGGCGGAAGTGCTGACGGCGGTGCGCGAGTGCGTGGGCAGCATCGGCCTGGCCATCAACCTGCAACTTGACTACTGGCTGGCCGACGTGGCGTGGACGTTCGTCCAGACCGGTGGCGCGCCGAGTCTGTTGGTCGCTTAAGGCAAGGCACACGCCGTGGCCGGCCACCTGCCGGGCCGCGGCAGCGGCCAGTCAGTTCTGCGCATCGAGAAAGGCGCGCACCAGCGGGATCACGGTTTCCGGTTCTTCCACATGGCCGAAGCTCCCGCTACGTTCGAGCATGACAAATTTCGCCTGTGGGCAATAGCGTTTGAAGTCCATCTGCAACTGCGGGTAGAGTGCGCGGTCAAAGCGGCCGGCCATGATCAGCGTGGGCATGCGCAGTTCATGCAAGCGGTGGCGGAAGTCGGGCAGTTTGGCAACTTCGCCACCGACTTCAAAATCGATGTTGTCGCCCACAAATTCCCAATACAAGGCCTTATTCACGGAGCCTTCTTCCTTCCACAACAGATGGGCTTTATCGGGGTTGTACCAACGGATCAGAGGGCCATGGATGGCAAATAGCTCCTGCATCTCCGGCGCCGACGAGCGCACGCCTTTGGCGTGCAAGGTAGCGATGCGCTCCCATACTTCCGGATACTGGCGCTGAATTTCAGCATTGATATTGTCGTGATTTAGCTTCCACATTTCTGCGCTGTACAGCGTATTGGCCAGGATGAGGCGGCCAACCCGGTCCGGGTGCGTCAACGCATAGGCCTGGGCAACCAGACCCCCATACGAGAAGCCGTAAATATGCATGCGTGGCAGGCCCAGGGCCACGCGCAGTCCTTCCAGGTCGGCCACGTCACCGTTGAAGGTGACTTCCCTGGGAGCGGCGGGGGTGCTTCGACCGCGGCCGCGGTAATCGTAATAGATGACCTGGAAGCGGTCCGACAGCGCGCTAAACGCGGGGTGCATCGAAACATGGGAGTTTGAGGGGCCGCCGACCAGGACCACCAGTGGCTCTCCTTTGCCCTCGGTTTCGACCCACAGACTGGTGCCGTTGACTTCCACCATCCGCCCTGGCGGGTGCTCGATCTTCGGTGGCTGCTGTGCGGCCGCTTGCGCGTTGGCGAGGGGGGTGAGTAAAGCGCCCATTTGGGCACCAATAGCTAGCAGGTTTCGCATCTTGTTCTCCATATGGGTCGGCAGTTCCGATACCGTCATTTTTTCAGGCCACGCGCCGTACCGAAAGCCGATTCTTGCGATTGAATTCCGGTTGTTGCGTTGGCTTGACCTTGCCACGATGGGAATGCCTAAAGTGGACCCCATGCCGATCACAGGCAACGCCCAGGACGCCAGCCGGCGACCGGCGGATAACTAAGCGAGGGAGCGATGTCACACCAATCCAGGCAAAGCGCGCTGGCGACGAGCATGCCATATGCAAAATTGACGCCGCCGAGAATTTCCGCAGCCATCGCCAGGCCGCGCCTGTGGGCGCGCCTTGACGCGTTGCGCAAGGAACATGCCGTGATCTGGCTGGCCGGCCCGCCGGGCGCGGGCAAAAGCCAGCTGCTGGCCAGCTATCTGCACGCGCGCGGCTGCCCGACCCTGTGGTACCAACTCGACCGTGGCGACGTCGAAGCCGTAACCATTGTGCACTATTTGCAAAGTGGCATGGCGGTGCTAGGGCGCACCGGCGTTCCTGGCCCGGCCAATTGGGATGAGGCAGGTACACGGGCCTATTTCCGGGCGCTGTTCGACGCCATGCCTGCCGCCTGCTGTCTGGTGCTGGACAATGCGCATGAGTACGAATGGCACGAGGGTGGCCAGATGCTGCGCATCGCCATGGAAGAACTGCCGGCCGGGCGGCATCTGCTGCTGGCCGGGCGCACCGATCCGCCGCTGCAGCTGGCCCGGCTGCAGATGGAAGGCAAACTGGCACTGCTCGGCGCGCCGGAGCTGAGGCTGGATGAGATCGAAGCGGCCACTTTCCTGGAGCAGCGGGACGTGGCGGAATGCGGCGCCGAATGGCGCGAACGGCTGTGCGGCTGGGTGGCCGGCTTCGCGCTACTGGCGCGCGCGGCGGCGCATACGTCCGACTGGGACGGGCCAGCGCAAGCCGCCATTGACGACTATTTTGCAGGCGTGGTGCTGGATCGCTTGCCGCCGCCGCAGCGCACTGCCTTGCTCCGGATCGCCTGCATTGCACCGGCGCGCGGGGCCTTGCCGCTGGTGCTGGACGACGAACAGCTGGCTTTGCTGCACACGTTGGCACAGCGGCATTTGTTTGTCGAGCGGAGCGGCGACGATGTCGCCCTGCATCCGCTGTTTCTCACCTTCCTGCGGGCCAAGGCGCGGCAGACATTCGATGCCGCCCAACGGCAAGCGGCGCTGGCCGATACGGCCGCCCAGTTGGAGAGGAGTGGGCGCTGGCCGATGGCGCTGCCTTATTATCAGGCCGCCGAATCGTGGCCGGCGCTGGCCGCGCTGCTGGAACGGGTGGCGGACGACTACCTCGGCGCCGGTCAGCAGCGCGCCTGGCTGGCACTGGCACAGGCGTTGCCGCCAGCGCTGGCGGCAACGCCATGGCTGACGTACTGGCGGGCGCGGGCCTGCCAGGAGAGCGCGCCGCTGCAGGCGCAGCGGCTGCTGCAGGCGCTGGCGACGGCGGCCACCGGCGAGCCCTTGCTCCGCTTGCACGCCTGGGCCGCGCTGGTTGATCTGGCGCATGACTGCGGTGGCGAACCGGCGCTGCTGGCCGAGGCGCGGCAGGCGCTGCAGGCCGGCCTGGCCGCAGCGCCGGAGGCGGGCTGGCCGGCGGAAACGGAACTGTTCCTGGCGTCGCGCTATCTGCTTGCCTGCATGATGGAGGGCAGCAACGGCGGCACGCCGGCCGCCGCCCAGCGGGTGGCCGGCCTCTTGCTGGCCGCCACCCCGGCGGCGCGTCTGGCGGCAGCGCGCATCCTGTGGCGCCATTACGCGGCGCTGGGCGAGTCCCAGGCGCTTGAGTGGCTGCGTCAGGCCATGGCGGATGTCATTGCCGACGCTGCGCTCGCGGGCAGCGAGCGCAGCCACTGGCTGGTGCTGGTGGTGGGGCATTTTGCGCAGCAGGGACGGCACGCTCTGGCGCGCCCCGAGCTGGAGGCGGCGCAGGCACTGATCCAGGCGTCGGCGGCGGAGTCGGTGCATGTCCAGATGCTGGCCATTCACGAATCCCTGGCCGCCGGCGACTATGCGCAGGCGGAGGCGGCCATCGAACAGCTGTGCGGACGGCTGGCGCCGGCGCAGCTGCGCTTTCGCATGGAGTTGCTGGAACTGCAAGCTCATTGCAACGCTGGGCGTGGCCAGTTTGGCCGTGCGGCCGAGCATGCGTCGACCGCGGCCCTGATTTGCGGCAAGGCCGGCGGCCTGGTGACGGAATATGCACGCTTGGCCCAATTGGCGGGTCTCTGCGCGGCCCTGGCGGGGCGGTTCGTGTGCGCCCTGCATTGGTCGGGCGAGGCGGCGCGGCTGGCTGAGGGGGCGCGGAAAGCGCTGGCGCAGGAAGCCGCCCACAGCGTGGCGGCCTACGTGCACATTCAGGCCGGCAGGCAGGCTGCCGCGCGCGCGGCGCTGCGCCAGGCGATGGATTCCCTGCTGGCGCGCGACGCCGAGGAATGGCTGCCGGGCTATGAACCGCTGGTGGCACCGCTGGCGGCCGAGGCGCTGGACATGGGGCTCGCGCCGGACTGGGTGCGGGGCCTGATTGTGCGGCAGCGCCTGGCGCCGCCGCACCGCCTCGCGTTCGGTTGGCCGTGGCCGCTGGCCGTCACCAGCTTCGGTGGCGTGCAGTTGCACATGCACGGCCGCCCGGTGCCACCCAGCGGCAAGCAGCAGCGCCCATTCGAGTTGCTGCAGGCCCTGGTGGCGGCCGGGCCTGCCGGGCGCAACCAAACGACCCTGGGTGCTGAACTGTGGCCGGACGCCCTGGATTGCAAGTCGGCGCTGAACATCACGGTGCATCGTCTGCGCAAAATGCTGGGCAGCGACGCGGCGGTGCGGGTCGGCGGTGGCCGCGTGGCATTGGCGGAGGAGGTGGTCTGGACCGATGTACAAGCCCTCACGGCCTTGCTGGCGCGGCTGGAGACAGGGGCGGGACTGACGCCCGATGCGGCCGCTGTGCTGGCCGAACAGCTGTTGCGCATTTATCGCGGCCCGTTCTGCGACGGCGAGGAAGTGGCTTGGATCTTGTTGCAGCAGGACCGCTTCCGTGCGCGCTTCCTGCAGGCCGCGCAAACCATTGGCCAAGTACTGGAGCAGCATGCGCAGTGGGAGGCGGCGCGGCGGCTGTACGTGCGTGCGCTGGAAGCTGAGCCGTTGGCCGAGGTCTTCTACCGGGGCCTGATGCGCGTCACCCATGCGCTGGGCGATAGCGCGGCAGCCTACAGCGCGCTGCGGCGCTGTCGCGAAATGTTGTCGATTCTACTTGGCCGGCGGCCGACGGCGGAGACGGAACGCCTGGCCGGCGACTTGGGTTTCGCCTGAACTGGCGTATCTGTACAGGATCTGTAACTGGCCTAAACCTACACTGAACGTTGATCAGCGGTGTTGTGGAAGTTGAAAGATGGCAGAGCAAGAGCAGAATCGAAGTGAGGCGGCAACACCGTTCAAACTGACGGAGGCGCGAAAGCGCGGGCAAGTGGCCAAGAGTCAGGATGTGAACATGCTGGCGATTCTGGCGATGTTCGTCCTGGCGCTGCTGGCGATCGGGGCCGCTTTGGTGCGCGACGAGTTGCACCTAATGCATGCCGTGCTCGCACAAGCCGACCGCAGCGATTGGAGCGAAGCCGGCACCCTGGCCTGGCTGGCGGCGCTCGGCGGACAGGCATTCCGCCTGCTGGCGCCGCTGCTGGTCGCCCTGGCCATCGCCGCCATCCTGGCAAATTTCCTGCAGGTGGGGCCGATCTTCAGTACGCACCCGCTGAAGCCGGACTTCGAGCGACTGAATCCGGTGGCCGGACTGAAACGCCTGTTTTCGCTGCGCCTGCTGTACGAAGCGGCGCGCAGTGTGCTGAAATTAAGTGTGATCGCCTGCGTGCTATGGCTGGCGCTGACCGACCTGCTGCCGCTGCTGCTGCACCTGCTGCGCATGGCGCCGCTGGGGCAGGGGGTGCTGGTGATGGGGGCGTTGGCTCCGCTGCTGTTCAAATTGCTGCTCGCCTGCCTGTTGTTCGCTGTGCTTGATACAGTGTACGGGCGCTGGGATTTCGCGCGCCGCATGCGCATGAGCAAGCGCGAGGTGGTCGACGAGCACAAGCAGCGTGAAGGCGATCCGCGCATCCGCGCCAGGCTGCGCCAACTGCGGATCGAGATGTTAAAGCAGAGCCGCGCCGTGGGCGCGCTGCCGCAGGCGGATGTTCTGTTGACCAATCCAACCCATTTGGCGGTGGCGATCTCGTATAAGCATGGGGACATGCCGGCGCCCAAGGTGCTCGCCAAGGGTGCCGGGGAGCTGGCCGCCAAGATGCGCGCGGCCGCCCATCGCCACGGCGTGGCGGTGGTGGAGAACCGTGCGCTGGCGCGCGAGTTGTACCGCCGCGTACCGGCGGATCAGTTTGTGCCGGAGGATTTGTATCCCCTGCTGGCGCGGATCCTGTTGTGGGTGTATGCCCGGCGCGACGGGCGTGGCGCGGGGAGTGCCGTATGAATGCCTTGCGCCGCGTCCTCGGGCAGCATGCCGATATCGCCCTGGTGCTGGTGGTGGTGGGCGTGCTGGTGGTGCTGTTTACGCCGATCCCCGCCGGCTTGCTGGATTTCCTGATCCTGGCCAATGTCAGCTTCGCGCTGCTGATCCTCCTGCTCACTTTTTACATGGCCAAGCCGGTGGAGTTCTCCACCTTCCCGTCGTTGCTGCTGGTGGCCACGCTGTTCCGCCTGGCGCTCAATGTAGCTGCGACGCGCCTGATCCTGAGCGACGCCGATGCGGGCCGCGTGATCGGCGCCATCGGCAGCTATGTGGTGGGCGGCAATTATGTGATCGGCCTGATCGTGTTCCTGATCCTGGTGGTGGTGCAGTTCGTGGTGGTAACCAGCGGCGCGCAGCGGGTGTCGGAAGTGGCGGCGCGGTTTACGCTGGATAGCATGCCGGGCCAGCAGATGAGCATTGACGCCGATTTGAACATGGGCTTCATCGACCAGGCCGAGGCGCAGCGGCGGCGCCGCAACCTGAGCAAGGAAGCCGGCTTCTATGGCGCGATGGACGGCGCCAGCAAGTTTGTCAAGGGCGACGCGATCGCCGGCATCGTCATCATGCTGATCAATATCATCGGTGGGCTGGTGATTGGTGTCATGCAGCTGGGCCTGCCGTTTGGCGAGGCGCTGCGCACCTTCACTCTGCTGACAATCGGCGACGGGATCGTGACCCAGGTGCCGGCGCTGGTGATTTCGGTGGGTACCGGCCTGATCGTCACGCGCTCGGCTTCGGACGATAACCTGAGCAGCGAAGTGCTAAAGCAGGTGACCGCCTTCAACAAGACGATCGTGCTGGTGGCGTGCGCACTCGGCGGCCTGTTGCTGTTGCCGGGCATCCCGGCCCTGCCGGTGCTGCTGCTGATGGCCTTCTTTGCGGTTGTGGCGTGGTTCAAGCTGCGCGCCGGGCGCGCTGCGGCCGCAGATGAGACCGTGCTGCCCGCCGCGCCGGAGGACGACTATAGCGCGCTGTCGATCGAGGCGCTGGAAGTGCAGTTGGGGACGCGCCTGGTGCAGCTGGCCGGTACCGAAGAATCCGGGGCGCTGGAGCGCATCGCCGCCTTCCGCAAGCAATTCGCGCAGGAGTCCGGCTTGATACTGCCTAGCGTACGGGTGCGCGAGGGCGCCAAGCTGGCGCCCGATGCCTACGAGATCAGCATCTTTGGCGTGACCGTGGCGCGCGGCGAGGTGCTGCCGGGGTATGTGCTGGCGATCCATGGCGGTGGCGCCAGCGGGCAGTTGCGCGGCATCGAGACGCGCGAGCCGGCCTTCGGCCTGCCCGCGCTGTGGATCGAGGACAGTGAGCGCGAAGCGGCCAAGGCGGCCAAGTACACGCTGGTCGATCCGCTGACGGTGCTGATTACCCACCTGTGCGAAGTGCTGCGCAACCGCGCCGGCGAATTGTTGACGCGCCAGGAAACCGAACGCCTGCTGGGGTGCGTCAGGGAGCAGCAGCAGGGGCTGGTGGAAGAAGTGGTGCCGACCTTGCTGGCGGTCGGCGAAGTGCAGAAGGTGCTGCAAAACCTGCTGCGGGAAAAAGTGTCGATCCGCAACCTGGCGGCCGTGATGGAAACCCTGGCCGACCACGCGCGCCACAGTAAGGACCTGGGGCTGCTGGGCGAACTGGTGCGCCAGCGACTGGGCGCCGCGATTTGCCAGGCGCTGGTCAGCAAGGGCAATGCGCTGCAGGTGCTGACGCTGGACCCGGCGCTGGAGCACAGCCTGTTGCAAGCGGTGCGCGAGGCGCAGGGCGGCAGCGTGCTGTTCGAGCCGCGCCTGGCGGAGCAATTGATGGCCAAGCTGGCGCAGCAGGCCGACAAGATGATGAAGTCCAGCTTGCTGCCCGTGTTGCTGTGCACGCCGGAGCTGCGGCGCCCGGTGCGCGCGCTGTGCGAGCGCCTGCTGCCGAATTTACGCGTGCTGTCGCTGGCGGAGGTGCCTGGCACCCTCGAGCTGCGGGCGTTCGGCTCGGTGGCGGCATGACGCCCCGCCGCCATTTCACCGTCATTTCAAGGAGCATGTCATGAGCGACGCCCTGCACCTGGCCATTAGCGCCATGCAAAGCGATACCCGGCGCTTGGAAACCATCAGCCACAATCTAGCCAATGTGTCGACCCCGGGCTATCGGCGTGCGCTGGCGCCGGCCGCACCGTTTGCCGCGGCCCTGGCCGCCGCGGCGCCGCTGGCGTCGGACCTGCGTCCCGGTGCCTTGCGCCAGACCAGCAGCGCGCTCGACGCGGCCATCGCCGGCGACGGCTATTTCGAATTGGAAACGCCGGATGGGCCGGCCTACACGCGGGCCGGCAGCTTCCAGGTCGCGGCGTCGGGCGAACTGATGCATGAGTCGGGCTGGCCGGTGGCCGGCGTCGGCGGCCCGCTGCGGCTGTATGGCGCCAGTGCCACGCTGGGCAGTGACGGCAGCGTGCGCGAAGGGGCGCGCGTGGTGGGGCAGCTCAAGGTGGTGCGCTTTGACGATGCGCGCGGCCTGCAGCGCGGCGGCGGCAGCTTGCTGCGCCCGGGCGCGGGGGTGGCCGGCAGCGCCGTCCCGGCGGCGCTGCGGGTGGGCTATCTGGAGCTGTCCAACGTCGATGCCGGGCGCGAGGCGCTCACCATGCTGGAAACCGTGCGCCGCTTCGAAGCGGCGCAGAAGCTGTACCAGGGGTATGACGAGGCCATGCGCGGCGCCCTCCAGTTAATCGGTCAATAAGGAACATTCATGAGTAAGATTGAAGCCATCGCCGCCATGGGTATGCAAGCCCATAAGCTGGCCATCGAAACCATCGCCAACAATATCGCCAACAGCAACACCACCGGCTACAAGGCCGCGCGCGTCAGCTTTCCCAGCCTATTGCTGCGCGAAGGCGGCCTGCCGGCGCCGGCGGCGGGCGGCGCGCCTAACCATCTGGTCACCGACTTCAGTGGCGGCAAGCTGAGCGCCTCGGCCTCCGAATTCGACGTGGCGATCCAGGGCGGCGGCCTGTTCGAGGTGCGCCTGCCCGACGGCAGCAGTGCCTACACGCGCGGCGGCCGGCTGCAAGTCAACCAGGACGGCATGCTGGCCACTGCGGAGGGCTGGCCGCTGAAACCGGGCCTGCGTCTGCCGGACGGGCTGGCCGAGCTGGTGATCGGCGCGGACGGCAAGGTGCTGGCGCGCGGCAGCGGCCAGTCACGCTTGGACGAGGTGGGGCAGCTGGAACTGGCGCAATTTGGCAACCCGGGTGCGCTGCGCCCGCTCGACCATGGTTTGTATGCCGCCACCGAGGCCTCCGGTGAAGCCGTGCTGGGCACGCCGGGACGCGACGGCTTGGGCAGCATCGCCCAGCAGCGCCTGGAAGGCGCCAACGTCAATATGGTGGAGGAAATGGTCAACCTGATGGCCATGCAGCGCGCCTACGAAGCTTTGGCCAAGGTGGTGCAGGCCAATGAAGCGATTAGCGAAATGAGCAACAACCTGCGCAAATAAGTCGGCCATGTTCCTGTCCCCCCTGTTGCTTGCCGGCGCGCTGTGCGCCGCCCCGCTGCACGTGCACCTGCCCGAAGCAGTCACGGTGGCGGGGCGCCAGCCGACGCTGGGCGAAGTGGCCGAGCTGCACAGCGCGGCGGCCGGGCTGGCGGCGGCTGCCGCCCGCCTGCCGCTGGGCAGTTTGCCGCCCGGCGCGGCGTCGCTGACGCTGGAGCGCCGCGAGCTGGCGCGCCTGCTGCAGGGCCGCTGGCCGGCCTGCGCCCCGGTCTGGAGCGGCGCCATGCGTGTGCGCGTGCAGGCGGCCAGCCAGCCCTTGCCCGGTGCGCTGGCGCTGTCCACGGCGGCGCAGCAGTTGCAGGGAGTGCTGGCGGCGGCCGGCCTGCGCGCCGAGGTACAGGCGCTGCAGGCGCCGCCCCAGATCGAGCTGCCGGGCGGTGACATCCGTCTGGTGGCGCGTCCGCTGACGCTGGAACAAGCCTTGCGCAGCCGGGTCAGCGTGGTGCTTGATGTGCTGCTGGACGGCGCCTTCCTGCGCGCGCTGCAGCTGCCATTCGCGGTGCGCGCCATGGGCGAGGCGCCGCACAGCGCGCGCGCCTGGCAGCCGGGTCAGGTGCTGGCCTGTGACGCCGTGGCGTTGCAGGAGACTGACCTGGCGGCCCTGGCCGGGCCGCCGGCGCCGCCCTGCGTGGCCGATGGCCAGCGCCTGCGGCGCAGCGTGGCGGCCGGCCAGGTGTTGCTGGCGGCCGATCTGGAGGCCGTGCCGGCCGTCCAGCAGGGGCAGTCGGTGCGACTGCAAGTGCGTGCCGGCGCGGTGCAGCTGGAGGCGCGCGGCACCGCGCTGACCGATGCCGCTGTCGGTGAGCGGGTGGCGGTGCGGCTGGCGGGCGGCAGCGCTGTGCAGGCGACCGTAATCGGGCCGCGTCTTGTGAAAATTGAAGGGAAGTAAGCAATGCCGACTGTGTTGAAACTACTGCTGCTGGCCAGCCTGAACCTGTGCGCCGTGGCGCGCGCCGACAGCCTCTATGATCCGGCCGGCTTCCGGCCGCTGCTGGCCGACCAGCGTGCCCGCCGCGTGGGCGACAACCTGACGGTGGTGGTGACGGAAACCTCCAGTGCCGCGGCGCGCACCGATGTGACCACCCAGCGCAGCAGCGAGATTGGTGTGGGGGTGGCCGCCGACAGCCGACACCACGACGCCTCGCTCGGCCTGCAGAATGAATTCGACGGCGGCGGCGCCGTGCAGCGCTCCGGCCGCCTGCTGGCCCAATTGACGGTCAGCGTCACCGACATCGCGCCCAATGGCGACCTGTGGGTGAGCGGGGAGCAGGTGCTGGAGATTAACGGCGACCGCCAGTTCATCAAGCTGGAGGGACGGGTGCGCGCGGCCGACGTGTCGGACACCAATACCGTAGCTTCCAGCCGGCTGGCCGACGCGCGCATCAGTTATAGCGGCAGCGGACCGCTGGCCGACAGCCAGCGCCAGGGCTGGCTGGCGCGCATTGCTGCATGGCTGGGTCTGTGATGCGGCGGCTCGCGATCATGCTGCTGGCCTGGCTGCTGGCGGGGCCGGTGCTGGCGGCCGCGCCGGTGCGCATCAAGGACCTGGGCAAGTTTGCCGGCTGGCGCGATAACCAGCTGACCGGCTACGGCATCGTGACCGGCCTGGCCGGCAGCGGCGACAGCAGCGCCAACAAGGCCACCCGGCAAGCCCTGGCCAATTTGCTGGCGCACTTCGATGCCCATGTCTCGGCCGACCACCTGAACAGCCGCAATGCCGCGCTGGTGATGGTGACCGCCACCTTGCCGCCGTTCGCGGCGGCCGGCGCGGCACTCGATGTGACGGTCACCTCGATGGGCGACGCGCGCAGTCTGGCCGGCGGCAGCTTGCTGCTGACACCGCTGAAGGCGGCCAACAACCGGGTCTATGCGCTAGCCCAGGGGGCGGTCTCGGTGGGCGGCTATAAATACGATATGCACGGCAGCATGGTGCAGAAAAACCATCCGACCGTGGGCACGGTGCCGGCTGGCGCAACGGTCGAAGTGGCGGTGCAGGCCAAGGTACTGTCGGCCGACGGCGTGTTGCTGTTCCAGCTGGCGCAGGCGGATTATACGACGGCGGCGCGCATCGCTGCCGCCGTCAACGGCGGCCTCGGCGCCGCGCTGGCGCGCGCGCGTGATGCGGAGAGCATCGAGATCAGGGTGCCGGAAGCGCAGCGCAGCCTGCTGGTCGACTTTATCGGCAGCATCGAAAGCCTGACGGTGCAGCCGGATTGGCGTGCGCGCGTGGTGGTCAACGAACGCACCGGCACGGTGGTCGCCGGCGGCGAGGTGCGCATCGCGCGCGTGGCCATTGCGCACGGCGAGCTGAAAGTATCGATCGTGACCGAACATGCGCTGGCGCCGGCCCTGGTGCTGGGGCCGGGCGGACCGCTGCTACCGGCCGAGGGCGTGGCCAACGCGCGCCTCGAAGTGCGCGAGCAGGGCGAGACGGTGGCCGGCGGCGGCGACAACACGGTGGCTGACCTGATCCGCACGCTGGCGCGCATCAAGACGCCGACGCGCGACGTGATTTCCATTTTGCGGGCCTTGAAGGCGGCAGGCGCCCTGCATGCCGAGCTGGTCATCGAATAAGCCAGGAACAGGAGATAGACATGACTCGCCCCAACCATGACATGACGGTCGGCCTGGTGCGCCTGGCGCTGGATGCGGCCAGCCTGCGCCAGCAAGCCAGCGCGAACAATATCGCCAATGCCGCCAGCCCGGGCTACCGGCCGCTGCGCGTCAGTTTCGAAGACCAGCTGGCGCAGGTCCAGGCCACGCTGCAGGCTGGTCAGCTGGCCGGCGCGGCGCAGTGGGCCGGCGCTGCGCCGGTGCTGCTGCCGGCCGCGGACGCGGGCAGCGTGGCACTGGACCTGGAAAGCGCGCAGCTGGCGCAAACCTCGCTGCAGTACCAAAGCTTGTTGAAAGCACTGAGCAAACATTTTTCGATCATCAGCACTGCCATCAACCAAGGAAAACGCTAATGGACTATTTCAACGCATTCGCCATCAGCGCCTCCGGCCTGCAGGTGGCCAAGAGTACCCTCGACGCCACCGCCCTCAACCTGGCGAATCTGCAGACCGTGCGCGGCGCCGACGGCAAGCTGTTCCAGCCTTTGCGGGTGGTGGCCGGCGCCGCCGCGCCCGGCTTCGCCAGCGGTTTCGCGCGGCTGGCCGGGGCCCGCGTCCACAGCCTGGCGGCCAGCGAGCTGCCGCCGCGCATGGTGTACGACCCCGGACACCCGGTGGCCGACAGCCAGGGTTTCGTCGCCATGGCGCCGGTCGACCATCTGACGGAAATGGCCAATATGGCAGGCGCGCTGCGCATGTACCAGGCCAACGTGGTCGCGCTGAACGCAGCCAAAACCATGGCTGCCAAGGCGCTCGAGATCGGGAGTTACTGATGGAAGCGCTCAACGCGATTGCCGCCGTGGGCGGCATGCCGGAAGTGGCCGGCAGCCAGCCGGCCGCTGCGCCGGCCGGCACATTCAGCACCTGGTTCGGCCAGCAGCTGGATGGCGTCAACCAGCAGCTGCAGCAGGCCGAACTGGGCATGCAGCAGTTGGCGGCGGGCACCAGCGGCAACGTGCATGCCGTGATGATCGACCTGGAGCAGGCCAAGCTGGCGCTGCAGTTGCTGGTGCAGGTGCGTACCCACGCGCTGGAAGCCTACCAGGAAGTCCTGCGCATGCAGGTGTGAGGAAAGAGCCGCAACCATGAGTACATTCACCGAATTCTGGCGCGGCCTGGCGCCGCGCGCGCGCTGGGGGTTGGCGGCGGGTGCGCTGGCCGCGCTGGCCGTCACTGCCGGCCTGGGCTATTGGGCCTTGCGCGCCGAGCAGCGCGTGCTGTTCGCCGACTTGTCGCCGCGCGATGCCGCCACCATGACGGCCGAACTGGAGCGCCTGAAGATCCCGTACCGCTTGGAAAACGAGGGCAATACGATCCTGGTTGACAGCGCGGCCGTCTACAGCACGCGGCACAAGCTGATGGGCAAGGAATTGCCGTTGCAAGGCACGGTCGGGCTGGAGCTGTTCAACCAGGCCGATATCGGCATGACCGACTTTGCGCAGAAGGTCAATTACCAGCGCGCGCTGCAGGGCGAATTGACGCGCACCATCCTGTCGCTCGAAGCGGTGCAAGGGGCACGCGTCCATCTGGCCCTGCCGGAGCAAGGCGTGTTCAAGAAAGCCGCCGCGCAGCCCAAGGCCGGGGTGACGCTGACCATGAAGCCGGGCCAGCAGCTGGAACGCAGCCAGGTGCAGGGGATTCAGCGGCTGGTGGCTTCGGCGGTACCGCAGGCCCGGCCGGAGGATGTGACCGTGGTTGACCAGCGCGGCGTACCGCTGGCCGGACGCGCGGGCGGCGAGGACGGTGCGGCCGATGGCGACGAACAGCTGGATGGCAAACGCAGCGTCGAGACTTATTTGGCGCGCAAGCTGACCGGGGTGCTGGATCGCGCTCTGGGCGTGGGGCAAGGCATGGCCAGCGTCGATGTGACGCTCAACCAGGACCGCCTGCGGGTCACCACCGAAAGTGTGCTGCCCGGGGCGCCGGCCAGCGACGGCAGTTTGCCGGCCGGCGTCCTGGTGCGCGAGAAGAGCCAGTCGCGCCCGGGGCCGGCCGGCAGCGACGCCGCGCCGACCGAAGTTGCGCACCAGGACAACGAATACCAGGTGGGGCGCCGGGTCGAGCACCTGGTGCGGGCGCCGGGCGTGATCACCCGCCTGAGCGTAGCGGTGGTGGTGCGCCAGGCGCTCGATGAGCGGCGCCTGGAGCAGGTCCGCCAGCTGGCGGCCACGGCGGTGGGCCTGGACCGCGCACGCGGTGACGCCATCGTGGTGCATGCGCTGGATGAGCTGACGGCGGCGGCGCCAGCCGGATTACCGGCGCCGCCGCCGGCCGCGGCAACGGTTGCGGCGCGGCCGGCCGCCGCGCTGCCGGAGCCGTGGCTGGCAGCCATCTCGGTGCTGCTGCTGGCCTTGCTGGCGCTGGCCGGCCGCCGGCTGCGCCGGCCGGCCGCGCCAGCGGCGCGGCCGGCACTCAGCCTGCAAGAACGCGAAGCCGCGCTGGGGCAAGTGCGGGCCTGGGTGCACAGCGATCAGACCGGCGGCGGAGGGCAGCCATGAGCGGGACGCGGCAAGCCGCCCTGTTGCTGCACGACCTGGCGCCGGCCGACTGCGACTGGCTGTTGCAGCAGCTGGATGCCGCCGAGGCGTCGACGCTGCAAGCGTTGCTGCAAGAACTGCAGGCGCTGGGCATTCCGGCCGAGCGCGGCTTGCAGGCGCAGCTGACGCCGGCGGCGCCCGCCGCCAGCGCGCTGCTGGCGCAGGCGTCGGCCGCGCACATGCTGGAAGTGCTGGACGAGATGCCGAGCGGACTGCTGGCGGCCGTGCTGTCGCTGGAGAGCTGGCCGTGGGAGGCGGCATGGCTGGCGCGTCTGGCGCCGGCGCGGCGTGACGCACTGCTGGTGCAGGCCCGGCCGGCACTGGCGCCGGCGGTGGCAGCGGCCCTGCGCGCCGAGCTGCAGGGGGCGCTGCAAGCGCGCGTGGCGGCGGCAGCGGCCGCCTTGCCGGCGCCCGCTGCGCGGCGCCCGTGGTGGCGGAGGTGGACATGGCAACGATAATGCGGGCACCGGCGCTGGCGGCCGAGCGGCGTACCCTGGGGCAAGCGGCGGCGGCCGACGCGGCGTCAACGACGGCGGCGCTGCGCGCGCAGGTGCAGCAGGCCCTGGAAGCGCAGCAAGCACAGGAAGCACAGGCGCGGCGCCAGGCGGAAACCGTGGCCCGCCAGACCCAGCAAGAACAGGTGGAGCGCGAGCGGCAGCTGCTGGAAGCGCGCCGCCAGGAGGCGGCGCAGCGCGGGCACGAGGAGGGCTACGCCGAGGGCCGGCGCGCGGCGCTGGAAGCGCAGGCGCAGGCGGCGACCCGTCTGCAAACTTTGCTGGACGAATTGGAAGGCGGCATGACGGCCTACCTGGCCGATGCCGAAGGCATGGCGGTGCAACTGGCCTTCGAAGCCATTTGCCGCCTGTTGGGTGAGGCGTATGCCACGCCGGCCGGGGTGCGGGCGCATGTGGCGCAGGCGCTGGCCGGCCAGCGCCGGCATGGCTCGCTGCGGGTGCGGCTGCACCCGCACGATCTGGCACTGCTGGCGCCGGCCGAAGGCGGCGTGCTGGCCTGGCAGGTCGACCCGAGCTTGACGATGGGTGGCTGCATCGTCGAAGGGGCGGCCGGGGAGATCGAGGCGCGGCTGGAGGCGCAACTGGCCTGGATCAAGGAGGCGCTGGCCGCGGTCCGGCGCGACAGCGCCGCGGAGGATGAACCATGGTGACGCGCTACCTGCAGGCACTGCGCGCGGCACCTTTGCTGCGGCGCGTCGGCCATGTGCGCCAGCTGGCCGGCATGGGCATCGAAGCCTGCGGTCCGGATGCGGTGGTGGGTGAAATCTGCACCATCGTGCCGCGCGATGGCGGTGCGCCGCTGCGCGCCGAAGTGATCGGCTTGCGCGATGACCGTGTGATGCTGATGCCCTACGGCCGGCTGCATGGCATCGGTGTTAATGCGGAAGTGGTGGCGACCGGGGAAATGGCGCGCATTGCGGTTGGGCCGGACCTGCTGGGACGCGTGATCGATGCCTTTGGCGAGGCGCTCGATGGCCGTCCCGCGCCACGTGCGTACGGCTTCATGCCGCTCAAGGCGGCGCCCTTGAATCCGCTGTCGCGGCCGCGCGTCGAGCGCGTGCTGGAAACCGGCGTGCGCGCCATCGACAGCATGTTGACCCTGGGCCAGGGCCAGCGCGTGGGCATCTTCGCCGGCAGCGGGGTCGGCAAGAGCACCCTGCTGGGCATGATGGCCTGCCATGCGCAAGCCGACGTCAATGTCATCGCCCTGATCGGCGAGCGCGGCCGCGAAGTGCGCGAGTTCATCGACAAGCATCTTGGGCCGCAAGGCTTGCGCCGCTCGGTGGTGGTGGCGGCCACGGCGGACCAGTCGGCGCTGGCGCGCGCGCGCGCCGCGTACACCGCGACCGCCATTGCCGAATACTTCCGCGACCAGGGTCAGCAGGTGCTGCTGACGATGGACTCGGTCACGCGCTTTGCCATGGCGCGGCGCGAAATCGGTCTGGCGGCGGGCGAGCCGCCTACCGCGCGCGGCTATACGCCCTCGGTGTTTGCGGAGCTGCCCGAACTGTGCGAGCGCTGCGGTAGCGCCGATTCGGGCGGGGCGATTACCGCGCTGTACACCGTGCTGGTGGAAGGCGACGACTTCAATGAGCCGATTTCTGACATGCTGCGGGCGACGCTGGACGGCCATATCGTGCTGTCGCGCACGCTGGCGCAACAGGGGCACTATCCGGCGATCGACGTGCTGCATAGCGCTAGCCGCCTGTTCAGCGACCTGGCCAGCGTCGAGGAGCGCACGCTGGCGCACCGCGCCTGCGACAGCCTGGCGGCCTACCAGCGCAACCGGCAAATGATTGAAATGGGCGCCTACCGGCCTGGCGGCCATGCCGACACCGATCGCGCCATCGCCCTGATGCCGGCGCTGGAGGCCTTCCTGCGCCAGCGCGAAGGGCAGCCGGTGGCGCGCGCCCAGGCCGTGCAGGCGCTGCGGCGCGCGTTGGACGGAGGCCGCGATGGCTGAGCGGCGCGGCTTTCAGTATGTGCTGGAACCGGTGCAGCGCAAATGCGACTGGGACTTGCAGGACGCCATGCTGGCGCTGGGCGAGTTGAACCAGGCCGAGACGGCGGCCGGCCAGCGCCTGGGCGCTTTGCAGCAGCAGGTGCAGCAGGTGCGCGGCGACTGGGCGCGCCAGTTGCAGCAAGGTCAACTGAACCTCGAGCTGCAGCGACTGACGCACGCCTTTCTGGAGCAGCTGGCGCAGCGCATCGATGCGCTGCAGGCGCAGCTAGAGCGGCTGCGCCAGCGCCGCGCGCAGGTGCTGGAGCAGGCGCGCACCTTGCGCGGCCTGGCCGACCAGCTGGGGCGGCACCGCCGCGAAGCGCTGCGTGGCCATGAACGTGCCGTGGCGGAGGCCGGTTATCGGGCGGCGGATGACCTCTGGCTGCAGAGATCACATTGGAGGAAGCAAGCATGACAAGAATTGGCGCGGGCCCGGAACGCATGCCGGACCTGCTGGGCGAAGGTGCGGCCGCCGCCAGTGCGGCCCAGCACCAGGCCTGGTTGAGGCAGCTGGAACTGGCCTTGATGAATGATCTGGGACGGGGCGGCGAGGCCGCCGCACCGCTGCGGCCGGCCAGCGCGCCGGGCCAGTCGGCGCCGATGGCGGCGGCCGCCGCCGACCGCCCGGCGCTGGGCCAGGCCGTCGCGCCGGGCGTGCCCGCGGCGGCGGGGCCGGCGGCGGGCCGCCCGGCCGCCGGCCCCGGCAAGGCGGACGCGGCGGGCCCGGACGCGCCACCCGCGTCCGGGCCAGGGCCCCGATCCGGGCCCGAGCCGCTACCGCCGGCCATGCCGGCACCGACGTTGAGCCAGCGTGGCGGGATGGCGGCGCGCGCCGGCCCGCGCCCGGCCTGGGCGGCGGGCGCCGCGCTGGCGCCGCCGGTGCCGCCGGCGCCGGCGCCGGCGGGCGGCGCCGCCAACGCCGTGCCGGCTTGGCCGCAGGCCGGGCGCGGCGCGGGCAGTGCGGTTGCCACTGCGGCGGCCTGGCCTGGCCCGGTGCCGGCCGCCCAGCGCCTGGCGGCCCCGGGGCTGCGCCAGCCGAACCGGGCGCCGCTGCAGGATGCGCGCCGCGAAGATGCCAGCCGCCAACCGTGGGCGCGCCAGCACCTGCATGTGGCGCAGCAAGGCGAGGCGGTGAGTGTATGGGTCCGCGACGCAGCACTCACGCCGCACCAGGCGCAAGCGCTGGTGCAACGGCTGATGGCCGACCTGGCCAGCGGCGGCTTGCGCCTGAAAGGCGCGGTGGTCAACGGTGCCGCCGCCTACACATTGGCCGGGCAGGAAAGCAGGGCTGGCTGGCATGGAAATAATGAAATGGAACAGGAGAAACGGCAATGGCGCTAAGCAGTAGCGGTATCACGTCGGCCGGGACGCAGCCCGGCAATGGCCTGGGGCAGGAGGAATTCATGAAGCTGATGCTGGCCCAGCTGCAGTATCAGGATCCGCTGAAGCCGATGGACAACCAGCAGTTCGTGGCCCAGATGGCGCAGTTCTCGGCCCTGGCGCAGGCGCAGCAAAGCAATGAAAGCTTGCAGGCGCTACTGTCGGTGCAGGCACGCGCGCAGACCATCGGCCTGTTGAACCGCAATGTGGACTTCCTGAACGAGGGTCAACAAGTGAGCGGGCGCGTGGCCAGCATTGCCTTCGACAGCGGCGTGCCGCAGATGGATATCACCCTGGCGGCCAGTGGCGGCGGCACGGTGCGCGGGGTGACATTGGATCGTATCGTGGTCGTGAAAAATTAAGGAGCAGTCATGTTTGATTCGATTTACATCGGTATGAGCGCGTTGAATGCCAGTGCGGAAGCGCTACGCAGCCTGTCCAACAACGTTTCGAACTCCAATACGGTGGGGTTCAAGGGCAGCAAGCTGCAATTTGTCGACCTGTTTTCGCAGGGCAGCAACCAGAATGGCCAGGCGACCGGCAATGCACGCGGCAGCGGGGTCGCGCTGCCGCGTTCGAGCGTCAACTATAGCGCCGGCGATACGGTGGTCACCGGTAATGAGCTCGACCTGCAAATCAATGGCGGCAGCTTCTTCGTGCTGCAGGATGCGCAGGGCCACCTGTACTACACCCGCGACGGCCAGTTCGCCTTCGATGCGGACAATATCCTGGTGAGCCGCCTGGATCCGGGCAAGCGCGTGCTGGCGCTGGACCCAGGGGGCGGCCTGCGCAGCGTGGATATCAGTAGAGCCTTGCTGAAGCCGGGTCTGGCCACCAGCAAGCTGAGTTTTCAGGCCAACTCTTTCCTGGATGCGTCTTCCACCAGCAGTAGCGTGATCCCGCCCGCCACCGTCACGGTATACGACAGCGCCGGCGGCGCCCACCGATTGACGCTGAAGTTCACCAAGTCGGCCAGTGCGCCGGGCAGCGGGAGCGCTTTCGACCTGGAAGTCAAGGATGGCAGTACCACCGTGGTGGGCGGCTTGCAGGTGCAGTTCGATGCCCAAGGCCAGGCCCTGTTGCCGGAGCTGCAGCTGCACTATGCGCCGCCGGGCAGCGAGCCGATGCAGCTCACGCTGGCGCTCGACCAGCTGCGCGCGCGCAGCAGTGGCAGCGGTGAACCGACATCGGCCTTCTCGGTGCGCGCCAACGATGGCTTTGCGCCGGGCGAGCTGGTCGGCAAAGCCTTCGATGCCGACGGCCGCGTGGTGCTGACTTATGCCAACCGCGAGACGAGCCAGCCGTTCCAACTGGCGCTGGCGCGCTTCGAGCACACCGCGGAGTTGCGCCAGGTGGGGGGCAGCCTGTTCCAGAGCAGCGGGCTGCACGACGTCAGCTACGGCGCTGCCGGCGAGTCGTTCGGCACCTTGATCACGAAGTCGATCGAGAAGTCCAACGTCAACCTGACGCAGGAATTCACCGACTTGATCCTGTACCAGCGCAGCTTCCAGGGCGCTTCCCAGGTCATCAGTTCGGCCAATGAGATGCTGCAAAAGTTGTACGACATGGGCCGCCGCTGATGGAGGCGCGCGACTACATCCTGTGGCGCGGGTCCGAGCTGACGGCGCTGCGCGAGCGCGCCGCCGCTGCGCTGCGCCAGTGGCAGAGCGCCTGGGGCGCCTTGCCGGACCAGGCGCTGTCCTGCGCGCCAGCGGTGGAACTGGCGGCCGCCGTGCGCGGCCTGCCCTGGCAAGCCACCGCGGGCGGCTGCTATAGCCGCTCGGCGGGCTGGGACGCGGCCCTGGCGCGCCACCTGTTCCAGTGCCAGGCCGCGCCGCTGGTGCCGCTGGCCACTCGCATCGTGGCGCAGGCGCAGGATGCGCTGCTGGCGGCCCTGCTGCCGGCGGCCGCGACGGAAGCCGACCCTGACCTGGTGCGCGCAGCTTTTCGGCCGGGCAGCGGCGTCGCGCTGCTGACCGTCCAGCTGGAGGCGGCGACGCTGCGGCTGCTGCTGCCGGCCGCTGGGCGCGCCGCCGCTGCGCGCCGCGCGCCCAGCGGCAAGCCGGTGGTGCCGCTGGCGCGGGCCTTGCATGCGACACCGGTGCGGCTACAGGCCGAGGTGGGCAGCGTGGAGTTGACCTTGGGGCACCTGCGCCTGCTGGCGCCGGGTGATGTCATCCCGCTGGCGGCGCCGCTGACGCAGCCACTCGGTTTGCGCGTGGTGCAGGGCGCACTGGTCGGGCACGGCCATCTCGGAGTGTCTGAGGGCAGACGTGCGCTGGCGATGACGAAAGTGAAGCAATAGGAGAAGCAAATGCAGAACAAGCGTAAGGAAGCGGAACAGGCGAGTCCGCAAATTATTGAACTGTCGGCGCTGCCGGCTGCCGCCACGCTGGGCGAGAGCATCGTGCGCGGCAACCTGGAGCTGGTGCAAAGCGTGCGCACCAAGCTGACCGTGGTGGTGGGTGAGGCGAGCCTCACCATTGGCGAGCTGATGGCACTGCGGGCCGAGCAAGTGCTGCGCCTTGACAGCCTGGTGGATGCCCCGCTGGACATCCTGCTGGACGGCCTGGTCGTGGCGCGCGGCCAACTGGTGGCAGTGGACGATCACTTCGGCGTGCGCATCACCGATTTGCCGCAAGGGGAAGCGCGATGAAAGCCGCCGTCCTGCTGTGCTGCGCGCTGGCGCTGGCGCCGGCAGCGCAGGCAGCGGGAACGCCGCCGCCATACAAGCCGGCGGCCGCCCCCGAGGACGGCCTGCTGGGGCGTGCGCTGGGCGCCCTTGTCGTGGCCTGTGTGGCGGCCGGCGTCCTGGTCTACGGCGCCAAGCGCGCCGGCCTGGGGCGCGCCGCGCCGGGCCGACGCGTGCTGGAGCGGGTCGATACGCTCCGGCTGAGCCAGAAATCGGCCCTGTACACCGTGCATTACCGCGGCCGCCAGCTGCTGCTGGCCGAGAGCGAGGGCGGGCTGCGCCTGTTGCGCGATGAGGAGTGCCCATGAGTCCGCGCCGCCTGTTTGGCGTCCTGCTGCTGGCGCTGCTGAGCGCGCTGGCCGCCTGGCCAGGCGCGGTGCTGGCGGCCGCGCCGGCTGCACTCAGCATCGACCTGGGCGGCGCGGCCGCCAGCCAGTCGGCGTTGCGCATCATCCTCGGGCTCACGGTGCTGAGCCTGGCGCCGGCCATCCTGGTGTCGATGACCGCCTTCATCCGTATCATTGTGGTGCTGTCGATGCTGCGGCATGCCCTGGGCACGCAGGAAACGCCGCCCAACACGGTGCTGGTGAGCCTGGCGCTCTTCCTGACCCTGTTCACCATGGCGCCGGTGCTGGAGCAAGTCAATCGCGCGGCTTTCCAGCCGTATATGGCCGGCAAGCTGAGCACCAGCCAGGCGCTGGAGCGCGGCAGCCAGCCGCTGCGCGACTTCATGGTGCGCCAGACGCGCGAGAGCGATATGGCGCTGATGGTCGAGTTGTCCAAGAAACCGATGCCGGCCAGCGCCGACGAGGTCGGAATGGCCGAGCTGATTCCGGCCTTCATGCTGTCCGAACTGCGGGCAGCGTTCCAGATCGGCTTCGTGGTGCTGCTGCCATTCCTGCTGATCGACCTGCTGGTGTCGACGCTGCTGATGGCGCTGGGCATGATGATGGTGCCGCCGGTGACGGTAGCGCTGCCGGTCAAGATCCTGATGTTTGTCCTGATCGACGGCTGGAGCCTAGTGGTCAAGGCCTTGCTTGGCACCTTCCACTGACGGCGGTGCGGGCATGGCAGAGCGTGAAGGCATGGACCCCGCCCCAGCGGAGGATGAGGAGGCGCGCCTGTGGCGGCGCTGGCGCGGCGGTGCCGAGCGCGCCGCGCGCGAAGCGCTGGTGCTGCGCTACCTGCCGTTCGCACGCATCGTGGCGGCCAGCCTGTACGGCCAGCGCATGCACGACGGCATGCCGTTCGACGATTATGTGCAACTGGCCGCGCTCGGCTTGCTGGAGGCGCTGGAGCGCTACGATCCGGCCCACGGCGCCAGTTTCCGTACCTATGCCGGGCACCGCATCCGCGGCGCGGTGCTGAACGGGGTGGCCAGCGGCGCGGCGCTGCGGCGCCCGGCGCCGGCGGTGGGCGACGTGCTGGCGCAATTGGCCGAGGCCGCGGTCGGCATGGCGCTAGGCTACCTGCTGGAGGAGGCGGCCGACGCTGCCGAGCCGGCCGTGCCGGACAATGCCTATAGCGGGCTCGAGCTGCGCCAGTTGCAGCGCCGGGTGCAGGGCGCGGTGGCCCTGCTGCCGGACGGCGAGCGGCGGGTGATCCAGTACCACTACTTGCACCAGCTGCCGTTCGAACTGGTGATGGAACTCATGGACCTCAGCCGCGGCCGGGTGTCACAACTTCATCGCAGCGCGCTGGCCCGGCTGCGCCTGGCGCTCGATGCCAGTGCGCGCAGTGATCTGGTCTGGTGAGAGGGCCGCTTTTGTTAGAGAATGAACTTGTATGAGAGGACCGTATGACCATTGAAAGCGGCAGCGCCGCGACACAGCAGCTGCAACGCCTGGAAGGTTTCCTGGCGGCAGATCCGGACAACCGCCATCTGCTGGCGGACGTGATTGAACTGGCTTTGAGCCTGGGGCTGGTGGCGCGCGCGGCGGCCGCCGCCGACTATGCGGCGCGGGTGGCGGCGGCCGGCGATGTGCGGCTGCGCACGGCGCTTGGGCTGACTCGGCTGGCGCAACGCCGCCTGGCCGAAGCCGAGGCCGAGTTCGACGACTTGCTGAATCTGCCCGCGCCGCCGCCCGAGGTGGTGTTCCTGGCGGCCCATGCCCAGTTCCTGCAGGGCCGCCATGAGGCGGCGCTGCAGCGCTTTGCGCTGGCGCCGACGGCGGCCGACGCCGACCCGCAGGCGCGCCTGGTGAAGGCGCGCTGCCTGCACCAGCTGGGGCGCATGGAAGAAGCGCTGGCGGAAGTGGAGGCGCGCCTGCAGCAGGCACCGCGCGACGCCGACGCGCTGGGGCTGGGCGCGGTGCTGGCTTACGACCTGGGCCAGCGGGCCCGCGCCGGCGACTGGGCGGCGCAGGCGCTGGCGCAGTCGCCGTACAACCTGGCAGCGCTGGTCACCGCCGGCACGCTGAGCCTGGAGCGCGGCGAGCTGCCGCTGGCGCGCCAGCTGCTGGAGCAGGCGCGCCTGGTGCGCCAGGACAGCGGCCGTGTCTGGCTGGGCCTGGCCATCCTGAACTTGCAGGAATTGCGCCTGGCGGAGGCCAATGCCGCGATCGATTACACGGTGCACCTGATGCCGGGCCATACCGGTTCCTGGGTGGCACGCGGCTGGTGCCGCCTGCTGGCGGGCGACCATGCCGGCGCCGAGGCCAGCTTCGCCCAAGCGGTCGAGCGCGATCACAATTTTGCTGAAGGACACGGCGGCTTGGCGGTGCTGCATGCGATTGCCGGCCAGCGCACGGCGGCCCAGGCGGCACTGCGGCGTGCCTTGGGCTTGGACCCGGCCTGCGCGGCGGCGCTGTATGCGCAAGCCCTGCTGGCAGGCGAAGTGCATGACTTGCGCACCCTGCAGCGCTTCGCCCTGCGTATGGGGCGCGGCCTCGATCTCGACTCCGCGGCGCCGCCGCCAGGGGTCAGCATTCATTGAAGCGGGCGCCGGCGGCCCGCGAATTACCACCAACCGAGAGGAAAGCAGATGACGGATTTTTACAACAACTTGACGGCGCAGGAATTCAAGCACCTGGCGCTGGCGGCCATCGGCCGCAGCGACTTACACACGTCGATCAGTTGCCTGAAACACGCGCTGGCGCAAGACGGCAGCGATGCCGAATGTCACTTGCTGCTGGGCGCGCAGTATGCCCAGATCGGCATGGCCGATGCCGGCCTGGCGGCCCTGCGGCGGGCCGTGGAGCTCAACCCGGGGCTGGAGATGGCGCACTTCCAGCTCGGCCTGCTGTACCTGACGCAGGGCCAGGTGGCCGAAGCCGCGCTGGCTTGGCAAGCGTTCGATGCCAGCGACAGCCTGCACCCGCTGCGTTTGTTCCGCGATGGCATGCTGTGCCTGGTGCGCGATGAATTTGACGACGCCAAGCGCCTGCTGCTGGAGGGCATGGCGCGCAACGTGGTGAACCAGTCGCTGAACCGCGACATGGAGAATGTGCTGCGGCGCATCGAGGCGGCGCAGGCCGAACTGGCGCCGCCGGAGGCGCCGGCGGCGGCCGGCGAGCAGCACCTGGCGGTCAGCGCCTATCAGCCGGAATAAGCTGCCGGGCCACCGCGGACCAGCGTCATGTCACCGATCAGCAAACTACAGCAGGTCGCCGCTCTGATCCGGCAGCAGGTGGCGGCACGTCCGGCCGCGAGCGCAGCGCGCCCGGCGCCAGCGGCGCGCCGCAATGCGCCGCAGCGCGGCGCAGCGGCACAAGCGCGGCGCCGCATCGCCGCGCTCGACCCCAGCGACCCGGAGCGCGGCCGCAAGGCCTTCCGCCACTTCCTGGAGGCGGTGCTGCTGCAACAGTTCGGCGCCCAATTGGCGAACGATGCCGCTTTCCAGGAGCTGACCTGCACCCTGCAACAGCGCATGGAGCACGACCCGGAGCTGGCACCGCTGGTGCAGCAGGCGATCGCCTTATTGCTGACCGGCGGGCGCTAACCACAGCCGTGCGGCGCAGGCAAAAAAAGGCCCGCGACTTTGCCGCGGGCCGAAAACCAACTCCGATTGAGAGATTCGTAATGGAGCACGAACCACGGTTAGCGTAAGCGCTGCGTGTCTACTGATGCATTACAGATGGCGGAACTGTGGCCGCCGTGTCGATAGCCGGTGGGGCGGGTGCGCATTTGAAGGCGATCTGTAACAAGCGATCCGGATAATCCGTGGGGCGGCGGGAGCGGTCGCCGGACAATGCCGGCCCGCCGCGCATCAACCAACTTTAACCATGAGGGAAATCAATTGAGGATCTCAAAATCGATTCTGGGGCTGATCGCAACGTGTGCAGCTGTGCCGGCGATGGCGCAAACTACCTTGCCAATGTGCTTCCAGATGCAAAACGACGCGCTGAACCGCTATTACGTGGCGGTGCAGGACAATAACGAGCCGTTCGGCACGGTGGCGTCGCGCGAGGCGCGCGCCATTCGCCTGTACGAATATCACGTGAGCCCGCATGCGCCGGTTGGCCAGCAGTTCGTGCTGCAAACCAGTCTGTCGGGCACTGCCAGCTTCAGCCCGGATGGCAGCCTGCAAGGCCTCGCTGCCGGCACCGTGACCGGCCTGGATGGCAGCTCCGGCGCCGTCTTCACCACGCGCATCGAGCAGATGGGTGGCCAGTGGAGCGCCAGCCGCTCCACCTTCACCGGCTCCGCCACCATGCACCAGCTGGCCGTGGTCAGCTGCGGCGCAACCCAGTAAGCGCCGCGAGCCGTTGGGCTGGCCGCCGGCAGTAGGGTGGTTTGGCTGGCCTGGAGGATAGGGCTGGGCGCCGTCAGGGCGGCCCAGCCCTTGTCATTTTCGTCGCAACGGTTGCGCGCCGCTGCCGCGCTGCCGGCGGCGCCCGTGTGTGGCGCGTTCCGCTCCCCTTTCCCGTGAAAAGTCCATGGCGGCGCTGTGCCTGCGCGGCGCGTCGTCGCGCTGCCTGGGCTGCCGGCTGCTGCGCCGGTCTGCGCGCGCCGCTAGATTTCCCGAAACCACGAGTATCTCTCCGTCCCGGACCGCAGGGCGGGCCGTGCCATGGGCGCTGTTCTCCCACGCCCCCCGCGGTTCGCGCCAGCTGCGGCCGGTCCGGCGCTGGCTGGAATCGTACTGGAGATTCACTTCTCGCCGCCAAATGGCAGCGTTCTGGTGGCTGGGTTTACAGATCATATACGCATTGAAAATTTTTACGCCGAAACCGGCGGTGCGGCCTAAATTGGCGCGCCTGGCGCTGGATAAATTGCCAGATGGATCTCCCGGCTGCGGATAGAAGGCTGCGCCCAGTCGTGAACCAGGTCAATGAATTCAGCGTAAAGGGTAGGCAAATGGTTGCAATCGTTGGTAACGGCAATTTCGGTCTGAACGGTTCTTATGGTAATCACCTGATTGGCTCGGCGGCCACCGGGGCGGCGGGCGAAAACTTGTATGTCAATGCGCTGACGGGCAACTTGCGCTTGCAGCGCCGCGATGCCTTCCTGACCGGTGTCGGCCGCGACCTGGATGTGCTGCGTACCTACAACAGCCAGGGTGAGCTCGACGATTTCGATAACAAAGATGGCTTCACGAACGGCGTGGCGAGCTACCTGCGCGACCTGACCGGCACGGTCAGTACTGCGGGCAGCACGGTCGATCTGGTTAAGGCGGATGGCAGCTTGGAGCGCTACACCTATAGCAGCAGCGCCAGCGCTTACGAGTTCGTGGCGGCCGATGGCACCCGCAGCAAGCTGACCGTGAGCGACAACACCTGGACGCGCACCAGCGGCCGCGATGACGGTCAGGGCAAGGTCAGCGAAACCTACGATTGGATCGCCAGCATCAATCACGCCCGCCTGACGTCGCGGCGCGACGAGTACAACAACGAACAAAGCTTCACCTACCGGACTGACGGCCTGCTGGCGCGCGTAGCGTTGACGGGCGGCACCTATATCGATTTCTCCTATCAGGAAAACCGGGTGACTGAAGTCAAGTCTTACGAGGCAAGCGGGACGCTGAAGGACAGTACCAGCTATGTGTATGACGAAGCCGGCCGCCTGCAGCGCGTGCAGACCCAGTGGCGCGATGCCCAGGGCGTCACCCACAACTACATTGTTGAGTACAGCTATGACGGCAGCAGCAAGCGCGTCGCCAGCCTGCGCGAAATCGATGCTTCGGCAGCGGCTGGCAGGGTGGTCGATCTCGCCTTCACGTATGTCGTGCATAACGGCAAATACCGGGTCGCCTCCGTTGTCGACCGTAGCGTCAGCGGCCAGCAACGCAGCACCAGCTTCAGCTACGACGGCGACAGCGTCACCATCACCGATCCAATGGGCGGCAGCACGCTGATTACCCAAGCCAATGGCCGCCTTCAGTCGGTGGAAATGCCGGCTGTGGATGGCGTGCGCCAGACCATCTCGTACACCTACGATGCGGGCGGGCGCCTGCTCACGGTGACCAATGCAGGCAAGGTATCCAGCTATACCTACGTGGAAAGTGCCGGCAAGCGTACCGTGACGCAGACCGATCCGAACGGCTATGTGCAGACGCGGATCTACGACGTTGCCACCGGCGCGCTGCTTTCGGAAGAAGTCGCCCCGCCGAGCGGCGACACCAGTCCGGTTCGCAAGACACGCTACATTTACAATGCCAAGGGCCTGCTGCTCTACCTGGTTTCGCCGACCGGCGCCGTCACGCGATACGGCTACAATACGAACGGCTTGCGCACCGAAGAGGTGCGCGTCGGCAAGGAGGTGGCCACCACCCTGGTCAACTACACCGAATCCGAACTGGATACCTGGATTGCTTCCCGCATGGACGCGCTAGTGCAGCGCACCGAATACACCTACGATGCGCGCGGCAACCTGGCCACCAGCAAGACCTTCTCGGCTGCGACGTCCACCGGCGCCGGCGACACCGGCAAGCCGGTCAGGACGATCACTTACAGCTACGATTATGCCGGCCGTTTGCTGTCGCAATCGGAGCTGCAAGCGAGCAGCGGCACAGATGAAGCGGCTGTTAATTATACTTACGACAGCTTGGGACGCGTCCAGACCATTTCCCGCACCACGCTGGGTGCCCTGAAGCAGGTGACCACCCTGAGTTATACCGACGCCGGTCATACCATCACGACCACCGTTGCCGGCGCCGCGGTTACCGTTGCACAATACAGCGCCGCCGGCGAACTGCTGACGTTTACGCAGGGAGACACGCCAACCGCGCCGGTCACACAATACCAGTATGATGCACTGGGCCGCCTGCGCCGCAAGATCGACCCCACCGGCGTCGCACAGATGTTCTTGTATGACGCGGCTGGCCGGCTGGTGGCCGAGGTGAGTCAGGATGGCACGCTGCGCGAAATGTTTTACAACACTGCCGGCCAGATGGTGCGCAGCGTACGCTACGCCAATGTGCTGACCGCAGGTGAGCTGAATGTACTGACTTCGCCGACCGCTTCGGGCGGGACAGCGCCGTTGATGAGCGCGGTCGACATGCAAACGTGGCGTCCTGATGCCGATGCCAATAACGACCGCAGCAGCTGGAGCCTGTACGACGATGGTGGCCGTCTGATCAAGGAAATCGACGAACTGGGCTACATGACCCAGTACGTCTACGACAGCCTCGGCAACAAAGTGGCGCGCTTGCGCTACGAGGCCCAGGTTAGTACATCAGATCTGACGATCACCTCGTCGGCCAGTTCGCTGGCCGCGCCAGTGCGCACCAGCCAGACCCGGCTCCACCGCTGGGTGTATGATGCCGCCGGGCTGCTGGTCGGGGAGGTGGACGAGGAAGGCTACGTCACCGAATACCAGCGCAACGCGCTCGGGCAGGTAAAGCTGCGCAAACGCTATGCCAATCGCTTGAATACCGATGGCGATACCACCGCCGGCGGCCCGAGCGCCAACTCCAAACTGCAGCTGGCCGCCAATGGCAGCGCGCTGGCCGCGAGTGTTGTTCCCGCCACCTCGATTGACGACCAGCGCATCGACTACTATTACGATGCGGCTGGCCGCTTACAGGTCGAGGTGCGTTGGTTCCGCGATGCAGCCGGCAATGATAGGTACTTCCTGTCCGAATATGTCTATAACCAGGCTGGGCTCTTGACGGAAAAGCGTGCATACGCCAATCCGTTGACGACTTTCAGTAGCGCGCAGTCGTCCAGCACGCATCTGACCAACGTCAAGTCTTTGAATGGCGGTGCGAACGACATTCAGGTCGTCAAGCACGAATACAACCGCCAGGGTCTGCTTTCCAAGACCATCGACGTCCATAATGTGGCCACCACCTACGGCTACGACGATTTCGGACGACTGGTGAGGGAAACTCAGGCCGCCGACACGACGAATGCACGCACTACCGAAAAGACTTACGACACTTTGGGGCGCATGACCGCGACCAAGGATGGGCGCGGCAAGACGACCGGCTACGACTACGATGGTGCCGGCCGCTTGATGAGCAAGACCGATGCCAACGGCCGCAAGACACGTTACAACTACGATACGCGCGGCAATCTGACGCACGAAATCAACGACCTGGGGGAGGTGATCGAAAAGCGCTACAACGCCTTCAATGAAGTCGCCAAGCGCGTCGCCTATGCCGGCCGCCTCAGCAGCGCCGAGATGAGCGACCAAGCTGGCGGGCAGGTCAACACCACGCTGCGCGCCGCGATTGAGCGCCTGTTTGCGGAAGACCAGGGCAAGGATGTCCGGGATTACCAATACTCTCAGCGCGGCCTGGTGGCGCGCCAGTCGGACAACGACGGCGGCGACACCACTTATGGCTATAACGCCTTCCGTGATCTTCTGGGCGAAACCCCGGTCGTCGGCGTGAGTCGCCAATACGCCTACGATCGTCGCGGTTTGCGCACCACAACGACAACAGCGCCAGGCACGGGGTCGGCACGCGTGACCAGTGCTACCTACGATGCATTTGGCCGCACCGTCACGCGCACCAACGAGCGTGGTACCGTAACAACCCTGGCTTATGACCGCTGGAACCGCCTGGTCAGCCAAAGCCATCCGGCCGGTGGCAGCATCAGCACCACGTATGATGCGTTTGACCGCACCGTCAGCATCAAGGACCATCTGGGCCGCACCACCGCCTACAGCTATGACGTGGCGGCGCGCAGCATGACGGTGACCAGCCCGCAAGGGGTGGCAGTCACCACACAGAACAACGAATTCGGCGAAGTCTGGAAGGTTACCGATGCCAATGGCAACGCTACTGAGTATAGCTACGACCTGAATGGCCAGCTGAGGGAAATCAAAGGTGCCGATGGGGTGGTGCGCGAAACGCGCAGCTACCACGATAACGGCCAGCTGATGTCGGTCGATATCGGTGGTGTCACCACCGGATATGAGTACGACAGCGCCAACCGGGTCTTCCGTACCAAGGTGGGCGGCAAGATGGTGTCCGAGATCAGCTACGACGGACGCGGCAAGGTGGTGGAGCAGCGGGACGGCAATAATGGTCTCACCCGCATTTCCTACGAACATACTACCAGCGGCCTGGTACAAACCACTGCCGTCGATCCGGCCGGCCTGAACCTGCGGACCCGGGTCGAATACGACAAGGCAGGCCGTGTGCTGAAAGTCACCGAAGGCTACGGCAGCGCCAATCCGAAGGTGCTGAGCTACACCTACAACGACCTGGGCCAGAAAGCCTCGGTCACGCAGGATTCGTCTGGCGTTGCGTTGCGGACCAGCTATGCCTACGACAAACAGGGCCAGTTGATTGCCGAGGAGAATCCTGCCGGCGAGATCACGCGCTTTGCTTACGATGCGGCCGGCCGCATGACCTGGCGTGTCGATGCCAATGGCAGCCTGACACGCTTCGAATACACGGCGGTCACGGAGCCTTTGCGTGTTACCCGCACCGAATACATCGATGCGGCGGACCTTACGCTTAGCATGTTCGGACTTGTCACAATGGCTAGCCAGAATGATTGGGCCTCTGGGTTGGGCGGCAGTAATAATGGCACCAACGGCAAAGAACGCAAGACGTATCTGTTTTACGACAAGGATGAACGCCTGATCTACGAGGCGGAGTATTACCAAGAGGCTGGAGCGGCATCGTATAACGAGCGCGTTACGCGCTACAGCTACGATTCGCGCGGCAACCTGAGCCGTATACGCCAATTGAGCGCGCTGGCTACCAATGCCATTCCGACGATTACCTCGCTCGATGCGCTGGCTCCAACAACCACCGACCGTGTGACGGACAGCATTTATGACCGCGACAACCGGGTGCGTTACGAAGTCGATGGCGATGGCTACGTAACCGAACATCAGTACGACGCAGGCGGACGTTTGAACGGCACCGTGCGCCACGCCCAGCGCGTAACCCGTTCAGCGGGCCTGCTGAGCGAGTCGGATATCGCAACGGCGGTGGCGGCTTCCGCTGGCGACCGTAGTAGCAGCCAGACTTACGACAGTGCTGGCCGCGTGGAAAGCACGAGCGACCAGTTCGGCAATGTCACGCGCTATAGCTACGACGACGCCGGGCGGGTGATCGCCATTCTGCGGCATGCGCAGCAGGCAATCAGCAACCCGGACGCGGACGCGCTGTCCATCACTGCCTACAATGCGGCCGGCCAAGTGGCCTACACAGTGGACGGCGTCGGCAACGTGACCGGATTCGTATATGACGGCCAGGGACGCCAGACCCAGCGGATTTCGTACGCCGGAACGATTGCGCGCCAGGACGTAGTGCCGGGCGCTGCGCGGATCAAGGAACTGCTCGATGCGCGTCCAGCCGGCGCAGTGGACCGCTATGAGAACACCGTGTACGAGGTGCGCGACGGGACCGCCTACCGCTACGTGGTCGACGCCGGCGGCAATGTTACCCGCCAGACGCTGGATAGGCTCGGCCGCGTCTGCGCGACCTACCAGTATGCCAACGTGCTGGCCATCGATGGCCGCGCCCTGAGCGCGGGTGATATGGCTGCGCTGGCGACAACGGCCAGCGACCAGAAAACTGCAACGTTCTACGATAATGATGGCAACGTCAGCCGCACCGTCGATGCGAATGGTCTGGTGACTGCCTACCATTACACCAGCACCCATGAGAACTGGAAGACAGTGCGCTACCAGAGCGCACTGTCCTGGAGCTCGGCGACGTCGATGGAAACGCAGGTTGCCAACCTGATCAGCAGCGACTCCAGCGCCGCTGCCAATATTCCCCAGGTCCGTGAGTACAAGTGCTACGACCGCCAGGGCCGGCTGCAAGGGACCATCGACTCGCTGGGCGTCCATACTGTCTACGAAAACGATGTCTTCGGCCGCACCACCCGCACCATTGCCAGCAACGAAGGCACCGTCCCCGCCTGGGCCAAAACCTACGCTGATATTCAGACGGCTATCAATACCGCGCGCAGCTCCTCGCCGCGCCGCAGCATCACCTTGTATGACGATGCCAATAACACGACATATGAGCTGAACGAGCAGGGCCTGACCACCATGCGCAAGCGCGATGCCTTCGGCCTGGTGCAAAGCGTCACCTTTGCCAAGAAATATGCGCTGACCAGTGCCACCCCGGCCATGTCGGCGGTGCGTGACTTCTTCGCCCTGAGCGCCAACCGTTCGGCGGCAGACCATGGCCTGGCATCGGTATGGGATGGCCCCAACCAGACCCGCTATGATATCGATGCCCAGGGCTATGTCAGCAAGCTGGAATTCGATGCTGCTGGCAATACCCTGCGAAGCGCCCGGCTGGCGCGTCCAGTCACCGGCTGGCAGGCGAGCGCCAGCTTACCAACGCTGGCTAGTTTGCAGGCGCTGGCCTCAGCGGCCGACCGCGCAGAAAGCAAGGTGTACGACGCAAATGGCCGCCTGCGCTTCCACATTTCGACGGAAGGTGGGGTTGCCGAAACGCGCTACGATGCGCTGGGACGGGTGGTGCGCGCGCTCCAGTACACGGTGCCGTTGGCCGATTCAGTAGCGCATACACTGGATAATCTCGAACAATTTGCGCAGGACCAAGCCACTGCCGCCAGCGGCAACACGATGGTGTTTGACGAGGCCAACCGCCGCACCTATACCATCGATGGCGAAGGCGGAGTCTCTTACACGCAGGCTGACAGCATGGGCCGGGTGGTGCGTAGCGCCAGGTTCGGACAGCGCCTGGCCGACTGGTCCCCGGCCCATTCGGCCCCTGCGGCAGCCACGCTGGCGGCGCTGGCTGGCGCAGGCAGCGACCAGGTGAGCGACCAAGTGTATAGCGCTGCTGGTTTGCTGCGCTTTAGCGTGGATGGTGCCGGAGCCGTGCGGGAATACCGCCACGACGGGCACGGGCGTGTGATCCAAACACTGGATTACCAGGTCGCCATCAGCAGTTCCGGCCGCAGCCTGGCTAACCTGGAGCAATTCGCCACCAGCAACGCGGACCAGGCGCGCGCTACCCTGACCAGCATTTTCGATGACGCCTACGACGCCACCTTCAAGATCGATGCGGCAGGCCAGGTGACGCGCGTGCGCTACAACCAGTTTGGCGATGAAGTCTCACGTTATGAGTTTGCGCTGCCTATCGCCAATTGGAGCACCACCAGCACGATCATGCTGACGACCTTGCAGGGGATGTCGATTAATTCTGCCGCGCCGCAATCGGAGATCAGCCCGCGCGTCAGGCTGACGATTTCCGACAACCTTGGCCGTCCGCGCTTTGTACTGAGCGAAAGTCATTACGATGTCGCGACGAGCAAGGAGCAGATGGGTGTCCGCGAATTCCGCTATGACGGCTTCGGCAACCTGCTGCAAACCCTCGATTACGCCACCAACCACGAATGGAGCGTTACTAATTACCAGCTGACCGATCCACCATCACTCTCTTCGATGGAGACATTTGCCCAGTCCTATGAGGCGGGCGCGCGGACCACCAGCAAGACTTACGACAGCCTGGGCCGGGTCGCCACGGAAATCGACCATGGTGGCCGGGTTATCGAGTACAGCTATGATAGTTTGGGCAACCTGGCGGCAGTGACCCGCCGCGCCCAGGCAGCCATCAAGGCAGGCAACCAGTGGGGGGCGGTCGCGGCATCGGGCGACGACCGCACCGAGCGCACCATCTATGACCGCAGCGGCCTGTTGCGCTTCCGTCTGAACAGTGCGAATGAGGTGGCCGAAATGCGTTATGACGGCGCGGGCCGCCTGACGCAGACCCTGCACTATCTGGGGGCTTATAGCGGCACCGACTTCTCCCTGGACGATTTGCTGCGCTGGCGCGACGCGGCCGATGCACCGGCTGCCGAATCGACTTACCGGCGCTATGACAGCAACGGCCGCCTTGAGTATGAGATTGGCTCGCTGGGCCAGACCACGCGATACAGCTATGACAGCGCGGGCCGCGTGAGCGAAGTGCGCCAGCAGGCCCTCGCGGCGACCCGCGCGGGTAACGACTGGATCGCGGCCGCCGACGCGGCAGACGACCAGGTGACCCGCACTTTCTACGACCAGCTGGATCGCGTTCGCTTCAGCGTCGACGCCACTGGCGGCGTGCGCGAAACCCGCTACGACGTGCTGGGGCGCGTCACCAAGGAAATTGGTTACGCTACGCGCGTGCAGGATCCGCTGTCCGCCACCCTGGCGCAGCTGGAAACGTTTGCCGCCGCGTCGGCTAACTTCAGCAAGGCTAACACGCGCAGCAAAGTGTATGACAGCGCCGACCGGGTGCTGTTTGAGATCGACGGTACCGGCAGCGTGGTCGGCTATTCCTACCGAGCGTTTGACGAAGTCAGCAAAGTCACCGCGTACGCCGCGCGTCTGGATGGCTGGAGTGGCGAGGCTGCGCCAGTGCTGGCGGCCTTGAATGCACTGAGCAAAACGGGGGCGCGTACGACCGAGTTCGTGTACGACGATCTGAGTCGCTTGCGCTTTGAGATCGACAGCGCCAACAGGGTTAAAGAGCATGTCTACACCAGGCTGGGCGACAAGGCCAAGGTGTTGCAGCATGCGGTGCAGCTGTATGCGCCGGAAATGGTGAATAGCAATACTGCTGCCGCCTGGGATTCCCTGCGCATCAATTACACTTTAAGCAAAGCCTATGACGCGGAGACCAACGCCGAGGCCTACCGCCGCGAGGAGGCGCGCGCGGAGGCCTATGCCTATGACGCAGCAGGACGCAAACTGTATACGATAACATTCGACGGCCGCGTCACCCGTTACGGTTATAACAGCGCAGGCCTGGTCGAAACGGAAACCGTGTTCGCCGACCGCTTGCCAGGCTGGAGCGGCAACAGCGTCGCCGACCGTGCGGCGCTTGACGCGCTGAGCGGGCCGGCTCAGACCACCACTCGTTTGTACGATGCGGCTGGGCGCGTCCGCTTCACCATTGCGCCGGAGAGCAATCTCGTTGCGGAAACCCGCTACGACACCCTGGGGCGTGTCGTCAAGGAACTGCGCTATCAGACCGTCTACAGTGGCACCCGCAACACCGCTACGCTGGAAGCGTGGGTGGCGGCCAACGCCGGCGACGTGCAAACCAGCACTATCCGCCATGCCGATGGCGGCCAGGTGCGCTGGAATATCGACAGCCAAGGCCTCACTGTTCGCGAAGAGTACGACAGCCTGGGCCAGCTGGTTAAGACCACGCAATTCGCACAGCGCGCCGTATGGAGCAATGGCGACTGGACCCAGGTGGGCGTCTCATCCGATGGCGATATTACCGACGAAACCCTGTATGACCAGGCTGGCCGTGTCGCCTCTACGCTGCGCAGCAGCGGCGAACGCGGTATTGAAGTCGTGGCATACACCTATGACGGCATAGGCCGCCAGGTACGGGTGAACCGGATGGCAGGCGAGGCAACGCGTACTGCCACTGGCTGGAGCCTGCCTGGCGTCGACAGCAGCCGCGATGCCGGCGTGGAAACGCGCTACGACGAGCTGGATCGTGTGGAATACACGATTAACGATGCTGGCGGGGTCCGCCAGAACAAATACAACGCCTTTGGCCAGGAGGTGGAAACCGTCGAATACGTTGCGGCGGCCACGCGCACGAATGGCAAGTGGGTATTGCCCGACGAGGCCGGCGCGGCGCACCGCGTTACTACGCATTATGACACCGTTGGCCGCGCCACCCGGGTGTTCGGTGAAACCGGCGGCAGCCGCGAAATCTTCTACAACATCTTCGACGAGGTAACCGGCAGTTCGGTCAACGCCAACACCAAACTGTCGGATCCAGCCCGGCTGTACGCTGCGGCAGGGGACCAATTAATTTACAACGACCAAGGCCAGCTGCGCTTCGCAAAGATACCGAGCAACAACAATAAAGTGCGCGAATGGCTGTATGACAATGACGGTAATTTTGTTAATACCCGGGTGTACAGTGGTATTAACAGTTCGTATACCGGGGACGCCACTTATGAGGCAATCTACGCCTGGACCGGGCAGGGAGGAACAGGTACGCCGAAAACGGCGGTGAACGATGCGCTCATCAACGACGACTTCGGGCGCTTGCGGTTTATTCAAGACCATACCGGGCGCTTGATCGAGGTCATCTACGACGATGAGGGACGCTTGCTTGGCAATCGGGTCTTTGCCGAGCTATTCACTACAGGGGCGACCTACAGGGTGCTGTCTGCCGGCATTCGCAACCTGTTGCCAAAGACCTCGGTGCCGGCTAGCGTACACGTCGACCAGGCTACCGGCCGCCGGCTCTATTCGTACGACACGACGACCAAGCTGGTCAAGCAGTGGCTGTACGACGGCACCGGCAAGCTGACTGGCTTCAAGACGTATACCGAACAGTACACTGGCACCAATAGTTTCACCGCAATCCAGACCTGGGTGCAGAATAACGGCACGCCGCGCCCGGCGAACGACGATTCGGTCGTGTTGGATGGCAGTGGCGACCCGTATTTCACCATCGCCGCTGACGGCCGTGTCAGTAAATTCGGCTACACTTCGACGGGCGCGTTCGAGCGTCTTGACGTCTATTCCTCCGCCCTGTACTCGGGCGAGAAGTCGATTTCCGCCCTGCTGAAGTGGGCCGCGGGCAGCCTGCGCAATCGCACCGAGTTCGGCGACGGTTTGGTGCCGGCACGCAGCGAACAGCTGGTGCACGACGATGGCCAGTTGCGCTTCCGCATCAATGCCGACGGCACGGTCGAAGAGTTCCGTTACGACAGCTATGGCGCGCGCCTGAGCAAGCGGATCCGTTACGCAGCCAAGTACACCACGCGTGACTATTCGCTGTACGCCATGCAGAACTGGGCGGCCGCCAACCTCGCCGGCGCCCGCGCGGAAACCCACGTCTACAGCGCCGATGGCCTGACCCACTACACGATCGACGCGGCCGGCTATGTGGTGCGCAATGATTACGACGGACTCGGACGATTGCTGCGCACCGTACGCCTGCAAGACCCGCTCAGTGGCTGGGACGCCAGCAAGACCAAGTCCGCCACCGAACTGGGTGCGCTGGATGAGGCGGATGCCCGCTATACCACCAATGTGAACGATATTTACGGCCGCGTGCGCTATACGGTGGACCACCGCAAGCGTGTTACCGAAATGCGCTACGACGCGCAAGGCCGTCAGACGGCCACGCTGCACTATGCAGGCGAGTACAGCGGCACCAGCACCTTGCTGGCGCTGGAATCCTGGGTTGCCAACAGCAGCAACCAGGTTGGCATGCGGGCAGCGGCGACGCAGTACGACGATGACGGCCGAGTGGAATACCAGATTGGCATCGACGGCCTGGCAACGCGCCTGGTGTATGACGCGCAGGGCCGCTTGGAGCAGACCATCGAACTGTCGACGCGAGCCAAATGGAGCGACACTGGCTGGGAGATCCAACCGCAATCGAAGGCCGACCAGGCGGCCAATCGCGTCTCGCAGGTCAGCTACAACAATCTTGGCTTGCAAGAATTTTCCGTCGACGCAGCCGGTGTGGTCACCAAGCAGGAGTATGACGCCCAAGGGCGGGTAGTGCGCAACGTGGCACTGTATAACGGTGCCGTGTGGAACGTAACGACCAAGCGATGGGCGGTGCAGGCAGAAGACGCGGAGCGCGACCGCATCGCCGAAATCAAACGCGACGCGCAAGGTCGTGTTGTGGCCGACATCGACGCCACCGGCGTAACGGTGTTGACTGTGTATGACGTCTATGGCGACGCAGTGCAGACCGTGGCGCGCGCTGCGCGGGCGGTGTGGAACAGCGGCACGCGCAGCTGGACGGTCGCAAGCGCTTCTGCCGGCGACCGCTATAGCCAGGTGGTGTTTGACGCGCTGGGCCTGGCTTCTACCGTCATTGCGGGCGATGGCAGCAGCGTTTCCTATATCTATGACGGGTTTGGCGCCATTGAAAGGACCATCCAGCACGCGGCCAGCGCTTCCTGGAATGCCGTCACCAAGCGATGGACTGCACCTGCAGTCAACGCGGCCAAGGACCGCTATAGCCAATTCAAACATGATGCGGCCGGCCGCATGACTGTGGAAATTGCCGCTGACGGTACCACGACGGAGTATGGCTATAACGACTTCGGCCAGGTGGTCTCGCAGGTGCTGCGCGCTGCCAAGGCCAGCTTTGCTGCTGGCAGCTGGAGCAAGCCCGCCGCCAGCAGTAGCGACCGCTACACGGAATTTGCCTACGATAGCGCGGGCCAAGTCACCGCCAGCACCGGCTTTGACGGTACCCGGACCGAGCACGTCTACAACGCTTTCGGTGAGGAACTGCACCAAACGGTACGCGCCAACAAGGCCAGCTTTGATACGGTCAACAAGACCTGGGGCGCAGTGACAGCGAGTGAACTGGATCGCGTTACGTCGATGAGTTACGACGAGTCTGGCCGCAAGTTGACACAAGTGGAATTCGACGGCACCTCGACGTCGTATGCCTACGGGAGCTTTGGCGCATTGCTGCAAAGCCAGCTGCGTGCCAGCAAGGCTTCCTGGCTTGAAGGCAAGTGGGAAATGGCGGCGCAGAGTGATGCCGACCGTGTTACCCAATATGGCTACGACGCCGCCGGCCGAATCAGCCAGGAGATTGCCTTCGATGGCCAGACTGTGCTGACCAGCTATGACGCCTTCGGTGGCGTGTTCCAGACGACTTCGCGCGCCAATACCGCCAACTGGAATGCCGACGACCAGCTGTGGGAAGTGCGTGACGCCAGTGCGAGCGACCGCGTTGCACAGTTTTCCTATGACGATGCGGGCCGTCTGGCGACCGAAATTGACGGCAGTGGCGTGGTGCGCGCTGTACGCTACAACGCGTTCGGCGAAGCGTGGCAGGAAGTGGGGCGCGCCAGCCGCGCCAAATGGAACAGCACGGATAAGCTGTGGGATACGCTGCCAACCGATAGCGTGGACGACCGCATTGCGCAGACCGACTACGATGCAGCCGGCCGCGTCGCCGCGCATATCGACGGCACCGGTGTAACCACCGTCAGCACCTATACCCCGTTTGGCGAGTTGTCGCAGACCATTCAGCGAGCCAATCGCGTCAGCTGGAATGGCAGCCAGTGGAGTGCCAGCACCGTCAACAGCAGCAGCGACCGCGTGACCCAGCGCTTGTACAGCAACAATGGCCAGCTGACGGCGCTGGTGGACGGCACTGGCGCCACCGAAAGCTACCGCTATGACGATTTTGGCGCACTGACGCAGCGCATCCAGCGCTATACGGTGGCGACCTGGAACAGCACGGACCGCACATGGAGCGAGGGCGCTGCCAGCGCCAAGGACCGGGTCGCGCAGACCAACTACAACAGCGCAGGCCAGGTGGAGGCGGAAATTGCGGTCGATGGCACGACCACTGAGTACGTTCTCGACGACTTTGGCCGGGTGACTTCGCAGGTGCTGCGCGCCGCCAAGGGCAGTTTTGCCTCCGGCATCTGGAGCAAAGGAGCGGCTGGCAGCACGGATCGTTATACCGAGTACGCCTACGATAGCGCGGGTCTGGTCACCGCCAGCACCGACTTTGATGGTACTCGAACCGAACACACCTACAACGATTTCGGCGAGGAATTGCAGCAGACCGTACGCGCCAACAAGGCGCTCTTCGATTCCAGCAGCAAGACCTGGGGCAGCGTAACCGCCAGCGATCTGGACCGCGTCACGTCGATGAGCTATGACAGCGCGGGGCGCCAACTGACCCGGGTGGAGTTCGACGGCACGTCGACCGCCTATGTGTATGGCAGTTTTGGCGAGATGAAGCAAAGCCAGCAGCGCGCCAGCAAGGCGCGTTGGGTAAATAGCCAGTGGCAGGTGGCGGCGTACAGCGCGGCCGACCGCGTCACCCAGTACAGTTACGACGGCGCCGGCCGTGTCAGCGAGCAGGTCGGCTTCGATGGCCAGACCGTGATCACCCGTTACGATGCGTTTGGCGCGGCCTACCGGAGCACAGTGCGCGCCACCCGCGCCGACTGGATCGAGGCGGACAAGGTGTGGCAGGCGCGCGGTACCAGCACGAGCGACCGCGTCACCCAGTTCGGCTACGATGGAGCGGGCCGCCTTGCAGCGACGATCGATGCCAGCGGCGGCGTGCAGGAGGTGCGCTACAACGCGTTCGGAGAAGCGTGGCAGGAAGTGGGGCGCGCCAGCCGCGCCCAATGGAACAGCACGGATAAGCTGTGGGATACGCTGCCAACCGATAGCGTGGACGACCGCATTGCGCAGACTGACTACGATGCCGCCGGCCGCGTAGCCGCGCATATCGACGGCGTTGGCGTAACCACCGTCAGCACCTATACCCTGTTTGGCGAGTTGTCGCAGACCATCCAGCGTGCCACCCGTGCCAGCTGGGACGGCACCCAATGGAACGCGGCCACCGCCAATAGCAGCAGCGACCGCGTGACGCAGCGTCTTTACAGCGACAGCGGCCAGCTGACGGCGCTGGTGGACGGCGGCGGTGCTACCGAAAGTTACCGCTACGACGATTTCGGCGCGCAGACGCAGCGCATTCAGCGCTACAACCTGGCTACGTGGAGTACCACCGATCGCAAGTGGAGCGAAGCTTCGGCCAGCAACAAGGATCGCGTCTCCCAGACCAACTACAATAGCCTGGGGCAGGTAGTCAGCACCATTGGTGCCGATGGTGCGACGGTGGTGTACAGTTATGACGAGTTCGGAGCTGTCACCAGTACGGTAAATCGTTACCTGACTGCGAGCTGGTCGACCAGCTCGCTGGCCTGGAGTGCGCCTGCCGCAGACCAGGATGACCGCGTGGCGCAATCGGCCTACGACAGCCAGGGACGCCTGGTCAGCACCATCGCCGCCGACGGCCTGACCACGCTGTTCGAGTACGATGACTTTGACCAGTTGCTGCGCACCACGGTACGCGCCAAGAGCGCGGCCTGGAACCAGGCAACACGCAGCTGGAAGGCGGCATCGTCCGATTCGCTGGACCGCTTGACGGAGAACGTCTACGACAGCGCTGGCCAGGTGGTATTCCAGATTGATGTAGCGGGGCAGGTGACGCAGGCGTCGTATAACGTGTTCGGCGAAGTTACCAGCAAGACCAGTTACGCCAGCGTGCTGCCAGCGATCCAGGCGCGCACCGTGCTCCAGTTACAGCAGTATTACGGTCCGAGCGGCAACCGCACGGCAGCCGACCGCTTTGAGGCGTTCGGCTATGCGGCGGACGGTAGCAAGCGCTACCGGGTGGACGCCGAAGGTTACCTGACCACTTATACGACGAACGCGTTTGGCGAAACCACCGGCATCCTGCAGTACGCCAATGCGATTGGCGGCTGGTCGCAGGCCACGGTGCTGGCCAGCGATCCGGCGACGCAGGTGACTGCCAATACGCTGTTTGATCGCTACACCGGGGCCTCGTTCGACGAGGCGGGCAGGCTGCAATTCGAAATCGGCGCGGAAGGCGAGGTGACCGAGAAGCGCTACAACGCCTTCGGCGAAGTGAGCGGCTTGTTGCGCTACGAAGCGCGCATGTCGCCCTGGTCGCAGGCGATGGCGCATGGCCCGAGCGCGATGACGGGTTGGCGATCCACGCACGAGGCAGATGCCGCCAACCGTTATAGCGCCTACAGCTACCGTGCAAACGGTAGCAAATTACTCAGCGTGGATGCGGAGGGCTGTGTCACAGCCTACGAAACCAACCGCTTCAACGAACCGGCGCTGGTGCGCCAGTACGCTACTCCGTTGACGGCCTGGTCGCAGACCAGCAGTATTCCAACCAGCACGGAAGCGCTCACCACCAATACCAAGGACCGTACCACCGTTACCGTCAACGATAGTGCCGGACGGCCGCGCTTTGTGGTCGATGCCGAGAACTATGTGACGGAAACACGCTACGACGTGTTCGGCCAGGCCACCGACGTCCTGCGTTACCCGGTTGCGATGAGCAGTGTGACCGCCGATGCGACAACTGTCGCGTCGGCCATCGCCGCGATCACTGCGGAACTGGTGAGCACCAGCGCCCCGCTGGCTGCCCTGACCAGCTATTCGTATGACGCCGCCGGTCGTGTCACCAGTGAGCGCCAGCGCATTGACGCCGACCGTACCCTGGAGACGGCGACCACCTACGACATGTTTGGCCAGGCCACCCGGATTGTCCGGGCGCCGGGAACTGACGATGAGTCGGTGGTGACGCGGTCCTATGACAAGCTGGGACGTGTCACGGAGGAGACTACACCGGCCGGGACGACGCGTTTTGTGCATGGCTTCAATAGCCTGGAGGTGATCGCAGCACGCGGCATTGCGTTGGCGGAATCGAACCAATGGCACGAAGTGGACGATCCAGCCAGCCCGGATAACTGGCTGGCCAATGAACGCGCGCTGATGGGCTTTGCGCGCAATGCCAGTGAGCTGGGCGACGCAGATAAGAAGGCCATCCTGTCTCTGTACACCGACCGGCGAGAGATGGACCGCAATGGCCAGGTGATCAAGCTGGTGCAACCGCGCATGAAGGACCTGGGGCGCAGCGACCTGCAAAGCGGTGTCATCGAACAGGAATACGATGCCTTCGGCAACATCATCCGGAGCTCGCGTGCTGTTGGCAGCTACGGCGATGATGGGGTACGCACCGACAGTGCGCTCGCGGGCACGGACACGCTGTTCGTGTTTGACCGCGCCAATCGAAAGCGCGTGGAAATCGATGCGGACGGCCAGCGCACGGAAACCAGCTACAACGCGTTTGGTAATGAGGTGCAAAAACGAAAGTATTTCAGTACTGCGAATCTGACTAAGGCCCACTCAGATCGAAAGATGAGCTACGTTGTGAGCGGCGAGGTGGTAGACGGAACTGTCAATGCCATCTTTGATAAGCGCGGTATGCGGGTGGATGAAACAAAGACCTTTGGTGATGCCAATACTCGCGGGCGTCGCGTCACGCATTCCTTTAACGCGTTCGGCGAGATTGCCACCAAAGGCCTTTGGGCGTTCCCGGAAGGTGGTTGGACTCCCGGGGATGACGTCGAAAATACGACGGGCGAGCTTGGGCAATGGGAATACGAATACGATCGCTTGGGTAGAGTGACATCGGAAACGTTGCCAGTACAGGTTGCCAATGGTGCTCTCGGGCTTAAGGACGTTGTCAACGGGTACAAGTACGACGCTTATGGAAATCGGATTGAGTCGAAGGAGGGCGTTGGCCTTCAGGTTGAAAGGACTACGACATACGGCTTTAGCCTGCGTGGCCAGGTCGTAAGCAAGACCACGATGCCGGTGTCCTCATTTGATAGTAGTACAAATACCGAAGAAGTGGCCGCATTGGTCGAACGATATGAATACGACTTGCGTGGCAATTTGGTTCGCACCACGACTCCAGGCGGGAGAATAACGCGCAGCTATTTTGATGCTGCGGATCGGCTGATCCATGAGATTTCGCCGGGTGGAATGCTGACCAGCTGGGTGCGCGACGCAGCCAACAATGCAGTACTTACGAAGATCTACGGAACCCCGGTGGCCATTCCGGAGGAAGGTCCGGTGAGCATTCCAGAGGGGGAAGTAAGGGAGACTGAGTTCCGTTACGACGCAGCTGGTCATATGATACAAAGCAGTATCCGCGACGTCGCCCTGGGTGAATTTTCCAATGATACTGGCAGTGGTCCAGGCTACGTGAATTTCAGAGGAGACATTACGACTCATCACTACTTCGACCTGTTTGGAAATGTGGTGAAAATTGTCGGCGCGCGCGGAGAAACGACGCGCTTCTACTATGACATGATCGGCCGTAAGCGGGCCCAGTTGGACGCTGGCGGGGGACTGACAGTTTGGTATTACGCGAAGAATCAATACGCCGAAAAGCTGGGCGGTAGTGGGTTGCTTACGTATGAGCTTCGCTATAACAGCGCGATTCGCGCATCTGATAGTGATTCACTTGTTGAAGTTATTGATAGTGTTGGCATAGATCCGGAAACCGCAGACTCGTCCCAGGTGCGTAAAACCAGCACCTATACCAATGCTGCCGGGGACGTGGTCTTGCAGGCAGTTTGGCTGTATGACGAAGTGGCAGAAAATTCCCGCACGCCGGTGGAAGCTGTCACCTCTTATCATTACATTGGACTGGGAATGGTTGGCCGAAAGGTTGATCCTGACGGCCAGGAGACGACCTACCAGTACGACAATCTCGGGCGGCGCACGCGCGAAGCGGCAACTGTCCGCCATGTCATCAAGTCGAACGGTGTATTCAGTCACGAGGGTGCGCTGGAGGGGGGCGCTCAGGCCAGCTCGATCGAGTACGATGCCTTCGGGCGCATCAAGCGCCTTGTGCGCCTTGGCTCTGCCGATTATGACAAGCGCGAGACGGTTAACTCTTACGATCATGCTGACCGCCTGGTGGCGCACGACGAAGGGGGCGGATCATCGTACCGGCATCAGGTCTTCGAATACGACCGTGATGGGCGCCAGACCCGAACCACCGAGCTGGTACGCCAGGCCGGTGAATCGGAATCGTGGACCGAAGAATCTTATGCAATTTACGACGCGGAAGGCAGGGTTACCCAAGAGTACAAGAAGCGTACTCGTGGTCAAAGCGTTGAACAATACGCTGTCACCGATATGAAGTACGACGTATTTGGGGGTATGGTTTCGCGCGGAAAGCGAAAAGACCTGAATTCGATCCTTCGATACCAAGAGTTTACGGAGTACGACAAGGCCGGGCGCGTAATGCGAACCAACAGCGCCGATGGCGTCATGAAATGGTTCATGTATGACGCGAACGGGAACGCCACGCTGACGCTGCGCACGGCCGGCGATGACCTGCGCAACGTAAAGCTGGAGCAGCTTACCGATGCGCTCGATGGTCAGCTGCTCGCCAAAATGAACGCGGAGATCGCGGTCTACGACCACGCGAATCGCCTGGTGGAGACACGGCGTCCAAACGCTTCCGTTCCTGATGCGATGCAACGTATTGCCAACAAGGCACGTGCATTCGATGATGGCAGTCAAGGTGCCCGCCTGACGATTAACCAGTCCGCGCAAAAGTGGAGCGCATTGAACTCCCCACTGGCTGGAGTACAGGCCATTGGTGTAGGCAATGGCGCCGATCCGGTTTCCTACACCGTTACCGGCGAGTGGGAGCGAACCTGGCAATGGATTAGTTTCGACCCGGAAGGTTCGTCTGGTTACTGGTCAAAAACGGAAAATTTGCGGGAGGCTAGCCTCACAGTCGATCTCAAAGACATTCGCTATGCGGGGACCGGCGAACACTATGAGGTAGAACTGCTCGATTCTGACGGGAATGTGGTCGCCGCGGCTGAAGCAACTGGGGGACAGAGCGCGGTACTCGATCTTGACGGAACAGAAGCTGCCAATGCCCGTTTGGTGAGCAATGGAACTTTGTGCATATATCGCCGCATCGCTTCGGGCGATAACGGTGGACGTGTGCTACTGGCATCGGGGGCGTATAACTCCTGGGCCGATGCGCCACCCTTCCCGCTTGATCCGAACAATCCTACCCATCAGACTGAAAAGCTGCCATGGACTCGCACTGCGAGCGCAACGCTGGTGCCGGTGAGCTCGAAGCTTGTCCTGGCTGGCTTGGTGCAACGCCCTGCACAGGTTCTCTTGGCGTATCGCAAAAAGGGAAGTGACAGCGCCTTCGAATTGCGGACTATGAGCAATCCGATGCCAAACGGCATTGATATGGTGCGCGATGTTTACCAATTCGACCTGACTGACCCGTCAACGCCAATGGGCGATGGAAGTGAATACGAGTATCAGACTATCGCGGTTGATGGACAGGGAAAGATGCTGGCCGTGAGCGCCGGTGTCTTGAAGCGAAATACTGCTACCGGCGCGGTTACCGTGAGCGCATCGCCTTCTGACACCAATGCTCTCCGAATCGGACAAGGTGCAATCGAGATCGGCGGCGGCGTGGTCTTCTTCGAGCAATCCGCGAATGCCGCGGGATCGGTCGGAACAGCGCGCCAGGTGACTCTTCGCTATCGAAATGTGTCCGACCTGGTTTGGAAGGAGGTGGCTTTGAACCCTGCGACCGGCGTCGGGACTCTGCGTGATGGGTATAGCTGGGTCCCACCGGTAGGTGAAGTTGGTACTTATGACGTGATGCTGGAAGTGAACGAGGGGGGGGAGCCCGTCTCGCACATGGCCGGTCGCTTGGAAATCGGGATTTCTGGTTTAAGGGTGAAGAGTTACGGCTTGCTCGATGATTGCGAGCAGGTCATTCGTATCGATGCCCTGGCGGCTGGCGCGACGCGCGTCGAGGTGTCCTACATCGGAGCAGATGGGATAGCTGAAGCGTATGCAAGCTCCACGGAAAAGGGTGTCTTCTATTGGGACGCTCGCGGTTTGGCTCTGCTGGGCGATTCCATCCAGTACACGGTAAATGCATATGCGGGGGAAGCGCTGCTTAGCACGAGTTCAGGGGAGCTAAAGCTGGGCGGCAGCACGCCGGAAGTTTTGCGTAAGTCGCATGCTGGAAAAGTGCCCGCCGGACAGTACGCGGGAACAGGCGGCATCTGGACACTTTCCGGTATCAGTGCCCTCATGGTCTCGAATCGTCAGAAATTCAATGCATTTGGCGAAGTAGTCGCGTTGCATGATGAATTGAATAATGAGATTACGCGGGAGTACGATGGCGCCGGCAATTTAACGCGCGAGACCGCCCCCATTTCCAATTACATGGATGAAACGGGTGTGCAGACCGTCGGAGCGCGAGGTTCGACCACATATCAGTACAGTCGCGGCGGTCGGATGGTGAAGCGTACCGATGCTAAAGGCCATTCAACCACCTATAGCTACCTGAATGCCAAAGGCCGTGATGGCAAGGATTTGGTCTATGAGGAACACGCTGATAACGGTCTGGTGGCGATGTACAAATACGATGTGTTTGGTGATATCAGCACCAAGTACGACGGCGCCATGCGTGCTACCAGCTACATGTTCGATGAGCGTGGCCTTCTGCTCCGTATGACACGGGACAATGGCAACGGCGACTACCTGCAAGAAGCTTACACATATACCGAAAAAGGGGAACGTGCGACCGTAACCCGCTATGTCAAAGACGTTGCCGGTGGCGTGGGCGTGGGTGTGGAAAGCACAAAGTATGATGCCGAAGGGCGCGTGACTTACACCAAGTCAGCGGCTGGAATTGAAGTCACGCACACGTACAGCTTTAACGCGAACGTGCAAGGGTCCGGCATTGAATCTGTCGGTGGTTATACGGAAACGCTTAGCAAGACCGGTTGGAGTGTTAGCCAGCAAACCAATACCGACTATTTCGGTCGACAGACCTATCATTTCGACGGGGCGTACGATACCTGGACGATATTGAACTGGGCCGGTCAAACCACGCGCAAGCACGGGTCTCGGGGCCAGGATTTGCGTTACTACTACTTCAGTAATGGTTTGCTTGGCAGTGTTGTTGACGTCAGCCTGCAGCGGCGCACGGACTATCGCTACGACGCTGCCAGCAATAGAACCGAAGTCATGCAGAGTACGGCCCTGGCAGATGGGAATGCGGGAAGGCTCCTGGACAGCGCAACCATTTCGTACGATGCGCTCCGTCGCGAGACCGACGTTCGGACGCGTGATGCGCATGTGCATCGCGACTACGATCAGGTTGGCAATGTTCGCCGCACCTTGGCGGTATATCGGCGAGCGACGGACGGCACGGTGTACCAGACTCCCGACGAGGTTTGGTATGACTACGACGCGCAGAACCGGCTGACCATCAGCCAGGGACGATTGAATAAGAAAGGTACAGAGAGCACGGCCGATGATGCGATTGAACGTGGCGACAATGGCATAAAGATCAAATATAACTTGGCGGGCCAGCGCGAACGTGTCGAGTATGGCATGTACGCGCAAGGAAATACTGGGCCGTATGAGCAGACGGAGGAGTATTCCTATCGCGCCTCCGACGGGGAGTTGAGCGCTGTCCGCGTGTATCCGCGCGACCTGGGATATGGTGGCTCGATGTCCAGCCTTCGCAGGCTGGACAGCGCGGGCCAATCGGGCGAAATGACATGGATCCGGGAAGAGGTTCGCGACGTCCGCGGCGGTACGGGCGAGTTGGGACTGTTCAAGAAGACCCTGGTTACACGCCTGGATGGCGATGGTAAAGTCTTATATGAGCAATCCTATATTCAGAAGGATGGCGCGGCCGCCAATGTCTACAAGACGATTGACTATTATTACGCATTGCCAGATAAGACAAGGTTGACAAGTAAGCGGGTCAAGGACACTCAGTCGTACTCGGAAAATGGGACGCACTTCGACCTGAAGACGGTTGAGACAACCGACTATTCCTATGTTCATGCGGGCGGCTCACCTCAAGAGGTTGGTACCAGTTCATATTCCATTTCCGAGAGCTCGGTGGATAACGGTGACTGGACCAAGAACAGTGAGACCTGGTCGGGCACAGGTAGTTCCTTCGATGTGAATGGCAACATTGCCTCCAGTACGTCCTTCAGCAAGTCGCGTGACAAGGACAATAAGTGGACCGGTTCATCCGGAACCACAACCTTCCAGGCTGATCACCAAGGTGCGCAGTTGCACCAGAGTCAGTTCATGCGTGTTAAGCGCGACGCCGCACCGGCACCACTCGAAGCGCACTACACGCGAAATATTGTGGTTGACGGCAGAATTTATGGTTCGCTGACGAATGATCGTCGGCATGAGAATTACAACGTCTCGCCTGCATTGCCGCAATCCGGTGCCATAGCGCCTGCGTGGGCACCATCGCTATCACATGACTTCGACCAGAACTTCGTCGGGGTCAGTGCTGCTGACCAGGTTGGTGCTGTCCGCAAACACACGGTTGCAAGCGGCGATAGCTTGCGAACCATTGCCCAAAATTATTATGGCGATGCAAGTTTGTGGTATGAGATTGCCGATGCGAATGGCTTGCTTGGCGAGTCCGAACTTCGTAGCGGCCAGGTCATTTCGGTGCCGAACCGTTCCAATATCGGTGTCCATAATACAAGCATCACATCGCGCGCCAACGTAGTCCGCTCTACAAGCAATGCGCTGGAGCTGGCGAGTCCACACAAAGCCGATGCCTGCCCACATGCGCGTCTGATAGTCGTGGCGGTGACTATCGCTGTCTCGGCCTTGGTAACGGTGGCTACGGCTGGCCTTGCCGGACCATTCATGGGACCGTTGGCAGTTATTCTGCTGGGCGCCGGTTCTGCGATGGCGGGCAACGCGGCAGGCCAATTGGTCGGCATGGAAATTGGCATGCAGAAGGGTTTTAATTTCGAGAAGATGGCAATCGCCGGTTTGACGGGGGCCGCGGGGGGGGCTCTGGGGGCTGCGGGTGGCGCGATCGGATCCAAGATTGGCGACTTGGTTGGTAATGCAATGTCTTTGTCCGCTAGTGCTACCGCAATTGTCGCTGGTGCTGCGGGCGGCGCCATTGGTGGCTTTATGAGTTCCGTCGCCGGAAGCTTACTTGAGAGCATTAATAGTGGAAAGGATCTGGACTGGGGCAGCGTGGCTAAAGACGCTTTGATCAGTGCAGCCGTTGGCGCCGCTGCAGGCGGCGCATCGGCGGGCCTCAAGCAAATCAAAGCCTATGTACCGGCAAGTCATCAGGTGGCATTTGGTGTGGCCACGCGTGTCGCGGTTGGGGCGGGATCGACCTTGATGAGCCGCGGCTTGCAGAGCCTGGCTTACGGAGATAAAGGAAGAGATAACGCTACGCTGTTCTACGGTGGCCTGCTGTTGAACGCGGCAGCAGCAGCCGCCACTGGTTATGGTGATGAACTGAGTGAGCGCAAACAGATGCTGTCAGAAGCAGCACAGAGATCCGAGGGCGAAGCCGGCGCACTGCACGCGCACCCCGGCAGCATGTCACCCAACCATCGTGGTGGTTTGGACTCTGTTTCTAACGATGTGCAGCTAGCACACCCGGATGGGTTGTCGCTTAACGTCGACTTAAGCGGGTTTGACGAGTTGGGCGCAAGGATCGGTGAACTGGGTTTGCCGCCTTCCGTATCCGCGACCGCTGCCGGCGATCAGGATTCGCCAGCGGCCCCAGGCCGGACATACAGAGTCAGGAAGGATGATCAGCTGCTCCGCCTAGCGCGAAGGTTCAATGTATCGCCGGGTGCGCTCGCTTACCACAATAGGGATGTATTGGGCAAGAACGCTTTGCTTCGGAAGGGAACCGAATTGCGTATCCCGGGCATCAACGACGTGACCGACCAACAGTCAGCCCAAGGTCTTAAGTGGATGCTTGCCAATTCGAACTATCGCTTGGAAAAGGCGCGTGCCGCACGCGATGCCGTTGTGGCTGAGCGTGAAGCTAAGGTCCGGGAGTTCACCGATTATGTAGCCCAACTTAACGGGCAACAAGATCCGGCCCGGGCCATTAGCATTGTGCCGGAGCAGCAGCGGGCTATCCCGGCAAGCACACAGCCAGAAGAATCCAAAGAGATCTCGCGGCACCATGTTGTCGGCTTCGTTGCTGGCGCTCTCGTTGGCGCGCCGTCCGCTGTGGCGGAGCATGTGGCGGATAAAGCAGAGCTTCTTGGCATGGATGGCCTCGCCAAAGCCTCCCGCAGTTGGGCGCAAGACTATGGTGCTAGCGTTACGCCACGGGATGGTAATGCGGATTATCGTGATGCATTCGGAGCGGGGCGCAACATTGTGCATGGAATGGGGCGCGAACAAACCCGACTCAAAATGCTGCAATTCGGAGCTGGTGCCGCTGTTGGTGCAGGTGTATGGGCGATCAATACGCAATCCGACTGGCAAGCGCAAGTTGCAGAAAGCGTAGGCTTAGACTCGGTTGGCGCATCGTTGAGTCATTACGGTAATAGCGTTGACCAGACCTATCACACATGGACATCTGACAACCCAACACTGCGCGATGGCTTTAGGGTCGGGACGACGTTGCCCGAGATAGGCCTTGGCGCGGCGCTGGAGGAGGGGTTGGTCGTGGGGGATGCATTGCGCGGCGCCGGTGCCGCCGCGATGTACGCGTTAACGGGCAATGATGAAAGGTTGAATGTCTCCAACCTCAGTGCGTACGGACGGGAACTGCAAAACCTTGGGCCGGGGGCTCGCATGGATGAGCGAGTAGGTAGTGAGTTGAAGGGGCGGGTGTTCGACCTCGCCATGGTTGCGGCGACAGGTGGTTGGAGTAAGTTCGCCCTCAGTGCACGCGGGGTGGCGTTGGCAAAAGGCTCGGTCATGGCTGGTCGTGCAATCAAAGGAGTCGATATCGCGCTGAACCTTGCAGCCGATGCCGTACCCGTGATGCAGAACATGAGGCGGATTGACGTCTACCAGAATTTGCAGGCCTCCGAAGGTGTGGTTAACCTTGGCGCCAACCTGTTGGGCGGCATGGTGTTCGGCAAGGCGTTGGATCTCGGCGCCAACGTCTCAGCGAAGTTGAAGATTGGCGGCGGCAGCCATCCGTCGACTTCATTTGAAGTCGGCGCAGTTCCGCGCACCGATTCCAAGGCGGTTGACGGATTGCGCGCGTATGCACTTGACCCGTCGCCAACGTTCGGTGCAGTTCCGCAGCGGTATTCCGACACGCAGGACCGTCAATTGACTGCTGCCGCGACTGCGCGAACGGCGGCCGCTACAACGGGGAATGGGTCGCCTGCTTCGACCGTGTTGCTAAATTCTGCTATGCCAAATGATTCTCGCGGGATGACGAATGGAGCTGAGCTTGAGGACACCTTCTCAGACATCAACCTTGGGGATGGGGGGCCTCCGCTCGGGGAAAATGAGACTTTGGCACTTGGTGGCAAGCCAGTGGATTTATCTGGAGAAATTTTCTCGCCGAGCCGCCACTGGTTGCTCGATACCCCGGTGGGTAACTGGCGAAACTACGATGGTGTTAAACGGCACTTTGAGTCCATGGGCACCAAAGTTCTTGATTCTAAGGAAGCTGCATTCGAACTCTGGAACGCGCGCGCGGCTGGCCAAGCTGGTTGGGAAAATGGACAACGGGTCCTGAAGTTTTCGCCTGAGAACTCCTCCATTTTTGCCGCGCTGCATGAGGCGCGGCACGAGAACCAGATCAACAGGCTATCAGGCGAGTTGGGTGCTGAGCGGGTGCGTGATTTGATCGAGAGCAATCCTGATGTGCGGGCCGCGGTGGAACGCGGAAGCTATGAATATCAGCTGCAGACAATGGCCCAGTTTGACGGCCTTACGGTGCGCAATAGTGCGGACAGCGCAATGGAACCGTGGCGCCAAACGCATATGAGAACGCTGGAGCAGATTGAGGGATATAGTGCAACGACCGAAGAAGGAATCTACCGCCGCCTGTCCGAGCAGGGATTGCTTGGCCCACTGACGCGTGCTGAACCATTGTTGCGCAAGCGCATGTTTGGCGACCCAGGTATGCGCAGCGAGGCGGCAGGTCTGGATCGTATCGCCAGCAACAACCATGAGGGCCGCTATAAGAGTCTGGATCAGACCATTAATGAGCGCGGTCAGTTGGCCCGCGAACGCGAATTGGCGCAAGCGGCAAACTGGCGGCGGGCTGATGGCAGCGTATGGCATCCGCCATTTAACGGCGCAATGCCGGGTACGCAAAGGACGGTAACGCTGCCAGAAGGAACCGGCGTGGATCGTTTCGGCGGCGAAGGCGGGACCTATGTGTCGCCCGCTTACGCATCGACCGCGTCGCGTGCATTGGGATCGGAGCCTACGGCACCAGGTTCGGCCTACTCGGTAACCGATTCGATTCCCGGCGTTGAGCGCAGTGTTGCCGCGCCGTGGTTTGGCCAGCGCGGCCTGGGCACACAATATGTCCTGCCCAAGCCCGTGCAGGGGTATCTGGATAACGGCCAAATGGCTGCACGTTCACCCGAGATGCGTGGACTTGACCGGATTGCGGCCGCCAATCGCGCGCCCGATTGGGCTGCTCGAGAGCGACGCGCGCGGATTGCGGAAATTGTAGGCCGGCGAACCTCGGCTGGCCAAACTGCGGGCGCGGGATTGGCAGCCCACAGCGTCGCGGCAGCGACGACTTCGACGGGGGCGCCGGAAATGCAAGCCCTTGCGCGTATCGCACAAGCCAACCGCGCTGCGGTGCCCGCCGAGCAAGGGGCGCGTCGTCTGCGCATTTCGGCGATGGCCGAGCGCGCTGCTCAAAGCCATTTGGACCACCTGGAACGGACCAACCAGGGGGCCCACTTTGTCGAACGACACGGTGCTCAGACCAGTCTGGAAAGTCAGCGCTTGCGTGCCACTACGGGGGCCAACCCGTCCACCGGAGTGGTCGATTATTACCCGAACAGCGAGAAGCCGAGGTTGCCATCGTCGGCTACGCGCTTCTTCAGCCCCCGCGACCAGGTCGCTGCGATTCAGCGTGCCCGCAAGATCTGGATGACCACGGGTGATGTGGAAAAGGCCAGTCGCCCGGTGAAGTTCCCTTATCCAGTCGGCGAGGGATTCAAGTCGAAGCATGAGTACTACGGGCGGCAGTATTCGGCCCAGGTATGGTTCGCCCGGGACGGTAGCGGCAGGATCGCCACGGCTTATCCGCTGTGGGGGCAGTGACGGGACGGGCGGTGCGGTGGGGGGGGAACTGAAATCGATCCGTATACCGCCACCGCTATACTCGGCCGTTGTGACGTACCTGGGGTCAGTTCGGCCGACCGGGGACGTGTGAAAGGAGAACAATGGGTAGACGATATGAATTAACCAAAGTGATCGGCTTACTGCAGGCTTTTGATGCCGTCACGATTTCGGCGGCGGATCGGCAGCAATGGCGCGGGTTGGACGTGAACCAGGATGCCGAAGTGCAGCAGGCGGTACAGGCACTGATTCTGCCGCAGTTCTTGGCGATACCAGAAGTGTCGCGCATCGGGATTCTGGGCACGCTGTCGAGTTGCCTGATCGATTCGCGCGAAGACTTCGCAGTGGTCTTCGAACAGGTAACGCTGGTCTTCGATAGCGAGTTGCGGGACCGGCGGGCCTTCATGCTGGCGCTCTACCGCGCCTTGCAAAAGGCCTTGCGCGAGGCGCCGGGCGGCGATCGGTAAGCTTCCTGTATATGCAGCCGCGCTACACTGCGCCGTGATAGAGGCGGTTGCAACCTGATCGAAGGAGTCGCGTATGGGCCCGGACCTGGCGCTAAACATGTTTTCCGACCTGCTGCTGCAGGCCATGCTGGTCTGCGCGCCGGTGCTGGGTTTGACCTTGCTGGTCGGCCTGGTTATCAGTGTGCTGCAGGTCATTACCCAGATTCAGGACGCCTCCATTACCTTCATACCCAAGATTGTGGCGGCGGGCGCCGCCTTGGCGCTGTTCGGGCCCTGGATGCTGCGCAAGCTGACGCAGTACGCGACGGACTTGATCGCCAATATCCCCAACTATATGTAAGCCGCCATGGAAATCCAGGTCGCGGCCGGCTGGGCCGCCGCTGTGCTGCTGTGCTCGGTGCGCCTGGCAGCGCTGCTGCTGGCCACGCCCTTGTTCGATGGCTTTGCCGTGCCGCTGCGCGTCAAGCTGGTCTTGCTGCTGGCGCTGGCTGCCACGCTGGTGAGCAGCCTGGGCCTGGCCATGCCGGCCGCGCCGGCCGGCGCGCCGGCCTTGTTCTGGGCCGTACTGACGGAAGCGGCGCTGGGCGCCATGCTGGCGTTCAGCATCCATACCGCCTTTGGCGCCGTGGCGCTGGCCGGTAAGCTGCTCGATATCCAGCTCGGTTTCGGCATGGCCAATGTGTACGATCCGGTGACGCGCAGCCAGAGCCCGCTGATCGGGGCGGCACTGGGCAGTCTGGCGCTGGTGCTGTTCTTCAGTGCCGACGCGCACCATCTGGTGCTGCGCGGGGTGGCCTATTCGCTGGCCGCGGTGCCGCTGGGCGCGCTGCTGGCGGTACCGTCGCTGGAGCTGGTGCTGGCTCAGTTCGGCCAGCTGTTCATCCTCGGCCTGGGGCTGGCTGCGCCCGTGTTCTTCTGCCTGTTCCTACTGGAAGCGGGGCTGGCGGTGATTTCCCGCAACCTGCCGCAAATGAATGTCTTCATTATCAGCGTGCCGGTCAAGATCATGGCCGGCCTGGCCATGCTCGCGCTGGCGGTGCGCCATATGCAGCCGCTGTTCGAGCGGCTGTTCGCCTCCATTTTCACGTTCTGGCAAGCCTTGCTGTAGACGCCGGCCCCGCCCGGGGCCGGCGCGCCGCGGCACTTACAGCACAACCTGCGGCGGGTGCATGTCCCATGGATGCTGCGTGGGCCCGAGGTAGTCCGGCAGTGCCGGCATGGCGGGCGGCGCAGGCAGAGCGGGTACTGGTGCGCTGGCCGCCACCAGCGCGCTGGTGTCGATCTGCGGCGGGGCGAATACTTCATCGATGCCGGGTGCGAAGCCGGTCGGCGCGGTCACCCGCACCATATTGGTCGAGGCCAGCGACAGGTTATGCGCCAGGTCGGCCGTGTAGACGTAGTAATTGCCCACGGCGAGGCCGCTGGCGGTCAGCTGGGTGGCCTGGCCGGGAGTGTGGATGGCAATCATATTCCACTGGCTCGCGTTGCCGCTGGTGAAGGCCGCGATGCCGGTCGACACATCCACGCTCTCGTGCACCAGGTAGGCCCAGCCCACTTCATTGCTGCTCACCATGGCATAGCCGTTGGTGGTGATGGTGCCCGCCGTCACATCCGCGGTCGGCGCAGTGGTGTCGATCTTATACCCGGCGTTGTCGCCGGCGCCGGCGTGCTGCAGATTGGCGGCGTTGCGCGCGGCATCCAGGATGGTGCCGCCATTCAGGCTCAGGCTGTTGGCCACGATGCTGATGCCGTTGGCGTCGGTCAGGCCGTGCGCCACCACATAGCTGAAGTTCAGGGTGGTGGTGGAGCCGCCGCTGCCGCTGGGGGCGTTATAAGTGGCGTAGACGAGGGTGCCGCCCACATCCAGCGCCAGCTTGGGCAGCCCGCTGACGCTGACTGCCTCGCTCAGGGTGACGGTGACGGTGATGGTGTCGTTGGCATTGAAATAGGTGCTGCCGGCGCCGCTGGGGGCGCCGCTGCCGCCGCTGATTGCCACGTTGAGCACGCTGGGCACGGCATTGTCGACCGTGATGGCGGCCGACCCGTTCGAGACGTTGCCGGCGCTGTCGATGATATACACCTTGTATTGGCCGTCCAGCAGTCCGGCTACATTGATGCTGGCCTGGCTGTTGGCGCTGATGTCGACCCAGTGCATGCGGTCGCTGCTGGTGCCGGTGATACCGGCCACGGTGGCGGCGCTGCTGGCGCTGACCAGGTAGGCGCGCCCGCCTTCGTTGCCCAGCACGCTGACGATGTCGCCGCTGCGCACGGTGCCGCTGGTGACGTTGCCGATCACTGGTTTGCTGTTGTCGATCTGGATGCCGCTCACCGCCAGCGACAGGTTGCCGGCGCTGTCGATGGTGTAGACGTTGTACGCACCGTCGTCCAGGCCGTCGACATTGATGGTCTTTTCGGTGAACGGCGTGTCGAGCGCGACCGATTTGCGCTGGGTGGCGCTGGCGCCGCTTTCGATACTGGCGAGCGAGCTGACGTTGACGTTGCTATGCACGAGGTAGGCGGTGCCGGCCTCGCTGCTGCGCACCGTGACGTTGGCGTTGGCCGAGTCTTTGCTGTACAGCCCGCCAGTGGCGTAGGCGGTCGGCGCGCTGGTGTCGACCTTATAGCCGCTATTGGCGGCTACCGCGTCGAAGTTCAGCTGCAGGTCGGCGCCGCTGCTGGTCTGCAGCCGCGCGCCATTGGGCAGCAGCAGGCCGTTGGCGGCAATGGCAATGCCGTCCAGGTCGGTTTGCCCGGTCTGCACGGTGTAGCTGAACACCAGCGCCGTGCTGCCGTTGCCGCCCACATAGCTGGCCAGGTATTCGCTGCCGCCGATGTCCAGCTTGAGCTGCGGGGTGCCGCTGACGCTGGCCGGCACGGTGGTGCTGACGGTGATGAAGACCTGGTCGCCGGCGTTCAGCACGCCATTGCGGAGACCGCTGGCGGAGCTGATGGCGACGCTGCTGACGGCCGGTGCCAGCGCATTGATGGTGATCAGGTTCGGGCTGGCAAGCGACAGGTTGCCAGCCTGGTCGACTGCATACACGTTATAAGTACCGAGCGCCAGGCCGCTGGCCGGCAGGACGGTGGCGCTGCCGGCGGCCACGCTGACGGCATTCCACTGGTGGCCGGGGGCGGCCTGGATCGCCGCCACCGAGGTCGGCGCCAGGGTGCTGCTGACCAGGTAGACGGTGCCCGCCTCGCTGCTGCTGACGGTCACGCTGTCGCCGTTGCCAATGCTGACGGTGGGCGCCGCGACGGCCGGCGCCACGGTGTCGACGCGGTAGGCGGCGTTGTCGGCCGCCGCCGCATGCGGCAGGCTCAGGTTGCCGCCGCCGGCATTGCGGATGGTGGCGCTGCCCAGGCTGAGCGCATTGGGGGCGATGGCAATGCCGTTGGCATCGGCCTCGCCGGCGCGGATGGTGTAGGAGAACTGCAGGGTGGTGCTGCCGCTGCCGCCGCGATAGTCGGCGTAGACGGTGCTGCCGCCGATATTCAGGGCCAGGCGCGGGGTGCCCTGCACGTACACCGCCTCGCTGGCGGTCAGCTGTACCTGGATCACGTCGCCGGCATTGTGCCAGCCGTCCTGACCGCCGGTACTGCCGGTCACTGCCACGCTGACGATGCTGGGGGTGCTGGTGTCGACCAGGTAGCTGGGGTTGTCGGCCACCGCGGCGTGCTGCAGGCGCACCGCGTTGCCGGCGGCGTCGGCCAGGCTGCCACCGTTGAGCGACAAGGCGTTGGCCGGGATCGCGATGCCGCTGCGGTCGTTCAGCCCGGGCTGGATGCGGTAGGCAAACACCAGCTGGTTGGTGCCGCTGCCGGTGCTGTAGTCGGCCAGTACCCGGGTGCCGCCAATGTCCAGCTGCAATTGCGGGCGGCCGGTCACCAGCGCCGCTTCGCTCAGGCTGACCTGAACGTACACCACGGCGTCGGCCGGCAGCACACCGCCCTGGCCGCCGCTGGCGCCGCTGATCGCCACCTGGGTGACGGCCGGCGCCTGGGTATCGACCCGGTACTGGGCGTGGGCGGCGGTGGCGCCGTGCGCCAGCAGGGCGGCGTTGCCCGCCGTATCGCCTAGCACCGCGCCGTGCAACTGCAGGCTATTGGCGGCGATGGCGATGCCGTCGCTGTCGCTGTCGTCGCCGCTGAGGGTGTACTGGAACACCAGGTTGCGGCTGCCGCTGCCGCTGGCGTAGGTGGCCAGCACGGTGCGCCCGCCAACCTCCAGCGCCAGTTGTGGCGTGCCCTGCACCGTGGTCGCTTCGCTCATGGTGACACTGACGCTGACCACGTCGCCGGCGTTCAGGTAGCCGTCCTGGGCGCCGCTGGCGCCGCTCAGGAACACCGCCTGCACGGTGGGGGCCAGGCTGTCGACCACGTAGGCCGGGTTGCTGCCCACGGCCGCGTGGTTGAGGCTGGCTGAACGGCCGAGGCTGTCCTCGATGCGGCCGCCGTTCAGGCTCAGGGCGTTGGCGCCGATGGCGATGCCGTCGGCGTCGGCCTGGCCGGCTTGCAGCTGGTAGCTGAACACCAGCTGCTGGCTGCCGCTGCCGCTGGCGTAGCGTGCCAGCACGCTGGCGCCGCCGATCTGCAGCGCCAGCTGCGGTTCACCGCTGACTACGGCCCGCTCGTTCAGGGTGACGGTGATGTAGACGGTGTCGCCGGCATTCAGGACGCCGCCTTGCGCGCCGCTGCTGTCGCTGAGCGCGACGGCGGTGATGGCGGGCGCCTGCTTGTCGATCACGATGCTGCCGGCCGAGGGGGCCGACAGGTTGCCGGCGGCGTCCACTACATACAGCCGGTAGTCGCCGTCGGCCAGGTGGCTGGTGGCGACGCTGACAGCGCCGCCGACATTCCTGCCGGCGCTGCTCCACAGCGCGGCGCTGGCGCCGGTGATGCTGGCCAGGTTGCTGACCGCCAGCGTGGTGTGCACCAGGTAGGCGCTGGCGCCGGCTTCCACCTGCACCAGCAGCGGGCCTTCATCGGTGATAGTGGCCGGCGGCAGCTGCGACTGTGGCGCGCTGGTATCGACCAGCAGACTGCCCTGGTCCGCGACGGCGGCGTGGGCCAGCGCGGCGGCCTGGCCGCCTATCCCGGCCAGGCCGCCGCCATTCAGGCTGAGTGCATTGGCGGCGACCGCCACGCCATTGGCGTCGGTCTGACCGTCCTGGATGGTATACGTGAAGCGCAGTACATTGCTGCCGCTGCCGCCGGCATAGCTGGCCTGGACCACGGTGCCGCCGATGGTCAGCGCACACTGCGGGGTGCCGCTGACCACGGTCGCGGCGCTCATGGTGACCGTGACGGTCACCACGTCGCCGACATTCAGGGTGCCATTCTGGGCGCCGCTGGCCGCCAGGGCAATGCTGGCGACGCGTGGGGCGCCACTGTCGGGCGGCGGGGTACCGCCACCATTGCCGGGCGGCGCGCTGCTGTCGCCGCCACCGCCGCCGCCGGCGGCGGCCGCGGCCAAGCCAGCGCCCAAGGCGGCCAGCCCCAGCGTGCCGCCGGACACGGCGCCGCTGGCTGGCAGGCTGGACGGGCTCACGCCGTAGCTGATCTCGTCGCCGCCCAGGCTGGCCAGGGTGCTGCGCAAGGCGCCGTTGCCCTTGGCCAGCGCCAGCAAGGCATCGGGCGCGCCGTGCGCATACACCAGGGTGGAGCCGTCGCCCAGGGCGGCGCCGCTGCCGTCGCCCAGCTTGTGCACGCGGCCATGTTGCGCCGGCAGGCGCAGCTCGCAGCCGTCGGTGCTGGCGGCGGCCGTGTAATAGTCCTGCAGCGTGACCTGGGTGCCGTCGGCATACTGCAATTCCAGGTCGGCGCCATGGCGCCGCGCCAGCACGTTGTCCAGCATTTGTTCTGCGCCTTCGAAGTAGCGCAGGATGCGGTAGCGGGCGCCGCCGGCGGCCTTGAACACATTGGCCTGGCCGGCCTTGAGGGCGACTGCGCTCTTGCCGTTGTGCAGGACGAGGGTGTCGGCCGTGGCGGCCGTGCTTGCTTGACTCATGATAGCTTCCTTGGTTCAGGGGGAGGGCGCGCTAGCGTTCCTGCAGCGCGCCGTGAAAGGCTTTGGCCACCGGTTTGGCCAGGTATTGCAGCAGCGAGCGGCGCGCCACGCGCAGGTCGACGCTGGCCGCCATGCCCGGCTTGAGCATGGCCGGCGTCAGGCGGCTGGCGCCGCCCGGCGGCGCCGCCAGCCGCACCCGCGCCCGGTAAAAGGTTTGCAGCTGCCCGTTCGGGCCCGGCTCGCTCAGGGTGTCGGCGCTCAGGTATTCCAGGGTGCCGGCCAGGGTGCCGTAGACCGCGTAGTCGAAAGCGTCAAACTGCACGGTGGCCGGCAGGCCGGGGCGCAGCAGGCCGATGTCGGCCGGGTTGACCTTGAGTTCGACCAGCAGCGGCCCCTCGGTCGGCAGGATTTGCATCAGCTCGTCGCCCGGCCGCAGCACGCCGCCGATGGTGTTGATGCGCAGCGACTTGACCACGCCCGCCACCGGCGCCCGCAGCGTGGTGTGGTCGAGCGTGTACTGGCGTTCGTCCAGCTTGTAGCGGTTCGCTGCCAGCTCTTCGGCCAGGCGGGCGGCATCCTGCCGCGCTTCCTGGCGGTATTTGTTGTGCAGCGCGTCGCGCCGGGCGCGCGCTTCGGCCACCTGGCGCCGCGCCCGCATCAGTTCCAGCTGGCTGGTGTCGCCGCTGGCCAGCAGGCTGTCCTGCATGCGCAACTCTTCCTGCGCGGTGGCCAGCCCGTCCTCCAGTCCGGCCAGCTCCTGCTGCAGGCTGCGCTGACGTTGGACATACAAGGCGCGCTGCAGTGCGGTGAACTCGGGGTAGCCGGCCAGGCTGGCAGTGAAGTCCAGCGGCGTACCGTCGGCCTCGGCGCGCGCGCGCGCCAGCGCCGCCGTCAGGGCGGCCGCTTTGGCGCGGCTTTCCTGCAGCGCCGCCTGCGGCCTTTCGCGCTCGAGGTCGGCCAGCAGGGCGCCGCGCGCCACGGGTTGGCCTTCCTGCACGTGGATGCGGGTCAGCACGCCACCGTCGGCAGCCTGGATCAACTGGGTGCGCGCGGCAGGCGCCAGCTGGCCCTGGGCGCGCACGGTCTGGTCGATATCGCTCACGGCGGCCCAGGCCAGGAAGCCCAGCAGGGCGGCGCACAGCAGCCAGGTCATCGGCAGTGCCGGACGCTGCGCGCTCATGCGCCAGCCTCCGCCGCCAGCGTGTTGGCGTGCAGGCGCGCCAGCACTTCGGCCTTGGGGCCGTCCAGCACGATTTGCTGGCCGGCCACCACCAGCAGGCGGTCGACCAGGGCCAGCAATTCCGGCTTGTGGGTCACCAGCACCAGCGTGTCGTGCGGCGCCAGGGCCGCCTGCAGCGCCGCCAGCGCCTGGCTTTCCAGACGCCGGTCCATGGCGGCGGTCGGTTCGTCCAGCAGCCAGACGCGCGGCGCGCGCAGCAGGGCGCGGGTCAGGTGCAGCAATTGGCGCTGGCCGCCGGACAGGCCGGTGCCGCCTTCGTGGATGGTTTGCTGCAGGCCGTGCGGATGGGCGGCGATGACCGCCTGGTGCAGGCCGCTGCGCCGGGCGGCGGCCAGGATGGCGGCATCGCCCGGGTCCAGCACGCCCAGCAGCAAGTTGTCGCGCAGGGTGCCCGCAAATAGCCGGCCTTCCTGCGGCACATAGGCAATGGCGGCGGCCAGCGTGGCCGATGCCAGCTGCGCCATGTCGATCTCGTCCAGCAGGACCTGGCCATGCTGTGGCCGGTGCAGGCCGCTCAGCAGGCGCAGCAGGGTGGTCTTGCCGGCGCCGACCGGGCCCAGCACCCCGATACGCTCGCCCGGCTGGATCTGTAGCTGCGGCACCAGCAGGGCCGGCTGGCCGTGGTAGCCGGCACGCACGTCGCGCAGTTGGTACTGGCCACGCGGCTGCGCCAGCGGCACCGGATGCAGCGGGTCGCTGGCCAGCGACCACAGCCGTTCCAGGCTGGCCAGCGCCGCCTTGGCATGCGCCCATTGCACCAGCTGGCCGGGCAGGGCGGCCATCGGCGCCAGCACGCGGCCGGACAGGATGGAGCAGGCGATCAGGGCGCCCATCGACAATTCGCCGCGCGCCGCCAGCAGGGCACCGCAGCCTACCAGCGCCACATAGGCGCACTGCTGCAGCGCGCTGGCCAGCTGCTGGGCATGCTCGCTGATGCGGCGGATCGTCAGCTCGCTGGCGCGCGCGGCGTCGCTGGCCTGGTTCCAGCGCGCCAGCTGGCGCGCGCCGGCCTGGTTGGCCTTGATGAGTTCGGCGCCGTCGACGCTTTCGACCAACAGGCCCATGCGGTCGTGGTTGGCGCCGGCCGCCTGGCCGGCGGCGCGTTCCAGGCGCGCCCGGTAATACAGGCCGAGTGCGCCCGACAACAGCAGGAACAGCAGCGGCAGCCAGGCCAGCGGGCCGGCGATGGCCGCGATGGCGGCCAGGAACAGCACGGCAAACGGGGCGTCCACCAGCAGGCTGCTGGTCACGCCCATCAGGAACGCGCGCACGGTTTCGTAGCCGCGCAGCTGGGCGGCCAAGCTGCCCACCGACTGCGGCAACTGGTCCAGGCGCACCGCCAGCAGGCGCGCGAAGGCGGCGTGTGCCAGCTGCTGGTCGAGCCGGTCCAGCAGGCGGTCGAACAGGCCGGCGCGCGTCTGCTTGGCCAACAGCTCGAAGCCGATCGCGCCCAGCACGCCCAGCGTCAACACCAGCAGGGTCTGAGTGGCGGCAGTCGGCACCACGCGGTCGTACACCTGCATGCTGTACAGGGAAATGGCGAGCGCCACCAGGTTGATGGCGGCGCCGCCCAGCGCGCTATCGCGCAGCAGCGGGCGCTGACGGCGCCATTGTGCGCGCAGCAGGGCGCGCAGGCTGCCGGCGGCGGCCGGCGCGACCGGCGTAAAGTGCGCCACATCGTACTCCAGCAGACTGGCATCGCGCTGTTCCTGCCAGACCGCACTGACCGGATCCCACCACAGGCTGTGCCACGGTTGGCCGCTAGCGCGCCCGCGCAGCACGCCCCACTGGCCCTGGCGCGCGCCTTGGCGGCCGTGTAGTAAGGCCGGTCCGGGCGCGTGAGGGGCGCCGTGCTGCCAGCGCGGCGCCGGCGCCTGCAGCTGCCGTGCCACGGCGGCTAGTTGGCGCGGCGGCGCTGCGCTGGCGTCGGCCAGGGCTGCCGCCACCGCTTGTTCCAGCGCGAGCGGGTCCGGCACCGTCTGTTGCAGCGCGGCCAGCCGGCTTAGGCTATGGAATAACTGGGTCTGGTGGTTCATGGTTGTTCTCCGGCGATGGCCGCGTGGCCCAGGACTTGGATGGCGAGGCGCCAGGTGGCGACCACGCGGGCCGCCGCGACGTCGGCCAGTTGTGTTTCGGTCTGCGCCAGCTCGCGCGCTGCATTCATGAGGTCGAGCCAGCTCTTGCGGCCGGCCAGGAATTGGCGGTCGTAGGACGCCAACAGTTCCTCGCTGGCGGCCAGCACCCGCGTCAGCGTCTGCTGGCGGGCGGCGGCGGCGCCGGCCAGGGCAAGGTCGGCCAGCAGGCGCTCAGTGACGCTGCGCTGTTGGCTTTCCCGTTCCGCCGCGGCGGCGCTGAGCTGGGCAGCGGCGGCCTGCACCTGGCTGGCGGCGGCGCGGCCAGCGCCAAAACTGGCGCTGGCGCCCAGCGTCAGGCGTAGGCCGACCGCTGCCGCGCCGTGCTGGCCATAGCCGCGTTCGGCACGCAGGTAGATTTCCGGCAGCGTGGCGGCGCGGCGCTCCTGCAAGGTGGCCGCCTGCGCCGCCTGCAGCGCGGCGGCGCGCTGCAGTGCCGGGTTGCGCGCCAGCGCCTGTTGCAGCAGTGCGGCGCGCTCGCCGTTCAGCGGATGCGGCGCGGCCAGCGCCCCGTCCAGCGCGTCGCGCGCCAGCGGACGCCCCACCAACTGTCCCAGGCGTGCCAGGGCGATGTCTTCCTGCGCTTCGCTCATGGCCAGCTCGGCTTGCAGTGCGTCCAGGCGCGCCTCGGCCAGGGTGACGTCGCTGGCGGCCGCCAGCCCCTGCTCATGGCGGCGCTGCACCAACGCGCGCAGGCGCAGGTGGTGGCCCTGGCTGGTGAGCTGGGCGTTGCGCCGCAAATGCGTCGCCAGCCAGTCGCCATAGCCCTGCACCACCTGCAAGGCGAGCTGCTCGCCAGTGTCGCGCGCAGCCGCCTGGCTGTGCTCCAGGCCGGCCGCGGCGCGCTGCTGCTGTGCCGTCAGACGCCCGCCGCTCCATAGCACCTGGCGCACGCTGACGGTGGCCAAGGTGTGTTGGGGGGTGCCGGTGCTGAGGTGGTCGCGCGTCAGCGCCACGGCGGGGCTGGGGAAGAATTGCCAGCGTGCGGCATCCAGGTCGGCTGCGGCGGCCTGCACGCCGGCGGCGCGCGCACTCATGGCCGGGTGTTCGCGCAGCGCGGCGCCGATCAGTTCCGGCAACACGCTGGCGCCGGCGGCCGGCCAGGCGCTCAGCCAGGCCAGCAGTGCGGCGGCGCGGCGCCAGAGGGGGGGCAGCAAATACATAGTCATCACCATCGCCGGCGCGGGCCGGCACGCAACATTGAAACCGAGCCGCAAGCGTGGCACAGCCGGGATTACAGATGTCTTACGCCAGCGTTGCCGCACACGGGGCCATCTGCAAGCGATCTGTACATGGGGCGCTGCTAGCATGGCGCCGCCGCAGGGCGGGAGATCGAAACCATGAAAACAAGAATGACAAGTGCTGGCATGACACTGACGCTGGCTGTGGGCGGCCTGGGCTGGCCAGTGGCGGCGGGCGCCGACGCGCCGCCCTTGCTGGCGCTGGAGTACCGCGCGCTGCAGGCGGCGCCAACGGGGGCTGCCCTGGCCGGGGGGCAGCTGACCTTGCGCGCGCGGCAGCCGGCGCGGGTAGTCTGCCACGCCCTGGCGCAGCCGTTGCGTGCCGGTGCCAGCCAGCCCATGATGCACGTCGACACCACCCTGGCCGAGGGGCAGGCGTGGCACTACTTGAATGGCGTCAATGGCTGGGCGCGCTGGCGCGCGCTGGCGCCGGGGCCGTATGACTATGTGGTGACGTGTGCGGCGGCCTCGCTGCAGGGTGGCCAGACGCAGCGCCTGCAATGGCGCGGCAGCCTGCAGCGCTGAGCGGCAGGACATAGAAGATGAGTTTGCCGATGCAATCCCCGCCCGGCGCCGCCGGCGTGCCGGCCTATGCCAAGCTGGCGCCGCCGCCGCTGCGACGGCCGTTGCCGCGCCCGCACTTGTGGCAGCGCCTCGACGCGCTGCTGGCAGCGCACCGCTGTGTCTGGATCGACGGCCCGCCGGGCGCCGGCAAGTCGACCCTGGCCGCCGCCTACCTGCAGGCGCGTGAGCGCGCCAGCCTATGGTGCCAGCTCGACAGCGGAGATGCGGTGCCGGCCAGCCTGGCATATTTTTTACAGGCCGGGGCGCGGGCCATGGGGCGCGCTGCGCCGCCGGCGGTGGCGCCGACGGCCAGCCCACGTCAGCGCTGGCGCGGGCTATACGCCAGCCTGGCGGGCGCGGTGCTGGTGCTGGACAACGCGCATGAACTGGACGGCACGGCCGGCGTCGCGCTGCTGGACGAATTACTGCAGGAGGTGCCGGAGGACGTGCAGGTGCTGGTGCTGGCGCGCCAGGCGCCGCCGGCACGCCTGGCGCGCCTGCAGCTGGACGGACGGCTGGGCCAGTTGGCCTGGCCGGCCCTGAAACTGACCGACGCCGAGGCGGCCGCGCTGGTCCAGGCGGCCGGGGGGGCGCTGGACCATAGCTGGCTGGACAAGCTCGACGGCTGGGTGGCGGGCCTGGTGCTGCTGCGTGACAAGGCGGGTGCGCCGGCCGGCAGCCAGCATGCGCTGGCGCGCTATTTTAATGGCGAAATTCTGGAGCGCCTGCCACCCAGCTGGCAGCGCACCTTGATGCAGCTGGCCAGCCTGCCCCATGTGAGCGAGCGGGAAGTGCGCCATCTGTTGGAGCAGCCGGTGGCCGGCGTGCTGGCGCAACTTTGCGAGCGACGCCTGTTTGTCGAGCGCTGCAGCGAACTCGGCTACCGCTTCCATACCCTGTTCCGTGAATTCTTGCAGGCTGAGGCGGCGCGCCGCCTGACGCATGAAATGCGGCAGGGCTTCGCCGCACGCGCCGCCGGCTTGCTGGAAAAGGCCGGTCAATGGGACACCGCGGCGCGCCTGTATATTGAAGCCGGCGCCCATCCGCGCCTGGCGCAGCTGCTGGAACGGCGCGCCGGCGCGCTGGCGGCCGGCGGCCGCCCCACAGCCACCTGGTGCGCCTGGCTGGCGGCGTTGCCGGCAGCGGAACTAGCGCGCCGGCCGATGCTGCAGTACTGGCAGGCGCAGTTCATGGCGGCGGCGCAGCCTGTGCCTGGCCAGCAGCTGCTGCGCCGCGTGCTGGCCCTGGGCGCGGCGGGCGGGGCGGCGCCGCACTATGCGGCGGCGGCCCTGATCGAGCTGGCCGACCGCAGTGGGGTCGGCTTGGCCGAGCTGCCGGCGCTGGCGGCGCAACTGCGCCAGGCCGCCGCCAGCGGCGCCGGCGCGCTGGAGCAGGAATTGCACTGGCTGGCGCATTGCTTGCTGGCCGACGCCCCCGATAGCGCGCTGGAGGCGCGCGTGATACAGCTGCTGCCGGGCGCGCCGGCGGCCGAGCGGCTGACGGCGGCCCAGTTGCTGTGGCGCTGTTTGGCCGAGCAGGGCCAGGCCGACAGCGCCGCCTGGCTGCGCCATGCGTTGGATGGGCTGGCGCGCGACACCACGCTGGCGCCGGCGGCGCGGCTGGCCTGGCTGGTGCTGGCGGGCCACCATTGGCTGGACGCCGGCGCGCTGGCGCCGGCGGGCGAGGCGGTGCAGCAGGCGCAACACCTGGCCGCCGCGCCGTCGCTGGCGCTGCGTTTGTTGGAAATTCGGCTGGCGCTGCACGACGCCGCGCCGGCGCTGGCCGGGCCGCTGCTGGCGGCGGTGCGCACCCAATTGACGCCGCTGCACCGCCGCGAACGGCTGCGGTTGCAGGCCCTGGAGGCGGAGTGGCACACACTGCAGGGACGCTATCGCCTGGCCGCCGAGTGCGCCGAGGCCGGTTATGCCATGGGCGCCGGCCAGCCTGGCGTGCGGCGCCACTGTGTCGCGCTGGCCGGGCTGGCGGCGCAGGCCCATGCGCTGGCCGAGCGCGAGGCGTGTGCCCGCCGGTGGCTGGCGCACGCGGATGCGGCCGCCGGGACGAGGGGGTTGGCGCGCGAGCATGGCGCGCTGGTGCGCGCTTACCTGGACTTGCGCGGCGGGGCGCGGGCGGCGGCGCGCGCGGCGTTGCGGCAAGCGCTGGGCTGGCACGCTGGGCGTGGCGGCGAGCGTCTGCTGCCGCTGGCGCCGGCCATGGCGGCGCCGCTGGCGGCGGAAGCCCTGGCGGCGGGCATCGAGGTGGACCATGTGCGCGCGCTGATCCAGCGCCAGGGGCTGGCACCGCCGCACACGCTGGCGCTCGCCTGGCCCTGGCCGGTGGCGGTGCGGACCCTGGGCCGCCTGCGGGTGCAGATGGGCGGTCAGGAAATGCCGTCCGGCGGCAAACAACAGCAACGCCCGCTCGCCTTGCTGCGCGCCCTCGTGGCCGCCGGCGCCGCCGGCCGCAGCCAGCCGACGCTGGGGATCGAGCTGTGGCCTGACGCCCAGGACAGTAAGGCGGCGCTGAATGTGAATGTGCACCGCCTGCGCAAAATGCTGGGCAACGATGGCGCGGTGCGGGTTGGCCAGGGCCGTGTCAGCCTGGCGCCCGAACTGGTATGGACGGATGTAGCGGCGCTGACGGCGCTGTGCGAGGCGGCGCGGCAGGGGCCCGCAGCCGAGCCGGCTCACCTGGCTGAGTTGTTGCTGGACGTGTATCGCGGGCCGTTTTGCGACGGTGAGGAGGATGGCTGGCTGCTGCCGGTGCGCGCCACTTTGCGCGCGCGCTTTCTGGCGGCGGCGCAGGAATTGGGGGCGCAGCTGGAAGGGACCGGCCGCTGGGAGCAGGCCGCCAACCTGTACGGGCGCGCACTGGAGGCGGAACCGCTGGCGGAAAGCTTTTATCGCGGCTTGATGCGCTGCGCCGAGGCGCACGGCGATACGGCGGCCGCCAGTGGCGCGCTGCGGCGCTGCCGGGAAATGCTGTCAATCCTGTTGGGGCGTCCGCCCAGTGCAGAAACGGAACGCCTGGCTGCGCAATTGGGACTGCACTGATCGGGACCGCATCGGGCTTGACTTTCCAATGATGGGAAGCTCTACCCTGTACCTGAAGTGCTACCTGAATGCACAGTAAAGGAGAGCCATGATGTACCTGACCCTAGTGGCCGCCCTCGCCGGCGGCCTGGCGCCGATCCCCGCCGCCCCTGCGGCGCCGCCGGCGACCGACCCGGCGGCGCCCAGCGCGCCGCTGCGCTACCAGCCGTTGACGCTGGCGCCCGCGCCGGCGCCGGACGCCCCCCCCGTCCAGCTATGGCGCGCCGCCAACGCCAGCGTGGCGCCGCCGGCGCCGGGAGCCGACCATGCGGCGCGTTAGCGGCCGCCGGCCGGCCGCCGCCGGCGTGCTGCTGGCGGCACTGCTGGCCGGCTGCGCCAGCGTGACGCCGGACGGCGGCATGGCTGAGGTGGCGCGCCTGACCCAGGCCCGCACCGGCCTGGTCGTGCCCCTGGATGCGGCGATTGGCGCGCCGGCGCCGCGCGTCGCGGAGTTACTGGCGCAGCCGCTGCAGGCCGACGATGCGGTGGAGCTGGCGCTGCGCAACAATGCCGGCCTGCGGGCCGCCTTTGCCGCCGTCGGCATTGCGGAGGCGGACTATATCCAAGCGGCCCGCCTGCCCAATCCGATCCTGCATTTCAGCCGTCTGGTGGGGGGAGGCCATGTCGAAATCGAACGCAGTTTCGGCATCGACCTGATGGCCTGGCTGACGTTGGGGCAGCGCCGCGACATCGAGCAAGCCCGCTTCGAGCAGGCCCGCCTGCAAGCGGCGGCGCGCGCGGTGGCGTTGGCGGGCGACACGCGCAGTGCCTATTTCGTGGCTGTGGCCGCGGCCCAGACAGCGGCCTATATGGAGCAGGTCGGGCTGGCGGCCGAAGCGTCGTCGGAGCTGGCGCAGCGCATGGCGCGGATCGGCAACTGGAGCAAGCTAGATGAGGCGCGCGAACGCGCCTTCCACGCTGAAACGCTGACCCAGCTGGCGCAAGCGCGCCAGCAGGCAGTTGCGGCGCGCGAGGCTCTGGCGCGCCTGCTCGGAGTGTGGGGTGAGCAGAACGTCTTCCGTCTGCCCGAGCGCCTGCCCGAACTGCCGGCGCAGGCGCTGGAACTGCCGCAGGCCGAAGCGCAAGCCATGGCGCAGCGGCTGGACGTGCAGGCGGCGGCGCGCGCGCTGCAGGCGGCACAAGGCGCGCTCGGCCTGGAGCGCGGCACCAGCCTGGTCGACAGCCTGGAACTGGCGTATGCCGGACGCAGCGCCAGCCACGAGGCGGGCGCCAAAGGGGCGGAAGTTTCGCTGGCGCTGCCGCTGTTCGATTGGGGTGGGGCACGCCGGGCGCGGGCGCGCGCCAGCCACCAGCGTGCCTGGCACCAGGCCGCCGACACGGCGGTGCGGGCGCGTTCGGAAGTGCGTGAGCGCTACCACGCCTACCGCAGCGCCCACGATGTGGCGCGCCACTACCAGGAACATATTGTGCCGTTGCGCAAGCGCATTTCGGAGGAAATGCTGTTGCGCTACAACGGCATGTTGCTGAGTGTTTTTGAGTTGCTGGCCGATGCGCGGGAGCAGGTCGCCAGCGTCAACGGCGCCATTGAGGCGCAACGTGATTTCTGGCTGGCCGAGACCCGGCTGCAGCAGGCCATCCATGGCGGCGCCAGCCCGGACAAGGAGGAATGATGATGAACCGCCGCAATTTCTTCAAGGGGGCCGGTGCGGCCGCCGTCAGCGCCCTGGCCGTCAGTCGGGTCGCTGCCGCCAGTTTGCCCGAGGCGCACGTGGCCAGCCATGCCGGCACCCAGGTGCCGCCCGCGCCGCCCACCGGGCGCCCATTTAATCCGGTGGTGACCCTGAACGGCTGGTCGCTGCCATGGCGCATGAACCAAGGCGTCAAGGAGTTCCATCTGGTGGCCGAGCCGGTGGTGCGCGAGTTCGCGCCCGGCATGCAGGCCAATCTGTGGGGCTACAACGGCCAGTCGCCTGGACCGACCATCGAAGTGGTGGAGGGCGACCGCGTGCGCATCTTCGTCACCAACCGCTTGCCCGAGCGCACCAGCGTGCACTGGCACGGCCAGCGCCTGCCGAATGGCATGGATGGGGTGACCGGCCTGACCCAGCCCGGTATCGCGCCGGGCAAGACCTTCGTGTACGAGTTTGTGGCGCGCCGGCCCGGCACCTTCATGTACCACCCGCATGCCGATGAAATGACGCAAATGGCGATGGGCATGATGGGCTTCTGGATCACTCATCCGAAGGACCCGGCGTTCATGGCGGTCGACCGTGATTTCGTGTTCCTGCTTGGCGCCTACGATATTGAGCCGGGCGGCTACACGCCCAAGACCAACACCATGCTCGACTTCAATTTGTGGACCTTCAATAGCCGCACCTTCCCCGGCATCGATCCGCTAGTGGTGCGCCAGGGCGACCGGGTACGGATCCGTGCCGGCAACTTGACCATGACCAACCACCCGATCCATCTGCATGGCCATGAGTTTGTTGTGACCGGCACCGATGGTGGTTGGACGCCGCCTGCCGCGCGCTGGCCGGAAATCACCACCGACATTGCGGTGGGACAGATGCGCGCGATCGAATTTGTCGCCGATGAACCGGGCGATTGGGCCTTCCATTGCCACAAGTCGCATCACACCATGAACGCCATGGGGCACGATGTACCCAACCTGATCGGGGTTGATCATCGCGGCGTGGCCGAAAAGATCAGCCAGCTGGTGCCAGAGTATATGGTGATGGGCGACAAGGGCGGATCGATGGACGGGATGGAAATGGCGCTGCCCGACAACACGCTTCCGATGATGACTGGCCAAGGGCCGTTCGGCGGCGTTGAAATGGGTGGCATGTTCACCGTGCTGAAGGTACGCAAGGAGCAAAAACGCGGTGATTACAGCGACCCGGGTTGGTATCGCCATCCGCCGGGCACGGTGGCCTATGAATGGACTGGCAGCTTGCCGCCGCCGGCGCGCCAGCGCGACGCCGGCGGCAAGTTGATGCCCTTGCAGCATGCGCACCCGGTGCAGTTGAACGTGCGCAAACCCGCTGGCCATGGCCAGCACTGAGGAACTTTTACTAGGAGAAGTCAAATGAAAGTATTCCGTAACTTATTGTGCATTAGCGCGCTGGCGCTGGCTGCACTACCGGTGGCGGCGCAGCAAAAAGGACACGCCATCCCTGCAACCTCTGCCAGCGACACGGTACGCGCAGAGGTCAGAAAGGTCGACAAGCAAGCCAGGAAGCTCACCCTCAAGCATGGCGAGCTGAAAGACCTGGGGATGGGGCCGATGGTGATGGTGTTCCAGGTGCACGACGCTGCGCTGCTCGACAAAGCAACTGCCGGTCAGCAAGTGAAGGCGACGCTGCAGAAGGTCAATGGCGTCTTGAGCGTGACTGCGCTGGAGCCCTGGCGTTAATTTCTTGACCTTCCCACGATGGAAGGTCGCATGCTGGAACGGTCAATTTTTCAAGGAGTGAAACGATGTTCAAACTGCATATCGAAGACATGACGTGCGGCAATTGTGCCAGCAAGGTAGCGGGCGCGATCAGGGATGCCGATGGAGCGGCGACAGTGCAGGTCGATATGCGCGAACGCCTGGTGTCAGTAAACACCATTTTGCCGCTGCAGGAACTGTGCGACACGCTGGCCGACGTTGGCTACCGGGCCGTGCCACGGGCCTGAGTTGGCCCGACAATTTCTCTTGCCAGGCGGATGCGACTTGCGTTAGTGTGGAGGGAAGATGGCTAGCTAGCATATTGTTACCAGCGCCGTGGGAGGAGGGCTATGACACCCCAGCCGCAGCATGATCTGGACGCCGAAGCAGCCCGCCTGGCGTCGCTGCGGCGCATGCTGTCGATTGGCGGACCGAACTCCCATGATTACGTACGCACGGTGCGCCTGGCGCGTCACGGCCTGCAGGTTCCAATCGCCTACGTCTCAATTATTGATGAGAATTGCCAGTGTCTGGCGGCGGTGCTTGGGGCCGAAGGGCAACTGACGCCGCGCGAATATTCGTTGTGCCTGCGCGCCATCGGGGCAGGGGTGGCGGTTGCGTGCAGCGACGCCAGCGCCACGCCAGAATTCGCCAACAATCCAATGGTGCGCGATGCACCATACGTGCGGAGTTTTATTGCGCATCCGATCCGCAGCGCCGAAGGCGAATATATCGGCGCCTTGTGCGTGGCTGACCCGGCGGTGCGCGAGTGGACGCCGGAGCAGTTACAAGTGCTGGAGGATCTGGCCTTTGGGCTGGAAGCAGTGATCGCCTTGCGTTTTCTGGCAGGTTCGCACGGACAAGCCTTGGGCCGCGTGGCCGATCTCGCCAAGGCAGCGCATACGGACCCCCTGACCCAGCTGTTGAACCGGCGCGGCATCACCGACATGGCTTACCACGCCTACACGCGCTGCCACCTGGAAGGCCGCGGCTTTGGCGTGGCCATGATCGACCTTGACCACTTTAAGCGGATTAATGACAACCACGGGCACGACGCCGGCGACCAGGCTTTGGTGACGGCGGCGCAGCGCTTGGGCGGCGCGGTGCGCGGCCACGACTTGGCCGGCCGTTGGGGGGGCGAGGAGTTTTTAGCGGTGCTGCCGGCGGTGGAACTGGCCGAAATGGCAGCGATCGGTGCCCGCCTGGTGGCAGCGCTGGCTGGCCCGGTACAATACGGCGGCGCGACGTTTAACTTAACGGCCAGCGTGGGCTTAGCTTGGGACAATGCGCAGGACCAGCGCTTCGATATTACCGGCCTGTTGCGCCGCGCAGATGGAGCGCTTTACCAGGCGAAACAACTTGGACGGAACCGTGCCGTAATGGATACCGTTGCGCGACCGATGCCTGACCCGCCGAACCAAGCGGCACAGGGTTGCTGCGGGCACGATTCGAATGGCGTGGCGGGGAGGGGATCCTAGGTGTGCAAATCCTGAAACGGGTGTGAGCAGGGTTGTGCTGCTACCCTTTCCACAAGAGGAACAGGTGCGCGGTGTGCTGCGTTTGAATGGCCTCTGCTGCGCGCGAGCTAGTCACCATTGGGCCGGTTAGACCATATGCAACGCAGTGCCTCGGCCTGGGCCGGCACATGATTACGTCCGACCACCGCAAAAGCGCTCACATTTGCCTCTCGCGTCGACTCATCCAATAGCTTGACCATGTGTACATTGCGGAAATGGCTCGAAGCCGCATTTAGCTCATTGGTAAAGATGCCCCCTGTGGCACTGGAGGGGCGCCCTGGATCGAACCAGGATTGCGGCGCCTGCCACCAGTGCTCTGGTTGCTGCCAATACTTTTTGTAGGCTAAGGCAAGTTCTTTGCTGTCTTTGATCGGTGGGTCGGGAAACCGTTTCAATATTTGATCGATGCGCTCACCAATCTGAATACTTTGGAATCCATGGCGTTCACGCAGACGCGCCGTTTCGCGCAACGTATAAAATAGCGTGGTCTGTTCCGGCGTGAACTGCCGCATTACATATTTCACTTCGTCCTGTGGCGCAGGTTCAAGATTGCCGAGCGGGACTTCATCGCGCTTGAACGGCCGATTTGGGCCCGCAACATAAGCGATCGTAGGACTTGCCCTGGCCCAAAGCCGCTCAATTTCCGTAAATTGCGGATGCGCAGGATCGTTGGAGTGTTCGGCGCCCAAATACTGCAGTTTTGGAGGCTCTAGTGTTGTTGGCGGCTTTAACGAATGGCTACCAATTTTATCGATGCATTCAGCGTGGGCGTTGACTGCGCACACAAGCGCGCAAACAGACAATGTTTTCATTGCAATATTTCCGTTTTAAAGAAAACTGATCGAAACGCCATAATGGTTGCGGCAATTTACGGGGAACGGCAAAGGCGCTAATTGGTGTTTGCAAGTTCGGTGCTTTGTCAGGAATTATTGTAGTTAGTGTCGCTTACAAATCACGTACGGATGGCCTTGCACGGAATAATCGGAAAATAGCTGTGGAATAGGGGCTGGTTCGATTCCCAAAAGAGATTTGCGCCGACGCAGCAGCCCCTTTGTACTACGCGCATTGCCCGTTTCAATTCCCTCAGGAAATTGCCCCGTGGCGGGCGACCTGGTTGTGATCCAGGACTTTAGACAATTGGGGCATCAGGCGCTCAGCATCTCGAGTGTTGTGCTGACGATGGGCATGTATTTAGTTTTTTCCAAATTTCCTTGACCTTCCAATGGTGGTAACGACAAAGATGCTGGGTATCGAAAGACTGATTTACTGGAGATTCCCATGAGTACACCCATTGCCACGGCCTCTCCCCCGGAGTTTAATCTTCCAATTGAGGGGATGACTTGTGCCTCATGTGCCTTGCGCGTTGAAAAGGCGCTTCAGGCACTACCTGGTGTTGAGAATACTTCGGTAAATCTGGCAACTGAAGTAGCCACAGTGCGGACTACAAGTGCCGTCGATGCCGGAGTACTTTCCGATGCCGTCCGCAAGGCAGGCTACGAGGTACGTTTCCAACAGGTCGAATTCGCTATTGAAGGGATGACGTGCTCATCCTGTGTGGGACGGGTGGAAAAGGCGTTGTTGAAAGTTCCTGGCGTGTCGGCGGTATCGGTGAACCTGGCAACAGAGAAGGCCAATATCACGGCGATTGCCGGCGTTGCATACGCGATGCTGGCAGCTGCCGTCGAAAAAGCTGGTTACGCCGCCAGGGCTATCGAGGCGACCAATACCGTGCCTGTAACGACGGGCCTGCCGCAGTGGTGGCCGGTGCTGCTTGGCGCGTTTCTGACGCTTCCGTTGATGCTGCCGATGTTATTGGAGCTGTTCGGCATTTACTGGGAACTGGACGGATGGGTGCAGTTGGCGTCGGCGACGCCGGTGCAGTTCTGGTTGGGCGCACGCTTCTACCGGGCAGGCTGGAAGGCCGTGAAGGCAGGCAGCGGCAACATGGATTTGTTGGTCGCGCTAGGTACAAGCGCAGCATTTGGTCTTTCCGTATTCCTGCTTTGGAAGCACGCAGACCATGGCATGCCACATCTGTATTTTGAAGCCTCGTCCGCAGTGGTCACCCTGGTATTGCTCGGCAAATGGCTGGAATCCCGCGCCAAGCGTCAGACCGCTGACGCGATCCGCTCACTGAACGCCTTGCGCCCAACGGTTGCTCGTGTACTGGTGGATGACATCGAAGTAAGCACGCCGGTAGGGCAGGTCGCCGTGGGGGACATCGTTGTGATTCGCCCTGGTGAGCGGGTGCCGGTGGATGGTGCGGTGATGGAAGGCCGTAGCCACGTCAACGAATCACTGATCACCGGCGAGAGTTTGCCGGTGGCCAAGGCGCCCGGCGACAACGTGACCGGCGGCTCGGTCAATGAGGAAGGTTTGCTGCAGGTCCGCACCATGGCTATCGGCACCGAAACCACACTGGCCCGCATTATCCGCATGGTCGAATCCGCACAGGCCGCCAAGGCGCCAGTCCAGCGCATTGTAGACCGGGTGAGTGCCGTCTTCGTACCGGTGGTGCTCGGCCTTGCACTGTTAACCTTCCTCGGTTGGTACGGTGCAAATGGAGATGCCGAGCAAGCCTTGATCAGCGCGGTTGCGGTCCTCGTCATCGCTTGTCCCTGCGCGCTTGGATTGGCAACACCCACGGCTATCATGGCCGGGACCGGCGTCGCTGCACGCCAGGGTATTTTGATCAAGGATGCCGAAGCCCTGGAAGTGGCGCACTCGGTAACTACCGTGGCTTTCGACAAAACCGGTACGTTGACGGAAGGAAAACCCTCGCTCGTCGCGATTGAGGCCGCAGAAGAGACATCCCAGGAGGAAGTGCTGCTGCTTGCGGCCGCCCTGCAAAATACTAGCGACCATCCGCTTGCGCATGCCGTGATGGAGAAGGCGCGGGAGCAGTCCCTTGCATTGTTGCCGGTGGGCGAGGCCCGGGCCTTGCCGGGTCGAGGGCTCGAAGGGTTCGTTGCTGGTCGTCGTTTGTTCTTGGGCAGTACCAGGTCGATGAATGAGGAAAATGCCGATCCGGGCCGCCTCCGGTCAGTTGCTTGCCGTCTCGCGGGGGAGGGGCGCACCATCTCCTGGTTGTTGGAACGCGAACAAATGCGCACCCGTGTAGTGGGGCTGCTAGCCTTTAGCGACACCATTAAGCCCGCTTCCTACGTAGCCGTCGCGCATCTGCGCGAACTGGGTATTCGAACTGTGATGCTGACAGGTGATAATCATGGCAGTGCCCTTGCAGTAGCAAAAGAACTGGGTATCAACGATGTACGCGCGGAGCTAATGCCAGGTGACAAAGCCCGGATAGTTCAGGAGCTGCGCCTGCAGGGCAACATCGTGGCAATGGTGGGCGATGGGTTGAACGATGCGCCATCACTGGCGGCGGCGGACGTCGGCCTATCGATGTCGACCGGCACCGACGTTGCGATGGAGGCGGCCAGCATCACGCTGATGCGAGGCGATCCACGTTTGGTGGCCGATGCGTTTGACGTATCGCGCCGCACTTACTCAAAAATTAAGCAAGGTCTGTTCTGGGCCTTTGCCTATAACGTGCTGGGTATTCCGCTGGCCGCGCTAGGCATGCTTAGCCCGGTTATTGCTGGCGCTGCCATGGCGTTTAGTAGTGTCAGCGTCGTTGCCAACGCCCTGATGTTGCGGCGTTGGCGCGGAGCGGCAACAAGTCCGAATTAAGTCTGTCCGGTAATCGGTTAGTTGACGCGACATTGCCGCTACTGTGATTGAGGGAAGCGTGGCTTGGCCAAACTGCTGCTCTGCCTATTCACTAAAATGATGCGTACCGATCGAATGCGGTGGCGGTAATCGTAGCGCGACTTTTTGATGGTATCTGTGATGGTATTGCAGCACCCCAACAACAAGGAGTGAGCTAATGTCAAATCTGGTGTATGCCTGATCTGACGTCGGCGCATTAAGCGGCGAGTTTATGTTGTTCCGGCGGATTGTCCCGCACCGGAATTCCATCTTTGAACGGCACGCCAGTCAGCAGCACGCCGATCTTGTCGGCGCCGCGAGTCCGGCGCAAGGTTTTTCCTGCTTCGTCCATCAGCTTGTGGCCAGGCCAAGGAACGTGGCGCGCGACAGGCAATTGCGCGAACGCGTCGTCCGGTGCCGCACCGTGGCGAACGACAAAATCTCCACCGCCTCATCCCCACCGTCAGATTTCAGCCCGTACACCAGATTCGACTATAGCTCTAGTAGTCCGGGCTTCCAGCCTTTCGGCTATGCTGGCGGCCTGTACGATAACGATACGAAGCTGGTGCACTTTGCTACCCGTGACTACGACGCATTTACCGGTCGCTGGACTTCGAAAGACCCGCTGCGGTTTGGCGGCGGCAACACCAACCTGTATGGCTACGTAATGGTAATCCAATCTTCGGGACCGACCCGACCGGGCAATACTGTCTGAGGTACAGTAGCGCCAGGGGCAACCAGCAGATCTATAACCACGGCCCGCCCAGACGCTTGCAGTTTGGGCGATGGGCTACTTGGAGTTGAGGGACCAGGCGCTGATCCTCGCCAAGGTGCGCAGTTTACGAATCTGCACACGCCTGGCTGGCCAATCGATTGCAGGTTGAGAGGCGTATCGACAGCAGCACCGTGCGCCCTCGCTCCCGCGATCATCGACTGCAACGGGGCCTTCCGCTAGATCGCCCAGGGCCCTGCAAGAGCCGCCCGGGCGTGGTTGGGGTGTATGATGAAGTCTTCCAGGAAGACTGAAGTCACGGCCAGTTCGTTCAAATGAATTGATGGTATTACTGATGGTATTGCCATTTCATTGGGGTGAAAGCTTGGGAGAATTCAAAGGCTTAAGGCTCTAGTTGATAATCAAGTGGAAATTGTTCACGGCTCGCGATCGATCTCCCCCGTTGATATGCCGCCTTCTTGAAGTATCCAAGTTTCTATCGCGTCGTGCCACTTGCGAAGCAGATCGAGCGGCCGTCGCCGATAGTGTTTTTCTGCTAGAGCGCTAGGCCGATGCCCCATGATCTGCGCTGATACGCCACTTGGCATTTCCACCCATTCACAAAGCGTCCCGAACGAGCGGCGCAAACCATGTAACGTGACATGGGGAAGGCCAACGGAAACCAACGCATCGGTATGCGGCTGCGTAGGAGAAATGATATGACCACTAGCCGAGGTGTTGCTACTGAAAACCCACGGTGACGGTTCCCAGTGCTTACCCTCCATCTCCAGTTGTCGGATACGACGTTTTGAAGGTGGTGTTTCGTTGATTCGCTTTAGCGCCAGCAATAGGCTGGCAAAATAGGGCGTGAGAGGAATCGTGCGGACACCTTCCACCTTGTCGCGGATATTGAGGCTGCGCCATTTCAAGTCAACGTCCTCCCACCTAAGCATGGCAAGTTCTTCTCGGCGTGCGCCTGTCAGCAAGAGTCCCTGTAAATAAAAGCCGAATACCGGATTCGGGATGGCGCGCACGGCAGCGAACCAGTCTTTGAGTTGTTCACGCTGCAGGCAATCACCAGTCTTGGCGCGTGGCGGCGGAACGGCATCGCGCACTTTGCGCGCCTTGTAAGAATCGGTGGGAATAATGCCGCAATATTCTTCCTGGCTCTCAGCCCAATGGATGAATGCCCTCAGCTTGCGGTAGCTCTGCGTGGTGTTGGTGGGGCGGGCTGCTGATTCCTCCGCAGCCCACTCAGCCAGCACGGAAGCCGACAAGTCGGCAAGTTTAAGTGACATCAATGGCGCAAGCGGGCCGGCCACAGTTTTCCCTTTACCGCGCTTCTTGCTCTGGCCGCCCGGCGCGGCCAGTTGGATATGGTCCGCATAATGGCGTTCGCTCCACCGGGGTTTTCTGTCTTCAAGATAAATTGGCCAGACTTCGTCAAGTGTCAGTTCTCGGCGCTCTGCCTGGGATCGTGCCACCGCGTTGTTGGCGAGTTGCTCGACGCGCAGCTGGCGTGGATCGAGTCCAAGGTCGACCTGTGCTTTCAGGCGTGTTGCTTCTGCCTGTGCTTTGACCACGGTCCAGGTGCGGACGTCACCAATGGTAGTCCGCAAGGTTTTTCCATTTAGGCGCGTCTCGAAGATGTATGATTTACTGCCGCCATCGCTGGCCCGGAGCCCCAAGCCAGGGGTTTTTGCGTCCCAAAGCAGTGATTGCCGTTTGCCTGGCTCGCACTGAAAGGCCGAGATCCGTTCTGCCGTGAAATTGATTTTTGCCATGAGCCGATGGTCTGGAGTGCGCAGTTTGCGTAGGCACTGCGTAGGCAAATTCTAGCAAAATAACCCCAAAAATCGGAAAGTATTGCTTCGGCGGCAAGCCCTCATTTTGCTGCTTTTTCGTTGAAAATCAAAGACTTGTAAAGAAAACGGAAAACATTGAAAAGTGTGCCGGAGCGGACTTCTAAGCCGAGGGTCACAAGTTCGATTCCTGTAGGGCAGGCCAATATCCCTCGACTACGATTGCATCAGGCGGCGCCGCGGCGGCGCAGCCCGGCCAGTGCCAGCAAGCCCAGACCCATCAACGCCAAGGTGCCCGGCAGCGGAACTTCCGCGCTCGGCGTTCCCTGGTTCGGCGCCGACGGCAGGCCGGCGACGGTGGTGTTGAGATCGAGCTGGATATTCTTGGTGGCGAGGAAAGTGCCGCCGAGCGTGGAGTGCTGGTTGAAATGCAGGGTGCTGTCCGAGCCGGAGCCAAACAGGGTGCCGTACCAGGCGCCATGGCTGCCCTGGTTCCAGCTGCCCAGGGTTTCGGTGTAGATGTTGCCTGCGCTGCCATTGACGGTGACGAACTCGAACTTTTCGCCGATATTGACGTCTTTTTTGATGTACAGATTGATCGCGCCGCCCGACAGGTCGAAGATGAACTTGCCGTCCGCATTCACGTTGAGCGAGTCAAAGTAGTAGGAGCCGGCGGTCAGCGTCAGCGTGGAGTCGTAGCCGATGTTGACGCCGCCGTAATAGCCGCCTGCCAGGGTGCCGCTCGTGTAGGCGTTCAGGTTGAAGGCGGTCGTGCCGGCGCTGAAGGTGGTCGCCTTCGGCAGTTCGTGCAATGCCGGTGCCGCCACGTTGGCGAAGACTTCGCCGCCGTGTGACGCGTCGACTTTGGTGGTCAGCTTGGTGCCTTCCTGGTGCGTGATCGTGCCGCCCACCTTGGCGCCTTGTTCCAGGGTGACCGCCGTCTTGTCGCTGGTGCTGGTACTGACCTTCCCTCCCACCTGGGACTGGTACTTCAGGTTGACCTTGCTCCCCGAGCTGACGTCGCCGCGCACGTTCGCGTTTTGTTCCAAGGTGACGTTGCCGGTGGCCAGCACATTGCCGTTGACTTCCGTGCCGATCTTGGCCTGGAGATTGCCTTTGGCAGCGATGTCGCCGCTTACCTTGGTGCCTTGTTCGAGCGCGATGTTTTTGCCGGCAAACAGGGTGAAGGGGGCGGCGTGGGCGAATACCGGGGTGGCGAGCAGGAGGGCAGTGGACAGCTTTTTCATTTTCTTCAACTTAAATATATTTGTGGAAATTATACATTACTGAAATCAAGGTTTGCGCCATGCTCGGCAGGCCGGCAGAACGCCGGCAACGCGCTATCATCACGGCATGAAAAATCTTTTCCCCGAACTGGTCGCGCTGCCGCTGCTGCCCCTGCTGTTGGCACAGGGGAGGCGTACCCGCGCGCGCACGCCGCGCTTGCCGGAAGCGCCTGGCGCGCGCTGCGGCGTCGTACAGGCTGCGGCGGGCGGGCCACCGTTGCGCGTGCTGTGCGTCGGCGAGTCGCCCGTGGCGGGCGTTGGAGCGGCGCACCAGGAGGAGGCTATCGGCGCCCAGTTGGCCCAGGCGCTGGCGGAGCGCAGCGGACGCGCCGTGCAGTGGCACGCATGTGGCCGCAATGGCGCCACGGTGCGCAACGCGCTGGCCGAGATGGTGGCTCAGGTGCCGCAGGCGCCTGTCGATATATTGCTGGTCGCCTTTGGCGTCAACGATGCGGTGGCTTTTCGCCGGGTCGGCGCCTGGCAGCGCGATGTGCTGGCACTGATCGAGCAGTTGCGCCGCCGTTGCACGCCGCGGGTGGTGCTGCTGTCCGGGGTGCCGCCGATGCAGGCGTTTCCCGCCTTGCCGTATCCGCTGCGCTGGGTGATGGGCCTGAAGGCGGCGGCGCTCGACCGTGGCCTGCAAGCCCTGGCGCGGCGGCACGACTGGCTGCACCATGTGCCCCTGTTGCTGGATACGCGCAACGATGCCAGCCTCGCTGCCGAGGATGGCTACCACCCGTCCGCCAAAGGATGCCGGGCCTGGGCCGGCCTGCTGGCGGACGCTTGCCCGGAGCTTGCACCTTGAAACTGCTGCTGGTTGGATCCACCGGCCTGGTCGGCCGTGAAGTATTGCGCCTGGCACTGGCGGCGCCGCAGGTGAGCGCTGTGGTGGCGCCCGTGCGGCGCGCCTTGCCGCCGCACCCCAAACTGACCGCGCCGCTGGTCGACTTCGATTGCCTGCCGGCCGACGCACCCTGGTGGCAGGCGGATGCCGTGATTTGCACCTTGGGCACGACCATCAAGAGCGCCGGCTCGCGCGCGGCGTTCCGCAAGGTCGATTACGGCTACCCGATGGCCGTCGCACGCCTGGCGCGCCAGCGTGGCACGCCCACCTTCGTCCTCAATTCGGCGATCGGTGCCGACGCCGGTTCGCGCGTGTTCTATAACCGGGTAAAAGGCGAGGTCGAGCATGGGTTGCGCTCGCTGGGCTTCCCATCGCTGGTGATTGCGCGGCCAGGCTTGATCGGCGGCGCGCGCGAGGAATTCCGGCTGGGCGAGGTCATCTTTGCGCCGCTGCTGGCCGCCCTGGGACCGGTCTTGCCGCGCGCGTGGCGCATCAACCCGGCCGGGCGCATCGCGCACGCCATGCTGGACGCGGCACTGCACCCGCCGCCGGGCGAGCTCATCATTACATCCGACCGGATGACCTGAAGCTTATTCCTCAAGCAGGCTGCGCAGCATCCAGGCCGTCTTCTCATGCACATCCAGGCGCTGGGTGAGCAGGTCGGCAGTGGGCTGGTCGTTGGCTTCGTCCACCACAGGCAGCAGCGAGCGCGCGGTGCGTGCCGTCGCTTCCTGTGCGGTCACCAGGTGGCGCACCATCTCCATTGCTTTCGGCACGCCGGGTACTTCCTTGATCGAGGTCAGCTTGCCGAATTCGGCATACGTGCCGGGGGCGGGGTAACCAAGCGCCCGGATGCGTTCGGCGATCAGGTCCAGCGCGGTCCATTGTTCGCTGTACTGGGTCATGAACATCTGGTGCAGGGAATTGAACATCGGCCCCTTCACGTTCCAGTGGAAGTTGTGGGTCATCAGGTAGAGCGTGTAGCTGTCGGCCAGCAGGCGCGACAAGCCATCGGCAATGCGGGCGCGGCTGTCGTCGGACAGGCCGATATCGATTTTCACTGCATCCATCGTCATTCCTTTCCAGCGGTAGAGGGCTTGTCGATTATTTCATGATTCCCAAAAGGCTGCTGTAGTCGTCGGTCCACGGCCGCACGTCGGGGGCGGGCGGCACTTCCTGCAGGGCATAGCGCTGCAGGCGCGCGCGCGGCCCGATCAGGACCCAGGTCGAGGCCGTGGTGCCGCGCGCCGGGTCCGACGCATTCTCTGACAGGAAGGCGGTGCGCTGGAAGGCATCGGCCGCGCGCCGCACCACCGGCGCCATGTCCAGGTAGCGGTTGGAAATATGGATGGCCAGGACGCCATCGGCGCGCAGGTGGCGGAAGTAGATGGCGAACGCTTCCTGTGTCAGCAGGTGCACCGGCACGGCGTCGCCGGAGAAGGCGTCCACCGCCAGCATGTCGAACTGCTGAGGCGACTCCACGTCGAGCACCAGCCGCGCGTCGCCCGGTGCGAATTGCTTGTTGGCCGGGCAATCGCGCAGGAAACTGAAATGCCGCTCGGCGAACTGGTTCACCAAGGGATTGATTTCGTAGAAGCGGTACACGTCGCCGGGCCGGCAGTAGGCCGCCATGGTGCCGGCGCCCAGTCCGATGACGCCGACGCGCTGGCCCGCGCCATGGCGGCTGGCGGCGATGGCGATGCCGGCGCCGCTCTTGTCGCCGTAGTATGTGGTGGGCCAGCGCCGCTTTTCCGGATCGAGAAACTGGCGCCCGTGGACGATCACGCCGTGGGTGAGCTGGCGTACCGTGCCCCCGGTGTGTTCCGCATCCTTGACCTTGACGGTGCCGTAGAAGTTGCGGGCCTTGGCCGTCGGCGTCGATGGCCAGAGCGCGTTGGCGGCCCACAGCACGCCGACCAGGGTGGTGCAAAAGACCGTGGCCTTGATGCGCGCGTCCCGCTGCATGGGCTCGGCAGGCCGGTGGTAACAGGCCGCGGCGACCACGCACACGGCGGCAATGCAGGACAAGGTCAGCTCGTAGTCGTCGTTGAAGGCGCGGGGCGCCAGCAGCCCGGTAAACATGCCGCCCAGGGCGCCGCCGGTGGCGATCATCAGGTAGTAGGCGGTGAGCTGGGTGGGCGGCGGCTTCAGGCGGGCCAGTTCGCCATGGCAGGCCATGCAGTAGGTAAAGATGCTGACGCAAAACAGCAGGACCGGCCAGACGATCCCCGAAGGCATCAGGCTGGGGAAGGTCGAGCAGGCGATCACGACCGGTGTCAGCACGGCCATCAGCGGCAGGAACAGCCAGCGCTTGTACCAGCGCGCGCTTTCGAAGCACAGGATGAAGGTCAACAGGTAGAGCACCAGCGGCAGCACCCACAGCAAGGGGATCGGCGCGATGTTGGCGGTAAGGTGGCTGGTGGCCGACATCAGCACCACCGTAGGCACGGCGGCCAGCGCGCACCAGATCAGGTTGTCGCGCAGGCTGGGCTTGCCGGCTGCCGCATCCTCGCGCAGGGTGTGGCGGGCGGCGCTGCGGCCGCGCCCGTTCAGTGCCAGGGCCCCGCAGAAGAGGGCAAACAGCGCAAAGCCGGCCGACCAGAAGGTCGACATTTCCCTCGCCGTGAAGCGCGGCTCGAACAGCAGGGGATAGCTCAGCAAGCCGAGCAGGGAGGCGAAATTGGACAGCGCGAACAGGCGGTAGGGCACGCTGCCGGGGCGTTCCTGGGCAAACCAGTGCTGGACCAGGGGGCCGGTGGTGGACAGCAGGAAGTAGGGCAGCCCGATGCTGGCGGCCAGCAGGCCCAGCAGCAGCATGGTGGGGTCATCGTTCGGGCCGGGCTTCCAGCTGTCGCTGGGGACGATGGGCAGGGTCAGGGCGGCGGCCAGCAGCAGGCCCGCGTGCAGCCAGGCCTGGCGCCGAGGCGTCAGGTAGCGGCTGCTGAGGTGGGCGTACAGGTAGCCCAGCAGCAGCGTGACCTGGAAAAACAGCATGCACACGGTCCAGGCGGCGGCCGAACCGCCGAACCATGGCAGGGCCATTTTGCCGATGATCGGCTGCACCTGGAACAGCAGGAAGGCGCTGAGGACGATGGTGCCAGCGTAGAGGATGAGCATGAGAAATCTTAACTCGCAAACCGGCTGTAGTTTTGGTACAGTCGCCTAAAACAACACGGAGACGTCCATGGTCGCTGCACGCGCATTTTCCTGCCTTCTTCTGCTGGCCGCCGCCCCGGCCCTGGCTGCTGGACAGGATTGCAAGCCCGATCCGCTCAAGGGAGAGCAGCTTTACCTGCGCGGTGGCATGAATGGCTGGGGTGTCTTGCCGGAGTATGCCTTCCGCTACAGTTGCCATGCCTGGTACCTGAACGTGGACCTCACCGGCCGTGCGGAATTCAAGATCAGCGATGCTACTTGGCGTAGTTCGAGTACATACGGGAGCCCGGCAAATGCCCCAGGCAACTTGCTGCGCGAAAGCCAGCCCTACCGTGCCGCCAATGGCGAAGCGCCCGGTGGCGCCAACAACCTGAGTTTTCCGTTCTCGGGACAGCACACCGTCAAGCTGGTGCTGGAGGGTGGCGTGCCGCACGTGACGATCGGCCCGCTGAGTTTTGCCGCGCCTGCCGCGCCAACGGTCCGCGAACCCGTGGCGCTCGGCTTGCGCTTCGATAGCCGTTCCTTGGCCCACAAGCGCCCCTTTGGCGCCCAGCCAGCTGGCACGCCGCTGACGTTTTCCGTGGCGGCCAAGCCGGGTGTCACGCGCCTCACCCTGGTGCTGGAAAAGCGCCGCGTGGAGGGGCCGGAAGACGTCATCGACTACGCGGAGGTGGCGCGCGTGCCCCTGGTGCGCCAGGGCGGCCACTGGCAAGCCAGCCACGCCTTTGCCGAGCCGGCAATCTACGGCTATTACTTTGAAGCCGAGATCGGCGGCAAGACCTACCTCTACCAGAACAATGCCAAGTCCGTGTACTGGACCCGCGAGCGCGGCGCCAACGGGCCGGGGCAGGTGGTGATGGCGCCCGCCGATCGCAAGGGCGTGCGCCGTTTTCGCCACACGAGTTACGCGCGCGATTTCCGCGTGCCGGCCTGGGCCAAGGATGCGGTTTACTACTACATCTTCCCGGAGCGGTTCCGCAATGGCGACCGCGGCAACGATCCCAAGGTGGGGGTGACGCTGTACCAGGATAAGCCGGTCGAAGTGCACGCCAGCTGGCTGGACAAACCATACCGGCCTGGCGCCGGCGATGGTTCGGACCAGTGGGGCAGCAACGACTTCTTTGGCGGCGATATCGCCGGCATCATCGAAAAACTCGACTACATCGCAGGCCTGGGCGCGAATACGCTGTACATGACGCCCCTGTTCAAGGCCGCCAGCAACCACAAATACGACACGGCCGACTACCGCCAGATCGACCCGGCCTTTGGCAGGAACGAGGACTTCAAGCGCCTCGTGGATGAGGCAGCCAAGCGCGGCATCCGCGTGCTGCCGGACGCATCGTTCAACCACTCCGGCAGTGATTCGTTGTACTTCGACCGGTTCGGGAAGTACGGTACGGACGGCGCTTTCCGCGGCGGCAAGATCAATCCGGCATCGCCATACGCCAGCTGGTACCGCTTCAAACCGGAAGAAAGCGACCCGAACAAGCAATACGCTGGCTGGACCGGCGTGCCGGACCTGCCGGAACTGGACAAATCGTCGCCGGCGTACCGGCGCTTTGCCGGCGAAATCACCCGTCTGTGGCTGGGGCAGGGCACAGCCGGCTGGCGCATGGACGTGGCGCCCTGGGTGCCGGATGACTTCTGGCGCGAATGGCGCAAGACCGTGAAGGACATGAACCCGGACGCGATCGCCGTGGCGGAAACCTGGTTCGACGCTTCCAAGTACTTCCTCGGCGATACCTTCGACTCGACGATGAATTACATTTTCCGCAACACCGCGCTCGACTATGCGTCCGGCATCCGGGCCGGCGCGATTTACCACAACATCGAGCTGATCCGCGAAAGCTACCCGCCGCAAGCGTTTTATGCGCTGATGAACGTGCTTTCAACGCATGATGTTGCACGTTCGCTGCATTATCTGGGCCATACGGAGGGCGCCAGCGCGCAGGAAATCGCCCTGGCCAAGCAGCGTTACCGCCTGGCCATCTTCTTCCAGATGACCTTTCCGGGCGCCCCCGTCATCTATTATGGTGACGAGGTGGGCATGACCGGCGGCGACGATCCATTGAACCGGATGGCTTACCCGTGGAGCGACCAGGGCGGCATGCCGGACGAGTCCATGCTCGCGTTCGTCAAGCAGATGACGGCGCTGCGCAAGCAGCATGCCATCCTGCGCCACGGCAGCATCGGGGCGCCCTTGCACCTGGACGACAACGTCATCGTGCTCGCGCGCAAGGATGGCAAGCGCGAGGCGCTTACCGCCACCAACAATGCGACAGTGTCGCGCACGGTGACGGTACGCCTGCCTTCCGGCTTCACGGCGCGCCGCTTTGCCGATGCGCTCGATGCCAGCGCCGCTACGGTGGGCGCCGATGGCAAGCTGACCCTCACGCTGGCCCCGCTGTCGGGCCGGTTGCTGGTCGCTCCCTAAGCGGCAGCGCCCGAAAGCAGCAAGCCGGCGGCCAGGGCGAACATGATGGCGCCGGTCAGCCCTTCGATGCATTTCCAGGCCAGCGGCCGGCCCAGCACGCCTGCCAGGCGCGTGGCGCCAAAGCCCAGGGCCGTAAACCACAACAGGGAAGCGGTCATGGCGCCGGCGGAAAAACCCCAGCGCTGTCCGGCCGGGTAACTGCCGCCGACCGATCCCAGCAGGACTACCGTATCCAGGTAGACGTGTGGATTCAACAGTGACAGGGCCGCCACGCTGGCCAGCGCTTCCCGGGCATGGGGCGCCGGCGCGGCGGCTTCGACCGCAAGCGACTTGGGCGTCAGCATGGAGCGCCAGCTGCGCAAGCCGTACCACAGCAGGAACGCCGCGCCACCCCAGCGCGCCACGGTCATCAGGAGGGGCGAATCTTGGATCATCGCCCCGGCGCCCGCCACCCCCAGGCCGATCAGTACGACATCGATGACGATGCAGGCGACGACCGTCAGCGCGACATGCTGGCGCTTGATGCCCATCCGCAAGACGTGCGCGTTTTGCGCCCCGATCGCCATGATCAGGCTGGCGCCCAGCCCTAAACCGTTCACAAAACTCTGCATTTTAAGCTCCTTTGATCGAGCCCCGATTGTGCGGGGGTGGCCGTTGCAAATGAAGTTGAATTAATATGTTTCAGTCTTCATTAATTTTACTTAAGGAGTGGGCGGATGATCCCGGACACGAAACAGGGCCAGGCGCTGTTGGCGGTGATCGATGGCGGTAGCTTCGAGGCGGCCGCAGCGGCGCTGCATTTGACGCCATCGGCGGTATCGCAGCGGATCAGCGGGCTGGAGGCGGAGATCGGCGCACCGCTCCTGGTGCGCAGCCGTCCCATCCGGTTGACCAGTACCGGACAGCAGCTGATGCAATATTTACGGCGCAGCCGCTTAATGGAAGAGGAGTTTCTGGCGGAATTGCACCGTGCTGAAGCGGCACCGCCCCGTATTCCGGTTGCCGTTAATAACGACACCCTCGGTACCTGGTTTCTTCCCGAACTCAGTCCATTCCTGAACCGCGAAAATATATTGCTGGAGATAATCCTCGACGACCAGGACCATACCTATGCGCTATTCGAAAAAGGCCTGGTCCTGGCTGGCGTTTCCAGCGAACCCGAACCGATGCGCGGATGCCGCTCGCAGCATTTAGGACATATGCGTTACCGCCTGCTGGCGCGTCCTGATTTCGTGGCGCGCTGGTTTCCTGACGGTTTAAATCGCGAGGCGGCGCGCAAGGCGCCCGTCATGTTTTTCGATCGCAAAGATTCGCTGCAACAAATCTTTATCGAGCGCGAGCTTGGATTACCGTTGGGCGCCTATCCCATCCAATATGTGCCTGCGAGCGACCCATTTGTCGAATCAATCCGGCTGGGCATGGGATATGGCATGCTGCCAAGCCAGCAATATAAAGCGATGCTGGCTACGGGAGAATTGGTGGACTTGGCGCCGGGTAAATATTTGGATGTCCAGCTGTATTGGCATTCATGGCGCATCCAATCGCCGCGCGTGGAGCGGCTGACCGAGGAAGTGCTGGCCGCTGCTGGGCGGGCGCTGCAGCGCTAGACTGGTACTTGGCGTAATCGCGCCAATAGTTGGCGCGACCAGGGTGTTAAAAAGCCCGCACGCGCGGGCTTGTGGGGCATGCCGATCAATACGTGTAGAACATGCGCTGCAGGTCTTTGGTATTGCTGGTTTTCGTCATGCCGAGCATCAGCAGGATGCGGGCTTTTTGCGGATTCAGCGTATCCGACACCACGAAATCGAGCTCGTCGTCATTGGCTTCGCCATTGCGCGCCAAAATGCCCTGGCCCACGCGGCTGGAACGCACGATAATCGTGCCATTCTTGCGCGCGGCAATCAGATCGGGTTTAATTTTGGCGGCCAGGCTGCCGTCGCCGGTGCCGGCGTGGATAATCCCTTTGGCGCCGGCGGCAATAAACGCATTCAATGCCACTGAATTCATGTTCGCGTAGCCATAAACAATATCCACCTGCGGCAGGGAATTGAGGTTGGAAATATCAAACTCGGATTCCGTGGTGTGCTTGCGGGTCGATACGCGATAGAAATGGGCCTTCGGACCCTGCACATAACCCATCATGCCCAATTCCGCGGTTTTAAATGCGTCCGGGGTCGAGGTATTCGCTTTGGTAACGTCGCGCGCGCTATGGATTTGATCGCCCAGGGCGACCAAAACGCCTTTGCCGATGGCGTCCTGGCTGCCGGCAATTAATACCGCGTTATACAGGTTGATGGGACCGTCGGCCGACAAGGCGGTGGAAGGGCGCATGGCGCCAACCAGCACCACGGGCTTGCGCGACTTGACCACCAGGTTCAGGAAGTAGGCGGTCTCTTCCAGGGTGTCGGTGCCGTGGGTGATCACGATGCCGTCCACGTTCGGCTGGGCCAGCAGCACGTTGACGCGCTTGCCCAGGGTCAGCCAGTGCTCGTTGGTCATGCTTTCGGAGGCGATCTGGAAAACCTGTTCTCCGGTAACGTCGGCAATCTTGCCCAGTTCAGGCACGGCCTTGATCAGCTGCTGCACGCCGACCGTGGCGGCAGTGTAGCCGACCGTGGTGGTGGAGGAGGCGCCGGTGCCCGCGATGGTGCCGCCAGTTGCCAGGATCATAACGTTGGGAAGTTTCTGCGCATGCACGCTGAACGCCATCAGGAAGGCGAACAGGGCGAAGATGAATTGCGCGGGCTTGGAACGATGCATGCGATCTCCTTGGTTGATTTTCGGGAATGTTGCGCATCTTACTAAATCTGGTGCAGTATTGTTATATCTTCTTCAAAGCCGGGGGGATGGTGGAGACGGATGCACTCAGTCTTGCCGTTGTCATGCAGCGCAAGCCATTGAAGAGCACCTGGCAGCCATTCCAATGGCTGCCGGGCGAAGTCGTGCTGTCGCCGCTGCCGGCCGGCGCCCCGCGCTGCCTGCGCGACGACCCGGCCGAAACGCTGTGGCTATTCACCGGACTTTCCCTGCGCCTGTATTCGGACGAGGCGGAAGGGTACTTCCTTAACCTCGACTCGGGCGCGCCGTGCTGGTTCGTGATGTGGCGCCAGGAGGGCGAACTGGCGGTGCCGCTGACCGTGACCCTGTCGTACAACGAGGCTGCGCGCCTGATGGACGGCGGCGAGCAGGTCGATACCCTGCCTTTGCCGGCGCCGATGGTGGAGCGCCTGGGAACCTTCGTCGCCGAATACTACCGGCCGGAACCGAAAGGCAAGCGTCGCCGCCCGTCCTTCGAAGGCGGCGCGGCCGTGCAGCAAATGGCGCGCGCCGAAGGTGAAGGCCACCATGGCTGCTGAAACCTTCTTTGCACGCTGGTCGCGCGTCAAGAGCGAATCCCCGCCGGCCGACATTGCCGCCAGCGATGACGCCGGCGTGCCCGCACCATGCACGCCCCCGCCGGCGGCCGAAGCGCAAGCGCCAGCTCCCACGCTGGAACAGGTGGCAAACCTGACCACCGAGTCCGATTTCACGCCGTTCGTCGCGCGCGGCGTCGACGAAGCGGTGCGCCGCGCCGCCATGAAGAAACTGTTCGCCGATCCGCACTTCAACGTGATGGACGGCCTGGACACGTACATCGACGACTACAACAAGTTCGAACCCCTGACGCCCCTGATGGTGGCAGCCCTCAACCATGCCAAGGACCTGATTGCCCGTGAATTCACGGCGGAAGAAGAGAATGAGCCAAAAGACGAGGATCTGTAGCTGCAACAACACCATGCCGCTGGATGGCGCCGCCATCGGCGCGGCGCTGGAGAGCGAAGCGCTGCCGGTGGCTACCCAACTATGCCGCCGGGAAGTCGGCCAGTACCTGCAAACCCTGGAGGGCGGCGAGCGCATCATCATCGGCTGCACGCAGGAAGAGGCGCTGTTCCGCGAACTGGCCGAGATGAAGCCCACGGTCGCACCGCTGCGCTTCGTCAACCTGCGCGAGACTGGCGGCTGGAGCGACGAAGCGCGCGGCGCCACGCCAAAGTTGGCGGCCTTGCTGGCCGCGGCGCGCATGCCCGATGCCGAGCCGGTGCCGGAGGTGGAGTACCAGTCCGAAGGGCGCGTGCTGCTGGTGGGGCCGGCCAGGCGCGTGCTGGCTTGGGCGCGCAAGCTCGAACGCCAGCTGCAGGTCAGCGTCCTGCTTACCGATGGCGAGGATGCCGCGCTGGCGGGCCATGCCTGGCCCACCTTCAGCGGCAGCGCGCCGCGCGTGCAAGGCTGGCTGGGCGCCTTCGACGTGAGCTGGCGGCAGGCCAATCCCATCGACCTTGAACTGTGCACGCGCTGCAATGCCTGCGTGAAGGCTTGCCCGGAAGGGGCGATCAGCCTGGCCTACCAGGTCGACCTGGAGCGCTGCGGCGCGCACCGCGCGTGCGTGGCCGCCTGCGGCGCCGTGGCGGCGATCGACTTCGAGCGGCTCGACACGGAGCGCAGCGCGCAATTCGACCTGGTGTTCGACCTGCACGCGACGCCCTTGCTGCGCATGCACGAGCCGCCGCAAGGCTACTTTGCCCCAGGCGCGGATGAGGGCGCGGCCGCGCTGGCGGCAATGCAGATGCTGGAACTGGTCGGCACCTTCAGCAAGCCGCGCTTCTTCCAGTACAAGGAAAGCATTTGCGCGCATAGCCGCAGCCGCCAGCCCGGCTGCAACGCCTGCATCGACATCTGCTCGGCGGAGGCGATCGCCAGCGCCGGCAACCACATCACCGTGACGCCGCAATTGTGCGCGGGCTGCGGCGCCTGCACCACGGTCTGTCCTTCCGGTGCACTGACCTATGCCTGGCCGCGAGCGCCGGACTTTGGCGAAAAGCTGCGCGCGATGCTGGCGGCCTTCGCACGCGCGGGCGGGATGCGTCCCGCGATTTTGTTGCACAGCGAAGAGGAGGGCGGGACGCTGGTGCAGGAACTTGGACAGCTCGCCGCGGCGGGGGCGGCGCACGGCGTGCCCGCGCGTGTGATGCCGCTCGGCGTGCACCACGTGGCTTCGGTGGGCATGGACCTGTGGCTTGCCGCCGTCGCCTACGGCGCGGTGGACGTCGCCGTGCTGGCGACGGGCGGGGAAGCGCCGCAATACCTGGACGCGCTATCGGCGCAGATGGCCATCGCGCAGGCCATCATCGATGGCCTTGGCTACCGCAACATCCAGCTTCACCTGCTGCAGGCGCGCGATGCGGCGGAGCTGGACCGCGCACTGCAGCGCTTTGCGGCGCAGGGCGGGGCGCAGGGCCAGGGCGCGCTGCCCGCAGCGACCTTCCATGTCGCGGCTGCGAAGCGGGAAAGCCTGGACTTCGCAATCACTCACCTGGCACGGCATGCGCCTGCGGCGCCAGCCGTGATCGCCCTGCCGCAAGGTGCCCCGTTCGGCACGCTGGAGATCGATACGGACAAGTGCACCTTGTGCATGGCTTGCGTCGGCGCCTGTCCCGAATCGGCCCTGACGGACAACCCATCCTTGCCGCAGCTGCGCTTCACCGAAGCGAATTGCGTGCAATGCGGCCTGTGCGCGCATACTTGTCCCGAGCAGGCCTTGGCGCTTGTGCCGCGGCTCGCACTGGGGCCGGAAACCAGGCAGGCGCGCGTCATCAACGAGGCCCAGCCCTACCATTGCATCAGCTGCCAAAAGCCCTTCGGTACCCTGCAAATGGTGGAGAATATGGTGAGCAAGCTCGCTGGCCACGGGGCCTTCGCCGCCAACCCGGCCCGCCTGCGCATGTGTCCCGACTGCCGTGTGATCGACATGATGCAGCCGGCAACGGAAGTCTCCATTTTTGAGGTAAAACGTCGATGACTGAAGATGAGGAATATGCGCGTTCCGAGCTGTATGGCCTGCTTGCCATGCTGTTCTACGGCCCGCCATCGCAGGTGGTGCTGGACCTGATCGCCGATGCTGCCATCGAAGGCGAAGGCGTGCTGGCCGACGCCTGGCGCACCATGCAGCGCGCCAGCGGCAAGACCGACCAGGACCGCGTGCGCGATGAATATGAATCGCTGTTCATCGGCGTCGGCAAGCCGGACGTGATGCTGTACGGCTCCTACTACTTGTCCGGCTTCCTGATGGAGAAACCGTTGGCCGCCTTGCGCGCCGACCTGGCCAGGCTTGGCCTGGAGCGCTCCGAGCACCTGACCGAAAGCGAGGACCATTTCGCCGCCCTGTGCGATGCGATGCGTTTGCTGCATGGCAGCATAGCAACACAGAAGGATTTTTTTTGCGCCCATATCCAGCCCTGGGCGCGCCAGCTTTTCGACGCCATCGACGCCCATCCCAAGGCAGCCTACTACCGCGCGGTCGGCGGCCTGGCGCGCAGCTTCGTCGAGGTGGAAACGCAGGCGTTCGACATGACTAGCATTTAGTGCATCGTTAAACTATTTGTGCTAGTGTTAAAAGACTAACTGTTGTTGGCAAGGGAGACCATGATGTCAACGCAATCCAAAACGGGAAGAAGGTCCTTTTTCACTGGCCTTGGCGCCCTGGCTGCCGCCGGCGTGGCGGCGAAGATCGCCAGCGGCCCGCCGGACACAGTGCCTCCTGCGGAACCCGAGCCGCCCCCCGGCACCGGTTACCGCCTCACTGAACACATCCAGAAGTACTACCGCACCACCAAGATCTGAGCGGAGGTCTCATCATGCTCCTCACACGTAAAGGACCTGCCGGTCCCCGTGGCGCTGGACGTTTTGCGGCGAGCCTGGAAGGCAGCCTGGCGCGCGCCTTGCCGACAATGGACCGCCGCGCATTCCTCAAGCGTTCCGGCATCGGCATAGGACTTGGGGCGGCGCTGACGCAAACGCCCCTGATGCGCAAGGCCCAGGCCAAGGACCCCGTCACCGCCGCCGTGGATGGCAAGCAGGTGGTGCGGCGCACGGTCTGCACGCACTGTTCGGTGGGCTGCGCGGTCGATGCGGTGGTGCAGAACGGCATCTGGATCCGGCAGGAGCCGGTGTTCGACTCTCCCCTCAACCTCGGTGCGCATTGCGCCAAGGGCGCGGCGCTGCGCGAGCATGGCCACGGCGAGTACCGCCTGAAGTATCCGATGAAGCTGGTGAACGGAAAGTACCAGCGCATCAGCTGGGACCAGGCCTTGCAGGAGATCTCGGCGAAGATGCTGGACCTGAAGAAGAAGAGCGGCCCGGATTCGGTGTTCTTCGTCGGCTCGTCCAAGCACAACAACGAGCAGGCGGCCCTGCTGCGCAAGTTCGTTTCCTTCTACGGCACCAACAACTGCGATCACCAGGCGCGCATCTGCCATTCGACCACCGTGGCCGGCGTGGCTAATACCTGGGGCTACGGCGCCATGACCAACAGCTACAACGATATGCAGAACGCCAAGGCGGCCATGTATATCGGCTCCAACGCTGCGGAGGCGCATCCGGTGTCGATGCTGCACATGCTGCATTCGAAGGAGAACGGCTGCAAGATGATCGTGGTGGACCCGCGCTACACGCGCACGGCGGCCAAGGCCGACCAGTTCATCCGCATCCGCTCGGGCTCGGATATCCCGTTCCTGTACGGGATGCTCTGGCATATCTTCAAGAACGGCTGGGAGGACAAGGAATACATCGCGGCGCGCGTGTACGGCATGGACAAGATCCGCGAGGAAGTGGCCAAGTGGACGCCGGACAAGGTGGAAGAGGCTTGCGGCGTGCCGGAAGCCCAGGTGCTGCAGGCGGCGGAGACGATGGCGAAGAATCGCCCCTCGACGATCGTCTGGTGCATGGGGCAGACGCAGCATACGATCGGCAACGCCATCGTGCGCGCCTCGTGCATCCTGCAGCTGGCGCTGGGCAACGTCGGCAAGAGCGGCGGCGGCACCAACATCTTCCGCGGCCACGACAATGTGCAGGGCGCAACCGACGTCGGTCCCAATCCCGATTCGCTGCCGGCCTACTACGGCCTGGCCACCGGCGCCTGGAAGCACTGGTGCACCGTGTGGGGCGTGGACTACGAATGGGTCAAGAGCCAGTTCGCATCGCAGGCGATGATGGAGAAGTCCGGCACCACGGTGTCGCGCTGGGTCGACGCGGTGCTGGAGAGGAACGAGCTGATCGACCAGGACAGCAACGTCAAGGCAGTCTTCTTCTGGGGCCACGCGCCCAACTCGCAGACGCGCGGGCTGGACATGAAGAAGGCGATGGACAAGCTCGACATGCTGGTCGTGATCGATCCCTACCCATCCGCCACGGCCGCAATGGCAGCGATGAAGGTGGAAGGACAGGAGATCAACCCGAACCGCGCCGTCTACCTGCTGCCGGCCGCAACCCAGTTCGAGACGTCCGGGTCGGTCACCGCCTCGAACCGTTCCCTGCAGTGGCGCGAGAAGGTGATCGAGCCCCTGTTCGAATCCCGCACCGACCACATGATCATGTACCAACTGGCGGAGAAGCTGGGCTTTGGCAAGCAACTGGTGGCGAAGATCAAGCTGGTGCCGGGCAAGGGCAACATGATGGAGCCGGAGCCGGAAGACATGCTGCGCGAAATCAATCGCGGCAGCTGGACCATCGGCTATACGGGCCAGTCGCCGGAGCGGCTGAAAGCCCACATGCGCAACATGCACATGTTCGACGTAAAGACCTTGCGCTGCAGCGCAGGCAAGGATGCCGACACCGGCTATGACCTGAGCGGCGACTATTTCGGCTTGCCGTGGCCCTGCTATGGGACGCCGGAGCTGAAGCACCCGGGCACGGCCAACCTGTACGACAACACGCGCCACGTGATGGACGGCGGCGGTAATTTCCGCGCCAACTTCGGCGTCGAGCGCGAGGGCGTGAACCTGCTGGCCGAAGACGGCTCGCATTCCCTGGGCGCCGACATCACCACCGGCTACCCCGAGTTCGACCACGTGCTGATGAAGAAGCTGGGCTGGTGGGATGAACTGAGCGAGGCGGAGAAGGCCGCTGCCGAGGGCAAGAACTGGAAGACCGACCTGTCCGGCGGCATCCAGCGCGTGTGCATGAAAGTGCACGGCGTGCACCCGTTCGGCAACGCCAAGGCGCGTGCCGTGGTGTGGAACTTCCCCGACCCGGTGCCGCTGCACCGCGAACCGCTGTTCGGCACGCGGCCCGACCTGGCCGCGAAATACCCGACGCACGAAGACAAGAAGGCCTTCTGGCGCATGCCCACCCTGTACAAGACGGTGCAGCAGAAGGCGCTTGACGATGGCCTGGCGCAGAAGTTCCCGATCATTCTCACCTCCGGGCGCCTGGTGGAGTACGAAGGCGGGGGCGAGGAAACGCGCTCCAACCCGTGGCTGGCCGAGCTGCAGCAGGAGAATTTCGTCGAGATCAATCCGAGCGCGGCGTCCGAACGTGGCATCCGCAACGGCGACTATGTCGTCGTGTCCACGCCGACGGGCGCGCGCATCAAGGTCAGGGCGCTGGTGACGCCGCGTGTCGGCCCCGACACGGCCTTCATTCCCTTCCACTTCTCCGGCTGGTGGCAAGGCAAGGACATGCTGGAGTTCTATCCGGAGGGCGCGGCGCCCATCGTGCGTGGCGAGGCGGTCAACACCGCGACCACCTACGGTTACGACTCGGTCACCATGATGCAGGAGACCAAGACGACCATCTGCAATATCGAACGCTTCGCGGGCTGAGGGGATTGCCATGGCACGGATGAAATTCATATGCGACACGGAGCGCTGCATCGAGTGCAACGCCTGTGCGACGGCGTGCAAGAACGAGCACGAAGTTCCCTGGGGCGTGAACCGGCGCCGCGTGGTGACCATCAACGATGGCGTGATCGGCCAGGAGAAATCGGTCTCGGTGGCGTGCATGCATTGCTCGGACGCGCCCTGCATGGCGGTCTGCCCGGTCGACTGCTTCTACCGCACCGAGGAAGGCGTGGTCCTGCACAACAAGGACGCCTGCATCGGCTGCGGCTACTGTTCCTATGCGTGCCCGTTCGGCGCACCGCAATTCCCGTCCAATGGCACTTTCGGCCTGCGCGGCAAGATGGACAAGTGCACCTTCTGCGCCGGCGGGCCGGAGGAAAACGGCTCGCAGGCCGAGTTCGAGAAGTACGGCCGCAACCGGCTGGCCGAAGGCAAGCTGCCCGCCTGCGCCGAAATGTGCTCGACCAAGGCGCTGTTGGGGGGCGACGGCGACGTGGTGGCCGACATCTTCCGCACCCGCGTGGTCACGCGCGGCAAGGGCAGTGAAGTCTGGGGCTGGGGTACCGCGTACGGCAAACCGGAGGCGAAATCATGAAAACCTTCCTGCTGGCGGTAGTGCTGGCGCTGGCCGGCTGCGGCGAGGTGTCGCAATCGAAGCAGGGCAGCGCGGTCAATCGCGGCGACGAGCCGGCCTACAAGGGGGCGCGCACCGCGCAGGTGGCGAAAGGGTGGACGCCGGGCGACAAGGCGGCGTGGGACCGGCAGGTGCGCGAACGCGGGCAGCTGCAAAACGAGTACCAGAAGACCAACCGCTAGGAGGCGCGCCATGAAACGATGGTTGGCCGTAATGTTGCTGGCCGCCGCTGGCGGCGCCGCCCTTGCGGCGGATCCGCCGGCGCCTGCCGCCGCTCCGCCCGCCGCCGCTGCGCGCGTGGAATCGGTGGACATCCTGAAGCAGAACCAGGCCGAGCGCACGCGCGACCAGCCGGGCAATGCGGCGCCGGTGTGGCGCCAGGTCGTGGCGGGCGAAACGCACTACAGCAGCCTGCCGTATCCCGAGTCGGGCGTCCTGATCCAGCCCAAGGCGCAGCTGCCCGGCCAGGACACGCCCACCAGCGCCGGCGAAGCGTGGCGCCGCTTCCGCAATGGCCCCATGATGAGCATTGGCGGTTGGCTGATCATCGGCGTGCTGGCCGTGCTGGCGGGGATCTACCTGTTCAGCGGCCCGCTCAAGGTGCACGCGCCGCCGACCGGGCGCAAGATCCAGCGCTTCACGCCGCTCGAGCGTTTCGTCCACTGGAGCACGGCCATCACCTTCGTGATCCTGGCCGTTTCCGGCCTGTGCATGATGTTCGGCAAATTCATCCTGATGCCGCTCATCGGCCACACCCTGTTCGGCTACCTGACCTATGCGTTGAAGACCCTGCACAATCTTGTCGGGCCCGTGTTTACGGTCTCGCTGCTGGTCACCTTCGCCGTCTTCGTGAAGGATAACTTCCCCATCGCCGCCGACTTCACGTGGCTGGCGCGCCTGGGCCGCCACCATCCGCCGGCCGGCCGCTTCAATGGCGGCGAAAAGCTGTGGTTCTGGGGTGGCGTCACGCTGCTGGGACTGGCCGCCAGCGCGTCCGGTTTCGTGCTCGACCAACTGGTTCCGGGCCTTGTTTACACGCGCTTCGTGATGCAGGGCGCCAACCTGCTGCATATCACGGCCACGGTGTTGATGATGGCCTTTGCGCTGGGCCACATCTATCTCGGCACCATCGGCATGGAAGGCGCCTACCGGGGCATGCGCGAAGGCTTCGTGGACGATGCCTGGGCCAGCGAACACCACGACATCTGGTACCAGGAAATCGTGGAGGGCAAGATCCCGCGCGTGCGTGCGCCAGAGCACGACGGGGAAGTGGTGCCGCCCCCTGCGCCCAAGACCGTTTAAGGAGGCTAGCCCATGAAGACGCCCCTGATCGCACTGCTGCTGGCCGCCAGCGCAGCCCACGCCGGCTTGCCGGCGCCGACCGAAGAGCAGAAGGCCGCCGCCGCCGCCGCCAAGGAGAAGCAGGCGTGGAGCGACAAGGTCGCAGCGTATAAGCTGTGCCTCGCGCAAGACCGCGTCGCGGCCGCTTACTTCAAAGGGAAAGGTAGCGGCGGCAAGCCATCGGCTGTGCCGCCGCCATGCAGCGACCCAGGGCCTTACGTGGCCCAGGTGGCCGCCGCCAAGGAGGTTGGCGTGGCCGATTCGAAGCCCGTCCCCGAAGCCGGCAAGAAGAAATAAGGCAAGGAAAAACCCGCCGCAGCGGGTTTCCACGGGGGAAAGGGCGGCTTAGCCCAGCTTGTCGTTGGACTTGCGACGGGAAGCCAAGCCCAGCAGGCCTACGCCTACCAGCAGCATTGCATAGGTAGCAGGTTCCGGAATCGGAGCAGCCAGGTTCAGGTTACCGGCATACGAACCGCCCATGCCTTCAATGGCGGTGGCGCCAGTCACTGTAAAGCCATAGTTGCCGGACATCAGGGCGTCCATCGGGAAGAACTCGATGCCCGAAGAAGTGTCAAACACCGTGCCCAGATTGGTCTGGCTGTTGTCGGCTTCGACTTTAAAGAACTGGATGCCGGTGATGCCATAGTTTGCCAGACGGGCGGCATCGATCCAGGTTTTGCCCACGACGACGGTACCGCTGGCATAGCTGGCATTGGTATCGACGGAGAACAGATAGGTGTCGATATAGTCGCCAGGCGTGGCATGCAGTGCGCCAAAGATGGCATTACCTGCAGCATCGAAGGTCAAAGTCGTCTGAGCCATCGCGCCCGAGCTGGCAAACAGCCCTGCGGTCAGCATCAGTGTGCCGGCTACCTTGCTTAGAAACGCTTTCTTCATGTTAATACCCCTTGAGTTGTGTTGTTGTGAAGGTGAAGCGGTGCTTTGTCAGCACGCAAGAGATTGCTCGGTCATATCATCAGTGGCCTGCTGTTAACATAACCTTTCCTGCTTGCTAACGCAGACCAATATAGCCCACTGCCTTTCGCAGATATTTCATTAGTGAAGTGTGTATGTTTTCAAGCGAACAGACCATGGCCGGGTTTGCGGGGCCCCGTCCACTCCGGCACAAACTTCAAGCAGAATTTTTTTGTGTGCTCGAGGTTGCCTGCGCTCGACGCCACAATGCGTAGGCCAATTCCGACAGGAACAAGAGCCGAACCGGTGGGGGATTTGTACGCAAACGCACCGTTTGGAAAAGGGGCGCGGCCATAAGATGGAAGCGTGACCGATGCGCCCTGCAAGCGAAGAAGACTTGAAGCGAGGGCCATCCGTCAGGCCAGCCGGTCGCCACAGAACCGGCACCAGATTCCCGAGCCGGCTCGCGCCGCACGGCGGCCGGCCCCACCAGAATACGGAGGCCTATCATGACCCAAACCAACCATCCATCCAAGTATGTGGTGCGCGAGTACCTCGAGCGCCGTTCGCAGGAAGTCAAGCCACCCCCTTCGCCAGAGGAGATTCGCCGTCAACTGGGCTGGGGCTTGATGCTGTTCGAACCGAAGATGGAAGGCGGCCGCTAGGCTTCCGTACCGCCACCGGCCCGCTGCCTGCAGCGGGCATTTTTTCGTCCCGCTTCGCCGTTCGCTGAAAATTTCGCCATTCACCGACGCGCCGCCGCCATTCACCGAAAAGCCGTTTCGCCACCGCCCGCTCTCCGCTATCGTTGCACCATCCAATCAACGGGGAGCAAGAAAATGAGCAAAGAAATGCAAGGCCGTAGCCAGCTGCTCTGGGGCCTGATCGTCATCGCCGTGGGCGTGCTGTTCCTGATCGATATTCCGATGCCGCCCATCGGCCAGCTGTGGCGCTACTGGCCGTTCCTGGTGATGCTGTTCGGCGCGGCCAAACTGATCCCGCCGACCGCGCCGAAACATGTGGTCGACGGCCTGTGCCAGATCGCCTTCGCCGGCTGGTTCTACGTGTCCTTCGAGCGCCTGTGGGGCCTGAATTTCCACAACAGCTGGCCCATCCTCGTCATCATCGCCGGCATCAGCATGCTGGTGAACCCGATTGTGATTAAATACACCGCTAAAAAAGAGGAGAACCAATAATGCGCAGCAATCGCGACCGCAATACCGCCACCCAGATGTTCATCGGCGCCGCCGTGATTCTGGCCGGCTTCCTGTTCCTGATCGATAACCTCGGTTGGATCGACCTGGAGATGCACCTGCACTTCTGGCCCTTCGTGCTGATGGCGGTGGGCGCCACGACCCTGGCGCAGGCGCCGCGGCGCGGCAGCGGTGCCGCCCTGGCCGGCATCTTCATGCTCGGCTTCGGCTTCCTCTCGCTGCTCAAGGGCCTGGGCCTGATCTACATCAGCTGGCGGGTGATTTTCCCGATCGGTATCATTGCCGTGGGCTTGATGATGGTGCTGCGCGCCCGGCGCCGCAATGCGTCGTCGTCGGCCGATGGCCTCGCCGACATCGACAATCCCGACCGCTCCGCCCTGTTCACCGTGTCCGAAGGCGAGACCGCCGAGCGCGTGCTGGACTTGACCGCGGTCCTGGGCGGCTTCCAGCGCAAGGTCACCACGCAGGATTTCCGCGGCGGCGACATCACCAGCGTGATGGGCGGCGTCGACCTGGACATGCGCACCGCTTCGCTGAACGGCACGGCCGTGGTGAACGTGTTCGCCCTGATGGGGGGCATCTCGATCAAGGTGCCGACCGACTGGTCGGTGGAACTGGAAGGCACGCCGATCATGGGCGGCTTTGACGAGAAGACCATGCAGCCCAAGGATACCAGCAAGCGCCTGGTGGTGCGCGGCACCGCCATCATGGGCGGCGTGGAAATCCGTAACTGATGCAGCGGGTGCTGACCAGCCGCAGCGGCATCCTGCTGTACTTGACGGTATGGCTGCTGCTGGGGCTCGGCCTGGGCGGGGCGGTCGCCGTCCTGGGCAACGAGCCGCCGCTGCGCGCCATGCTGTTTGCCGTGCCGGTGACCCTGCTGTTTTCCGTGGGCGCCGGTTTTTCCGCTTACTACATGTGCAAGGCCAATCCGCTGCGCGAACGCAGCCCGGTGGTGATCCTGGTGTCGACCCTGACCGCCGCCATATGCGCCGGCTTCTTCTGGGTGTTCCTGATGGGCGTGTGGAACGGCGCCGCGGAGTCCTTCGGTGCCCAGGGCGTCGCGGCGCGGCCGCAGTTGACGGCGCTGCTGTTCAGCCTGGGCGTCCTGATGTACGGCTTGCTGGCCACGCTGAACTACCTGTTCGCCGAGTTCGTACGGGCCCGCCAGGCCGAGCAACGCGAGCTGGAATCGAAGCTGATGGCGCGCAACGCCGAACTGCGCATGCTGCGCACCCAGATCGATCCGCACTTCCTGTTCAACAGCCTGAACTCGATCAGCGCGCTGACGTCGATCGATGCCAAGCGTGCCCGCGACATGACGCAGCGCCTGTCCGATTTCTTCCGCCAGAGCCTGGGGATCGAGGCGCAGGGCAAGATCACGCTGGAAGAAGAGGTGCGCCTGGTCGGGCATTTCCTGGCGATCGAGAAGGTGCGCTTCGGCGCGCGCCTGGGCGTGGAGCAGGCGGTGGACGAGGCCGCGCTGCCTTGCCTGCTGCCGCCGATGATCTTGCAGCCGCTGGTGGAAAACGCCGTCAAGCATGGCATCGGCGGCTTGCCGGAAGGCGGCATGGTGCGCATCGATGCGCGGCGCGAAGGCTCGCTGCTGAAGATCAGCGTGGAGAACGATACCGATCCGGACACGCCGCCCCGCAAGGGCAACGGCATCGGCCTGGTCAACGTGCGCGAGCGGCTGGCGGCGGCCTATGGCCATCAGTCCAGCGTGCATTGCACGCATGAGAATAATCGATACCGGGTGGCGCTGACGCTGCCTGCGGAAACCAAGGAGTCCTGAACCATGCGCGTCATCATTGTCGATGATGAAGAATTAGCCCGCGGCGTCATGCGCGAGTACCTGCGTGCCCACGCCGACGTGGAGCTGGTGGCCGAATGCGCCAACGGCTTCGAGGCCGTGAAGGCGATTGCCGAGATGGAACCCGACCTGGTGTTCCTCGACATCCAGATGCCCAAGCTGGATGGCTTCGAAGTGGTGGAACTGGCCGGCAGCAAGCCGCACTATGTGTTCGCCACGGCTTATGACCAGTACGCGCTGAAGGCGTTCGAGGTGCACGCCATCGATTACCTGCTCAAGCCTTATCCGCAGGAGCGGCTGGACCAGGCGCTGGCGCATGCGCGCACGCGGCTGGGCGGCGCACGGCCGGCGGTGGTGCAGATGGCAAGCGAGGCGGCGCTGCGCAACGGCCCGCTGGAACGGGTGCTGATCCGCGATGGCGCGCGCGTGCATGTCATTGCCGCCGAGCGCATCGACAGCATCGAGGCGCAGGACGACTACGTCGAGATCCTGGCCGAGGGCAAGTCCTACCTGAAGAACCAGCGCCTGTCGGAGCTGGAGGAACAACTGGACCAGACGCGCTTCGTGCGCCTGCACCGCTCGTGGATCGTGAATGTCGAGCGCATCGAGCGTATCGAACAGGCCACCAAGGACAGCCACTGTGCCATCCTGCAGGACGGGCGGCGCATTCCCGTCAGCCGCAGCGGCTACCAGAAGGTCAAGGGGCTCTAGCAGCATCGGAAGTTCGGCTCGGTGGGCGCTTCTGAGATCGGGCAGCGACTATGCAGAACGGTTCGGGGAATCGAGTTGCCACCAGGCGGGGAACAGGGCCTGGACTTCGGGGCGGCCGAAGCGGTCGTCGATCAGGTGCACGGTGCCGCGGTCGCTCGTGGTGCGGATCACGCGGCCGGCGGCCTGCACCACCTTCTGCAGGCCGGGGTAGAGGTAGGTGTAGTCGTAGCCGGCGCCGAACGCAGCCTCCATGCGGGCCTTGATCTGTTCATTGACCGGATTGATTTGCGGCAGGCCAAGGGTGGCGATGAAGGCGCCGATCAGGCGCTCGCCGGGCAGGTCGATGCCTTCGCCAAAGGAGCCGCCCAGCACGGCGAAGCCGATGCCCTGGCCGCCTTCCTGGAAGCGGGCCAGGAAGGCGTCGCGTGCGCCTTCATCCATGCGGCGCTCCTGGCGCCACAGCGGCACCTCGGGGTGGCACGTGGCGAACAGTTCGGCCACCTTTTCCATGTAATCGAAGCTGCTGAAGAAGGCGAGGTAGTTGCCGGGCTGGCGCTGGTACTGCTCGCCCATCAGCGCGGCAATGGGCGCCAGCGAGCGCGTGCGGTGCTGGTAGCGCGTGGAGATGTGGCTGGCGATGTGCACCTGCAATTGCTGCGCTTCAAAGGGCGAGGCCACGTCCACCCAGGCCGTGTCGGCCGGCATGCCGAGCGTGTCGGCGTAATAGTTCCAGGGACTGAGCGTGGCCGAGAACAATGCCACGGCATGGGCCGCTTCGAAGCGCGGCTTCAGGAAGGGGGCCGGCAGGATGTTGCGGATGCAGAGCACCGAGCCGGCGCGGCCCGCTGCCGCGCCGCGCCCGCCGTCGGACTTCTCGATGTCGAACAGCGAATGCTCGCCGAAGCTTTCCGCCAGGCGTCCGAACTGCAGGGCATTGAAGTAGAAGTCCAGCACGTCGGCATCGAACCAGGCCGGATGCTCGGCCATGTAGTCGCCGATCTCGGTGCAGGCATTCTGCAGCGCGGCCATGAACTTTTCCGGCAGCGCGGCGTGGCTGGCGTATTCGGCGTCCTGTTCCTTCTCCAGCGCGCTCCATTGGCGGTGCACGCGGTCCAGCGGCTTGCGCAGTGCCTCGGGCGCGCTCTTGCGCAATACGCGCAGGCGCACATGCTCCATCTGCGCGGAGTACATCTTGCGCGCGCGCGACACCATGTTGTGCGCTTCGTCGGCCAGCACGCCGACCTTCCAGCCGTTCATCTGCGTCAGGCTGTACAGCATGGCGCTGACGTCGAAGTAGTAGTTGTAGTCGCCCACCACCACGTCGGCCCAGCGCACCAGCTCCGACTGCAGATAGTAGGGACAGACCTGGTGCGCCAGGGCGGCCGCGCGCACGGCAGCGCGGTCCAGCATGGGCTGGCGCAGCGCCTCGGCGCGGGCGGCGGCCAGGCGGTCGTAGAAGCCCTGCGCCAGCGGGCACGATTCGCCGTGGCAGGCCTTGTCGGGATGCTCGCAGGCGGTGCTCTTGGCCACCAGCTCCAGTGCGCGCAAGGGTAGCAGTGGGGCGCTGCGCTTGATGGTTTCCAGCGCGCCCAGCGCCATGCTGCGGCCGCTGGTCTTGGCCGCCAGGAAGAACACCTTGTCCAGTCCATGCTCGGCGCTGGCCTTCAGCATGGGGAAGATGCTGCCGATGCTCTTGCCGATGCCTGTCGGCGCCTGCGCCAGCAGGGCGCAGCCGCGCGCGCTGGCCCGGTACATCGCTTCGGCCAGCGCGCGCTGGCCGGGGCGGAAGTCGGGATGGGGAAAGCGCAAGGTGCGCAGCTGGGCGTCGCGTGCCGTGCGGTGCGCCAGTTCCTGCTCGGCCCAGGCCACGAAGCGGCTGCACTGTTCTTCGAAGAAGGCGCGCAGCGCGCCGGCGTCGGCCTCCTCGGTCAGCACGGTTTCCTTTTGCGTGCCGATGTCGAAATACACGAGCGCCAGGCGCAGCGCGGGCAGGGCGCGCGCGCTGCACAGCAGGTGGCCGTAGACCTTGAGCTGGGCCCAGTGCAGGATGCGGTGGTTGGCCGGCTGGCGCGACAGGTAGCCGCGATAGGTCTTGATCTCCTCCAGCTGGTTCTGCCGCGGGTCGTAGCCGTCGGCGCGGCCGCGCACCCGCAGCGGGCCGAAGTCGCCCGACAGGCTCACCTCGCGTTCGTAGCCTTCGCCGCGCCGGCCGGTGACGACGGCGTGGCCTTCGATGCCTTCCTGCGCGGTCGGCGTGGGCGTGAAGCGCAGGTCCAGGTCGCCTTGCTTGGCCGTGAATTCGCACAGGGCGCGCACGGCGATGGTGTAGCCGGGGCTTGCGCTCATGCCTGCCACGCCAGGTAACAGACCGACACCGGCATGCCGTGCTCGGCGCAGTAGTCGATCCAGCGCAGCTGGTTGTCCTGCAGGCGGTCGCCCGGCCCCTTGACTTCCACCATCTGGTAGCGCCGTTCGGCAGGCCAGAAGCGGATCAGGTCGGGGAAGCCGCTGCGGTTGGACTTGATGTCCTGCAGGATGCGCTCGAACCACAGCCGCAGGTGGGCGGCCGGGATGCAGTCCAGTGCCAGGGCCAGCAGCTCCTCATCGATCGCCTCCCAGTACACGAACGGCGACTGCAAGCCCGCCTTGGCGGCGTAGTTGGCGCGGATGGCCTCGCGGTAGCTGCCGTCCTCCAGGCGCGCCAGGCAGGCGTCGAACAGGGCGGCGCGGCGGCGCTGGAAGTCGGCGCTGTGCAGGTCGGCCGGGCCGTGGTGGAAAGGGTGGAAGAAGGCGCCGGGAATGGCGGCAAACACCGCCTCCCAGCACAGCAGGCCAAACAGGGAATTGGCCAGGGCGTTCTCCACGTAGAAACAGGGCGCTTCATCCTGCCACAGGTGGTCGCGCACCACGCCCTCGACCCACCATGCCTCGCCGGGCAGGGGCAGGAGCAGGTCGATGCGTTCGACCGTCGTGCGCCGGGAGGCCGGCTCGCGCATGTGGCCCAGCTTGCGGCGCAGGCGCGGCGCCATGCGCAGCAGCTGCTGGCGTTCCGCTTCGCTTTCCGGCGCGGCCTGTGCGCGCTGCAGCCATTCGTAGGCCAGGCCCAGGCGCTCGTCCTTTTCCAGTACGCGGATGGCGCGCGCACGCGCGCCGGGATAGGCGCATTGCTGGTAGAGCTCGAAGGCGCCGGCCCAGTTGCCCAGCTTTTCCAGCTGCTGGCCGAACTGGAACAGCAGCTTCTGGCGCCGGCTGTGCAGCCATTCGTTGTCGCCGGCCGGCGCCGGCAGTTCCTGCACCAGCACGAGCGGGTCTTCGCCGTCGGAAAAACGTTCGCGGCAGGCGTGCAGGGCCAGGTAGTCGTCGATGTCGCGCCGCGAGCGGAAGCCCCGTGCGGCGGGCGAGAACTCGACCTTTTCGTAGCGGTAGATGCCCAGGTTGGACAGCACGAATTCCGACCAGTCCTGGTGGAAGTTGCCAAAGAAGATCAGGCGCAGCCGGTCGCACAGCGGCTTGGCCAGGATGCGGTAAGCCTGGTCGCCCGCATCGGCGTACCAGGCCGTGAAGCGGTGGCTGCCCGCGTGGCGCAGGCGCAGCGCAGCCAGCTGGTCGGCCTTGCGCGCGTTGCGCTCGGCGCCGCCCAGCGCGAAGACGCGCGTGATTTCGGGCTTTTGCAGCAGTTCGAACAGTTCGTCCAGCGTCAGTTCCGGGTCCTGCACCACCCAGCCTTGCTCGACCAGCGGCGCGGCGGCGGACAGGGCGCAGCCGATTTCGGGGTAACTGAGCTTGGAGGCGCGGAACAGCTCCCCCTTGCGCATCACCATGCGCACGAACAGGGCGCGCGCCGGCTGGGGCAGGGCGGGGAAACTGGCGAGGAAAGCGGCTTCCTCCTCCGTCAGCAGGTCGCTATAGCGTTCGCCAATCCACTGCAGGACCTGATGGAAGTTCTCCAGGTAATAAAACGGATTTTCAAGGACTGGGTTCATGCAGGCAGCGCGGCGCGAAAACTGTATTTATATACAGTATAACGCGCCGGCAGGCCCGCTGTCAGCCCTTCTTGGTCTTGGCGCTGGCCTTTTCCACTTGCTGCTCGAAGGCGGTGACGGCGTTGCGCGTGGCCTGGGTCACCTGCTCATAGCCCTTGAAGGCGTTGTCGATGGCATTTTTGACAATCTCCACCGCGTTTTCCGAGCCGGGGCGCACGTTTTGCGTCACGTCGTAGATCAAGGCGCTCAGGTTGGACTTGGCTTCGGCCAGGTGGGCGTCGGCGGCCTTGTGGAACTCGCTGGACATTTCGCTGAGCAGGGAGCCCAGCTGCTGGTTGTAGGCGTTGGTGGCGGCCATGCCGGGCTGCAGACGGGCGTTGATGACGTCCATGGCTTCCTGCGGCGTGGCCGAGGCGCTGACCTTGCGCCCGGCGTCGATATTCTCGTCCAGCGCCTTCCGGGCGGTGGCGATGTTCAGGGCGACGGCTTGCTCCACGCCTTGCATGGCGCGGTTGGTCAGGGTGTTGAAGGTCTCCAGCTGGAACTCAAACAGGGTCTTGGTAGCGGCGGCGAACTGCTCGGGATTTTGAAACATACGGTCTCCTTTCGAGTTGGGATGGCGTTGCTTCTTGCTTTGGCTTCATTATTTAGTACGCACCAATTTTTCGCAATGGGCATCTTTGAATGGTCCGGCAATTTGTGTCCAGCCTTCGCCCAGCGGCGTTTGCGAGCAGGCGCGCTGGCCGTCCAGGCGGCTCTGGTACAGGTACCACCAGGCCGGGCGGGCGAGGGCGGCCCCGGTGGCCAGGGTGGCGACAGCCAGCAGGAGTGCGGTGCGGCGCTTCATCGCGGGGCCGTGCTGGGGATGCGCATGGTGAAGGTGCTGCCGTGGCCGGGCGCGCTGACCACGTCGATGTGCCCGCCCAGGACCCCGGTCACGATGTTGTGCGTGATGTACAGGCCCAGGCCCGACTGGCCGGCGCCCAGCCGCGTCGTGTAGAAGGGGTCGAACACGCGGCGCAGCTGCTCGGGCGCGATGCCCACGCCATTGTCGGACACCGACAGCAGCACGTCGCTGCCTTCGGCGCTGGCGCTGATGGTGACGGCCGGTTCGCCGTCCCCCGGGCCGCTGAAGGCATGCGAGATGCAGTTGTCGACCAGGTGCGACAGGGCCTGGCTCAGCGGGCCGGGATAGCTGTCCAGCTGCAGGCCGGGCACCACGTCCAGCACCAGGTTGGGGCGCGGCTGCGGCAGGCCGGCCCACAGGGGCGCCAGCAATTCCTGCAGCATCTGGTCGAGGTAGAAGGGGCGGCGCTGGGCATCGGTGGTGTCGACGGCAATCTGCTTGAAGCTGGCCACCAGGTGGGCGGCGCGCTGCAGGTTGCGCTCGATGATTTCCCCCGCTTCGCGCGCACGCGCCAGGAAGTTGTCCAGTTCCGAGCGGCGGATGCCGGCGTCCACCTGTTCGCTCAGGCGCGCCGTCTGGTCGGCCAGGGTGGAGGCGGTGACCAGGCTGTTGCCGATCGGGGTGTTCAGCTCATGGGCCACGCCTGCCACCAGCGCGCCGAGGGCGGCCAGCTTGTCGCGCCGGACCAGTTCTTCCTGCGTCATGCTGAGGTTTTCCAGCGCCGCCTGCAGTTCCTCGCTGGTCAGCTCGGCGTGCTGCTTGGCGCGCGACAGCTGCGCAGTGCGCGCCGCCACCAGCTCCTCCAGGTGGCTGCGGTGGCCCTCCAGCTCCGCTTCGCGCCGCGAGCGTTCGATGGCGATGCTGGCCAGGTGGCTGGCGACGCCGATCAGGCGCTGCTCTTCCGCCTCGGGATAACGTACGCTGCGGTAGTACATGGCGAACGACCCCAGCACGGTGTGCTCGTCCAGCATGATGGGCATGGACCAGCAGGCGCGCAGCCCGAATTCCCGGATCAGGTCGAGATAGGGCGCCCACAGCGGGTCGTGTTCGATGTCCGACACCACCACCGCTTCGCGTCGGAACATGGCCGTGCCGCAGGAGCCCACGCCGGGGCCGATCGCCATGCCTTCCAGCAGGGCCGAGTAGGCGGGCGGCAGGCTGGGGCAGCAGGCGCAGCGCATGTGCACGCCGTCCTGGTCAAGCAGCATGACGGAGCACAGCACGCCGTCCGACTGCGCTTCGACCAGGCGCACCAGGGCCTGCAGGGTTTGCGCCAGCGGCACGCCGCGCGCCATCATTTCCAGCAGCTGCTCCTGCCCCAGGCGCAGCGCTTCCGCGCGCTGGGCGCCAGTGACGTCGACCAGGCGGATATGGAACAGGCGCCGGCCTGGCTTGGCAATGCGCACGCCGCGCACTTCGCACTCGACCATGCGCCCGCTGCTGTGGCGGAAGCTGATGTGGTGCACGCGCAGTTCGCCCGCTTGCACGCGTTCCACCATGTCGGCCAGTTGCGCCGGGTCGCACAGCTCGGCCAGCGGCAGTGCCAGCAGCTCCAGCGCATTGCGGCCGAACAGCTGCTCGGCGCGGTGGTTCAGGTCGACCGGGCAGCCGCTGTCCAGGTCCAGCAGGAGCACGGCGTCCGGCGAGGCGGCTGCCATGAAGTGGTAGTTCACTTCCAGGTCGTGGCCGCCGATGCGCTTGCCTTGCAGCGCGAACAGCACGTGGTCGAGCACGCTGGTGGTGGCGAGCGGCAGGGCGAAGTAGCCGTCGGCGCCGGCGCGTGCGGCCCGCCGCTGCTCGTCTTTGGACGGGCGCGAAGACATGACCAGCACCGGGATGCGGCGTTCGGCGCGCGCCTGCGTGATCTGGCCAGTCAGTTCCAGTTCGGCGCTGCCGGCCAGGGCGGCATCGAGCAGGACCAGGGTGACGTTGCCGGCGCGCGCGGCCGCCAGCGCCAGGTCGCCGCTGGCCACCGACTCGACGCGGTAGTCGTGCCGGGCAAGCGCCAGCTCCAGCGCCGCCACATCGAGGCCGGCGCCGCTGGCGATCAGGATGGTGTTGTTCTGTTCCACACCGCCAGTGTATTACAAGCCCGCCCCGCCTTCTTCCTGCGGTGCAAGAATGCGGGGCAGATTGTCTTCGATCCAGTCGACCAGCACTTCGAGCCGCTCGGCCACCTCGCGCCCCATGGGCGTCAGGCTGTATTCGACATGGGGCGGAATGACCGGCAGGGCAGTGCGCAGGACGAAGCCGTCGCCTTCCAGTGCGACCAGGGTCTGCGCCAGCATCTTTTCGCTGACCCCGCCCACCTCCTTGCGCAACTGGCTGAAGCGGTGCATGCCGCCCAGTAGCACCACCAGCACCAGCACGCCCCAGCGGCTGGTCACATGGCTCAGCACTGCCCGCGACGGGCAGGCGGCAGCCAGCACATTGCCCGGGCGGGCCGCGCGGCGGGCGAGGGCGGCCCGCAGGGATTTGGAAGATTTGTCCATACTTACGAAAAGGTGCGTACTTACGAAAAGTTAGTGTGAGCCCTATTATAGCCCTACCTCATTCTTGAACACGGAGAAAACCATGATTGTTGTAACTGGCGCTTCGGGCGCATTGGGCCGCCTGGTGGTGGAAGGCTTGCTGGAGATCGTGCCGGCGGCGCGGATTGTGGCGGCCGTGCGCGAGCCGGCCAAGGTGGCGCACCTGGCGGCGCGCGGCGTGCAGGTACGGCGCGCCGACTATGGCGACCGCGCCAGCCTGGATGCGGCGCTGGAGGGCGCCGAGCGCGTGCTGCTGGTCTCGGCGAACGTGGTGGGCCAGCGCACGGCGCTGCACCGCAACGTGATCGACGCGGCGCGCCGCGCCGGCGTCCAGCGGCTGGCCTACACCAGCATCCTGCACGCCGATCGCTCGCCGCTGCGCCTGGCCGGGGAGCACGTGGCCACCGAGGAGGCGATCCGCGCCAGCGGCCTGCCGTATACCCTGCTGCGCAACGGCTGGTATGTCGAGAATTTCAACGGCCGCATCGCCGCCGCGGCACAGCGCGGCGAGATGGTGGGCAGCGCGGGCGAGGGACGCATTGCCGCCGCGGCCCGTGCCGACTACGCGGCCGCCGCCGTGGCCGTTTTGACGCTGGCGGCGCCGAAGGAGGTGTACGAACTGGCCGGCAGCACGTCCTTCACGCTGGCCGAGCTGGCGGCCGAGGCGGGGCGCCAGGCGGGCCGGGACGTCGTCTACCAGGATGTGCCGCCAGCGGACTTTGCCGGCCTGCTGGCGGGGGCGGGCGTGCCGCCGCCATGGCCGGAACTGCTGGCCGACGCGGATGCCGGTGCCGCGCGCGGCGGCTTGTACGATGACGGGAAGGCGCTCGAGGCCTTGATCGGACGCCCGACGCGCAGCCTGGCCGGCGCGGTGCAGGCGGCACTGGCCGCCTGAGCGGAAGCGCCAATGAAAAAAGCTCCCCGAAGGGAGCTTTTTTGCGGAATTCTTGGTGCCCACGGAGGGACTCGAACCCCCACACCTTGCGGCACATGGACCTGAACCATGCGCGTCTACCAATTCCGCCACGTGGGCACTGGTACTGCATTTGTCTCTGAAGTTAGCGCTTGGTGCCCACGGAGGGACTCGAACCCCCACACCTTGCGGCACATGGACCTGAACCATGCGCGTCTACCAATTCCGCCACGTGGGCGCTAACTTCTTCAACATCCTGTTGCTGTGTTGTCTGCAACAGAGGCACGCATATTAATGGCCGGAACCGGATCGGTCAAGGGGAAATTAATAATTTCGTGCAACTTTGTCGGCGGCACCCGGCGGCGCGCCAAAACAAAAAAGCCGCTGTTGAGCGGCTTTTCTGCGGAATTCTCTGGTGCCCACGGAGGGACTCGAACCCCCACACCTTGCGGCACATGGACCTGAACCATGCGCGTCTACCAATTCCGCCACGTGGGCATCGGTTGCGTTGTTCTGCAACGAGGCACGCATAGTAATGGCCGGCGCCGCGCCGGTCAAGACAATTATGAAAGTTTGTTGGTTCGGCCACGCTGGCGCACCCCGAGCAGCAGCAGGCCGGCGCCCAGCATGGCCCAGCCGGGCGGCTCGGGAATCGGCGCCACGTCCCAGCCGATGACGTCGAGCGCCAGCAGGTCGTTGCCGGAAATGTAGAGGGTTTCACCCATGCCGGCGGTCGGGTCCATCAGGCCGATGAACAGGTCGTCCTTCCAGTGGCTGGCCTGGCGGCCGTCGCCAAAGTTGAGTCCGGTGGAAAACTGCGGGCCGAGCGTGACGCCGTCGATGGAAAAGTACTTGTCGCGGTGGTCGGCGCTCCAGTCGATCACGCCTTGCGCGGCACTGTCGGCGGAGTAGCGGAACAGGTCGAGCGGGGCCAGGTAGGTAAATTCGTTGTCGTTGAACGGGCCGTTGTGGGGCGGCGCGTTGTAGTCGAGGATGTCGACGCCGCTGAGGAAGCCCAGCACGTGGCCAATCTCGTGCGCGGCGACACCGATGAAGTCGAAGGCAAACGGGTCGGTGCCGTTGCCGGGGTCGAAATCGAAGTCGAAATCGCTGTTGAACTGGATGAAGCCGTCGCACGCGCCGATGCAGCCGGGCAGGGTTTGCGGCGCGATGGGCAGGCCGAGCGCCTTGGCTGCGCCATTGCTGAGGTGAAGCAGCTGGTTGTTGGCGTCGCCATCGTTGTCCAGGTAGGGGATGGCGCTGCCGGCGCCGTTGGGGTTGTTGGCGGTACGGTTGATCAGCATGGCGACGCTGTTGCCGCTGGGCAGCCGGGCCAGCGCCGTGGCGTCGGCGGCGGAGGTGGCGTCGCTGGCCAGGGCGCTGCGCACGGCGGCATAGGTGTGGAAGTCCTCCGCCGAATACGCCTGGCCGAGAATGCCGCTGCCCAGGGAGTTGAACCCGACCGTCAAATTTATCGTCACATTGTCGGTGAGCAAACTCGACCAGCGCGCCGCGGCGGCCTGGAAGCCTTGCTGGGCCTGCAGGGAGGTGCCGGGTGTAAATGTGAAGTGGAAGACCGGCGCAGCGGTGGCGCTGCTGGCAACCAGCAGCAGGCCGGCGAGCAGGGTTTTCATGGCGCTCTCCTTCGAATGGATGGGTAAGGAGGAATGCGCAAGAACCGTGCACGGCTGGGCTGGCAGCGGGCAGGAGCAGTGGGGCGGGGCGGGCGGCGTCAAGGAATCCGACGCGCAAAACAAAAAAGCCGCTTTTCAGCGGCTTCTCTGCGGAATTTTTGGTGCCCACGGAGGGACTCGAACCCCCACACCTTGCGGCACATGGACCTGAACCATGCGCGTCTACCAATTCCGCCACGTGGGCATGCACAACATCTGCTATCATACTGCTTTGGTGAGTTTTGCGCCAGATGAACTTTCATTCCACGCTGCGCATCAACCCGCCGTTCCCGCATTGCTGCGAGAGCCAGAATTATAGAGGAAACTCTGCCAATGTCAAAGGGCCCGCGAAAGATTTTTGTGCGCGGTCCTTCCTGTTACACTACTGACCAATAATAAGATTACTGAAACCCTTTTGAACACCACTCATATCATTCCCAGCCGCGAAGACATTCTCGGCATCTTCCGCAGCGCACAGGCGCCGCTCGACCTGCGCACGCTGGCGCTGTCGCTCAAAGTCAAAGCCGATTCCCACGCCGTCCTGATGCGCCGCCTGAACGCCATGGAGCGCGACGGCCAGATCCGTTCCGATACCGGCGGCTTCTACGTGCTGGCGGACCATTCCGAATTCGTGGCAGGGCGCGTGTCCAGCCACCGCGACGGCTACGGCTTCCTGATTCCGGACGAGCCGGGCGACGACCTGTACCTGTCCGAGCGCGAGATGCAGAAGGTGCTGCATGGCGACAAGGTGCTGGGCCGCATCACCGGGTACGACCGCCGTGGCCGCCCGGAAGGCACCATCGTGGAAGTGGTTCAGCGCGGCACCACCCACATCATCGGCCGCCTGCTGAAGGAAAACGGCGTGTGGGTGGTGGCGCCGGAAGACAAGCGCATCAGCCAGGACATCCTGGTGCAGGGCGCGGTCGGCAAGGCCAAGTCCGGCCAGATCGTCAGCGTCGAGCTGACCGAGCAGCCGGGCCGCTTCAAGCAGCCGTCGGGCAAGATCGTGGAAGTGCTGGGCGACATGGACGACCCCGGCATGGAGATCGAAATCGCCGTGCGCAAGTTCGGCGTGCCGCACATTTTCTCGGACGGTGCGCTGAAGCAGGCGGCCAAACTGCCTGACGTCGTGCATGCATCGGACTGGGGCGAGCGCGTCGACCTGCGCGACGTGCCGCTGGTGACCATCGACGGCGAAGATGCGCGCGACTTCGACGATGCCGTGTATTGCGAGCCGGTGAAAGTGGGGCGCAGCAAGGCCTTCCGCCTGATCGTCGCCATTGCCGACGTGTCGCACTACGTCAAGCCGAACGATGCGCTGGATGTCGATGCGCTCGAGCGCAGCACCTCGGTGTATTTCCCGCGCCGCGTGATTCCGATGCTGCCGGAGAAGCTCTCCAACGGCCTGTGCTCGCTGAATCCGCGCGTCGACCGCTTGACGCTGGTGTGCGACGCCGTCATCACCGCGCAGGGCGAGCTGAAGGCGTACCAGTTCTACCCGGCCGTGATCCACTCGGCCGCGCGCCTGACCTACACCGAAGTGGCGTCCATCCTGGGCAATACCAAGGGCCCGGAAGCGGCGCGCCGCGCCGAGATCGTGCCGCACCTGCAGAACCTGTACGACGTCTACCACGCGCTGCAGAAGGCGCGCCTGGAACGCGGCGCCATCGATTTCGAGACCACCGAAACCTATATCGTCTGCAACCCGTCCGGCAAGATCGAAAAGATCATCCCGCGCACGCGCAACGATGCGCACAAGCTGATCGAGGAATGCATGCTGGCGGCCAACGTGTGCGCCGCCGACCTGCTGCTGCGCCACAAGCACCCGGGCACCTACCGCATCCACGCCGGCCCGACCAAGGAAAAGCTGACCCAGGTACGCGATTTCCTCAAGCAGCTGGGCCTCTCGCTCGGCGGCGGCGACACGCCGGTGGCGCGCGACTACGCCGAGCTGATGCGCAAGATCAAGGAGCGCCCGGATGCGCAGCTGCTGCAAACCATGCTGCTGCGCTCGATGCAGCAGGCGGTCTACAGCCCGGACAATATCGGCCACTTCGGCCTGGCGTACGAGGCCTATGCCCACTTCACCAGCCCGATCCGCCGCTATCCGGACTTGCTGACGCACCGCGCCATCAAGGCGATTTTGGCCGGCAAGAAGTACGAGCCGAAGCTTGGCGACAAGTCGGTGCTCAACACCACCGTCTCCAACGCCCAGCGGCGCCAGGCGCTGAAGGACAAGCAGGAGGGCCGCGAACCGAAGGCCAAGGGCGACCAGACCATCTGGGACGCGCTGGGCGTGCACTGCTCGGCCAACGAGCGCCGCGCCGACGAAGCGTCGCGCGACGTGGAAGCCTGGCTGAAGTGCTACTTCATGCAGGACAAGCTGGGCGAAGAGTTCAGCGGCATCATCACCGGCGTGACGCCGTTCGGCATCTTCGTGCAGCTGGACCAGTTGTTCGTGGAAGGGCTGGTGCACATCACCGACCTGGGCACCGACTACTTCGAGTATGACGATGCGCGCCATGAACTGCGCGGCGAACGCAGCGGCAAGCGCTACCAGCTCACCGGCCGCGTCAACGTGCAGGTGGTGCGGGTGGACCTGGAGTCGCGCAAGATCGACCTGCGCCTGGCCGACAGCGAGATTGCCTCGCTGCCGCCGCCGGGCAAGAAGTCCGCGCGCAAGGGCGGCGGCCAGCATGGCGCCAAGGGCGAATTCGACAGCTTCGACAACGAAGACGACAATCCGGCCGTGGCGCGCAAGCGCAAGGCGGCACGCGGGGCGGGTCCGTCGATCGCACCGCGCGAAGAGGCGCCGACCCGCGCGCCGGGCCGCTCCTCTTCCAAGCGCGGCGCGGCGCCAAGCTACGCGCCGGCAGCACCGGCGTCGCGCAAGGCCGCCAAACCCAAGGCGAACGCCAAGGCGCAAACCGGCGCCAAGCGCGTGACCAAGGCTGCCAAGCCTAAGAAAAAACGATAAGCACCCCATCCGGCGCTGCGGCGCCGGACCTTTTTTGAGAACTACCGATGTCCAAGAACAAAATGATTTTCGGCTTCCACGCCGTCACCTCGCGCCTGCGCCACGAAGCCTCCAGCGTTGAAGAGATCTTCTTCGACCAGGCGCGCGACGACCGCCGCATGAAAGACCTGATCGCCCACGCCAAGGCGGCCGGCGTGCGCGTCATGCCGGTGGAGTCCGAGCGCCTCGACAAGATCGTCGGCACCCGCCGCCACCAGGGCGTGATCGCCTTTGCTTCCCAGCTGGCGCTGGCGCGCAACCTGGACGAGCTGCTCGACGCGGTGGAAGGCCCGCCGCTGCTGCTGGTCCTGGACGGCATTACCGACCCGCACAACCTGGGCGCCTGCCTGCGCGTGGCCGATGGCGCCGGCGCGCATGCCGTGATCGCTCCCAAGGACCGATCGGTCGGCTTGAACGCCACCGCCGCCAAGGTCGCTTCCGGCGCCGCCGAGTCCGTGCCCTTCATCACCGTCACCAACCTGGCGCGCACCCTGCGCGAACTGAAGGAGCGCGACATCTGGCTGATCGGCACGTCCGACGACGGCGAGAAGAGCCTGTATGAAGGCGACTACAGCGGCCCGACCGCCATCGTCATGGGTTCGGAAGGCGAGGGCATGCGCCGCCTGACGCGCGAAACCTGCGACATCCTGGTGTCGATCCCGATGTTCGGCTCCGTCGAATCGCTCAACGTTTCCGTGGCTTCCGGCGTCTGCCTGTACGAGGCGCGCCGCCAGCGCATCGCCCGCGAAGGCTGAACCCCGATCAAGCGGGTCAGACCCTAGGGTCTGACCCGGCCTTGCCGGGGTAGCAGCCAGCAAGCCAGCGGCAGATGCGCTATGATGCTTGCCTGACTAACATCCCCACCCGCACCACCATGTTTTCCCACCTCCGTGACGATATCCGCAGCATCATCGAGCGCGATCCCGCAGCTCGCAACGGCTGGGAGGTGCTGACCTGTTACCCCGGCCTGCAGGCGATCGTCATGCATCGCTGGGCGCACTGGTGCTGGACGCACGGCCTGAAATGGCCGGGCCGCTTCATCTCCTACCTGGCGCGCATCGTCACCGGCATCGAAATCCATCCTGGCGCCACCATCGGCCGCCGCGTGTTCATCGACCACGGCTTCGGCGTGGTGATCGGCGAAACGGCGCAGGTGGGCGACGACTGCACGATCTACCAGGGCGTCACCCTGGGCGGCACCTCGCTGCATGCGGGCGCCAAGCGCCACCCGACGCTGGAACGCGGCGTGATCATCGGCGCAGGTGCCAAGGTGCTGGGCGGCTTTACCGTCGGCGAATACGCCAAGGTCGGTTCGAACGCCGTCGTGCTCAAGCCCGTGCCGTCTGGCGCGACCGCGGTCGGCAACCCGGCCCACCTGGTGCAGAAGGAGGTCGCGCCGTCGCCGGCCTCGCACCTGTTCTCCGCCTACGGCGTGACCGCGAGCGGCGACGACCCGCTGTCGAAAGCCTTGCATGGCCTGATCAACCACGCCGTGGCGCAGGAGCAGCAGATCGAGCGCCTGTCCGCTGCCATGAAGGCGGCGGGCTTGCCCTGTCCGGATCTCAAGCCCTGCGACAAGCTCGATCAGGAAGAACTTAACAAGCTGGTCGAATAAGGAGAAACCATGGACGACGTTCTGGACCCGTTTGAAATCCGTGTGCTCGCAGTGCTGGCCGAGAAGGAAGGCCTGACTCCGGACAGCTATCCGCTCTCGCTCAACGCGCTCACCAACGGCTGCAACCAGCTTTCCAGCCGCGAGCCGGTGATGCAGATCAGCGAAGACACGGTGGCCGACGTGCTGGCGCGCCTGGCCGAGCGCAAGCTGGTGGCCACCGTCAGCCAGTCCGGCGCGCGCGTGGTGAAGTACGAACACCGCATGCGCATGAAGTGGACGCTGGAGCAGGACAAGCTTGCCATCCTGACCATGCTGATGTTGCGCGGGCCGCAGACCGCCGGCGAAATCCGCACCCGCAGCGGCCGCCTGCACGAGTTCAAGTCGGTGGCCGAAGTGGAATCCGGCCTGCAGTTCCTGATCGATAAGTATCCGCCGCTGGTGGCCAAGCTGGCCCTGGCGCCGGGCTCGCGCGAACCGCGCTACGGCCAGCTGTTGGGCGGCGAGGAAGCCCTGGCACGTGCGGGCACCGTCGCCACCTACGGCGGCGCGGCAACGGGCGAGGCCGGCGCCAGCCGTGCCGACCGGGTAGCGCAGCTGGAACAGGAAGTCAGCGCGCTGCGCGCCGAAGTGGCGGCCTTGGCCGCGCAAGTCGCGGAACTTCGGGCGGTCATCGAGTAGCGCTAGCTGTTGTGAGAATCCGCCATATTCGTTCTGAGTGATTGTGGCGCCTCCCGGGGGTTGTTATGCTGGACGCATAACAATATTTACCTCGGGAGACTGTATGGAATTGCTGCGCCGCTTGTCCATTCGGCACAAGCTTCTTCTCAGCATGGGCTTGTGCCTGCTGCTGTTCATTATCATCTCCTCCACCTTGAGCATCATGAAGACCAGCCAGGCGGCGCGCCAGCGCGTGCTGCAGCTGGAGCTTCCGGCCCAGGTGGCAGCCATTCGCAACGACGTGCTGCGCCAGATCGATTCGCCGCTGGCGGTATCGGTGACACTGGCCAACAACACCTTCCTGCAGGCGTGGGAAGACGCCGGCGTGCCGGACGAAGGCGCCGCCGCGTGGACCGCCCAGGCGCAGGTGCTGAAGTCGACGAACAAGGCCGCGACCGTGTTCTGGGTGTCCCGCGAAACCGGCAAGTACTTTGGCGACAAGGGCTACGACCGCACGCTCAACGAAAAGGCCGCCAGCGACCAGTGGTTCTATTCCTTCCTGCGCGGTAGCGCGCCGTACACGCTGGACATCGACAAGGACGTCAGCGCCGATTCCTATATGCTGTTCATCAACACCCGCGTGCAGACGCCGGGCGGCAAGCAGGCGGTGGCCGGGCTTGGGCTGTCCGTCAACGCGCTGGCGCAAGCGGTGCGCAACTACAAGCTGGGACAGTCCGGTTACGTCTACCTGGTGCGCGCCAACGGCACCATCCTGATCCACCGCGATCCGAAACTGGTGGACGGCAAACATACCCTGGCCGACATGCCCGGCATGACGCCGGCGCTGGCCAAGCGCCTGCTGGGCGGCGAAGCGTTCGTCGCCGACAGCTTCAAGGGCGCGGATGGCGAGCACCTGGTGGCGTCGTCCTTCATTCCCGAGCTGAACGCCTACCTGGTCGCGCAAGTGCCGGAAGCGGAAGTGCTGGCCGGTATCGCACGCGGCGCCGCCACTACCTCGCTCATTGCCGCCATCATTGGCGGCGGCATCGGCATGTTGGCCATCTTCGTCATCAGCCGCGCCATCGCCGCGCCTGTCGCGCATGCGGCGGAGCTGCTGGAAGACATCGCGCGCGGCGGCGGCGACCTGACGCGCCGCATGCCGGTCGAGACGCAGGACGAGATCGGAGCCCTGGCGGGAGCGTTCAACAGTTTTGTCGAGTCGCTCAACCAGACCATCCTGCGGGTGCGCGAAAGCAGCCGCACCATCGGCGCGGCCACCAGCGACATCGCCACCGGCAACATGGACCTGTCGGCGCGCACCGAAGCGCAGGCCTCCAACCTGGAGGAAACCGCGGCGGCGATGGAACAACTCACCTCCACCGTCCATAACAATACCGCCAACGCCGAGCAGGCCAACAAGCTGGTCGCCAACACCGCCGATTCCGCACGGCGCGGCGGGGACGTGGTAGGGCAGGTGGTCGAGAAGATGGCGCTGATCACCGCCAGTTCCAGAAAGATCTCCGACATCATCGGCGTGATCGATGGCATCGCCTTCCAGACCAACATCCTGGCGCTGAATGCCGCCGTGGAAGCGGCGCGCGCCGGCGAGCAAGGCCGGGGCTTTGCCGTGGTCGCGAGCGAAGTGCGCAACCTGGCACAGCGCAGCGCCGCCGCGGCGAAGGAGATCAAGGAACTGATTACCGAATCGGTGCAGCAGGTCTCCGATGGCGGCAAGCTGGCCGATTCCGCCGGCGCGGCCATGCAGGACATCGTCAAGTCGGTGCAGGACGTCGCCGGCCTGATGGGGGACATCGCCAGCGCAAGCAAGGAGCAGAGCCTTGGCATCGACCAGGTCAACCAGGCCGTCACGCAAATGGACGACACCACGCAGCAGAACGCCGCGCTGGTCGAACAGGCGGCCGCCGCAGCCCAGTCGCTGAGCGAGCAGGCGGCACGGCTGGAAGAAGTGGTCGGCTTGTTCAAGCTCGACGCAACGCTAAAACTCAAGTAAGAGGGAGTACCGATGAAGCAAGTGAAATCGATTGGCGCCGCCGCGGCCCTGGTGCTGGGCGCCGCTGCGCAACCGGCGTTCGCCCTGGACTGGATGGACAATTCCGTCGGCTACCGCTTCGGCACCAGGTTCGCCGAGCCCTATAACGGCCAGGACATCCGCAAGCACATCCTGATCCTCACGCACGCCAGCGGACATTCCTACGGCAGCAACTACATGAACCTGGACATCCTCAAGTCCGACAACAAGGATGACAGCGCGACCGAGGCTTACCTGCTGTACCGCCACACCTGGGATATCGGCAAGCTGTCGGGACGCGAGTTCAAGGGCATGGGCATGCGCGGCCTGGGCATGACCGCGGGATTCGACTGGAACCACAAGAACGACAAGGGCTACGCCTCGCGCAAGCAGATGCTGGTGGCCGGGCCGACCTTGATGGTGGACGTGCCGGGCTTCCTGAATATCAGCCTGCTGGCGCTGTGGGAAAGCAACGACCCGATCGGCGTTGCGAAGCGCTACCACTACGACACGCACGCCATGCTGAATGCCGCCTGGGGCATTCCGCTGGGCAGCGGCTGGTCTTTCGAGGGGTATGTGAATTACATCGGCCACAAGGGGCGCAATGAATTTGGCGGGCCGACCGCGCCGGAACTGAACCTCGACATGCAGGTGATGTACGACTTCAGCGCGGCGGCGGGACTGAAGCCGGGCAAGCTGAAGGCCGGCTTCGAATACCAGTACTGGCGCAACAAGTTCGGTAACCCGTCCACGGTGCCGGGCAGTCTGGCGCAGACCCCGATGGTCCGCGCCGAATACCACTTCTGATTAGTTCTCTTCGCGCCAGCGGCGCAGGTAGACGGCACCGGCGATCATCGCCACGCCGGCTGCCGCGCCGATCCACATGGTGGGGCTGGCCAGCGACATGTAGGCTTCGTTGAAGAACTGGGCCACTTGCGACGCCGGCGGCAGGTCGCCGCGGTCGGCTTGCTCCATCGCATGGCGCGCCGACTTGTCGAAGATGAACCAGGAGCCCGGCAGCACGCTGCCCAGCAGGCGCAGCACCACCTGGTGGAAGAACCATTCGATGTTCAGGCCCAGCTTGAAGCCGAAGTTGGCCCAGGCCAGCAGGGCGCCCGTCATCAGCGGTGTGCCCACGGCCCACAGGAAGACCTTGCTGCGCGCCCAGCTCGACACCAGCAGCAGCCAGCCGACGGTAGGCAGCGCCCACAGCAGGTAGACAGGGATCAGCGACAGCATGCGGAATGGGCTCAGCCAAAGGTTGGTCGAGGACAGCAGGTCGCTGAACACGTTCAGGCCGTGGAAGGAGAGGGCGATCGACCCCATGAGCATGATCGCGAACGAGGCGACGAAACCGATGGCAGCCACGATCAGCGGGGTGGCCAGGAGGGCCATGGCGACCTTGGACAGCACGGTGTCGGTGTCGGAGATCGGCAGCGACTTCCAGAACAGGATGCTGCGGTCGCGGCGGTCGTCGTGCAGCGCGCCCAGGCAATAGAAGAAGATCAGGAAGGCCATCAGGATGTACAGCGGCATGGCCACCATCGGGAAGCCGGCGCCCAGGGCCTCGGCCAGGTCATGGCGCTGCACGGTGCTCATTTCGTGGAAGCGGCTCATGCTGTCGCCGTCCAGCTTGACATTCATGTTGATGCCGAAAGCGAGCATCAGGCCGGTAAATGCGACCATCAGGGCGGCGACGATGGCGGGCGCCCAGAACAGCATGCCCTTGTTTTCCCAGTATTCGCGCTGGATCAGCCATTTCATCGTGTTCATTCGTATTGTCCTTTCATGCTGGCCACGAACAGGTCGGCCACGCTTGGGGTGCGGATTTCGCCAAAGGTTTCAAGCTGCTTGCGCGAGACGCCATCGAACAGCATCACGGCCTTGCCGAACACGGTGCGCTGGTGCAGCGGCTGCAGGGCGCTGGCGGCGGTCATGTACTCGGGCTGCACCATCACTTCGGTGTAGCGGTCGCCGATTTCGTCCATCGACGCGGCCAGGGTGATCTTGCCGTCGCGGATGAACATCAGGTCGGTCAGGATGTTCTCGACTTCCTCGATCTGGTGGGTGGTGATGAGGATGGTCTTGTTCTCGTCGAAGTAGTCCTCCAGCAGCTGGTGGTAGAACTGCTTGCGGTACAGGATGTCCAGGCCCAGGGTCGGTTCGTCCAGCACCAGCAGCTTGGCATCGATGGCCATCACCAGCGCCAGGTGCAGCTGCACGATCATGCCCTTGGACATGGCCTTGACCTTCATGTTCGGCGCCAGCTTGGTGTTGGCGATGTACTTTTCCGCCCGCTCGCGGTTGAAGCGCGGGTGGATGCCTTCGCAGAAGCTGATGGCATCCTTGACCTTGAGCCAGCGCGGCAGGATGGCGACGTCGGCGATGAAGCAGACATCCTTCATCAGTTCGTCGCGCTGCTGGCGCGGGTCCAGTCCCAGCACATTGAGCTCGCCGTCAAAGCGCGACAGGCCGAGGATGGCTTTCAGGGTGGTGGTCTTGCCCGAACCGTTCGGGCCAATCAGGCCGACGATGCGGCCGGCGTTGATCTCGAAGCTGGCGTCGTCCAGCGCCTTGGTGGTGCCGTAACGCTTGCTCAGGTGTTTAGCGGTGATGATCGCTGTCATGCCGGGGCTCCTTGTGGCGGCACATTCGTGGCGCGCAGCAGTTGTTCAATGTCCAGGCCCAGGCGGCGGATGCGTTCGACCATCGCGGGCCATTCTTCGCGGATAAAGCGTTCGCGTTCGGTGGACAGCAGTTTATCAACAGCGCCTTCGGTAACGTACATTCCTACTCCCCTTCTTTTTTCAACCAAGGTTTCATCGACCAGCTCCTGATAGGCGCGGGAGACGGTAATCGGGTTCAATTGGTAGTCGGCCGCGACCTGGCGCACCGAGGGCAGTGCATCGCCGGGCTTGAGCAAGCCATCGAGCATCATGCCGACGACCCGCTCCTTCAATTGCAGGTAAATCGGGCGGTTCTCATTCCACATACATCATTTCCTCCAGTGTTGGTGATTTAATGGACTGGTGTTGTAGTGAACTATAACACTGATTTACCCACGTGCAAGTGGTTTTTTTGCAAATCCGACCTAAGATCAAACATGGACCTGCCGAAAAGGAGATTGCCATGTCCCTTACCGTTTCCCGCGCCCTCGCTACCGCCGTGGCCGTGGGTTGCCTGTTGCCGGTTTCCGCAATGCATCTCGGCGACGAGATGAAATGGGGCGACGCCCCGCCTACGCTGCCCAAGGGCGCCAAGCTGGCCGTCCTGGCGGGCGACCCCGGCAAGGCCGGGCCGTTTGTCATGCGTCTGTCGGCGCCGGCCGGCTACAAGGTGCCGCCGCACATGCATTCGCAGGTGGAAAACGTGACCGTGATCAAGGGCACGCTATTGCTGGGCATGGGAGACAAGCTCGACGCCAAGGCCGCCAAGGCGCATGCGAGCGGCGCCTTTGTGGCCATTCCGGCCAAGACCAACCATTACGCCATCATGAAGGGGGAGACGGTGGTGCAGATCCACGGCGAGGGGCCGTTCGACATCACATATGTGAATCCGGACGACGATCCGTCGAAGAAGAAGTAAGCATGCGGCCCAGTTGCAGGGCCTGCCGCAACTGGGTGCCGGACATGGTGTTGTCGAAAATGACCAGCGCGCTGCCGGGCTGGCAGCGCAGCCACGCCGCCACCTGCGCCAGGCGCTCGGGCTCGTAGATGGAGCGATAGATCAGCGGGCTGCCGTGCAGGCGCACGTAGGCGTGCGCGCTGGTCGGCACGAAGGGCCCGGGCTCGCCCGCTGGCGGGTCGGCCACCACGCGAATCACATCCAGGTCGCACAACAGTTCGGTGGCCGCCGCGCCGAACCAGGTGCCGTGGCGCGCTTCGCATGCCAGCAGGGCGTGCGCGGCCACGCTGCCCAGGCGCGTGCGCAGCCCCGCGAACAGGGCACGTGCCGCGGCGGGGTCCAGGCGCAGGCTGGGCGGCGTTTGCACCAGCACCCAGCCCAGCTTTTCGCCCAGTGTGCCGGCTTCCGCCACAAAGCGGTCCAGCTCCGCATCGATGTCCTGCAAGCGTTTCTCGTGCGTGATGCTGCGCGGCAGCTTGACGGCAAAGCGGAAACCGGCCGGCACGCTGTCGGCCCAGCGCGCGTAGGTGTCGGCTTTGTGGGGGCGGTAGAACGACGAGTTGATTTCAACCGCATTGAACACGGCGGCATAGCGCGCGAGCTGACTGCCGCTGTCGCCGGCGGGAAAGAGATGCAGGTCCGCCCGCGCCAGCGACCAGCCCGCGATACCAACGGTTACACTCGCCATGCCCGATCCCCGTTATAGTCCAACACAAATATGACACAGGAGCCGAACATGAACCAACACCGTCGGGCTGTCGTGCGCGGGCTGGCCGCAGCAGTAATGATGGCCGGCGTGGCGGCAGCGGCCGTGCTGTCGGGCTGCGCGAGCTTGACCGGTCCGCGCGACTATGAGGTGCCGCTGGCGCGCCTGCAGCGCAATATCGAGCAGCGCTTCCCGGTCGAGCATCGCGCGCTGGCCTTGTTCGACCTGCGCCTGGCGCACCCGCGCCTGTCCACCCAGCCGAACGACCGCATTGCCCTGAGCGCCAGCCTGTCGGTCGGCTCGCCCCTGATGCGGCAGGCGTTTGCCGGAAGCGTACGGCTGTCGGGCCGCCTCAACATCGACCATGCGCGCCAGGCGGTGATGCTGGCTGACGCGCGGCTGGAGGACTTCTCGCTGGACGGATTGGATGAACGCACCCAGCGCCAGGTCGGCAGCGCGGCGCGCCTGCTGGCGGCTACGCTGGCGAACGACATGCCGGTGTACGCCTGGCAGCCCGATGAGCTGCGCTACGCCGGCGTGCAGTACATTCCGACGGCCATTCGTACTTCGGCCGATGGCATCAGCATCCACCTCAAACCAATGCGCGCCGGGGTATCTAGGATTGAGAGATAAGTCCTGATGAACTATCCAGTTTCCGTGAAGGGCGTGTTGGCCGCGCCCGATGGCCGTATTGCGCTCCTGATGAACGAACGCGGGGAGTGGGAGCTGCCCGGCGGGCGCCTGGAGCCTGGCGAATCGGCGCCCGGCTGCCTGGCGCGCGAAATCGAGGAGGAGCTGGGCGTTACCGTGGCCGTCGGCGCTGCGCTTGACAGCTACCTGTTCGAAGTCGTTCCCGGCAAGTCCGTCTTCATCGTCACCTACGCCTGCATGCTGGCCGGCGGCTTCGTGCCCGTGTTGAGCCACGAGCACCAGGAAGTCGGTCTGTTCGCGCCCGATGCGCTGCCCGCACGGCTGCCGCAAGGCTACCGCGCGTCGATCGCAGCCTGGGCTGCGGCCGAGCCCGTGTCCACCTTGGCGCCTGACCCCAAGGTGGACACGGGCTCGGCGGGAAGGCTGTCGCGCTACCTGGTGTGGCAGGCGTATAACAATGGGTGGGCGAACCATCGCTTGCTGCGGGCTTGCGCGCGCTTGTCGCAGGGGGAGTTCGTGGCACGGCGCTCGGCCTTCTTTCCGTCGATTCGGGCGACGCTGAACCATATCCTGACAGTGGACTGGTTCTATATCGATGCGCTGGAGCGGGAAGCGCGCGGGGCGCCGCCGCATCCGGATTACGTGTCGGCCTTTTTTGCGGTGGACGAGCCGCTTGCGACATGCACGGCGCTGTGGCCTGCGCAGCGGGAGTCGGACCGGCGGCTGATCGCTTACTGCCAGAAGCTGCGCGACGCGGAGCTGGGACGCGTCGTCGCGATCGACCGCGGCGAGGCCGGGTTGCAGCAGGATACGCGCGAGCGTTTGCTGGCGCATTTGTTCCAGCATCAGGTCCATCACCGGGGCCAGGTGCATGCGATGCTGTCGTCCTCGCCGGTGGCGCCGCCGCAGCTCGATGAGTTCTATGCGGCCGGGGAGGCACCGTTGCGCGTCCAGGACTTTGCGGAGCTGGGGTGGCGCGAGGCGGAAATCTGGAGCACCTGATCGGCTGGGTAGTTGCCAAACTTGATCTAAGTTAAGGAGTTTGCCTCGACATTCGGGGATAGTCGGGCTCAGTTTTAACCTGAGCGGGACTATCTCTAATGAATGCAAACGACAAAATGTTCGGCAACCCGATGCCGCCCCAGGAGATTTCGCTGGACGTGCTGCGCGAAAAGTACGCGAAGGGCGATGAGCAGGACATCATCGATGTGCGGCACCGGGTGGCGCTGGCGCTGGCGGCGCTGGAGGCGCCCGAGCTGCAGGCCGACATGGCGCAACAGTTCCTGTGGGCCCAGGAGCACGGCTTCGTGCCGGCCGGCCGTATCAATTCGGCGGTGGGGCTGGGGCTGAAGGCGACCTTGATGAACTGCTTCGTGCAGCCGGTGGGCGATTCGGTGACGGGGGAGGCCGATGGACTGCCGGGCATCTATACGGCCGTGGCCGAGGCGGCGGAAACCATGCGCCGCGGCGGTGGCGTGGGCTACGATTTCAGCGCCATCCGGCCGGCCGGGGCCAAGGTCAAGGGCACGCAGTCGCGTGCGTCCGGTCCGGTGTCGTACATGGAAGTGTTCGATGCGTCGTGCAAGACGGTAGAGTCGGCGGGGGCGCGGCGCGGTGCGCAAATGGGCGTGCTGCGCATCGACCATCCGGATATCGAGCGCTTTATCGCGGCCAAGGACGATGGGGGCTTCCGCAACTTCAACCTGTCGATCGGGGTGACCGATGGCTTCATGCAGGCGCTGGCGGCGGACGCTGCGTTCGAACTGGTGCATAAGGTGGAGCCGGGCGACGAGGACCTGGCGGCGGGCGCTTTCCAGCGCGGCGACGGCATGTGGGTGTATCGCCGCGTGGCTGCGCGCGAGCTGTGGGACAAGGTCATGGCTTCCACCTATGACCATGCGGAACCGGGCGTGCTGTTCGTGGACCGCATCAACGCGGAGAACAACCTGTACTACTGCGAGACGCTGCGCGCGACCAATCCGTGCGGCGAGCAGCCGTTGCCGGGCTATGGTTGCTGCGATCTCGGTTCGCTGAACCTGACCTGCTTCGTCAGGCATCCGTTCAGCGAGCGGGCCGAATTCGATTACGAGGCGATGTGCCGCGTGGCGGGCATCGCGGTGCGCATGCTGGACCTGGCGCTGGACGCGACGCAGTGGCCGCTGCCGCAGCAGGCGGAGGAGGGCGCCAACAAGCGCCGCATCGGTCTCGGTTTCCTGGGATTGGGCAGTGCGCTGGTGATGCTGGGCCTGCGCTACGACTCGGCCAATGGCCGCGCGATGGCGGCCAGCATTGCGGAGGCGCTGCGCGATGCGGCCTATACGGCGTCGGTGGCGCTGGCGCAGGAGAAGGGGGCGTTCCCGCTGTTCGACAGCGAGCAGTACCTGCAGGGTGCCTTCGTGCGCCGCTTGCCGGGTGCCTTGCGCGAGGCGATCGCCAAATATGGCATTCGCAATTCGCACCTGCTGTCGATTGCGCCGACCGGCACCATCACGCTGGCCTTTGCGGACAATGCGTCGAACGGCATCGAGCCTGCGTTCTCGTGGGTCTACCAGCGCCGCAAGCGCATGCCGGACGGGTCGTCGCGTGCGTACGAGGTGGCGGACCATGCCTGGCGCTTGTATCGCCACATGGGCTTCGACATGGAGCAGCTGCCGCCGCAGTTCGTCACGGCGCTCGACATGGCGGCGCTGGACCACGTGAGCATGATGGAGGCGGTGCAGCCTTTCGTCGATACGGCCATTTCCAAGACGGTCAACGTGCCGGAAACCTATCCGTTCGAGGATTTCAAGGACCTGTACACCGAGGCCTGGCAGGCGGGCTTGAAGGGGCTGGCGACCTTCCGTCCGAACAGCGTGACGGGCAGCGTGCTGAGCATGGCGCCGGAGCCGGCTGCTGCGGCGGCGGTCGTGGCGCCGCGCGACGAGGATCCCTTGCGCAAGCGATTCGATGGGCGTCCGCTGGGTGAGCTGGAGTCGGTGACGTCGAAGGTGGAGTATTGGACGCAGGAGGGCAAGAAGTCCGCTTACCTGACCGTGAGCTTCATCACTGTCGACGGCACGCTGGAGGGTGCGCCGGTGCGCATCGAGCGGCCGTTCGAGTTCTTCATGCCGGCCAACCAGCGCAGCGATGGGCAGCAGTGGATTACTTCGTCCATGCGCCTGTTGTCGATGGCGGCGCGCGCGGGCAGTTCGATTGCGAAGGCGCTGGCCGATATGCGCGAGGTGGCCTGGGAGAAGGGGCCGGTGCGCTGCGGCTTGCTGACGCGCGAGGATGGGGTGCAGGTGCCGGTGTTCCATGACTCGGAGGTGGCGGCGATTGCCTTTACCTTGCAGCGCATCCTGATACGGCGCGGTTTCCTGGACGCTTATGGCAACCAGGTGCCGGTGCCGCAGCTGGCGGTGCAGTTTGCCATGCGCGGCGAGGCGGGGCACGTCGCGCCGGAGGCCATGACGGCGGGCGGGGCGGCGCCGGCGCAATCGGCGGGCAAGTGTCCGGAGTGCGGGGCGCGCGCCTTGCATAAGGTCGACGGGTGCACGCGCTGCGTGGAGTGCCACTATATGGGGGGATGCGGTTAAACCCCGGTAAACCAGTGTCTGACCCGCAGGGTCAGACACTTTCCGATAGCTTAAGCTGCGTCAAGGACGGATCGTTCGCCTCTGCCTACACTTCCTCCCACAACTTACCCCGAGGAGGAATTACAAATGCATCACTCTTTCCAATTGGCTTCCGCGCTCGATGCGGCCAACGTCACCCGCGTGCTTGAACTGCTGCGCACCGTTCCCGGTATCCGTGGCGTGCACGCGCCGGCCGGCGGCGCCCACGTCGAAATCGCTTTCGACGATTCCCTGACCAGCATCCATCACCTGGGCAAAGTCCTGGAAGAAAACGGCTATGCGCCTGTGGCGCAACGCAGCCAGACCTGCTGCGGCGGTTGCGGCGGTCATTGATCAACACTTGACCTGGATCATGTGAGCTGCCCAGGTGGCGGCTGTATTCTGCCTAAAAACATACATTTGAAACACCACAAAAGGAGCAATCATGCACGCCACTAAGAAGTTATGGACGTGGCTCGCCATTATCTGCCTGCTATCGTTTACGGTACTGGGCATGGTGGGCCGCGAAATCTATTTGAAAGCGCCTCCTATCGCGCAGGTCGTCGACGACACTGGCGCAGTGCTGTACACCCCCGATCAGGTGAAGCATGGCCAGAATGCGTGGCTGTCGGCCGGTGGCCAGCAGCTGGGCACCGTCTGGGGCCACGGCTCCTACCTGGCGCCCGACTGGTCGGCCGACTGGCTGCACCGCGAGGCGCTGGCGCTGCAGGACCTGTTTGCGCGCAAGAACTTCAACAAGGACTACGCCCAGCTTGACGCCGGCGCGAAGGCCCACGTTGACGCCCTGGTGAAATCCGAGCTGCGCACCAACACCTACAATGCCGACACCAACGAAGTGAAGCTGTCCTCCATTCGCGCCGAAGCGGTGCGCATCGTGGCTGCCCACTACACCGGCCTGTTCGGCGACGAGGCGCAATACGCCAAGCTGCGCGAACAGTATGCGATGACCCCGAACACGCTGCCCGAAGCAGGCGACCGCGCTGCACTGGGCGGCTTCTTCTTCTGGTCTTCGTGGGCTGCCGCTGCCGACCGTCCGGGCGAAACTGGCCTGAGCTACACCAGCAACTGGCCGCATGAGCCGCTGGTCGACAACACGCCTAGCGCCGGCGCAGGCATCTGGTCGATCGCTTCGGTCATCCTGATGATCGGCGCCATCGCCGGCATGCTGTTCTTCCATTCCATGCACAAGGAAGAGGAAGATCCGGTACCGCCGAAGAACGATCCGCTGTTCAGCATGAAGGCCACGCCTTCCATGAAGGCGACCAAGAAGTACTTCCTGGTGGTCGTTGGCCTGATCCTGGCCCAGGTGGGCATGGGCATCATCACCGCCCACTATGCGGTCGAAGGCCAGAGCTTCTTCGGCTTCCCGCTGGCGGAAATCCTGCCGTTCACCGTCAGCCGCACCATCCACACCCAGTTCGCCGTGCTGTGGATCGCCACCGCCTGGCTGGCAACGGGCCTGTACATCGCACCTGCGATCTCGGGCAAGGAACCGAAGTTCCAGGCGCTGGGCGTAAACGTGCTGTTCTACGCGCTGCTGTTCATCGTGGTCGGCTCCACCGCCACCGGCTGGCTGGGCGTGCTGGGCCACAAGGGCACCGACTTCGCCTTCTGGCTGGGTAACCAGGGCCTGGAATTCACTTCCATGGGTCGCATCTGGCAGATCCTGCTGTTCGTCGGCCTGCTGTTCTGGGCCTTCCTGCTCGGCCGTGGCCTGTGGCCCGCGCTGAAGACCCCATCGGAACTGGTGGCTGGTGCACCTGTGGGTGGAAGGCTTCTTCGAAGTGTTCGCCACCGCCGTCATCGCGCTGCTGTTCACCCGCCTGGGCCTGATCCGCGCCGCTTCGGCCAACAGCGCCATCGTCCTGGAAACCATCGTGTTCCTGTTTGGCGGCATCCTGGGCACGCTGCACCACCTGTACTTCACCGGCACCCCGACTTCGGTGATTGCCATCGGCTCCATGTTCTCGGCGCTGGAAGTGGTTCCGCTGACGCTGATCGGCATCGAGGCGTACCGCAACTACAAGCGCTCCAAGTCCGCACCGTGGCTCGGCGCTTACAAGTGGGCCATCATGTGCTTCATCGCCGTGGGCTTCTGGAATACCGTGGGCGCTGGCCTGCTGGGCTTCTCGATCAACACCCCGATCGCGCTGTACTACATGCAAGGCCTGAACATGACCGCAGCACACGGCCACGCCGCACTGTTTGGCGTGTACGGCATGCTCGGTATCGGCCTGATGCTGTTCTGCCTGCGTGGCCTGGTCGATCGCCTGGCCTGGTCCGACAAGCTGCTGGGCGGCATGTTCTGGACCATGAACATCGGCCTGGCCATGATGGTGTTCATGTCCCTGGTCCCGGCTGGTATCTACCAGGCGGTGGCTTCGATCACGAAGGGCATGTGGTACGCCCGTTCGCCTGAAGTGGTGCACTCCACCTTCATGGAAACCGCGGTCTGGCTGCGTGTTCCTGGCGACGTCGTGTTCGCGTTGGGCTGCGTGTTCCTCGCCCTGTTCGCCCTGCGCCTGATCGGCAAGGCGAAGCGGGAAGAAACCGCGGTAGAAGGCGCCGTGCTGGAGAATTGATCCATGCGCCTGACCGGTCACACGGACTACGCCCTGCGCCTGCTCATGTACCTGGGCCGGCGTCAGGACAGGCTGGTGACCGTGCAGGAGATCGCAACCGCACATGCGATCTCCGAACATCACCTGCGCAAGGTGGCTCACCGGCTCGGCCAGGCCGGGCTGGTGGCCACCTGGCGCGGACGGGCCGGTGGCTTGCGCCTGGCGCTGCCGCCGGCTTCGATTTCGGTGGGCGCCGTGGTGCGCCTGGCCGAAGCCGACTTCACCATCGTTGAATGTTTCAATGCCACGCGCAATACCTGCCACTTGAGCGGCGCCTGCCGCCTGCAGGATGGCTTGCGCAAGGCGACCGAGGCCTATCTCGGTCATCTCGACCGCCACACCCTGGCGGACCTAATCTGAAGGAACTGCCATGAGTGCACCTGAAATTGTCCTGGAGCTGTGCGGCATGGTGCCGCCTGAACCGATGGAGCGCGTGCTGGAGGCGCTCGACCTGCTGCAGCCGGGCCAGCATATCCGCATGATCATCGACCGCGAGCCGGTGCCGCTGTACCGCATCCTGGAAAAGAACGGCTACCGCTACGCCACGTCGATGCGCGACAACTACACTTACGAAATCCTGATCACGCAAGTCAACTGATGCAACGCAAGCTGGCATTCGAGCATACGCCCGGGCTGGCACTGCCGCTGCGCTTCCTGCTGGTGGCGCCCTGGTTCGGTGCCCTGGCCGGGCTGCTGCTGCTGTGGCAGGGCGCCGAGGCGATGACCACGCGCTGGGCGCCGGCCACCCTGGCCGTGACGCACCTGATCACGCTGGGCTACCTGGGCATGGTGATGGCGGGTTCCCTGCTGCAGATGGTGCCCGTGGTGGCCGGCGTCGAACTGCGCTGGGCGCGCACCCTCGGCCCGGCGATCTGGGTTGCGCTGGGCAGCGGCGCCTTGCTGCTGGCCGGCGGTTTCCTGTTCGGGCTGCCCTGGTGCCTGCGCGCCGGCGGGCTGCTGCTGGCTGGCGCCTTTGCGCTGCTGGTGGCGGTGCTGGCGCGCGCCTTGTCGCAGCGCTCCGCGCCCGCCGCGCTGCCGGTGGTGGCGGGCATGCGCCAGGCCGTGCTGGCGCTGGCGTGCGCGGTGGCCATCGGCTCCGCCCTGGTGGCCTTCCTGGTCGGCGCGGTGCGCCTGCGCCCCATGGTCTGGACCAACGTGCATGCGGCATGGGCCCTGGTGGGCTGGGTCGGCGTGCTGGTGGTGTCCGTGGTATTCCAGGTAGTGCCCATGTTCCAGTCCACGCAATTGTTCCCGCGCCCGCTGGCGTTTGCCTTGCCGCCCATGAGCCTGGGCGGACTGGCGCTCTGGACTGCGGGCTACGTGCTGGACCGGCCCTGGCAATGGATCGGCGCCGGCCTGGTCGGCGTGTGCCTGGCGCTGTTTGCCGTCTACACCCTGGTGCTGCTGAAGCGCCGCAAGCGCGCGGCGGACGTGTCGACCTGGTACTGGTGGCTGGCCATGGGCTCGCTGCTGGCCAGCGTGCTGGTGTTCCTGTGCCCGGGCGGCGTGGACAAGGCGCTGGTGGTGGGCGTGCTGTTCATCTGCGGCTTCGCCATGTCGGCGGTCAACGGCATGCTGTACAAGATCGTCCCGTTCCTGCTCTGGTATCACGGCCAGCACGCCGGCTGCGACGTGCCGGGCGTGCGGCAGATGATGCCCGACAGCGAACCGCGCGTGCAGCTGGCATGGCATGGCGCCAGCGTGTTGCTGCTGCTGGGGGCTGCCATCGCACCGGCCTGGCTGGCGCAGCCGGCCGGCGCCGTACTGGCGGCGTCCTGCATGCGCCTGGGCTTTGACCTGGCGCTGGTGGCGTTCAGCCTTCGTACGCGCGCAAGCGCGCCGAATCCAGAATCTTGATCTGGCGGCCGTTCACGGCAATCATGCCCTGGTCGGCCAGCTCGTGCAGCACGCGCGAGAAGTATTCCGGCGTCAGGTTCAGGCGCGAGGCAAGCAGCTTCTTGCTCACCGCCAGCGTCACTTCCGAACCGTCCGCCGCATCGTCATCCTTCAACAGGTAGCCGATGATGCGCTGGCTGCCCGAGCGCAGCGAATAGGCTTCCACGTCCGAAATCAGGCCATGCAGGCGGCGGCTCATGCCGGCCAGCATGCGGCGCGCGAACTGCGGGTTGCGCGCCAGTTCCGCAAATACCGTGTGTTTGGAAATGTGCAGCAGCATGCAATCTGTCACCGCATGGGCGGTGACGATGTAGGGCTTCTCCATGAACATCAGCGCCTCGCCGAAGCTGTGGCCGGGGCCGATGATCTCGACGATCTTTTCGTTGCCCTGGGCCGAGAGGAAGCTGAGTTTGACCTGGCCGAAGATGACCATGTGGAATCCGACGCAGGGATCGCCGCGCTGGAACACCGCGCTGCCGCGCGGGATGTGATGTTCCGTGGTGCCGGCAGCCACCAGCGACAGCTCCTCCGGCGACAGGTCTGCGAACAGGGGCAGTCGCTTGAGGAACTCGCGGGGGTCGATTTTGGGGCTTGGCATGTGGTTCTCCTGAAATGGCAAAAGGACCCGCGTAGGCGGGTCCTGTCCTGGTTAAGCTAATGTCGGGTTATTTCCTGCTTAGTGGCCCGAGTCGCCGTCAGGCTTGCTGTTGGTCTTGAAGATTTCCGGATTCTCCTTCCCGACCACGTGCATCAAGCCGACCAGGCCTTTCTCCATGCGCGAGAGGGCGTGGTCGACCAGGATCAGGCGGCCCGGCACTTCAACCTTGAACTCGACCATCGTTGCACCGCCCGGCGCCACGGTGGTGGTCTGGATGTTGTGCAGCGGTGGCGAGGTCAGGTCGCCCTGGTTGTAGACGCGGTCGAACACTTCGCCGATCACGTGGAAGCTGGACGTCGCGTTAGGACCGCCGACGCCGAAGAAGATGCGTACGGTTTCGCCGACCTTGGCTTCCATGCGGTGGGTCTTGGTCAGCGCATCGTGCGTACCGTTGAACATCAGGTGTTCAGGCTGTTCGGCCAGCAGCTTGTCCAGCGAGAATTCGGCTTCGCCCGGCGTGCCGTGCTTTTGCGCGGTGTACAGCTCGCCCTGCATCACGTAGAACTCGCGGTCCACTTTCGGCAGGCCGCCTTCCGGTTCCACCAGGATCATGCCGTACATGCCGTTGGAGATGTGCTGGGCCACCATCGGGGTAGCGCAGTGGTACACGTACAGGCCAGGATTGAGGGCCTTGAAGGTGAAGCTCTTGGTGCTACCTGGAGCCGCCTGGGTCACCGCAGCGCCGCCGCCAGGGCCGGTCACGGCGTGGAAGTCCACCGAGTGGATCATTTCGCTGTCCTTGGCGTTGCTCATGTCCACGTTCACGGTGTCGCCGACACGGACGCGGATGAACGGGCCCGGAACCTTGTTGTTGAAGGTCCAGTATTTGTAGGTGGTGCCGTCCATCAGCTGGCCCATGACTTCCGTGGTGTCCAGTTTCACGTTCACGGTTTGCGGACCGCGCTTGCCGATCGGGGTGCCGACCGACATCGGGTTCTGCGACACGTCGGCCGCCTGCGGCTTGGCCTTGGCTTCGACGTCGCCCACGATGATCTTGCCGATCATGCCTGCCGCCACGTGGCCTGGCAGGGTGCAGATGTAGGTGAATTCACCCTTCTTGTCCGCCTTGAAGACGATGGCGGTCGATGCGCCCTTGTCCTTCAGCTGGTTCGATTTGGTCTTGAACTCAGGCACAGCGATGTCGTGAATGGCGCCGTCGCCGTTGACCAGGTTGATCTGGACCACCGCACCGACCGGCACGCGCAGGGTGGGGTTGGCCTTGCCCTTGGATTCGCCGGAATCGCTCACGAAGACCAGCTTGCCGTCTGCGATATCGGTGCGCAGGGTGTAGGTCACGTCCGGGCGGTATTTCACGGCAGTGCTGTTGCCGCCGCCGTGCTGGCCGTGTTGTGCATAAGCTGGCGCCATGGCCGCGGCACCGATCACCAGCGCTGCGATGGCTTTGGACATCAAGGTCGGTTTCATTTTCTTCTCACAGGTTTGTCCGGCACGGGATTGCGCCGTTCGACAGACAAATCATATGTTTCACATGCATGTTATTGAATTGACGCAGGTCAAAAAATTGGAAAGAACTGCGTTTTCTCAAGGCATGTCGGGTTTAATTGATCTAGGTCAAGCGAGAAGAGGGCAGCGCACCACAGGCCTACGGCAGCAGGCCGGGCAAGCGCTTCAGGAAGCTATCGCGCACCTCCAAACCATTGACGGAGCCTACCTGTGCAAACACCAGCCGGCGCCCGTCGCGCTCGAGCCAGCCCACGTACCAGCCCAGGCGCTGGCCGGCGTCGCTGCCGCTGCCGGTCTTGCCGAACACCTGCCAGCCGGCCACCGGTTCCGGCCATTGGACGAGCGCCGCCGTCATGTCGTAGGCCGCCGGTTTCAACGCCAGCTGGCGCCCGACGACGCGGCGCAGGAAGCCGACTTGCTCGTCGGGCGAAATGCGCAGCGAGGAACCGAGCCAGGAATCGGACAGGCCGTTGTTCTTGCCCGCATCGCCGCTGACATCCGCGTTGCCGTAGCCGAAGCGTTTGACATAGCGGGCGAAACGCTCCTCGCCCAGCTGCAGCGTGATCTGCTGCGAATACCAGACCACCGACTCCCGCATCCACGAGCGCGGCGCATGCGGCTGGCGCCATGCGGGGCGCCAGTCGACATAGCCAGGCTTGTACGGCAGCACGGGCGACTGCTCGTCCCACAGGACGCCGGCGTCATAGCCCATGAGCGCCAGCGGCAGCTTGAAGGTCGACATGGGCGGCAGCCGCTGGTCGCACACGCCCTCGTGCAGCAGCCACTGGCCGCTGGCGGCATCGGCCAGGGCCAGGCAATGTGGCGCGGAATGCGCGAGCAAAGGGAGGCCCAGCCCTGCAAGCAGGGAGAGGAGATAACGTCGCATGATGTGTCCTTGGGTTAGAGTTTGCTGAGCTGCGCAGGAAGCTGGCGCAAAAAGGCTGCCTTGGTGCGCGGACCGGCCGCACCCTCCGTCACTTTCTCGTCCTGGGCCAGGCGCGCGAACACGATGGTGCGTTCACCGTTGGTGGCCCAGCCCACGAACCAGCCGTAGGAGCGCGAGTAGTCGTCCTTGCCATCCGGACCGAGCGGAGCGCCGGTGCCGGTCTTGCCGTAGACCTGCCAGCCACCCGGCAGGTCCGCCACCTTCAAGAGGCGCGCCGTCTGTTCGTGCGCATGGCGCGACACGGGCAGCTCCTGGCGCGCCAGGCGGCGCAGGAACGCGGTCTGCTCGTCGGCGGAAATCTGCAGCGACGAACCGACCCAGGAGTAGGTCAGGCCGTTGTCCTTACCAGGGTCGCCGCTGGTGTCGCCGTTACCGTAGCCAAAAGCGCGCACATAGTGTGCAAAGCGCGCTTGCCCGATCTGCTGCGTCACCTGCTGCGCGTACCAGACCGCCGAATAGCGTATCCACTCGCTCGGGTCCATGTCGCGGCGCCAGTCGGGATTCCAGGCCGCGTAGCCCGCGCGGTAGGGCAGCACGGGCGCGTGCTGGTTGCGCAGGAAGCCGCTGTCATAGCCCATCAGGCTGACCGCGATGTTAAAGGTCGACACCGGCGTGATGCGCGCCGCGCAATCGCCCTCGCGCAGCAGCGCCTTGCCGCTGGCAGCATCGACGAACGTGGTGCAATCCAGCGCCGCCGTCGACTGCGCCGAAGGCGAAACGCTCCACGCCAGCGCAGGCTGCAGCGCGAAATTGCCGCCCGCGATCGCGGCCAGCAGGGCCACCGTCGCCGCCCGCGCCCACATGGCGCGGCGCGCATTGCCCGGCGAGCGGATCAGCGACACGCGTTCGCTCAGCGTGTTGGCATCGATGCTGCCGAACGCCAGCGCGCCCTGCGGCGCCAGGTGCTGCAGCTTGAGCTGCGCCACCAGCGCGGCAGCATAGGCCTTGCGCTGCGACGCCGGACGGCCGCGCAACACATCGCGGTCGCAGCCCAGCTCCTGGGCCCAGGTCAGGTTGGCGCGCAGCAGGCGCATGAAAGGATTGAACCACAACAGCGTTTGCAGCAGGATGCCGACAGCCATCCACTGCAAATCATGGCGGCGCAGGTGGGTCAGCTCGTGCTCGACGATCAGTTCCCGCTGCAGCGGATCGAATCCGCCCAGGTGGCGCGGCAGCAGCAGGCGAGGGCGGAACAGGCCAAGCAGCATGGGCGAAATCGGCGCATCGACCTCGATGATGCCGGCTGCCCCGGAAGGCCCCGCCCCAGCGCGCGCGCTGCCGCTGTCAGCCAGTTGCTCCAGCATGCGCTGCGCGCGCCGCAGGTCCAGGACCGACCACGCCAGGCCCAGCAGATACACGGCAAGCCACAGTTGCGCACCGCGCAGCAGCCAGACACGCGCCCCAGCCGCGTCATCGGCAGCCTGTACGCGCGCAGCAGCACCGGCTGCCCCGGTTGCAGGCTTGGGCGGCGCGATGTAATGGGTCACGGTTTCGGTCGCCGCCTCGAGCGGAGGAATCAAACGAACGCGCTCGCTATGCGGCAGCAGGAGCAGGGCGAAGGTCGCCAGCACGGTGAGCTGGCCGAGCAACCACAGGGAGCGCTGCGCCGCCAGGGCCGGCAGCCAGCGCCGCAAGGCCGCGCTCAAGGCCCACACGCTGAAGCCCGCCGCACAGCAGCCCAGGCTCGCCAGCAGGAAGCGCATCAGCAGCAGGTCGAAATCGTTCACGGCGCAGTATCCTCATCGGGCCAATCGGACAGCATCTGCTCCAGTTGCGCCAGCTCGTGCGCATCGACCAGCTTACTGCCGGCGAACATATTCACCGGCAATGGCGCCTCGAGTTCCATGATGCGCGTGCCGAAATCGCGCGCGTAAGCGGCCAAGGTTTCCACCTTGTCCAACAACGCCTCGTACACCTGAACGCCATGGCGCACATGCTGCGCCACCATCTGCTTTTCCATCATCCGCTCCACGGTCTTGCGCGTGGACGAGAACGACCAGCCCAATTCCCCCTCCACCGCATGATGGATTTCACGCGCGCTCAACGGCGCCTGGCGCCAAAGGGCCTTCAAAACGCAAAGCTCGGGAGTGGACGGAATGTGCATGGCAAAAAGGTTTGTGACGAACGACCACAGTATGTGACAGATGTCGCAAGCAAGTCAAGTCCTTAGCAAACCCCAAATTCGGGGTCAGCTCTGTCTTTCGGACACTCGGTGACATTGTTTGAGCAATATCAATACGCAAAAGCGCTCGAATCTGCGTATTGAGAAAGATCAAACAATGGTGCAGCGTGTCCGAATGACAGAGCTGACCCCGAATTGTTAGAGGGTGTGGCGGGTGATGGTGCCGTCGTCGGCGAGGGCGATCCAGCCGCCGCGCGGGGGCGTGGATTCGGGTTCCCAGTCGGGCAGGACGTAGCGGCGTGTGCCGGCAACTTCGTGCAGGGCCGGGCGGTGGGTGTGGCCGTGGATCATCACCGTGGTGCCGGTCTGGGCGAACACGTCGGCGATCGCTTGCGGCGTCACGTCCATGATCTCGTAGGACTTCTCGGCGTGGCCTTGCTTGCTCTGCTCGCGCAGGCCGGCAATGATCTGCTTGCGCTGTTCCAGCGGCATGGACAGAAATTGCCGTTGCCACGCGGGCTGGCGTACCTGGGCGCGGAAGGCCATGTATTTGGCGTCCTGGGTGCATTGGGCGTCGCCGTGCAGCAGCACGATGCGCTGGCCGGCCGCTTCGATTACCCACGTTTCCGGCAGCAGGGTCAGGCCTGCGGCGGCGGCGAATTCTTCGCCCACGAGGAAGTCGCGGTTGCCGGCGATCCAGAACAGCTGCACGCCTGCGTCGCTGACGCGGCGCAGGGCGGTCACGATCTGCTGGTGGAAGGGCGCGGGCAGGTCGTCGTCGCCTGCCCAGTATTCGAACACGTCGCCCAGCAGGTAGAGCTGCTTTGCGCCCAGCGCGTGCTCGCTGAGGAAGCGCAGGAACGCTTCCGTCAGCACCGGCCGCGCCGGCTGCAAATGCAGGTCTGAAACGAAGAGAATCAAATCAAGCCGCTTCGATCTTTTCGATGATGATGTCTTCCGCTGGCACGTCGGCGAACATGCCGGAACGGGTGGTCTTGACCTTCTTGATCTCGTCCACGACTTCGGTGCCTTCGGTTACCTTGCCGAATACGGCATAACCCCAGCCGTCCTGGCCTGGGTAGTCCAGGAAGGAGTTGTTCTTCACGTTGATGAAGAACTGGGCGGAGGCGGAGTGCGGCGCCGAGGTGCGTGCCATGGCCAGGGTGTACGGCTCGTTCTTCAGGCCGTTCTTGGCTTCGTTTTCCACGGTCTGGTCGGCCGGCTTTTGCTTCATGCCAGGCTCGAAACCGCCGCCCTGGATCATGAAGCCGTCGATCACGCGGTGGAAGATGGTGTTGCTGTAGTGGCCAGCGTTCACGTAGTGCAGGAAGTTCTCGACGGTCTTCGGCGCCTTCTCTGCGTCCAGCTCGGCAACGATCTTGCCTTTGTTGGTATGGATGGTGATGGTGGTCATCTTGTTGTCCTTTTGTGTTTCTAAAAAAGCGTTATTTTACAGGCTCTTGCTGCGGAGCAGGGGCGGGCTCCTGAATCGGAGCCGGTTCGGCCGGCGGCGCAGGTTCCACGGCCGGGGCGGGGGCGGGCGCTTCCGGCGCCTTGGGCACGATGCGGGTTTTCAAGATCGTTGCCGATTTGATCACGACCGGGTGCACCGGGATGTTCTGGAAGCCTGGCTTGTCGTCCACCAGCAGGACCTTGATCTTGTCGACGGTCTCGGTACCCTGGATGACCTTGCCGAACACCGCATAGCCGTGGCCGTCGGGCAGGGGGTAGTCGAGGCCGGGGTTGTCGACCACGTTGATGAACCATTGCGATTGGCCGGAATTCGGGTCGCCGTGGCGCGCCATGGCGAGGGTGTAGGCCTTGTTGGACAGGCCGTTCTTCGCTTCGCTCTTGATGGTGGGGCGCAGGGGCTGCTTGGACTTCAGGTCGACGGTGTAGCCGCCGCCTTGCACCATGAAGCCGTTGATCACGCGGTGGAAAATGGTGTCCTTATAGAAGCCGCTTTTCACGTAGGCGAGGAAATTGGCGGTGGAGATAGGGGCCTTTTCCTGGTCCAGTTCGACGATGATCTCGCCCAGCGTGGTCTTCAGCGACACTTGCGGGTTGTCCGCCGCCAGGGCGATTCCGGTGCCCGCCAGCAGGCCGCCACTGGCGATGCCGGCTGCGAAGGCGATCCAGGTCAACTTCTGCATTATTGTTTCCTTTGTAAGATTCGATTCTCGCGTGGTCGAAATTTTCAATGCTATACTTCGTCAGACGTTCCATTCTAACAAAGTAGAACTATAACAAAGGGTAGCTAATCCCCCTGTAACTCACCGAGCACCGGTGCGGCGCCACAGGCGTTTCGCGCCCGTCGCCCGTTTACTTCTAGTCCGATGAGCAATTTAAAGATTTACAACACGCTGGCGCGCGAAAAGCAGTCGTTCAAACCCATTGAGGCGGGCAAGGTCCGGATGTATGTCTGTGGCATGACCGTGTACGACTACTGCCACGTGGGCCACGGCCGCATGCTGATGGCGTTCGACGTCATTTATCGCTGGCTGAAGGCATCGGGCTATGACGTGCGGTATGCGCGCAATATCACCGATATCGATGACAAGATCATCAAGCGCGCGGTGGAGAACGGCGAAACCATCGGCCAGCTGACCAACCGTTTCATCCAGTACATGAACGAGGATTGCCAGGCGCTGGGCATCCTGGAGCCGACCGACGTGCCGCGTGCGACCGAATACGTGCCGCAGATGCTGGGCATTATCGAGAAGCTGGAAGCGAAGGACCTGGCCTACAAGGCCGCCGACGGCGACGTCAATTACGCGGTGCGCCAGTTCGAGGGCTACGGCAAGCTGTCGGGCAAGTCGCTGGACGACCTGCGCGCCGGCGAGCGCGTGGACGTCAACACGGGCAAGCGCGATCCGCTGGACTTCGTGCTGTGGAAGGCTGCCAAGGAATCCGAGCCGGAAGAGGTGAAGTGGGATTCCAAGTGGGGCCGCGGCCGTCCCGGCTGGCATATCGAGTGCTCGGCGATGTCGTGCTCCCTGCTGGGCGAGACCTTCGACATCCACGGCGGCGGCTCGGACCTGCAATTCCCGCACCACGAGAACGAAATCGCCCAGTCGGAAGGCGCCAGCGGCAAGCAACTGGCCAATTACTGGATCCACAATGGCTTCGTGCGCGTGGACGGCGAGAAGATGTCCAAGTCGCTGGGTAATTTCTTCACCATCCGCGAGGTGCTGAAGGCCTTCGACGCGGAAGTGGTGCGCTTCTTCATCCTGCGCGCCCACTACCGCAGCCCGCTGAACTACTCGGACGTGCACCTGGAAGACGCGCGCGGTGCGCTGACCCGCCTGTACACGGCGCTGGACGGCGTGCAGGGCGACGGCCTGCCGCTGGACTGGAACGAAGACCACGCCAAGCGCTTCGCCGAGGCGATGGACGACGATTTCAACACCCCGATCGCGGTGTCGGTGCTGTTCGACCTGGCCACGGAGGTCAACAAGACCAAGTCGCCGGCCGCCGTGCGCCAGCTGAAAGGCCTGGCGGGCGTGCTGGGCCTGCTCGAACGCAGCCCCGAGGAATTCCGCAAGGGCGCGCAAGGCGAGGGCATGGACGAAGCGGCCATCGAGGCGGCGATCGCCACCCGTGCCGCCGCCAAGAAGTCGCGCGACTTCGCCACGGCCGACAAGGTGCGCGCCGACTTGCTGGCAGCGGGCATCGTCCTCGAAGACAAGCCTGACGGCACCACGAACTGGCGCCGCGCGTAATGGTCCTGTCCAGGGAAAACGGGGATCAGGCCCCGGTGCCGCCGTATTGGGAGGAAGCCAAGGCAGAGCTCATGAAGCGCGACCGCATCATGAATCGCCTGATCCCCCAGTTCGGCGATCTGCACCTGGTTGGCCACGACGATCCGTTCATCACCCTGGCGCGTGCCATCGTCAACCAGCAAGTGACGACCCAGGTGGCCAATACGGCCTGGGCCAAGCTGCTCGAGACCTGTCCCAAATTCACCCCGGCCGCCGTGCAAAAGGCCGGCGCGCCGGCGCTGGCAGGCTGCGGCCTGTCCAAGCGCAAGGCCGAGTACATCCTGGACCTGGCCGACCATTTCAAGAACAAGAAGGTCCATGCCGCCCAATGGGCGCAAATGGACGACGAAGCAGTGATCGCTGAACTGGTTCAAATCCGCGGCATTACGCGCTGGACAGCGGAGATGTTTTTGATATTTAATCTGCTCCGACCCAACGTGCTGCCGCTGGACGACAGCCGCCTGATTTCCGGCATCAGCCAGAATTACTTTTCCGGAGAGCCCGTTTCGCGCAGCGATGCGCGCGAAGTCTCGGCCAACTGGGAACCGTTCCGGACGGTCGCCACCTGGTATTTATGGCGTAGCCTGGACCCGGTTCCGGTAAAATAGCGCAAATTCTCATTGGCGCCCGGTCACAAGCAGGGCGGCAATGGTAGCAAAACACTCGGAGGTACAATGATTAAAACGACTTTCCTCAACTTTGAGCAACCGATCGCGGAACTGGACTCCAAGATCGAAGAGCTGCGTTTCGTACAAGACGATTCGGCCGTCGATATCTCGGAAGAGATCGACCGCCTGGCCAAGAAGAGCCAACAGCTGACCAAAGACATTTACGCCAAGTTGACTCCTTGGCAAGTTTCCCAGATCGCCCGCCACCCACAGCGTCCATACACGATGGACTATGTGAACGAAATCTTCACCGACTTCCACGAACTGCACGGCGACCGCACCTATGCGGACGACCAGTCCATCGTGGGCGGCTTCGCCCGCTTCAACGGCCAGCCATGCATGGTGATCGGCCACCAGAAGGGCCGCGACACCAAAGAGCGCGCCATGCGCAACTTCGGCATGCCGAAGCCGGAAGGCTACCGCAAGGCCATGCGC
>JAJTCO010000029.1 GCA_021323265.1 Pseudoduganella sp. | reverse complement strand
CGGTCGGCCGCCCAGGTGATGCCGCTGGCGATGCTGGAGATCCAGCCGTAGCAGGCGCCCGAGCTGTTGTAGGCGATGCGCATCGGCATGATCTTGGCCTGGCCGGCGACGGCAGCGACGCCGGTGGCGTTGTTGGTCACGGCGGCGGCGGCGCCGGCCACCTTGGTGCCGTGGCCGCACACGTCGGCCGTGTTGGTGTTGTTGTCGTAGGTGTTGTAGCCGGCCACCAGGTTGCCGGCCAGGTCGGCGTGGCTGGCGTCCACGCCCGAATCCAGGATGGCGATGGTGACGCCGGCGCCCTGGGTGCTGTCCCAGGCGGTGCTGGCGCCGATCTTGTTGATGTGCCACTCGCTGCCCAGGTAGGTGTCGTTCGCGGTCGCGGCGATCTCGACGCGCAGGTCCAGTTCAGCGAACTTGAAGTGCGGGTTGTGCTTGAGCTTGTTGGCGACAGCCTTTTCCGAACCCGTTGGCAGGTCGACAATGTGGATGTTGCTCTGGCCCAGCTTGCGCGCCTTGCCGCCGTGCTGCTTGAGGATCTTTGCCATGGCGTCCACGGTCAGGCCGGCACGCGGTTCCACGATGATGCGGCCCTGGGCGAACTCTTCGGTTTGCGCGGCGAAGCTTGGCGCAGCCAGGGTGGCGATGGCGGTGGCGATAGCGGCGGAGATGGTGGTGATGGTTTTCATTGTGCGAGTCCCTGTTTTCAAATTTCAAAAAAACGAGGACTGCCCGCCGGTCTATGCCGGTAGAAGACTGCACCACACCGCCCACTGGCGCGGCGCCGGTGGCTGGGGGATACTTTTGTCTGGCAGTCCTGCCGTCATGGAGCCGAAGCTCGTTAGACCGTTGACTTTGCGTCCCACCCTTTCGGATGGTTTGCCCTGTTCAGATCTTGCTGTACGGAATCTTAGTCGGCTAATTGCCGTGTGGCAAGCGGAATTTTAAAAACTTTTTTGGCTGTGGTAAATGCGTCTGAGCAATATGAAAACTCACTTGTCAGGATATTATTCGGCACCCAATTGCTGAGCTAAATCAAGCACTTGCAATATTTCGATAATGGAATAGTGATTAACTCCAGGAAATTTTTATATACTCACGCCACGCCGGCCCCAATAGAAGTGCACGATCGTGCGATTCCTGGGGTATAGTAGTTGCTCGGCACCACCCACATACCAAGAAAGAAGAGACGAACCATGAGCGCAGATTACGCAGTCCACGATTCCATCGCCGTCATTACCCTCAACAACCCACCGGTCAATGGCCTGGGCCTGGCGACGCGCAGCGCGGCGATCGAAGGCATCCGGCGCGCCGAGCAGGATGCTGCCGTCAAGGCGGTCGTGCTGACCGGCGCCGGCAAGGCCTTCTCCGGCGGCGCGGACATTAAGGAGTTCAATTCGCCCAAGGCGCTGACCGAGCCGACCTTGCACACCCTGATCCGCGCGGTCGAAGGTTGCAGCAAGCCGGTGGTGGCGGCCATCCATTCGGTGGCTATGGGTGGCGGACTGGAACTGGCGTTGGGATGCCATTACCGCATCGCCCTGCCGGGAGCGCAGATTGCCTTGCCGGAAGTGAAACTCGGCCTGCTGCCCGGTGCCGGCGGCACCCAGCGCCTGCCGCGGGTGCTGGGGCTGGAAATGGCATTGAACATGATTGTCTCCGGCACCCCGGTATTGTCGGAGAAACTGGCCGGGACGGCGCTGTTCGACAAGCTGCTGCCGGCCGGGGCCGACCTGCTGGCTGAAGCGCTTGCGTTCGCGCGTGCGATTGCCGACGTGCGCCCGTTGCCGAAGGTGCGCCTGCGCCAGGTCGATTACCCCAACCATGAAGCGTTCCTTCAGTTCAGCCGCAATACGGTAAAGGCGGTCGCCGGACCGTTCCCGGCGCCGCTGGAATGCGTGGAAACGGTGGCCGCTTCCGTGACGATGGAGTTCGAGGCGGGCTTGAAGTTCGAGCGTGAACGCTTCCTGCACCTGATGCAGACCACCGAATGCAAGTCGCTGCGCCACGCCTTTGTCTCCGAACGCGCCGCCAGCAAGATCCCCGACGTGCCGGCCGACACGCCGACCCGGGCGATCAACAAGGCCGCCGTGATCGGGGCTGGCACCATGGGCGGCGGCATCGCCATGAACTTTGCCAACGCCGGCATTCCGGTGCTGCTGCTGGAGACCAGGCAGGACGCGCTGGACAAGGGGTTGGCCACGGTGCGCAGGAATTACGAGAGCACCCTGAAGAAGGGCAAGCTGACGCAGGAGAAATTCGAGCAGCGCTTAGCCCTGATTAGCGGCACGCTCGATTACGCCGCCATTGCCGACGCCGACATCGTCGTCGAAGCCGTGTTCGAAGACATGGCCGTGAAGGAAGCGGTGTTCCGCAAGCTCGATGAGGTCATGAAACCGGGGGCCATCCTCGCCTCCAACACTTCCACCCTGGACCTGGACCAGATTGCCTCCTTTACCAAGCGGCCGCAGGACGTGATCGGGACGCACTTCTTCAGCCCGGCCAACGTGATGAAGCTGCTGGAGGTCGTGCGCGGCAAGGCAACCGGCAAGGACGTGCTGGCCACGACCATGGCGTTGTCGAAAAAGCTCAAGAAGACCGGCGTGGTGTCCGGCGTGTGCGATGGCTTCATTGGCAACCGCATGATCGAACAGTACTTCCGCCAGGCCGGGTTCCTGCTGGAGGAGGGCGCCTTGCCCGAACAGGTGGACCAAGCGCTCGAGAAGTTCGGCTTCCCGATGGGGCCATTCCGCATGAGTGACCTGGCCGGCAACGACATCGGATGGTACATCCGCAAGCGCCGCTATGCCGAAAAGCCGGAAGTAGTCTATTCGCGCACGGCCGACCTGCTGTGCGAGATGGGCCGCTTCGGCCAGAAGACCGGCGCCGGCTGGTACGACTACCAGGAAGGCGACCGCAAGGCTTACCCGAGCGAGGTGGTGAACCGGATGATCGTCGAGCATTCGGCCGCCATCGGCGTCGCGCGTCGCCAGATCGGTGCGCAGGAGATCGTCGAGCGCCTGGTGTACGCATTGGTCAACGAGGGGGCGCTGATCCTGGAGGAGGGCATCGCCCTGCGCGCGTCCGACATCGACATGGTGTACCTGACCGGCTACGGCTTCCCGCTGTACCGCGGCGGCCCCATGTTCTATGCCGATACCGTGGGATTGGCGAACGTGCTCGCCACCATCGAGCGCTTTGCCCAGGGCCGCCACGGTGAAGCCTGGAAGCCGGCGCCGCTGCTGGTCACGCTGGCGGCGCAAGGCAAGGGCTTCAACGGCTGATCAGCCGATCTGCTTGCGCATCCTGGACAGGGGCACCTCGACGCTGTCCGGCAGCGCAAGCGACATCGGCTCCACTTCGGCAAAACCACAAGCGCGGTACAGGGGCACGCCGGGCAAGGTGGCCGCCAGTTCCATGGTGCGGAAGCCGGCCGCCTTGGCTTCGCGTTCGCAATGCTCCATCAGCAGGCGTCCCAGGCCCTGGCGCGGCGAGGACGGGTCGACGAAGAAGGCGCGGATGCGCGCCGGCTGCGTGGCCGGGTCGAGTAGCGGGTCGGGGCCGCGCTTGTGGCGGTCACCGCCATACAGCGTGGCACGCTTGCTCCAGCCGCCGCAGGCCAGCAACAGGCCGTCGCGCTCGACGACGAAATACGTGCCATCCTCCACCAGTTGCGTGTCCACGCCAAAGACGTGGCGCGTGACCGCCTGCGCCTGTTGCGCGGTGTAGAAACCCTTGCTGAGTTCGATCCCTGAGCGCCGGATCAGGGCCTCCATGGCCGGGATGTCGGCCGTGCGGGCTGGGCGCAAGCTGGCTGGATTTGTCATGCGGAAATGGTATCATGGGTAAAGACACGGGGAGGAATCATGCGCAAACTCGCTGCTGCAATCTTCGCTTTGCTCTGCTGCCTGCCGGCGTCCGCCCGCGACCTGCTGGTGATCGGCACACACTTCGAACGGGTTTACGAGCGTGGCCAGGAAGGCGAGATTGTCGGGCTCGGGCCCGAGATCGTGCGCCTGATCGCGCAGCGGCTTGGCCACCGGGCCATCTTCGAACTGTATCCCTGGGCCCGCGCGCAAGCCCTGGTCGCACAGGGCAAGGCCGATATCCTGGTCGGCCCATACAAGACGTTCGAGCGGCAACAGCTCATGGCATTCTCGAAATTGCCTTTCTATCAGGACCAGATGGTGTTCTACGTGCGCAAAGGCGCCGTGCCGGACTGGAACGGCGACTATGCCAGCCTGACCGACAAGCGCATCGTCATCGTCAACGGCTGGGCCTATGGCGCCGCCTTCGACAAGGCCCGGCCGCAACTGCGGCTCGATATCGTCAACAGCGTCGACAGTGGCCTCAAGATGCTGGCAGCCCAGCATGCCCATATGTTCGCCAGCAACCGGCGCAATACGGAGCCGGTACTGGGCCGGCTGGGACTGGCGGGGCAACTCACCATGCTGCCGCAGGTGATCGAGGTGCAGGACGGCTACTTCGGCTTTCCCAAGCGGCCCGCCGCGGACGCGCTGCGCAAGGACTTCGATGCGGAACTGCAGCGCATGATCGAGAGCGGGGAATTGAAGCGCCTGGGCCTGCGGCACGAGGTCAACGTTCCCCCGCAGTAGGGCTAGCGGCGCTCCGGCGTCAGCACGGTGGGCAGCGCCTTGGGCAGCGTGGCCGGGTAGTCGCGACTAAAGTGCAGGCCGCGGCTCTCGCGCCGCCGCAATGCGCTGTTGACGATCAGCGACGCCACTTCCACCAGGTTGCGCAGTTCCAGCAGGTCGCTGGTGATGCGGAAGTGGCGGTAGTACTCGTCGATCTCTTCCTTCAACAGGGCAATCCGGTGCTGGGCGCGTTCCAGGCGCTTGGTGGTGCGCACGATGCCCACGTAGTTCCACATGAAGCGGCGCAGTTCATCCCAGTTGTGGGCGATGACCACTTCCTCGTCGGCGTCGGTGACGCGGCTTTCATCCCAGTCCGGCAGGTAAGGCGTGCCTTCCTTGTCCTGGGCCAGGATGTCCTGCGCGCAGGCGCGTCCGATCACCACGCATTCGAGCAAGGAGTTGGAGGCCAGGCGGTTGGCGCCATGCAGTCCGGTACAAGCGGTTTCGCCGACGGCGTACAGGCCCGGCAGGTCGGTGCGGCCGAACAGGTCGGTCACCACGCCGCCGCAGGTGTAGTGCGCGGCAGGCACGATCGGGATCGGCTGCTTGGTGATGTCGATCCCCAGTTCCAGGCAGCGCGCGTAGATGGTCGGGAAGTGCGACATCAGGAATTCCGCCGGTTTATGGCTGATGTCCAGGTATACGTAGTCCAGGCCGCGCTTCTTGATCTCAAAGTCGATGGCACGCGCCACCACGTCGCGCGGCGCCAGCTCGGCGCGCTCGTCGTGCGCCAGCATGAAGCGCTGGCCGGCCGAGGCGCCGGCTTCCGGCGGCAGCTTGAGCAGGCCGCCTTCGCCGCGGATGGCTTCGGTGATCAGGAAGGACTTGGCGTAAGGGTGATACAGGCAGGTCGGGTGGAACTGGATGAACTCCATGTTCGATACGCGGCAACCGGCGCGCCAGGCCATCGCAATGCCGTCGCCGCTGGCGGTGTCGGGATTGGTGGTGTACAGGTAGACCTTGCCGGCGCCGCCCGTGGCCATCACGGTGTGTTCGGCGGCCACGGTGTGCACCTGGCCGCTCTGCACATCCTGCACGTACAGGCCGTGGCAGCGCGGTTGCGCGTTGGCGGGGCGCGGGCCGAGCTTGTCGGTGGTGATCAGGTCGATGGCGCAGTGGTGCTCGAACAGGCTGATGTTCGGATGCGAGCGCACCTTCTCTTCCAGGGTCACCTGAACGGCGTGGCCCGTCGCGTCGGCGGCGTGGATGATGCGGCGCTGGCTATGCCCGCCCTCGCGCGTCAGGTGGAAGCCCAGTTCGGCGTTCTCGTCGCGGGTGAAGGGAACGCCCAGCCCGATCAGCCATTCGATCGCCTCCCGTCCATGCTCCACGATGAAGCGCGTGGCGCCTTCGTCGCACAGGCCGCCGCCGGCAACCAGGGTATCGGAAATATGCTGCTCATGGCTGTCGCCGGAATCGAGGACGGCCGCAATGCCGCCCTGGGCCCAGTTGCTGGCGCCATCGAGCAGCGCGCGCTTGGAAATGATGGCTACCTTGCGGCTTTCCGCCAGGTGAAGTGCTACGGAGAGGCCGGCCAAGCCGCTGCCGACGATCGCTACATCGAATTTCATGGTGTTTCGGACTGTGTTTTTCGCGAGATAAGCAACAATATAAACTATTTGCCGTTGCGCTGCCTCAAAAGCCCCACGCTTGGCTTGTCGCATCATGGGGCATGACCAAGAAGAAGCTGCTCGTGGTGGAGGACGACCTGGGCCTGCAGAAGCAGTTGCGCTGGGCCCTCGACGCGTACGAGGTGGTGTTCGCCGGCAACCGCGATGCCGCCCTTGGGCAGTTGCGCCGGCACCAGCCGGCTGTGGTGACCATGGACCTGGGCCTGCCGCCCGAACCCGATAGCGCCAGCGAAGGCCTGCAGCTGCTGCAGCAAATGCTCGCGGTTGCCGCCGATACCAAGGTGATCGTCCTGTCCGGCAACCAGGACCGTGAGAATGTGCTGAAGGCGATGGCGCTCGGCGCCTACGACTTCCACCAGAAACCGCTCGATGGCGACATGCTGCGCCTGATGGTGGAGCGCGCCTTCTTCCTGCACGGGGTGCAGCAGGAGAACCGCCGCATGCTGCAGACGGAGGTCGACTCCCCCCTGGCAGGGCTGGTCACGCGCGACCCTGGCATGCTGCGCGTCTGCCGCAGCATCGAGAAGGTTGCGCCGAGTTCGGCGACCGTGATGCTGATGGGCGCCTCAGGCTGCGGCAAGGAATTGCTGGCGCGGGCCCTGCATGAACTGAGCGCGCGCCACGCCAGGCGCATGGTGGCCATCAATTGCGCCGCGATCCCGGAACACCTGCTCGAGAGTGAACTGTTTGGCTACGAGAAGGGCGCCTTCACCGGTGCCGAGCGCCAGACCCTGGGCAAGATCGAGCTGGCGGCCGGCGGCACCTTCTTCCTTGACGAGATCGGCGACATGGCTTTGCCGCTGCAGGCAAAGATGCTGCGCTTCCTGCAGGAGAGGGTGATCGAGCGGCTGGGCGGGCGCACCGAGATTGCCGTGGATGTGAGGATCGTGTGCGCCACGCACCGCAACCTGAAAGCCATGGTCGACGAGGGACGCTTCCGCGAGGACCTGTTCTACCGCCTGAGCGAGATCGTGCTGGTCGTTCCGCCCGTGCGCGAGCGTGTGGGCGACGCCGTGCTGCTGGCGCAGCACTTCCGGCACCGCTTCCTGCAGTCCGAGGGGCGCCAGGCGATGCCGTTCCATCCGGACGCGCTGGCCGCGATCGAGGCCTATGGCTGGCCGGGTAACGTGCGCGAGATCGAGAACTGCATCAAGCGTGCCGTGATCATGAGCGAAGGTCCGCACATCACGCTGGAGGACCTGGGGCTGCCGCCCGGCGCACCGCAGGCCGAGAGCATCGACTTGCGCGATGCGCGCAATGCCGCCGAGTACAAGGTGATGGTGAAAGCGCTGGCGCGCACCGGCGGCAATATTGCGCGCGCCGCCGAGCTGCTCGGCGTCAGCCGCCCAACGCTGTACGACCTAATGAGTCACCACGGGATCAAGTAGAGGCGCCTCGCGCCATTGCCCGGCAGCCTGCAGTTGCCGGCGCAGTCCCGGCAAGGGAAATCCCATCGCGTACGCCTTGTGGGCCGCCTCCAGCGCCGCCGGATACGCCTTGAGCCTGACGCGCGCCAGCCCCAGGTTGTACCATGCGGCGGCCTGGCCCGGCTGCGCCGCCACTGCCTTCTCCAGCTGCTCGACGGCCTCGTCGTTGCGGCGCCGGGCCAGGAGGTAGGCGCCGAACAATGCGCGCGCCACGCCGTCTTCCGGCACGAAGGCCAGCGCACGCTGGAAATAGCACTCCACGCCATAGCGCGCGCCCGGCACCTGGGGCTTGTCCAGGCGCAGCGCCAGGCGGGCCATCGCGGCCAGGGCGCGCGGATGGTTCGGAAAGTGTTCCAGCGTGTAGCCGATGTCGCCGCCCAGCTGGCCGGACTGGCCTCTGCGCAGGGCTTCCACCTGCGGCCCGAAGTGGAAATTCTCGACCACCGACAGGCCACGGGCCTGTTCGGCGTCGTAGTAGTCGCCACCGGTGCTGCCCTTGATGTAGGGAGGACAGGTGGCGGCGAGGGCCGCGAGCAGGAGCAGGGAGCCAGGCATGGTCAGTTTCCTCGTTCCAGGGATGCGGTATCGAACACCAGCGTCGGCCGCGCGGCCGGGTGGCCCGACAGGTGGACATACGGCGCATGGCCGGACAGCATCAGTTGCCAGCGCCCCCATACCAGGAAGGTCGCGCTGCCCAGGATCACCGTTCCGATGCGCCGGTGGGCCCGCAACGACGCCGGGTTGAAGGCCGAGATGCGGCTGCAGGTCCACTCGATACCGCGCGCATGCATGCGGCGGTACGCCTCGTCCCACAGGCGGCAGAAGGCGAGGCCGATGCGCAGCTGTGGCTGGACGTACACGTCGTAGTCCCAGCACGCGCGCGGCGAAGGCAGGCTATAGCGGGCCCGGACCTCGTCCTCATGGTAGGCGCCGAACTGGTACCACAGGAAGCCTGCCAGCTCGCACCCCTTCCAGGCGGCGATGCTGCAGCCGCCCTGGCGAAAGCGCGCCCTCACGATGTCGGGCGGCCTGGGATAGCAGGGCGGCAGTTCCGCAGCGCTGGCAAGGCTGCGCACCACGATGCTGCCGACCTTGGGGCGCATCGCCTGCGGCGCAACGCGCTGGGCCACGAACTGGTAGCGGTGCAGGCGGCAACCGACCCCGCCCAGGCAACGTGCCAGCACATACCAGGCCGCGTTGCCAAGGCCGAGCTCGCCGATGGTGTGGAGGTAGCGCGTGAACATGGAACCATTACAGCAAAGCCATCGCGCGGGCCCTTTGCGTTTGCGCAAGCGACGATGCCGCGGCCTTGCATAGACTGGCAATTCCAGGGAGGAGATCATGCTGACTGTGCTGATGGCCACGTTCAACGGTGCGCAGACTTTGCCAAAGGTGCTGGAAGCCTATACCCGCCTGCACAGCCCGGAGGAGGGCTGGCGGCTGCTGGTGGTCGATAACGGCAGCGAGGACGGCACGCGCGAGCTGCTGATGTCGTACGCGGGCAAGCTTCCACTACACTATGCCTACGAGCCGCGGCGCGGCAAGAACGCGGCGCTGAACCACGGCTTGTCCCTGGCGCTGAAAGGGCCCGAGCCGCGCCTGTTCGTCTTCACCGACGACGATGCCACACCCGAGCGCGACTGGCTGCTGCGCTACGCGGAAGTTGCCACCCAGCGCAGCGGCTACGCGATCTTTGGCGGCAGCATCGTTCCCGACTGGAGCGAGGCGCCGCCGGACTGGCTGATGCGCCTCGTGCCCTGCGGCCTGACCTATGGCTTGACCGACCCGGCGCTGCCGGAGGGGCCGGTGTATGCCGGCCTGGTGTGGGGTGCCAACATGGCCGTTCGCGGCGAGATCTTCCGCCATGGCTTCCGTTTCGACGAATCAATGGGACCGGCCGCGGGCGACTACGCCATGGGCGGCGAAGTGAGTTTTACGCGTCTGCTCGATGGCGCCGGCTTTCAGTCGTGGTTCTGTCCTTCGGCGCGCGTCGCGCACTACATCCGGCCGGCCCAGTTGAGCGCGGAATGGGTCATCGCCCGCGCACGCCGCTACGGACGCGGCGCTTGCCGGCTGGCCAAGCCGGGCCAGTTCCCGGAACTGTTCGGCGCTCCGCGCTGGATGCTGCGCAAGTATGCCGAGGAGCTGTACGGCCTGGCGGCGGCCATGCTGCTGCGCCAGCCCGAGCGCGCCTTCCAGCGGCGCTGGGAGCTGGCCTACCTTGGCGGCTACATCCGCGAGGCGTCGGCGGCCGCCAGGCGCCCGGCCACGCCGCGCATCGTGCTCACCAGTTTCTCCGGGCAGCTCGGCGGCATGGAGTTGCGCATGCTGGAGGAGACGCGCTTTCTCAAGCGCCTGGGTTACGAGTGCGTGCTGGCCGCGCCGCGCTTCCCGGGCGACGAACACTGGCGCCAGTCGGCGCGGGACGAGTGCGTCGAGGTGGCCGAGTTGAATGTGCCGCCGCTGCTCGAACAGTGGGCGTGGCGGCGCACCAACCGCGTGCGCGCCATTGCCTTCTCGGCGCCGGCGCTGCGCCGGCTCAAGCCCGACCTGGTGCATATCGCCTTCTGCTGGACCCTGTATGGCGCCAGCGCGTTGTGGCTGGCCCAGCGTTGCGGCCTGCCCACCGTGATCAGCGTGCATAATGCATTTCCGCCGGTCGACTTCAACGACTGGCAGCGCGAACTGCTGCAGCGCGCCATGGCCAGCGTCAAAGGCGTGTACGCCGTTTCCGACTCGGCGATGCAGCGCTTCCTGGCCATCTACCGGCAATGGCTCCCCGCCGGCGTGCGCCTGGCCGTCATCCCCAACTGCGTCGACACACGGCGCTTCCAGCCTTCGGCCCGGCGCCGCGCGGCGGCCCGCCGCCAGTGGGGGATTGCTGATGATGACGAAGTGATCGGCAGTGTCGGCCGCCTGTCGGCGCAAAAGCGTCCGGAGCAGCTGCTGGCGATCTTCGCCCAGCTGGCGCCATCCCGGCCGCGCCTGAAGCTGCTGCTGGTCGGGGCCGGGCAGCTGGAGGCGTCGCTGCGCGAGGCGGCAAGGCGGCAACGCCTGTCGCGGCGTGTGATTTTTGCCGGTTTCCAGTCGCAGGTGGAAAATGTGATTCCCGCCATGGACCTGCACCTGCTCACCAGCATCCGCGAGGGGTTCGGCATCGCCACGATTGAAGCGATGGCATGCGGCGTGCCCGCCCTGGCCACGCGCGTGCCCGGCAGCGAGGATATCCTGCAAGGCAGCGCCGGTGGCCAGCTGCTGCCGCTGGGCGACACGGAAGCGGCGGTGCGTACGATCGCGCAACTGCTGGACGATCCCGCGCGCCGCGCCACCATGGGACGCAGCGGTCGGGCGGAAGTCGAGGAGCGCTACGCGGTGCCCGTGGTCAGCGCCCAGGTGCAGGCGTTCTACGACGGCCTGGCCTGAGAGTGCCCGGCATGGTGCGCAACTTCGCCTATGCCTTTGGCGAAAAGTACTTGCTGGTCTTGCTGGCCCTGGCCGGATCAGTGTTGCTGGCGCGCCTGCTGTCGCCTGCCGAACTTGGCGTGTATGGCATCGCCGCGGTCCTGGCGGGGCTGGCGCAGGTGTTTCGCGACCTCGGTGCCGGCCAGTTGCTGGTGGTCCAGCGCGTGCTGGGCGTGCAGCAGCAGCGAGCCCTGTTGACGCTCTCGATTGGCACGGGATGTTTCCTGGCCGCGTTGCTGGTGGCGCTCTCCGGGCCCTTTGCAAACTTTTACCGCCAACCGCTGCTGGGGGAGGTACTGCGGATACTGGCGCTGAACTTTCTGCTGGTGCCGTTTACGTCGCAGGTGACGGCCATGCTGCGCCGGGAGATGCGCGCCCGCGCGCTGTTTTGCATCAGCGCCGTGTTCGGGCTGGCGCAATTTGTCGCGAGCGTGGCCTTCGCCAGCGCCGGCATGGGCCCCAAGGCGCTGGCATGGGGGAGCTTTTGCGCCACGCTCGCCGGTTTTGCCGCTGCGCTGTCCTTGCGCCCCCATGGCATGTCGTGGCGTCCCGCATGGAGCGGCGTGTGGGACATGGTGCGTCCAGGATCGCTGGCCGTGGCGGGCAATGCAATTGACGAGGTCGGCGTGGTGGCGCCCGACCTGGTGGCAGGGAAGCTGCTCGGCGTCGAGGAAGTGGCCTTGCTCGGCAAGGCGCAATCGGTGCTGTCCCTGTTCAACCAGGCCGTCACCAGCGCCGTCTCACCGGTGGTGCTGCCGCTCTTTGCCCGGCACGCGCGCGAGGGCAGCGACCCGCTGCAGTCCTACTTCACCACGGCCGCCTGCATCACGGCCTTGTCCTGGCCGTTCTTCTTGCTGGCGGGGCTGTTTGCCGCGCCGCTGGTGGCGTTCCTATATGGAGCGCAATGGCAGGGCAGCGTACCTTTGATCAGGATCATGTGCGGCGCCGCCGCGCTGTATAGCATGTTCAGTATGGTGCGCTACCTGCTGCTGGCGACAGGGCATATCGGCGCCCAGGCGCGCCTCGATGCCATTGCCGTCGCTGGCCGGCTCAGTCTGCTGGTCCCGGCCGCCCTGGCCGGCCTGCACTGGCTTGCAGTAGCGGTGGCATTGAGCCTGGTGTTTCGCAGCTGGCTGGTGCTGCGTGTGCTGCGGCAGCTGTACGGCGTCACGCTGCCGACGCTCCTACGCCACCTGCGCAAAAGCGCGCTGGTGGCCGGTGCCGCACTGGCGCCGGCGGCCTTGGTGTTCGTGCAGGCGGGCGGCGACGCTGCGGGGGCGGGCATGCTGATGGCGGGCGCCTGCGCGGGAGGAGCCGGTTGGGCGGCAGCGCTCTGGTGGCTGCGGCATCCGCTGGCGGGCTTCCTGCACTTGGGTCGTGTACGGCAATAGGCTGGAGGTGTGTATGCGCGTCGGAATCCTGTCTTACCCCATGTTGTTCCAGCGCATGGGCGGTCTGCAGATCCAGGTGCGGGAAACCATAGCGGCCCTGAACCATCTGGACGCCGGCATGTGCGCCGAGCTCGTCGATCCAGCGCGGCAGCGCTTGAGCGAGTTTGACCTGATCCACGTCTTCTCTGCCATCAACGGCAATGTCCGTGTGGTGGAATCCGCGGTGGATCTCGGCATACCGGTGGTCCTGTCGCCGCTGGTGTCGCCGTCCTGGGACCGCAATGCCGGCTTCCGGGCGCGCCTGGCCGACCGGCTGGCGGGCCGGATCAGTTCGTACAGTCTCCAGACGAGCTATGCGCAGACCAAGCGCGCACTGCAACTGGCCGACCTGGTGATCGCCCTGGGCGAGGCCGAGCGCGAAGCCATCGTCAACGCCTTCCTCACCGACCGCGCCAAGATCCGGGTTTACCCGAACGGCATCAGCCGCCAGTTCTTTACCGCCAGAGCCGAACTGTTTCGCCACCGGACAGGGATAGTCGGCCCGTTCGTGCTGACGGTGGGGGCGGTCTCGCCCTACAAGAACCAGCTCGGGCTGGCGCACGCGCTGGAGGGCAGTGAATTGCCGCTGGTGATGATCGGGCCGGTCGCGCGCGACGATCATGCCTACCTGCAAAGCATCCTCAAGTCCCCGTGGGTGCGCTGGCTTGGCACGCTCGATCATGACGATCCGCTGCTGGCAAGTGCGTTCGCCGCCGCCTCGGTCGTGGCGCTGCCCAGCCAGGGCGAAGTCTTCCCCCTGTCGGTGCTCGAGGCGCTGGCGGCAGGCACGCCGGTGGTCATGACCCAGGATTGCGCCTTGCACCTGGACGGAGCGGAGGCAATGCTGCGCAAGGTCGCCTGGGACGACCAGCAGGCGCAGCGCGCGGACATCGTCAGCCTGGCAGCGCAGCCCCCGGCGCGCGCCAGCGTGCAGGCGCTGGTCGAGCAGTTCACCTGGCAGCGCGTCGCGGCCCAGGTGGCTGCCTGCTATCGCGAGCTGGTGCCGGAGGCGCAGGGTGCTGTTTAACTCTTTCGCCTTCATCTTCCTGTTCCTGCCGCTGGCACTGGCCGGTTACCAACTGCTGCGCCGGCACGGCGTGGCGTGGCTGGCGGTGTGCTCCCTGCTGTTCTATGCATGGTGGGACTGGCGCTTCCTGCCGCTGCTCATGCTCTCGATCTGCGTGAACTATGGCGCGGGACAGGCCATTTGCGGCGCCGGGGCAGGGCGGCGGCGCCTGGCGTTCTACGGCGCACTGGCATTCAACCTGGGCTTGCTGGTCTGGTACAAGTACGCGGCCTTCCTGTTCGGGATCGATCCGGGCTTGCCGCTGCCCGTCGGCATTTCCTTCTTCACCTTCACCCAGCTTGCCTTCCTGGTCGATTGCTGGCATGGCAGCGTGCGCGAGCCGCGCTTTGCGCCTTACGTCCTGTTCGTCAGCTACTTCCCGCACCTGGTCGCCGGGCCCGTGCTCCATCACGCGCAAATGATGCCGCAGTTTCGCGACGGGCAGCAACTGCGGGCAGACGACCTGGCGCTCGGGCTGACCATTTTCGCCATCGGCTTGGGCAAGAAGGTGCTGATCGCCGACAACCTGGCGCCGCTGGCGAACCCGGTGTTCGCCGCGGGCGCCGCGCCGCAGCTGCTCGATGCCTGGATCGGCACACTGGCCTACGGTATGCAGTTGTACTTCGACTTCTCCGGCTACTCGGACATGGCGATCGGGCTCTCCCGCCTGTTTGGCGTGCGTTTGCCGGAGAACTTCGATTCGCCCTACCAGGCGCGCAACATCGCCGACTTCTGGCGCCGCTGGCATATGACGCTGTCGCGCTTCCTGCGCGACTACCTGTACATTCCGCTGGGCGGCAACCGGCATGGCGCCTGGGCCCGCCGCCGCAATCTGCTGCTGACCATGGTCCTAGGCGGGGCTTGGCACGGAGCCGGGTGGACCTTCCTCGCCTGGGGGGCGCTGCACGGCCTGTTCCTCGTGATACACCAGCAGTTTGCCGGCCGGCGCGAACAGTGGTGGGACCGGCCGCTGACCTTTCTTGCCGTGCTGCTGGCGTGGGTGCCGTTCCGCGCGCCGGACATGGCATCGGCGCTGGGCGTCTGGTCCGGCATGGCAGGCGTGCATGGATTCGGCCTGCCGCGCGTCCTGGGCGGTTCCGGCCTGCAGTGGGTCGATGGCGGCGGCATCGGCTTGCCCTTGCTGGCGGCCGCCACACTGCTGGCATGGTTCGCGCCCAATACCCGGCGCCTCATGCAACGCGACTGGAACGGATCGTTGCACCATGCCGCGACGGTGGCTGCCCTGCTGGTGGCATGCATCTTCAGCATGAACCGCCCGACCGAGTTTCTCTACTTTCAGTTTTGACCTGGCGAGCAGACTTCATGAAACCCTACTTAGCCATTGCGGCCGGCGTGCCACTCTTGCTGGTGGCCGGCGTCGCATGCACCAACTACTTGCTTGACCCCTACTTGATCCACCAGTGGAACTCGCCACAGGTGCAGCGCTTGCGGCAACCGGTGGAGAAGCTCAATGCTTGGGGCAAGGCCTACGCAATCGCCGTTTTTCAGCCCGACACCGTCTATCTCGGCAACTCGCGCACCGAACTGGGCTTGCCGGTGCCGCGCAGCGGGGCGGGGCGCGTCTTTAACGCAGCGCTTTCCGGTGCCACCCTGGGCGACGCCATCCGCATGCTGCAACATGTGCGCCAATCCGGTCCGGTGCACAGCGTCACCTGGGGCATCGATGCGCCCTCGTTCACGCTCGCAGCGGGCAACAGCGAACTCGAAACGGCGGTCGTTGCCAGCGACGGTACCTACCTGGCGCGGCGCGTCCTGCTGGACTTGCAACGTGCCGTCAGCGTCGACATGACGCGCGCGTCGCTGGCCATGCTGGATGGAACGGCCGAACGCGTCTGCCGCGCCAGCCTCGCGCATTACGGCCAGCGCGATGCCGACTGCATGCGCCACCGCATCGCTGGCTGGGGCGGGACCGGTGCGGTCGTGGCGGCGCGCACGCGCGAATTCCTGCGCGGCGCTGGCCCGAGTGAGGATGCCATGCCGGCGCTGGAACGGACCCTGCGGGCGGCGTGCCCGATCCGATGGCGGCTGTATGTCAATCCCACCCACGCCATGACGATCGATGCGCTGTACCGGGCCGGGCGCGGTGCGCAATATGAGAACTGGCTGGCGGCGCTGGCGGCGATGGGGCAGCGCGTGCGCGCTGCCGGCTGCGATGCGCGCATCTACGACTTCGCGGGCTTTAATGGCGTGACAAGCGAACCGGTGCCGCGCGAAGGCGACCGCTCGGACATGCGCAACTACTGGGAGACTTCGCATTACCGTGAGCATGTGGGGCGGGCGATCCTGGCGCGCCTGGCGGGAGGTCCGGCCGGCCCCGACGGTTTCGGGGCCGAACTGGAGCCGGCAACGGTCGGCAAGCGTATCGCCGCGCTGCGCGCAGCGCGCGGCGCCTACCTGTCGACCCATCCGTACGAGGCGGGATTGGCCCAGCGGGTTGCCGCCAACTATGCCGTCGGCCTGTAGCGCAAGGCCGCAGCCCCCTTCTCGCAGGGAAGCGACTGGATCTCCATTCCGGGGAACTCATGCGCCCAGCGGGCCAGGGCGGCCCGCTCGCCGGGACGCGCCGCGTCGTCCAGGAAGACCATCGCCCCCGGTGCCAGCCTGGGAAACAGCGCCGGCCCGGCGGGGTAGCGCGCGTCGGCGGCCACCGCCTGCGGCGGTCCGTCGATCACGAGCATGTCGATGGGCGGTAAGACGGGCAGGCCCGAACAGTCATACCATTGCTGTTGGCAGCCACCGACGGCCTGCAAGGTGAGCGGGGCGTCAATGACGGTGGCCCAGGACTCCAGGCCATGCAGCGCCAGCTGCCGGCGCGTGCGGCGGGCATAGTGCGCATCGTGTTCCAGGCTGTAGACCTTCCCGCTGCCGTTGATCTGCATGCAGCGCGCCAGTACCAAGGTGGAGATGCCGCTGCTGCACTCGACCACGCAGTGCGGCTGCTCATCGAGCGCATGCGCGGCCAGTTCCTGCAGGAAGTCCGGCGAGGCGGCCCAGCCGCGCGTGAGCGGCAAGGCGCGGCGCAAGCCCAGGCTGACGTACAGTCCCTGCAAGGCTTCCAGCTGGCGGAACAGGCTTGCATGGCCAAGCCGCGTATCGTCGCGCAGTGTGTGCACCAGCAGATGCATGTGCCTGACCTTGTACAGGATATAGGCGCACAGGAGCAGCAGGAGGGCAATGGCAACGTTGTCCATCATTCGTAGTAGCCGTAGTAGCCGGCGCCGTGGAAGGCGCGCGACTTGTTGTAGATCAGGTTCACGTTGCGGCAGTGGTCGATGCGCGCCAGCGCCTCGCGCACGGCGGCCTGGGCGGTGGTCTCCGCTTCCACCACCATCACCACCTGGCCCATTTGCGACACCAGGACACTGGCCTCGGTCGTCAGCAGCAGGGGCGGCGAGTCGAAGATGATGATGCGGTCGGGATAGCGCGAAGCCAGTTCATCGAGCAGGCGGCTCATGTTGCGGCTGGCCAGCAGCTCGGTGGCATGGCGGCTGGCGGGGCCGGCCGGCAGCAGGGTGAGCGAGGGCACGTTGGTGCGCAGGATGACGTCGGACAGCTCGACGCTGCCATCGAGCAGCACGTCCATCAGGCCGCGCGCGGCCTGCACGCCGAGCACCTTGAGTACGGACGGCCGCGCCACGTCGGCATCGACCAGCAGGGCGCGCGCATCGCGCTCCATGGAAATGCTCATGGCCAGGTTGATGGCGCAATAGGTCTTGCCTTCGCCTGGCAAGGCACTGGTGACGACAATCAGGTTGCCGTGCGGGATGGTGGCGCTGCCGCCGCCGCGCGCATCGTTCAGCAGGTGACGCTTGATGATGCGGAAGTCCTCGGCGACGGAGGTGCGTCCGCTTTCATGGGTCACCATGCCGCGCTGGCGCAGGCGGACCAGGTTGATGTCGGCAAACCCCGTTTCCGACGGGGGCGCGATTTCAAGCAGGCTGGGCGGCAATTGCATGGCTCCTCCGGTCAGCGAAACAGCAGGGTATAGGCCATGACGCCGCCATAGGACAGCAGCAGGCAGGCACTGCCCACGCCGAACCCGATCCGGTCGCGCCAGTGCTTGCGCTTTTCCTCCTCCGTCCAGTTCATCGCGATGGTGCCCAGCACGCGCAGGCCGGTGGCCGCGCGCAGTTCCGCCGGATTGAGGAAGGTCGGACGCAGCTCGGCCAGGCCGAGCGCCGCCGCGCCGCCCCCGATCACGCCCAGCAACAGGACCAGGCTGTAGTAGGCGACGCGGTTGGGACCGATCGGCCGTTGCGGCATCGTGGGCGGGTCGATGATCTTGAAGCTCATCATCTCCGTCGTGGTGGTCAGTTCGCCCGACAGTTTTGCCGCCTCGCGCCGCGCCACCAGCTTTTCGTAGTTTTCCTTGTTGATGTGGTAGTCGCGCGTCAACTGCGCCAGCTGCGACTCCAGTTCCGGCACGGCCGCGCGCTGTTCCTGCAGGCGCGCCTGGCGCTCGCGCAGGGCATCGACCCGCGCGCGCAGCGCGGCCACCCGCGCTTCCGACTCCGCCAGGGCGACCTTCATCTGCTGGAACAGCGGGCTGTACTGATGCACGCCCTCGGTGGTGGAAGCCTGCTTCTCCCGCTCTGCGCGGCGCTTGTCCTCCAGCTGGCCGATCAGGCGCAAGGTGCCCACCACGTCCGGATGCTGATCGGTGTACTGCAGGCGCAGGGCGTCCAGGTTCTTGTTCAGGGCACTGATCCGGCTGTCCAGTTCCGATGGCTCGCCGGGTTCGCCGCCCGCGGCCAGCACTGGTTCATCGCCGCCAAACTGGGCTTCGATGGCCTTGCGGGCCTGCTCCGCCTCGGCCAGCTCGAGCTGGGCATTGCCAAGGGCCTCGCTGGCCTGCAGCAGCTTGCCGCTGTAGTCCTCGCCTTCGCGCGGCAGCAGGAAATTGTGCTTCAGGCGGAACGCCTTGACGGCATTCTCGGCGCCCAGCAGCTTGTCTTCGTAGCTGCGCACCTGGTCGTCGATGAACTGCACGGCCTTCTCCGAGTCGCCCCGCTTGCCCTTGAAACTGCCCTCGACAAAAATGGACAGCAGCGCCTGCACCACGTCGCGCACCTGGCGCGCATCGGCGTTGCTGTACGTGATGGTGTAGATGTCGTTGGTGCCCGTGCCCAGGATGCGGATCGACTTCAGCAGTTCGTTGACCTGGGCGTCCGTTTCGCGCGGCGTCGCGGCTTTCACGTCGAGGTCGACCATGCGCAGCACCCGCTCCAGGTTGGGCCGGCTCAGCAGGGTGCGGCTCATGATGGACACTTGTTGTTCCACGTTGGGGACGCTGGTCATGCCCACCAGCAGTGGCTTGAGCACGCTTTGCGTGTCGACGAACACGCGCGCCGTGGTCTGGAATTCGTCGGGCATCAGGTAGACCTTGGCCCAGCCCACCAGCACCAGCGCCCACGCGGTACAGAAGCCCGCCCAGCGGTGTTTCCACATGCCCTTGAGGCTGCTTAGCAATTGGCTGAAGAGGTGCTCCATGCGCGGATGCTCCAGTTGGTCGGCCCCGGTCATTCGATTATAGGGGCGGGTTGCGGCCGTGCCCGGCCAACCCGCCCGTCCTTTGAGGCCCGTCAACAAGGCCTGTCAAGCCTTGCTGCGGCGCAGGGCCAGCGACATGGCCAGCATGCCCGCTGCCAGCACGGCCAGCGAGTCGGGTTCGGGCAGCTCCTGCTGCAGCGCATTGGCCAGCGTGTTGTGCTGCACCGTGATCTGGTAGCTGGTGCCGGCTGTCAGCAACGGCGTCATGGCCGAGAAGGGGCTGGTGCCGGGCGCGTAGGTGGTCAGGCCATCCATGCCGTCGGTGCGGCTCACCGCGCTCAAGCCGTTGAGTGCTGCCGGTGCGAAGGAGAAGACCGAGGTGTTGGTGGACAGGTCGATGATGTTGATCGTCCACGACAGGCGGGCATTGGCGTTGGCCGTGGGCGAGGAGCCCGGCGAGACAAAGGCCTGGCTGAAGGGGGTGCCGTCGAAGGCGATGGTCATGGTATCGGACGTGCCGAGGGTGAAGCCGAACGTGGTGGAGGTGCCGACGTCCGAATTGCCCGAGGCAATCGCATTCATGGCCGTCGAGGCGTCGGCCCGGGTGCGCGCGTGGGTGCCAGCCGGCGCGCCGCCGATCGAGATGGCGGAACCCGTCATGTCCTGGTCGGCATAGCCGAAGCTGCCGGGCACGGGCGGCGGACTGGGGAACGGGGTGAAATTGTTCTCGGGCAGCGGCGGGCATGGCGCGCCGACGCACTGCTGCAGCACATTGGGCGCGATCCCGCTCAGGATGCCGAACGATGCGGCGCCGTTGGCGAACACGCCGTTCAGCGATGCGGTTGCGTGGGCGTCGTTGGTGCCGGTCAGGATGGTGAAGTCGGCCGTGCTGTAGACCGCGCCGCTGGAATGCAGCAGGCGGAAGTTGTTGATGTCCAGGATGGCGGATGCAAACGTGGACGCCTGGGCCGTTGCGCTGGCCAAGCCCACGGCCAGTGCGGCGGCCGTGGTCAGAAGGTGCTTGCGAAAGTTGCTCATGGCGGGATCTCCGTTGGTATGCGGCGGGTTTGCCGGCACTGCCATACGAGCAGCATCCATGCCATGCCGTGGCGCCCCGGGCGGCGCGCAGCGGTGAAAAGAAATCCGACGCGAGCGGAACCTTGCCGGCGGTCGCGTGTCCAAGTGTGATACCCCCCAAGGAGGACATATTGTGGACGAGACCGCTATTGTTTCCCTGTTGATCGAAGAAGGCGCGCCGGAGAAGCTGGCACTGCAGGCGCTGGACCAGCAACTGTTCCATATCCGTCTGGCGAATTCGACGGGCCAGCGCGAAGCCGCCAGCGTGCTGCTGCAGAAGATGTACGGGTGGCGCGGCTACGAGGTGGATGCCGCTGCGCCCCATCAGCCCAACCGCATCACACTGGCGGCCGACAATCAGGGCGAAACCGTCGGCACCATGTCGCTGTGCCTGGACGATCCGGCCATCGGCCTGCCGGCCGATGAAAACTTTGGCGACATCTTGTCCGGCTTGCGGCAGCAGGGCCGGCGCCTGTGCGAACCGGCGCGTCTGGCGATCGACCGCAATGTGAGCATGCGCGTGTTTGCCGCGCTGATCCACATCTCGTACGTCTATGCCCACAACCTGCACGGCTGCACCGACTATGTGATCGAGGTCAACCCGCGCCACGTCATGTTCTACAAGCGCATGCTGGGGTTTGGCGACCTGGCGCCCGCGCGCCACTGCAACCGCGTCGGTGCGCCGGCCGTGCTGCTGCGCCTGGACCTGGACCACATGCGGACCCAGATCGAGCGCCACGGCGGCCGCATGGAAGCCGATGCCAAGGAACGCTCGTTCTACCCCTTCTTCTTCTCGCCGCAAGATGAGGCCGGTATCACGCTGCGCCTGCGCGAGGGCAGGAACTGACATGGCGGCCGCACTCGATGCCGCCCTGGGCGCCTGGCGCCTGCTGCTTGGCCCGGCGCGCGTACTGAGCAGCCCGTCCGAGCTGATGCCGTTTGCCGCCAGCACCGCCGCCCGCCCGGTGCCGCCGCTGGCCGTGCTGCGCCCCGTGTCGCACGACGAGGTGGTGGCGCTGGTGCGCAGTGCCGGGGAATTTGACATTCCCCTGTACCCTCTGAGCACGGGCCGCAACTGGGGCTATGGCGACGCCTGCCCGCCCACCTCGGGGCAGGTGATCGTCGACCTGGGCGGCATGAACCGTATCCTGCAGGTGGACAGTGAACTGGCGTATGCCGTCATCGAGCCTGGCGTCACGCAGGCCCAGCTGGCCGGGCACCTGGCCGAGCGCGCGCTGCCGCTGTGGATGGATTGTACGGGCGCCGGCCCGGACACCAGTCTGGTGGGCAATATCCTCGAGCGCGGTTTCGGCCACAGCCCGTATGGCAACCGCATGCTGCACGTGGCCGGCATGCGCATCGTGCTGGCCAACGGCGACACGCTGGAGACCGGCTTCGGTCACTTTGCCCACGCCAGTGCGGCGCACCTGTACCCGTATGGCGTCGGGCCCTGGCTCGATGGCTTGTTTACGCAGTCGAACTTCGGCATCGTCACCAGTCTCGGCTTCTGGCTGATGCCGCAGAGCAAGATGGTCAGCCATATGATTGCCAGCGTGGCCGAGCCGGCCGGGATTGCGCGCGTGGTCGACGCGCTGCGGCCTTTGCGCCTGGATGGCACGCTGCGCAGTGTGGTGCATATTGGCAACGACCTGCGCGTGCTGTCGGGGGGCATGGTGTTTCCGTCGCACCTGGCGCCGGCCGGGCCGCCGTTGCCAGCGCAAGTGCGCGCCAGCCTGCGCGCGCAGGTCGGCATTGGCGCCTGGACCGTCTCCGCCGCGTTGTACGGCAGGCCGGCCCAGGTGCGCGAAGCGCGGCGGGCGATCGTCCGCGCCGTCGGCGGGCTGGCACGCCTGCGCTTTCTCGACGAGCGTACGCTGGCCATCGGGGCCGCCGCGGCCCGGCTGCTGGGACGCGGCGCGCTGGGACGCAGGCTATCGGCCCAGGTCGATCTGGGGCGCTCCCTGCTGAACATGAATCGAGGCGTGCCCGACGGGCGCTTCCTGGCCGGCGCCTACTGGCGGCGCCGCGGCGGCTGGCCCGCCGGTTTCCCGGCCGGGGCGAACCCGGCCCGCGACGGTTGCGGCATGATGTGGCTGGCCCCCGTGCTGCCGATGCGGGGCGAGGAGCTATTGCGCGTGTACGGTCTGGTGGAGCCGCTGTTTGCCAGCGGGCGGCTGGACCTGTTCGCCACCTTCAGCATGATCAACGAGCGCACCCTGGGCGGAGTGCTGACCATCTGTTTCGACAAGGAAGACGCAGCCGAAACGGCACGCGCGCAGGCCTGCTATGAAGCGGCCTTTGCGCGGCTGCTGGGCGCGGGCTACGTTCCCTACCGGGTGGCGCCGCACTCGATGTCCGCGCTCGACAATGGCCACGACAGCTATTGGCGCACCGTGTCGCGCATCAAGTCCGCGCTGGATCCGCAGGGACTTATCGCGCCAGGGCGCTACATGCCGCGCTGACGCCGGTGCACGGCCAGCAGGGCGCCCAGGCCCAGCGGGAACAGCCATGCGCCCGTGGGCAGGGGCAGCGCCACCTGGGCCACGACCGGGGCGGTCAGGCGCGTGCTCCAGCCGTTCTGCCCGATCGCGGACATGGCCAGCAGGGAGGCCATGGCACTGCTGCCGAAAAAGTCGGCGCCAGCCTGCTGCGAACCGGTCCGGAAGTACGCGCATGCCGGTCCGCCGGCGCAGCGGGCCAGGTAGCTGCCGTACCCGGCGGAAGGGGAGGTGATGCCGGACAGTTGCTGGTAGAGCGTGACGCTGGGGCCGTTCGACGCTGCCGCCACCAGTCCCGGCACGAATTCCCAGCGCATCAGCAGTTGCCCGTCGGTGAAGCCTCCCAGGCGGTCGAATCCCTGGCGCTGCGACGTCTTGATGCCGCCCACGCCGAATCCCGGGTTGCTGCCGCCGACCAGCTTATCCAGGTAGAAATCGAGGTGGATCTTGCCATCGCAGCCGAAGGCGGCGTTCGTGCAGCCGGTGCCATGCACCTGGTTGCCGAACGGACCCGGGCCCGGCAGCACCAGGGCGGTTGCGGCGCCATACATCATGAAGGAAATGCTCTGGTTGTCCTGGCCGCTGCGCCAGAGTTGCCGCGTTGGATGGTCCTGTTCGTAGATGCCGGTCAGGTAACCGGCCCCAAAACTGGACTCCGCGATCCCGCTGCCACCGCTATCGCTGCTGCGGGCCAGGTAGCCGCTGTACTTGATCTCAACCATGCCCGGTGTGCGCAGGACGAAAGGGGCGAGCGGCGAGGCGGCGGCGGGTCCGGCGCCGGCGAGCGTGGCCAACAGCGCGGCGGCCGCGCGAAAGGCAAATGTGGGCATGGCGTCCTCCGTTGGTTCGATACGGACCATCTTGCAAGGAATGCGCCAGCCGGCGGCCGGGGCACGGGCGGTGCTGGCGTAAAAACGGCCGACACGTCACATGCGCGCCAGCAGGCCCTCCACCTCGGCGCGATGGGCGAAGCCCTGCACCGCCAGCAGCTGTTCGCACTGGCTGCGCGCGGCGCGCTTGTCGCCACTGCGGAACAAGGCGTGGGCGTAGTGCAGGCGGATGTCGGCCGATGTCGGTGCGCTTTCCAGCGCCTTCTTCAGCAGTGCGACGGCGCGGGCGGGCTTGTCGCTTTCGGCCAGGATCCAGGCCAGGGTATCGGCCACGGCGGGATTGCCCGGGGCCAGCTTGTATGCGCGCTCGGCAGCATGCAGCGCATTGGCGTCCTTAAGTTGCAGCAGGGTCCAGGCCAGGTCGTTCAGCGCCACCACGTTGTCGGGATCGCGCTGCAGGATGGTCTCGTATTCCCGGCGCGCGGCGGCGTGCTCGCGCTGCTGCAACAGGTGGCTGGCGAAATAGAGCCGTGTCGGCTGGTCGGCGGGGTGCTGCGCCAGCCATTGCTGCATGCGCTGCTGCGCGGCCTCCTTCCTGCCGGCGCCGTGCAGCGCGCGGTGCAGGGCAATCAGCAAGGGGCCGCTTTGCCGCAGGCCGTTGGCCTGTTCGTACAGCGTCAGCGCTTCCTGCGACCTGCCTTCCTCCAGGAAGGCGTCGGCTTCCAGCTTGTAGCCGATGGCCTCCTTGGGCTGGCGCAACTGTACCTGGCGCGCCAGCTTGCGGGCTTCGTCGAAGGCGCGGCCATCGAGCAGCAAGGCGCTGGCCAGGGTCAGCGCCTCCTCGCGCTGCGGTTCGATGGCGATCGCCTTGCGCACCGACTGCAGCGCCGCCTCCTTGCGCTGCAGCGTGAGCTGGGCACGCGCCACGCGCAGATGCAGATCGGCATTGGCGGGCGCCAGCACCAGCAGCTTCTGCAGCGCCTCCAGCGCCAGCTGGTGCTTGCCGCCCGCCGCCGCGGCCTGCGCCTGCAGGTCGATGAAGGCGGCATCATCCGGGCGCCCGGCAAGCAGGCGCTGGGTCAGGGCCAAGGCCTTGTCGCTCTGCTGGGTGCGCAGGTACAGCGCTGCCAGGGTTTGCTGCGGGGCCGCCGCGTCGGGCGCGCTCCGGCTGGCACGCTCGAGCCAGCTCACGGCGGCGGGCAGATTGCCCGCCCGGGTCTCCAGCCGCGCGAGCGCCATCATGATCGGCAGGCTGGAATTGTCGCGCGCCAGGGCCGCCAGGTAGCGCTGGCGGGCCTGCGGCAGCTTCTTCTCCATCACATCAAGCTCCGCCAGGTTGTCCAGGGCCGGCATGTGCGCCGGGTCGAGCGCGAGCGCACGCGCAAACGCCTGGCGCGCGCCCGCCAGGTCGCCGCTGGCCAGGAAGACACCGCCTTTCAGGTTTTGCACTGCCGGATTGTCGCCTTGCGCTTCCATCTGGCGCACCTGGGCCATCGCTTGTGCGAACTGGCGGCTGCGCAGGTGGGTCATCACCAGCAGGGCCCCGGCGCGCGACGCCGCACCATCCTTGCGCGTGGCCTGTTCCAGCGCCTCCACCGCGCGCGCGTCCTGGCCCTGGCGCAACAGGCTCAGGCCGTTGGCGGCCTGCAGCAGGCCCGATTCCGGCGCCAGGCTGCTGGCCTGGGCAAACCAGCGCGCGGCAAGTTCGTGCTTGCCGGCGCGCATGGCCGCTTCGCCTGCCAGCGCCAGCAGGTCGATATCCTGTGACCCGCCGGCCAGGACGGGCTGCAGCAAGGCCAGGGCATCGTGCGCCTTGCCTTCGCGCAGGTCGCACATTGCCTGCAGGCGGATGGCATACGGTTCCTTGGGTTGCGCCTGGCGGAAGCGCTGGATATGCGCGCGCGCGGGCGCGATGGCGCCAGTCGCCATTTCCGCCGTGGCCGCCAGCAGGTAGCTTGGCAGGTGGTCGGGGGCGGCGCGCAACACCAGCTGCACGTGCTCCAGGGCGGCCTTGTGCTTGCCTTCGGCCAGGTCCAGCAGCGCTTGCGCGTACAGGACCACCAGACTGTTCGGCTGCAGCTTGCGCGCGGCGGCCAGTTGGTCGCGCGCCTGCTCCCCCTGGCCCGCCTGCAGGTGCGTGGCGGCGATATCGGCGTGCGCCTGGACATTGTTGGGATCGAGCTTCAGGATCGCCTGGTAGGTCGCCAATGCTTGCGCGATCTGGCCGCGCGAACGCAGCAAGTCGCCCTTGAAGCGCAGTGTGTCGCTGTTGCGCGGGTCGGCCGCCAGGGCGCGCTCCACCAGCGTGTTGGCGGCATCCGCATCGCTGCGCAGCAGCGCCAGGCGCGCCAGGCCCAGGTGGGCCTCCACCAGGTCCGCGTCCTTGTGGGTAGCCTCGGTGTACAGCTGGCCGGCTTCCTCGCTGTGGCCGAGACCGAGCCGGGCGTGTCCGCGCCAGGCCAGGATGGTAGCCATGGGCGGCTCCGCTTGCAGTTCATCCAGCACGGCCTGGTAGGCGCCTTGCCCGAGCAGGGCGCGCACCAGGGGCGGCAAGAGCTCCTTGCGCGGCTGGCCGAGCGACAGGGCGCGCCGCAATTCCTTCTCCGCCGAGATCGGGTCACCCTGCGCCAGGTGCAGTTCGCCCAGCATGCGGCGGGCAGCCGCGTGACCAGGTTCCTGCTGCAGCAGGTTCTTCAGCTGGATCACGGCGGCCCGGTCTTCGCCGCGGGCATGCGCCTCGCGTGCGTCCTTCAGCAGATCGTCCAGGGGTTTCATGCGCTGGCAGGCAAGCAAGGCGACCAGCGCCAATCCGGCTGCGACGGTTATCTTGTGTGACATGGGGATCTCCCAGGCTGGTGAAGGTTCCAGCGTAGGGAGCTGTCAGGGAAGGTTGTTGATCGCGCTCAAGAAAGTGCGCGATGGACAGGACAGGGACTTACTTGGTGTGGCGCGGCGTGGCGATTTGCAGGTATAGCGGCCAGCTTTCCTGGCTGGTACCGTTGGATACGGTGGAATTGGCACGGTAGCGGCTGGCGAGGTAGGAGGCGGATACGGCATCGCCGCCGCGCGCCGCTTTTTCAAGCAGGCGGATCGCCTCCGGGCGCTTGCTGGCATCCTGGCTGTAGAGCAAGCCCAGTTCGCGCGTTGCCACTACCGAGCCTTGTTCCGACCATTCATGCAGGCGGCGTTCGGCGGCTGCGCCGCCGTGTTCGCCCAGCTTCTTGGCCACCGCCTCGATGACGGGGGCTGGTGGCTCGACGCCTTCCTTGACTTGGCAGGCAATCAACATGCCGACCATGACCAGGGTGGACGTAACGATCACTCCAGCCTTGTTGAAAATTTCCATATTTTCTTGTTTTTCCCCGAAGGATGGCATTATATCAATTAGTTGCCCAAGATCAAGTCCTGCACTCACTTACGTTATTCTAGGGATAACTGGACAAGCAAGGCGCACGCCTTGTCAGGCTGCCAAGAGCTTAATGTTGCCGATCATAGCATGCGCTTATTGCGCCGCATCATACGGGGTGGGGTAACAGATGTAACCATTCGTTAGCGGGCGACGGCGCGTCCGCTGTGCTGGTCCAGCCATGCCCCGGCATGGTCATGCACCAGTTTGAGTTCACCTTCGAGCACGGTGAACAGGAGCGGGATTTCGGCCACGCGCCCTTCCTGCAGGGCAAGTTCCAGGGCCAGGGAAGCGGCAACGAAGCGCTTCGCGCCCAGGTTGCCGATTGAACCGCGCAGGTTGTGCAGGATGCGGCGCGCTTCCATCAGCTTGGCGTCGCGGATGGCTTCGCCCGCCATATTCAGCGGGTCCACGCCCGGGCTGATGGCGTCGCGCACGATCCTGACGACCGTGTCCAGGGCTTTCTCGTCGCGCCCCATATACTCCAGCAGCTTGTCGACGCAAAACACCGCCTCGTCGGGCGCACTTCCGTAACTCATAGAACCAGTCTCCTTGTATTATTGGCGGAACGTCCAGTAGCGTCCCATCGCCCCGTCCACCGCCTGCAGGCCGAAACGTTCGGCAGCCCGGGCATGCTTGTGCACCAGGTAGTACATGTCGCTCAGTGCCGAGCGCTGCTCGGCGAAATAGGCGTGGCGGATAAATCCCGTGTCCACGCCGCTGGCGTCGATTGTTTCCACACCCTTTGCCACGACCAGGCCGGCACCGCTTTCGCCGGCCCGCGCATAACCGTGAATTGCCTTGGAGGCGCGCAAGGCACTGTCCGAGGAGGAAGCATACAGTGTCAGCGGGTGGGGCATAGCCGCCAGCGCCGGCAAGAGCTGCTGGCGGAACACATCGGCATCGATGTCGGGCGCGGCCAGGATCACTTCGCGGATGCGCCCGGCCAGTTCCGGGCGCGCCGCAATGACACTGGCCGTCGCCTTGGCCAAGGCCCGGTTGCCCATGCTGTGAGCGACCAGGTAGACATGTTCGGCCTCCGACTGGTGCAGGAAGTCGCCCAGGAAGGTCGCCAGGTCGGCCTGCGTCCATTCTACATTGGCTTCATCCACTATATATCCTGAAAGCTTGCCTTGCGAGGGCCAACTGTAGAAAACAGGCGTTCCCTGGAAGCCCAAGTCGTAGGCCAACTGGCCGGTGCGGCGCGCGGCGTCCTCGAAGGTGGTGCGATAGCCGTGGATGAACAGCAAGGCGCTGCGCGCGCCGCTCGCTGCGATGGCCTGCTTCAAGTCCGCCATATAGTTATCGCGCTCCAGCAGCTCGGCCGTCAGCAAGACGACGTGTTGCTCGGGGTCCGGGCGGAATTCCAGGCGCAGCAGGGAAGGGGTTTCCAGCTCCCCCATGCGGTGGTCGCGCGGGATGCTCACCTCGCAGCTGCCATAGCGCAGCGTGCCGCGCGCATAGCCGAACAGACGGGCCGGATGGCGGTCGCCGCTCAATTCGCGGTCGGTGGCGAAGTAGACCCGCATCACGGCGTGGTCCGGGACGCCATCGGGGCTGGCCGCCGCCGGCACCTTGGCCGCGCGGCGCCGCTCGACTTCGTCGATCAGGTTGCGCGCCGCTGCGCGCAGGTAGCGGTCGCCCGCCAGGCCGGCCGATGCCAACGCATCGGACAAGACGAACTGGCGCGAGCGCGATCCGGGGTCTTCTTCTACATCGGCAATGGCATCGGCGACAGTCGGTGACTGCGCCGACAAGCGGGACTTCAGCATTTGGTAGGCAGCGCTGATGCCGCCTTCGCTGGCACCTGCCGTCACCGCTGTCGTAATGACGTCCATGCTCTTCTCCTGGCTGATTAATGCATATCTGACCACACACACAATCTCAAGTCCAGCGCCGCATGAATCTAGTGCTCGGGTGCCAGTTCCAGCCGGTTGATACGCGCCGCCTTGTTGAAATCGATCGCGATGCGCAGCGCCTGCGGCCGGCAGCGCGCGCGGTACACATACAGGCGGTCTTCTCCATTGACGTTGCGCGACAGCAGTTCCAGCGCCAGCGGCCGCGGGCAGCGTTTCAGCGAAGCCGACAAGCCCGGCACGGCGAGGTAGCTGGCGCCTTTTTCCGTGAAGCGTTCCTGCGCCGGTTTGTCGTCGGCCAGGCCTTCCAGCACGGCGACCACCTGGGCCGTCACGTCGGGTTCCATGTCGGGAATTGCCAGTGCCGGGATGGCCCAGGCGAGACATGAAAAAAATAACAAACTGTTAAATTTCACTGAGGCCTCCCTCTAACGTTGCGTGTGCGGTCTTGACTTGATGCAAATGCGACATTTTTGCCATTTTAGCCAACGTTCCATTGAAATCAACGGAGTTTTCCTCGTTATACTCGCCCCCACGCCGTTGAGTGCCAAGCCCGGCGGGGCTTGAAAAGTTAATCAATAATTACATCAAATAACTGCTTCAGGAGAGACTGACAAATGCGCAATGCAACCCGTACCACCCTCGCATCGATGGTCATGCTGGCTTGTGCCAGCCTGGCCCATGCGGGCGAAAAAACCGTCGACAACCTGACCGTTTTCACCAACACCAAAGCCGCGTCGGCGCAAGCCGTGTTGAAGGCGAACGCCGCCCGCTTCGGCCTGCCAGCCAAGCTGGACAATCTGGTGCTGGTGGCGGTCAAGGAATCGCTGACCGGCAAGCACTACCATTACCAGCAGATGCTGCGCGGCCTGCCGGTGGACCGTGCCGAGATCGTCGTTTCGATCGGCAATAACGGCGAACTGCAAAAGATCTTCAACGAAAGCCGCCACATCTCGGCCAAGATGGAAGCGGATGCCGTCAACCAACTGTACAACAAAGCCCAGATCAGCGAAGAACAAGCGCTGGACAAGGGCTGGAAGAACATGAAGGTCCAGCACAACCTGGTGAGCGTGCCATCCACCAGCCTGGTGTGGATGCCGACCAAGGATGGCGTGCAACTGGCACGCAAGGTCAATATCGAAGCCGAGATGCCGACCGGCGGTTTCGTGCAGTACCTGAATGCCCACAGCGGCGAGCTGATCGACTCTTACACGACGTCGCTGCCACGTACCAACAAGGGCGGCGAGCGCTCCATCGCCGCGCGCCAGGCCGCGCCGGGACAGATGCTGGACATGCAAGCGGCGATCCAGGCCGCCAAGTCCGCCGGCAAGAGCACCGCAGGCAGCAGCGGCAAGCAGAGCGCCGGCATCACCGCCATGGCCGCCGTCGCCGCCTCCGGCATCAACGGCTCCGGTTACGCGTTCGACCCTGATCCACGCACCGCGCTCAACACCGAAGCGCTGTCCGACACCTCGTCCGCCTCATCGTTCGACGCAGCGTACTCGAACAAGACCCTGCGTGACCTGACCGTGACCTCCGGCGTCTACAAGCTGACCGGCCCGTACGTCAACATCAAGAACATCGAAGCGCCAAACACCGCGCCAAGCACCACCACCAACGGTGTCTGGACTGCCAAGCGCGGCAACAACGCCTTCGACGACACCAACGTCTACTTCCACCTGGACCAGAACCAGCGCTACATCCAGTCGCTGGGCTTCACCGGCACCAAGGGCATCATCGAGCGCTCCTTCGACGTCGACACCGACGGCCTGAACGGCGACGACAACTCGCACTACAGCTACGGCGGCGCCACCGACTACCTGGCCTTCGGCCACGGCTGCGTCAACGACAGCGAAGACGCCGACGTCATCCTGCACGAGTACGGCCACGGCATCCAGCGCAACATCAACGTGAACTGGAGTGGTGGCGACACCGGCGCCATGGGCGAAGGCTTCGGCGACTATTGGGCCGCGTCGTACTCCTATAGCACCCCGAACGGCAAAACCTTCCACCCTGAGTGGGCGTTCAGCTGGGACGGCCATGGTTCATGCTGGGCGGGCCGTATGCTGAACCGCACGGATGCAAAGTACAACAGCAGCAAAACTTACGGCGCACACCAGTCGGTGACCGAGAACGGGGTGAGCTTCTCGTCCGACGAACTGTGGTCGGCGCCGCTGTACCAGTCCATGGTGTCGCTGCTCGCAGCGGGCAAGCCACGCGCCAACATCGACAAGATCATCCTGGAAGCGCACTTCGGCCTGGGTTCGAACATCAAGATGCCTGCCATGGCCACCGCGATCGTCAATGCGGCGAAGAACCTGTACCCAGGCGACCTGTCGTATGCGAACACCTTCCAGGCCAAGTTCGAGGCGCAGAACATCCTGAGCGGCGTGATTGTCGGCCCAACCGTGGATGAGAGCGAGACCAACAACACGATCGCCACTGCCGACCCGGTCACCCAGAACGGCACCACCTTCCGCGGCAACATGGGCAGCAGCAGCGACTCGGACTACATTGCCATCACTGTACCGGCCGGCAAGACCCTGACCGCGACCATGACCCCGAACGCGACGTCGGACTACGACCTGAAGCTGTACAACAGCGCAGGCACCGAACTGGCATCGAGCACCAAGGGCACCGGCCTGGCTGACACCGTAACGCGCGCCAATACGGGTTCGAGTGCGGTAACGTTGTACGCCAGGGTGTACTACTACAGTGGCGGCACTGGCGCCACCAGCGGGACCTATACCTTGAAAGCCTCCTGGTAATTCAGAGCGCACCCCCGCGCCATACACCGCCTCGCCCATCTGGCGAGGCGGTTTTTTTTCGCTCTTTTCGCTTACAATGGGGCAGCGTCTGTGAAACATTGGTAACTTCCTCACTACAAGCCATGGCTTATGCAAACTGACCTGGGCAAGTTCATCCTGGAAGAAGCACCCGGCGGTATCATCGCCACCGACGCGCATGATGTCGTCCTGTTCTGGACAAAAGGCGCCACCGAAATTTACGGCTACACGAGCGATGAGGTACTCGGGAGCAAGCTGTCCGAATTGATCGGCATGCCCGGGCGTCCGATCAAGCAAGAGTTTGGTGCCGATTTCGAGTACCTGCGGCGGCGCAAGGACGGCCAGGCCGTCTATGTCGGCGCCGCCTGCCGCGCTGTCTACACGCCGCACGGCGAAATCCAGTACATCATCCACAGCCAGAACGACATCACCGACGCCAAGGCGCTGCGCGACGCGCGCAACGTCGAATCGCGCTATCGCGGCCTGCTCGAATCGATGCCCGATGCCATCGTCATGGCCAATTCCACCGGCCGCATCGTGCTGGTCAACAGCCAGGCGGAACGGCTGTTCGGCTTTGCGCCGCGCGAACTGCTGGGCAAACCGGTGGAAGAATTGCTGCCGAATCGCTTTCGCGGTGGCCATGTGGCGCACCGCGCCCAGTATTTCGTCCAGCCGCGCACGCGCACCATGGGCGCCGGGCTCGAACTGTACGGTTTGCGCAAGGATGGTGTGGAGTTCCCGGTGGAGATCAGCCTCAGCATGATCCAGATGGAGGAAGACACCATCGTCATGAGCGCGATCCGCGATATCGGCGAGCGCAAGAAGGCCGAGCAGAAATTCCGCGGCTTGCTGGAGTCGGCCCCTGATCCGATGGTGATCGTCAATGCGCGCGGCGAGATCGTGCTGGTCAATTCGCAGACCGAACAACTGTTCGGCTACCAGCGCCAGGAGCTGCTGGGTAAACCAATCGAGATCCTGATACCGGCGCGCTTTGCAGGGCGCCATCCGGCATCGCGCAACAGCTTTTTCGAGAAGGCGCAGCCGCGTGCCATGGGCGCCGGCACCGACTTGTACGCCATGCGGCGCGACGGCACCGAGTTTCCCGTCGAGATCAGCCTGAGTCCGCTGAAAACCGAAGATGAGCTGCTGGTGTCGAGCGCCATCCGCGACATCAGCGGGCGCCGCCAGATCGAACACAAGCTGCTGGAACAAAAGCTGGAACTGGAGCAGGCCAGCAAGGCCAAGGACCGTTTCCTGGCCAGCATGTCGCACGAGTTGCGCACGCCGCTCAATGCCATCCTCGGCTTTGGCCAGCTGCTGCACAACCAGAAACTGCCCCTCAGCCAGGAGCAGCGCTACGCCTTTGCCGGCAACATCGTGCAGGCTGGCCAGCACTTGCTACACCTGATTAACGAGACGCTGGATCTGGCCAAGATCGAGGTGGGCGCCGTGACGCTGTCGCTGGAGCCCGTGGCGCTGGACGACCTGCTGCATGAGGCCAGCAAGATGATCGAAGCCATGGCCGAGGCGCGCGCCGTGCGCATCTTCCCGGCCGAGCCGCGTGGCCTATACGTCAAGGCCGACCGCATCCGGCTGCGCCAGATTGTGCTGAACCTGCTGAGCAATGCCGTCAAGTACAACCGCAAGGGCGGTCAGGTCTGGCTCGACATTGGCACGGGCGACGCTGGCCGAGCCTGGCTGGCGGTGAAGGACGATGGGCCGGGCCTCAACCCGGAGCAGATGTCGGGCCTGTTCCAGCCGTTCAACCGGCTCGGCCAGGAAGGGGGAGCGGAAGAGGGCAGCGGCATCGGCCTGGTGTTGAGCAAGCGTCTGGCCGAGTTGATGAATGCGTCCATTTCAGTATCGAGCTCGGTCGGTCACGGCAGTACCTTTACGGTCGAGATGGAAATCACCGAGCCCCAGCCGTTGCCGCAAGGGCCTGCCTATGACGTGAACTCTGAGCCGGCCCCGACGGCCACCCCGCGCGCCAAACCCGTGTTGCTGTACGTGGAAGACAACCCGGCCAACTTGCGCCTGGTGCAGGAGGTCGTGAAACTGCACTTGAACCTGGACCTGTTGTCCGCCACCGATGGCAATACCGGCGTGGCGATGGCGCGGGACCTCCGGCCGGACGTGATCCTGATGGACATGAACCTGCCAGGCATCAGTGGCCGCGAGGCGCAGCGCCGGCTGCGGCAGGACCCGGGGACGTGCGACATCCCCATCATTGCGCTGTCGGCCAACGCCATGCCCTTTGATGTCCAGGCGGCGCTGGAAGCGGGCTTCTTCCGTTACCTGACCAAACCGCTGAACATCCAGGATTTTCTGGAGGTGGTGGGAGAGGCGTTGGAGCAGTTGCGCTGAACAGGAAGTTTCACGTGTAACGAGGTATGAAGTGAAAATCAATCTTGCAGCTTTGCTTCTCGCAGGCGCCGCGCAAGCAGGAGAACCAGCAGTGCTCGAGCTAAAACTTGACGTCGTGAGCGCCAGTGGCGCGCCCGTGGCCCAGATCAACGTGGCCAACCGTGGAAAGCAACCGGTCAAAGTCCTGCATGCCCTGGCCGATGAAGAGGAAATGTACGGCAAGCTGTTCGACGTGCGCGATGCCGCCACCGGTGAACCGCTGGTGTACCAGGGCATCATGGTCAAGCGCGGGCCGCTGACCGACGAGGATTACCTCACGCTGGCCCCGGGGGCGTCGCGGCGCAATGCCATCGACCTGGGGCGTGCCTACGCCTTCAAGCCGGGCCGTCACGCCTATACGATCAGCTATAGCGGGCACTACCTGTTGGCGGGAGAGAAAAAGCCGCTCACCGTTGGACCGGTACGCTTCGAGCATACCGGCAGGTGAGCGGCGTATCAGTGCTTACTGCAGGGCAGGGGTGTTCTCGCCGAAATATTCGTGCGAGTCTGCATTGTCGACTGCCTGGGCCGGGTTGCTGATGGCCAGGCTGGCCGCGGCCGACTGGCCGTATGCGTGGTCATCCGTACCTGCGACCACGTTGAAGTGGCTCATCTCGTGCACCAGGGTGCCGCCCTTGGAGTCGGTGCCGGCCATTGGTGCGCTCCAGAAGGCCTTGCACACGTAGATGGTGTAAGGCTGGGTCGGGTACACGTACGCGTAGTAGGTCTTCTTGCAGCCGCAATCGACGGTGATCGGCTTGGTGTCGAAGGCATCCTTGATCGCGTTGAAGTGGGCCTTGACGGTGGAATAGCGGCCAGCGTCATAAGTACCGAACCACTTGGTGTAGCGCGGCCCGGTCTTGTTGGCGCCCAGGTAGGCGACGCTGTCGTTGGACATGCCCTGCGCGGTCGACACGGCGCTGTTGATGTCCGCCTGCTGCGATGCGGTGCAGCGGTTGAAGGACAGGCCGGCGGCGCCAGGCGTCGGAGTCGGCGCCTTGGCCACGCTGCCGCGCGGCAGGGTCCCTTCGATCGACACGGTCAGCGCTTCCGACTGCAGGGTGTCGGACTGCTTCTTGTCGACCACCTTGCCGGCCGGGTCGACGTTGCTGAACAGCTTAGGCGACTTGGTGCTGTAGCGGATCGAGTAGTCGCCCGAGATGCTCATGTTGTACATCTGGGACAGTTCGACCGTCACCTTGTGCGACTTGCCTGGCTGGATTACGTAGTAATCGGCGGCAGTGGGCGCGGCGCGCTTGACGTGCATGCCTTCGTACGGAACCGGGGCGCCATCACGGGTCACGCTGAACAGCGACTCCTCGATGTCCCCGAACGGGGTATGCCATTTCAGTACGTATTGCGGCACGGCCGAGGTATTGGTCAGGGTGACGTGGACCACCACGTCGTCGCGTGGGCCCAGCGCGCGCTTGTCCATGCTGATGCTGGCGCTCAGGCCATCCGCCGCGTAGGCGCCAAAGCTGAAGGTTGCCGCCAGTGCAAAGCCGCCAAGGTGTTTCAAGTTCATTAGTCTCTCCGTCCGGTGATTGATGTTGTAAAGGACCGTTAGTCGGTCCGTGGACCAATCTTGATGGGGACGGACGGGCAGTTCAACTTAATTCAACAGTCATGTGAAGCGCTGTCGTCATTTCAACAACATTGCCGTTAAGACTTGAACATTGCGGGCGGATTTGTCTCAAGTGAGACAAGTGTAACAAGGGGCGGGCGACTGGTCTGCCTGCAGCCGAAGACGCAGCCGCTAGGGCTCGCGGACATAGACACCAGGTGCCTCGCCGAGCCAGGGGTAGTCCGGGTGTGCCGCTGCGGACGGTTGGCGCAGGTTGCCGCAGCGCGCCGCCAGCCATTCCGTCCAATCCTGCCACCATGAGCCGGGATTGGGCGTTTGCGCGGCAAGCCAGTCCTTCGGGTCCTGGTCGGGGACGAGTGGCGCCGACCAGTAGCGTTGCTTGCCGTTGGCGCCCGGGGGATTGATGATGCCCAGGATGTGGCCGGACGCGGTCAGCACGAAACGTGTCTCGGCGCCGATCCGCGCCGCCCCGCGATAGGTGCTGCGCCATGGCGTGATGTGATCCGCCACCGCCCCCACGGCATACAGGGGCTGGCGGATGCGACCGAGATCGAGTTTCTCGCCACGGATTTCGAGCGCATCGGGCTGCACCAGTCTATTGGCCTGGTAGAGTTCGCGCAGGCAGAAGGTTTGCGTGGCGCGCGGCTGGCGCGTGCCGTCGGCATTCCATGCCAGGGGCGCCAGGGCGGGCGCCGGCTCGCCGAGCAGGTACTTGTGCACCACGTAGCGCCACACCTGCGTGTTCGGACGCAGCATCCGGAAGCTCCAGCCGATCTGCTGCGAATCGAGGTAGCCCTGGCGCGCCATCAGGCTGTCGAGCAGCGCCACGCTTTCCTCGTTGATGAAGCTGGCGACATCGCCCGGCTTGGAAAAGTCGGTCAAGCTGGCCAGCAGGGTCCAGTGCGTCACCGGGATCTCGCTCGCGCTGCGATGGTGCCGGTTCAGCCACGCCATGAGGGCGGCCAGGGCCGTCCCACCGATGCAGTAGCCTACGGCATGCACTTGCGGCACGCCGGCAATGGCGCGCGCCGCGTCGATGGCGGCCATGATGCCATCGAACAAATGGTCCTCGAACGTGAGCCCGGCCAGCGCGGCGCCGGGGTTCTTCCAGCTGATGACAAAGACATCGAAGCCTTGCGCAAGCAAGTGGCGCACCATGCTTTGCTGTTCAGTCAGATCGAGGATGTAGTACTTGTTGATCCATGGCGGGACCAGGACCAGCGGCACGGAATGGACCTGGCGTTGCACCGGCGTGTACTGGATCAGTTCCATTATCGGGTTGCGCAGCACCACGCGTCCAGGCGTTGCGGCAAGGTCGCGACCTATCTGGAAGGCATTGCGGTCGACCATGCGCAGGTCACCCGCCAGCAGGTCGCGCAGCCACTCCTCGAAGCCGTGGCGCAGGCTGGCGCCCGCAGTGTCGAAAGCGCGCCGCAGAGCAACCGGGTTGGTGAACAGGAAGTTGCTGGGCGCCACGGCGTTGCACCAATGGCGCAGCCAGAAAGCAGCGCTGCGCGCATCGCGCTCATCCACACCAGGCGTATCGTAGACCTGGCGTTCCAGGGTGCGCGTGAAGCCAAGGTATTGCTGCATCAAGCCGTGGAAATAGGGGTTGGTGCGCCAGGCTTCGTCGGCAAAGCGGTCGTCGCCTTCGGCCGCTTCCGCCAAAGGCGCAGGCATGCCGCTGGCCCAGGCGACCGTGGAGAGTTCCTGCCACGCCCGGGCCATTTCCAGCGGGTGCGCCAGCCACGCGGCGGCGACTTGGACGAATGGATTCGGCATGCGGATCAGTATAGCGCTAGTGCGCCATCAGTACAGGAAGCGTCATGCTTTGCAGTATCGTGCGCGTGGCGCCGCCCAGCATGATCTCGCGCAGGCGGCTGTGGCTATAGCAGCCCATGACCAGCAGATCGGCATCGATGTCCGCTGCGTGCGAGAGCAGGGCGGAGCCGATATCGATAGTCGTCACCTGCGAGGACACTTCCACTTCGATGCCATGGCGTGCCAGATAGAGTGCCATGTCGGCCCCCGGTTCGCTACCATGCACGCCGGGTTGGCGCTCGGCATTGAATACCACCAGTGACACCTGGTCGGCCTGCTGCATCAGCGGAAGGGCAGCCGTGACTGCGCGCGTCGCTTCCATGCTGCCATCCCAGGCAACCAGGATGCGCCGAAATGGTGCGGCAAAGTGCCCTGCATAGGGCACGACCAGCACCGGACGCGCGCTATTGGTCGCGACGTATTCCGGAGTTTCCTCCGCCAACGGAATGAAGACATCGTCCGGGGTTGCCTGGCCCAGGACCACCAGGTCGCAGTAGCGGGACTGGAGGACGAGTCCATCTGCGGCCTGATCGTCGAGCAGGCGCGATTCGTAGGATGCGACATCGAGCGTCGCGCATTGCAGCTCGAAGTCCTGCAAGGCTGCCCGCGCTTGTGCGCGCGCTTCTTCCATGGCTTCCGCGGCAAGGCTGACGCCCATCGACGTGGCGTAATCCATTGTCAGGTAACGCGATACTCCGCTCATGGCGGCGCCGATCAGGCGACTGCGGAACATTGCGGCAATCTGCGCCGCCAGGCGCACGCGGCGCGCGGTATCGGATGACCGATTCACATGTACCACAATGGATTTCACTGCCATGACAGCCTCCTTCGGTAACTGATGCGGGAAGTCTAGGCTTCATCGCCAGGCATGGGCATGATCTGGGTCAAGTTCAGGAAATTTGACAATTAGATGAGAATCGTTATCATTTAAGGGTTTGAATAAGGAGCCAGCCATCTGTACGTGGAATGCCAGCTAATCACAAGCACAAGAGTGTTTAACTGGTTGAGGTACAGATGAAGATGAAACAATTGGCCGTTCTGGTCGGCTTGGCATTCCCTATGGCAGCGATGGCGGACGATGGCGCCGTCATGCCGCAGATTGAAGTGACAGCGCAAAAGCTGGGCGAGAACTCCTACACGGCCGACAAGGCCCGCACCGCCACCCCATTGAGCATATCCCTGCGCGACACGCCGCAATCGGTGTCCGTCTTTACGCGCCAGCGCATCGAGGACCAGTCCCTGCAGACCGTCACGGATGTGGTGAACAACGCCACCGGCGTTTCCGTGAACCAGTATGAAACACACCGTGCGGGCTTCACGGCGCGCGGCTTCGACATCGACAACCTGCAAATCGACGGTGTGCCTACCACCTGGGACCAGCCGTGGAGCTCGGGCGAAGTGGTGGGAAGCCTGGCCATCTACGAGCGCGTGGAGATCGTGCGCGGCGCCACCGGCCTGACGACCGGCGCGGGCAATCCGTCGGCCGCCATCAACCTGGTGCGCAAGCGCGCCACCAGCAAGGAACTGACCGGCTCGGCGGAAATCGGCGTGGGCAGCTGGAACCAGCGCCGCGCACTGCTGGATGTGTCGACCGCCGTGAACGCCGACGGTACCGTGCGGGCCCGCGTGGCGGGTGAGTTCCAGCGCGGCGACAGCTGGGTGGACCTGTTGCAGGGCAAGAGCCGCACGTTCTATGGCACGGTGGAAGCGGATCTTGCGCCAGGTACCGTGCTGTCCGCCGGCATCAGCCGCCAGAAGAACGAACCGAAAGGTCCGATGTGGGGCGGTCTGCCGTACTGGTACACCGACGGCAGCAAGACCGATTGGGACGTTTCCAAGACTTCCTCAGCCGACTGGACCCGCTGGGACACGGACTACGAGAACCTCTTCGCCAACCTGGAACACAGCTTTGGCAATGGATGGAAGGCTCGCGCCAGCTTCAGCCGGGGCGACCGCACGGCGGACTCCTACCTGCTGTACCTGTCGGGCGTGCCTGAACGGGCGAGCGGCATTGGTGTCGGCGCATTCGCCGGTTCGTACCTTGTGAGCACGAAGCAGGACGACTTCAGCCTGCAGACCAGCGGTCCCTTCGAGCTGGCCGGTCGCAAACATGAGGCAGCCTTCGGCTACTCGCACTCCAAGCAGAAATTCCACGCCGACAGCCGCGCCGCCGACTACGCCGGGGGCTACCCACCCGTCGGCAATTTCAACACCTGGGACGGTTCCGCCTATCCCGAACCGGCATGGAGTGCGCCTAGTTTCTATGAAAGCAGCGTCACGAAGCAGGAAGCGCTGTACGGTGTGGCACGCTTCTCGGTCTCGAACCCGATGAAGGCCATCCTCGGTGCGCGGCTGACCAACTATGACAAGACCGGCGCCGGCGCCTGGAGCCCGGCGTATCGCATGCAGCATGACCACGAACTGACACCGTATGCCGGTGTGGTGTACGACATCAACGAGAACCTGTCCGCCTACGCCAGCTACACCGACATCTTCCAGCCGCAGAACCGCAAGGACCTGGCCGGGAACATGCTTGATCCGGTCGTGGGCAAGAGTGCAGAAGCGGGCATCAAGGGCGAGTTCCTCGACGGCCGTGTGAATGCATCCTTCGTGTTGTTCAAGATCAAGCAGGACAAGCTGGCGCAGGAAGCCGGCCTGGTTGACCGCGACGGCAATGGCCCGCTCGTCCCTGAGGCCTACTACCGGGCTGCAAACGGCGCCAAGAGCGACGGCTTTGAGTTTGAAGTATCGGGCGAGATCGCGCGCGGCTGGAATGCCACGGCAGGCTACTCGCAGTTCAGCGCCAAGGATGCCGCGGGCGCCGACGTCAACTCTGTGTACCCGCGCAAGCTGTTCCGCGTGTTCACCACCTACAAGATGGACGCGCTGACGCTGGGCGGCGGCGTGAATTGGGAGAGCCGTACTTATACGCTCGATCCGGCCGCGCCGGCCAACACCAATGGCCTGATCGAACAGGATGCGTTCGCCCTGGCGAACCTGATGGCGCGCTATGACATCAGCAAGCAGTTGTCGGCGCAGGTCAACATCGACAACCTGTTCGACAAGCGGCACTTCGGCATGTTTGCCGCGTACGGCGCCATTACCTACGCGGCGCCGCGCAGCGTATCGGCAAGCCTGAAGTACCGTTTCTGAGCGGGAGGCCCCATGCGTGCATTCTGGACAGTGGTCCATCGCTACCTTGGCTTGCTCACTGCCGCCTTTCTTTTCGTCAGCGGCGTGACTGGCGCAATCATCTCTTGGGACCATGAGCTGGACGACCTGCTCAACCCTCACATCATGGAGGCGCATACCCCGGGGATGCCGCAGGCGTCGCTGACGCTGGCCAGGCAGGTCGAACAGCGCTATCCCCAGGTAAGCGTCTCCTTCGTTCCACTGCATGCGGGGGAGGGCAAGTCGCTCGCCCTTGGCGTCTCGCCACGGCGCGACCCCGCCACAGGAAGGTTGGCCGAACCCGGCTTCAACCAGGTGTTCGTCGACCCGGTCAGCGGTGCGGAACTGGGCAAGCGCGAATGGGGCGCTGTCTGGCCCGTCACCAGGGAGACCTTCGTCTCCTTCCTGTACCGCCTGCATTACAGCCTGCACATTCCCGAGATGTGGGGAATCGACCGCTGGGGCATCTGGCTGATGGGGTTCATCGCCATGATCTGGGTGGTGGACAGCTTTGTCGGCTTCTACCTGACGTTGCCTGTCCGCGTGCGCAGCACGGGCGCCCGCACCTGGTGGCAACGTTGGAAACCGGCCTGGATGGTGCGCTGGAGCGGGGGCGGCACCAAACTCAACTTCGATTTGCACCGGGCTTTCGGCCTGTGGACCTGGATTCTTCTGTTCATCCTGGCCTTCACTGCCTTCTCGCTGAACCTGTACTCCGAGGTCTTCTATCCGGTCATGAAAAAGGTATCGCAGGTCACGCCCACGCCTTTTGACACCCGAACGCCGAACGACCATCACAACCCCATCATGGCAAGGGTCGGCTACGACGAGGTGCTGCAGCAGGCGCGCCAGGAAGCGGGCAAGCGCCAATGGGGCGAGCCTGCGGGCAGCGTGTTCTATTCGCAGGACTATGGCATCTACGGCGTGAGCTTCTTCCGGCCCGGCGACGACCATGGAGC
>JAJTCO010000096.1 GCA_021323265.1 Pseudoduganella sp. | reverse complement strand
TCCTCCGCGCTGAAGCTGTTCCACGGCGGCTGGTTCCCGCTGCTGCTCGGCACGGCGCTGTTTACCACCATGCTGACCTGGCGCACGGGCCGCGAGCTGGTGTTCAAGAACCTGGAAAAGCACGCCATCCCGCTGGAAGACTTCCTGAGCTCCCTGTTCATGGCGCCGCCCACCCGCGTCCCCGGCACGGCAGTGTTCCTGCGCGGCGAAAGCGACGGCGTGCCGCACGCACTGCTGCACAACCTGTCGCACAACAAGGTGCTGCACGAACGCGTGGTGTTCTTTACCGTGCACATCGTGGAAGAGCCGTACGTCCCGTCGGAAGAGCAGGTGCGCGTGACGGCGCTGGGCCACGAGTGCTACCAGATCAATGTGCACTACGGCTTCAAGGACGAGCCGGACATGCCGGCCATCATGGCGCTGTGCGAAGACAAGGGCCTCAAGTTCGAGATGATGGAAACCTCCTTCTTCATCGCCCGCCAGACCGTGATTTCCGCCCCAGGCGCCGGCATGGCCCCGTGGCGCGAGCACCTGTTCGTCGCCATGTCGCGCAACGCGCGCGCAGCGGCCGACTACTACCAGATCCCGCCCAACCGCGTGATCGAACTGGGCACGCAGGTCGAGATTTAATTTGTAACTGAAGCTGCGGCTTGTGGAGAGGGGATTGACGGTCTGATAAACTGCTGCTCCGTTACCCCCGACTCACTTGACGAATAGGCAAGACTGAAATGAAGAACACGATGTTGAAGGCGTTCGCCTCCTTGGCATGCGCCGCGGTCCTGGCGGCCTGCGGTGGCGGTTCCGACAATAACAGCACCACCACGCCGCCTCCGCCGCAGCCGGTCTTTACCAAGACCGACACCCTGGTCGGTAGCGGCGACAAAGCCGTCGCCAGCGGCGACCTGGTCACCTTCCACTACACCGGCTACGTCTACGACGACACCAAGGCCGACAAGAAGGGCGCCCAGTTCGAGAGTTCGGGCAACATCCCGCTGGCCATGACGATTGGCGTCGGCGCGCGCATCGTGGGTTGGGACCAGGGCCTGGTCGGCATGAAAGCCGGCGGCAAGCGTACCCTGCTGCTGCCCGCCAGCATGGCCTTCGGCCCGTCGGAATTCAAGGACAGCACCGGCAAGGTGCTGGTGCCGGCCAACACCGCCGTGGTCTACGACATCCACGTGATCTCCTTCACCACGCTGCCGTCGCCGATTCCGCCGCAGCCGGCCTTCACCAAAACCGACACCACCGTCGGCAGCGGCACCGAAGCGACCGCCAAGCACCTGGTCAGCATCCACTACACCGGCTACCTGTACGACGACACCAAGGCCGACAAGAAGGGCGCCCAGTTTGAGACCTCGCGCAGCGGTTCGCCGTTCAGCTTCCTGCTGGGTGTGGGCAGCCGCATCCAGGGCTGGGACTCGGGCATCGTCGGCATGAAAGTCGGCGGCAAGCGCACCTTGCTGGTACCGACCGGCATGGCGTACAGCAACCGCGGCCTCAAGGACGCGCAGGGCAACTTCGTCGTGCCAGCCAACACCGCCGTCGTCTACGAAATCGAAATGACCGGCCTGGTGACCAATCCGCCAGCATCGACCGTGCAGCCGACGTTCACCAAGATCGACACCCAGGCCGGGACCGGCACCCTGGAAGCGGCCGCCAACGACAAGCTGACCGTGCACTACACCGGCTACCTGTACCACGACAGCGTGACCGACAAGAAGGGCACCAAGTTCGAAAGCTCGCTCGACAGCGGCATCGCCTTCCCGTTCACCGTGGGCGGCAACGTGATCGCCGGCTGGAACCAGGGCGTGGTCGGCATGAAAGTCGGCAGCAAGCGCACGCTGATCATCCCGGCCAACCTGGCCTACGGCTCCTCGGCGCAGGGCAGCATCCCTGCCAACTCGGCGCTGGTGTTCGACATCGAAGTGCTGTCGATCACCCGCTAAGCCGGCCTCGCGCCAACGAAAAAGCGGCCCTGACGGGCCGCTTTTTTATTTACCGCAGCATTTCCAGGTGCGGAATGCCATCCTCGTCGTAGGGATCCCCGACGGCGCGAAAGCCGAAGCTGCCATAGAATTTTTCCAGGTGCGCCTGGGCGCCGATGCGGATGCGATGACCGGGATGGAGTGCCTCGGCGCAGCGGATGCCCTGCGCGATCAGCTGCCGGCCCGCCCCGCTGCCGCGTGCAGCCTGCGCGGTCAGTACCCGCCCCAACGACATTTCCGCGTACTTGACGCCCGGCGCGATGCAGCGCAGGTAAGCCGCCAGCGTGCGCCGGCCATCGATCACTTGCCAGCCGAGCAAATGGTGGGCAGCCTGGTCAAAGCCATCCAGGTCCGAATAGAAACACTGCTGTTCGATCACGAAGACCTCCTGCCGCTGGCGCAGCATCTCGTACAGGTCCGCGTTGGGAATGCTATGGAAGTCCAGCCACTGCCATTCGATCATTGGTCGCCTCGCTTGGTGGGAGGCGACCATTGTATGCCAGCTTTATTGCTCGAAGCGCGGGAGTTCGCCCTTGCGGATGGCGGAGGCCAACTCGGCTTTCACTTCGGCGCGGGTCTTGCCGCTGGTCGGGGCGGCGATGTTGCGCGGGTATTCTTCGCCGTGCAGGATTTCGCCGCGGCGCAGGGCGGCAATGGTCTCGGCCTTGACTTCGGCGCGTGTCTTGAGCGACACGAAGCTGGTGTCGGACTGGTAGCCTTCGCCGCTGGTCGGGGCGGCGTGGGCGGCGGTGGCGCTGGCCAGCACGACGGCGGCGCTGGCGATGATGGTGGCGATTGCTTTCATGATAGGGCTCCTTGAAGGTGGGCGCGGCCGGCTTGGCCGCCGCGCCCTTGCTTGCTTATACGATAGTGAGGGTGACGTCGATATTGCCGCGTGTCGCGTTCGAGTACGGGCACACGATGTGGGCGGCGTGCACCAGTCGTTCCGCGGTGGCGCGGTCCAGGCCGGGCAGGGAGATCTTCAGTTCCACTTCGATGCCAAAGCCGGTTTCGATTGGGCCGATGCCAACCGTGGCATTGATCGACGCGTCCGCCGGGACGGCGATCTTGTCGCGGCCGCCAACGAACTTCAGGGCGCCGATGAAGCAGGCCGAGTAGCCGGCTGCGAACAGCTGTTCCGGGTTGGTGCCGAAGGCGCCATTGCCGCCCAGCTCTTTCGGGGTAGTCAGCTTGACGTCCAGGGCGCCGTCGCTGGAGACGGACTTGCCTTCGCGGCCGCCGGTGGAAGTGGCGTTGGCGCGGTACAGGATGTTGGAGATCTTTGCCATGATGAAGTTCCTTAAAAGTGATTAGTGAGCGATTCTCTAGTGTGCTATCTATTTACAGCTTCCCGGGCGTTGTTTGCTGCCCATGTGCACACTATAGATAGTGTGCGATTGAATTGCAAGCTATTTTTTAAAATTCTTTCGCTCACGTCAGCCTCACTCGGTTTGCGCCAGCAGTTGCTGGATCTTGGCCTCGGTCTGCGCGTACTGGCCTTCGCCGAAGTGGGTGTACACCACTTGGCCCTTTTTGTTGACAAGGTAGAACGCCGGCCAGTAGCGGTTGCGGTACGCGTTCCAGGTTTCATAGCGGTTGTCCTGGGCGACTGGATAGCGTATGTCGAAGCGCTTCAGGGCGGCGCGCACATTGTCCGTCTTGCGCTCGAAGGCGTATTCCGGGGTGTGCACCCCGACCACGACCAGGCCCTTGTCCTTGTACTTGTCGTGCCATTTCACGACGTGCGGCAGGGTGTTGATGCAGTTGATGCAGTCATAGGTCCAGAAGTTGACCAGCACGACCTTGCCGCGCAGCTGTTGCATGGTCAGCGGTTCGCTGTTGAGCCACTGGCTGATGCCGGCGAATTCGGGCGCCACGGCGGGCGCTGCAGAGGCGGCGGTGGCGCCGGCCAGGGCCGCGGCAGCGGCCAGGAGTTTGAGTTGGGTCTTCACGCTTACAGTCCTTTCAGGGTGGGGAGGTATTGGGCGGCCCAGGAGTAGGCCAGGGTGTCGTATTGCAGGTAGATCGCAGCGGCAGTGGCCACCACCAGCACGCCGAACACCTGCTGCAGGCGCTGGGCGTGGCGGGCCACGGCGCGCACGCGCTGGGTGGCGAACTGGCCGCCGTAGATAATTCCGAGCATGGGCACGGCGGCGCCCAGGGCGTATAGCGTGAGCAGCAGGGCGGACCAGGCCGGGTCCTGCGCCTTCACGACCAGCACCAGGATGGAGGCAAGCACCGGTCCGGCGCAGGGCGTCCACACGGCGCCCAGCGACATGCCGAGCAGGAAGGCGCTGCCGTTACCGTCCTTGCCGCCGGCGGCTGCCGGCGCCGCCGTTGCGCCGTCCCAGCGGGGCAGGCGGGCGATCAGCCACTCATAGGGCGCGGGCCAGACGCGGACCAGGCCGGACAGCGCGAGCAGGGCGATGGCCGTGTTGCGCAGCACTTCCTGCGCCACTTCGATGGCGGCCGACACCACACCGAGCAGCATGGCAAAGCCGGCAAAGCTCAACACGAAACCGGCCACGATGAACAGCGGGCGGCGGCGGTTCTGCTGGTGGACGCCGGAGCCGAGCAGGATGGGCAGCATTGGCAGCACGCAGGGCGAGGCAATGGTCAGCAGGCCGGCGAGGAAGGCGAGCGGTGTATCGAGCGGGTTGATCATGGTTGGCTCCGTGTCTTGGTATGCCTCCATTGGACCGCCGCCAGGTATCTGGCGTATGTCGCCGCCACCCCGCTACTGCAATGTTTTGTGTACCGGCGCAGCTTGTACACACTGGGATACAAAACCCGGCGCGGCTTTGGGTATCATGGCTTCATGGAAAACCCAGACCACATCCTGATCGTCGACGACGACCGCGATATCCGCGAACTGATCGGCGCCTATTTGCAGAAGAACGGCTTGCGCGCTTCGCTGGCCGCGAACGGCCGCCAGATGCGCGCCATGCTCGACGAGGACACGCCGGACCTGATCGTGCTGGACTTGATGCTGCCCGGTGAAGACGGCCTGGCGCTGTGCCGCGACCTGCGCGCCAGCAAGCACAAGGCCGTGCCGGTGCTGATGCTCACGGCGCGCAACGATGAAACGGACCGCATCATCGGCCTGGAAATGGGCGCCGACGATTACCTGCCCAAGCCGTTCGCCGTGCGCGAGCTGCTGGCGCGCATCAACGCGGTGCTGCGCCGCACGCGCATGCTGCCGCCGAACATGCAGGTCAACGAGAGCGTGCCGATGCTGGCCTTCGGCGACTGGCGCCTGGATACCGTGGCGCGCCACCTGCTCGACGCCGACGGCACGCAGGTGGCCCTGAGCGGTGCCGAGTACCGCCTGCTGCGCGTCTTCCTCGACCATCCGCAGCGCGTGCTGACGCGCGACCAGCTGCTGAACCTGACCCAGGGCCGCAACGCCGACCAGTTCGACCGCTCGATCGACCTGCTGGTGAGCCGTGTGCGCCAGCGCCTGCGCGACACGGCACGCGAGCCGCGCTACATCAAGACCCTGCGCAGCGAAGGCTACGTCTTCTCGGCCGCGGTGACGCTGGCGGCGGGACTGCCATGATGCGCCTGCGCTGGCCGCGCAGCCTGTTTGCGCGCCTGGCCCTGTTGCTCTGCCTGGGCGTGGCGGTGGCGCAGGGGTTGTCGTTCTGGCTCACCATGCGCGAGCGCAATGAGGCGACCACCAAACTGATGATGGGCTATATCGAGCGCGAGGTGTCCACCTCGGTGGCCCTGCTGGACGCACTGCCGGCGGCGCAGCGTGCGGCCTGGCTGCCGCGCCTGGCGCGCCGCAGCTACGAATTCCGCCTGGAGGCGTGCGACGAATCGCTGCCGCACCTGTCCCAGCTGCAGGCCAACGCGGTGCGCTCGTTCGAGGAAGGCGTCGGCAAGCAATACCCGCTCACCGTGCATGCCATTCCCGGCGCGGTGGAACGCTACCAGGTGCACTTGCAGCTGAGCGACGGCATGCCGCTGACGGTCGACTTCCGCCCAATGCGCAGCGTGCCGCTCTCGCCCTGGTTCGGCGCGCTGATGGCGGCGCAACTGGCGGTGTTTGCGCTGTGCTGCTGGCTGGCCGTGCGCCTGGCGACGCGGCCGCTGCAGCAGCTGGCGCAGGCGGCCGACGCGCTCGGACCGGACATGCAGGGTGCCCACCTGCCGGAAAGCGGTCCTTCGGAAGTGGCGCGCGCGGCGCGTGCCTTCAACGCCATGCAGCAGCGCATTGCCGGCTACATGGCCGAGCGCATCCAGATCCTGGCCTCGATCTCGCACGACCTGCAAACGCCGATCACGCGCATGCGCCTGCGGGTGGACATGATGGACGACGAGCCGCAGCAGGCGCGCCTGCGCCAGGATCTGCAGGCAATGGAGCAGCTGGTCAAGGAAGGCGTGGCCTACGCGCGCACGCTGCACGGCACCAGCGAGGCGCCGACGCGCATCGATCCCGATGCGCTGCTCTACAGCATGGTGCACGACTACAGCGATGCGGGCCAGCAGGTCACGCTGCACGGCGCCGTCGGGCGCGCAATGGAATTGCGGCCGCAGGCGCTGCGGCGCGTGCTGGGCAACCTGATCGACAACGCCCTCAAGTTCGGCGGCAGCGCCGAGGTGCACGTCGCGCCGGGCGGCGCGGACGGCGGCATTGTCATCAGCGTGCTCGATCGCGGCCCGGGCATTCCGCAGGAATCGCTGCAGGCGGTGTTCGAGCCTTTTGTGCGGCTGGAATCCTCACGCAGCCGCGAAACGGGCGGCACGGGGCTGGGACTGGCCATCGCGCGCCAGCTGGCCATTGCCATGGGCGGCACGCTGACCTTGCACCAGCGCGAAGGCGGTGGCCTGGAAGCGCGGCTGGCGCTTCCAGGCTGACCTTACACCGCGCAGTCGAAGCCTTCCAGCACGTTGACGATATTGGTGCCCAGCTCGCGCAGTGGGCTGCCGTCCTCCAGCATGAAGGCGGTGGGCAGGCCGAGCCAGGCCAGGCGCTCGCCGGCGCGCAGGAAGTCGCCGGACTGCAGGCCGAAGCCGCCGTGCGCCTCACCGGCGTAGATATTGCCGCCCAGGGCCACCACCAGCGCCTCGGCGCGGAACATGCTCACCCGCAGGCAGGCCGTTTCCAGCGCCGCGAACCAGTCGGCAGGCGTGGCGCCGGGCGCCAGGACCAGGTTGACGTTGTAGCCGACGCCCGCGCCGCCGCCGGTTTCGTCGGCGTGGCCGGAGAACCAGGGGAAGGCGTGGCGCGGATCGGCGTGGATCGAGACGCACAGCACGTCGGGGCGTTCGTAGAAAATGCCCTGCGCGCCATTGCCGTGGTGGTAGTCGAGGTCGAGGATGGCAACGCGCGCCAGGCCGTCGTCCAGCAGGTGCTGGGCCGCCAGCGCCGCGTTGTTCAGGTAGCAGCCGCCGCCGCAGAAGTCCGCACCCGCCATATGCCCGGCAGGCTGCGTCAGCGCAAAGCTGGCGCGCTCGCCCACGCGCAGCGCATGCGCGGCGTTGACGGCGCAATCGGCGCCGGTCTTGGCGGCGGTCCAGGTGAGCGCCGTCAGCGGCGTGACGGCATCCATCGAGTACAAGCCTAGGCGCGCTGAAAAGGATTCCGGTTCCACGTCGGTGCGGAAGGTACGCACCGGCCACTGGGTCGCCAGGGCGGGCCGGCCGGCGTTGCCCGGCGCGGCCGCGACCCACTCGGCCCAGGCGGTGCGCAGGAAATGCAGGTAGCGCGGCGCATGCGTGCGTTCCAGCGCCATCAGCGGCACGCCATGCGGCGTGACTATCCTGCCCAGGCCGCGCCGCCCCAGTTCGGACAGCACGCACTCCACGCGCGACGAATCGCCGGTATGGGGTGCGTGCTGTTCGTTATAGAAGGTGAGCAAGGGTCAGGTGCAGTGGTTCGGGCAGAGGTTGCTGGCGCGGTAGGCCTTCACGTAATCGTCGAAGCTGCCGGACGGCGTACGCTCCAGCGCTTCCTGCTCGGCGATCGACACGCGCGCCATCTCGTTGAAGCGCGCCTCGTCTTCCGCGCTTGGCGGATGGCTGCGGAAGTAGGCCGCATGCTTTTCGCTCTGGTGCAGGCCGAAGGCGGTGAACGACTTGCCGTTCTCGCGCAGCGCCTGCAATACGCGCGCCGAAGGCGTGATGTCCGGATCGTGCAGCTTGGCCGCCTGCGCTTCCAGCGCCGCCATGTGCTCGCGGCCACCGTGCTGGCGGTCCAGCAGCTCCGCCACCGGCTTGAAGCGCTCCAGCAAATCCAGGCCCCACTGCTTCAGCGTGACCTCCTCGCCGGCGCGGGTCAGCGTCAGGCCCGGACGGCGGCCTTCCTTGACGGTGCGCGCGAAATTGCGGGCCAGCAGTTCGCCATGCTCCGGCGTGATCAGGGGGCTTTCCTCCAGTGCGCTGAACAGCAGGAACACGTCGAGGAAGCGGCCGGTCTGCACGTTGATGCCGACCGGCTCGAACGGATCGACGTCCATGCAGCGCACTTCGATGTACTGCACGCCGCGGTTGCACAGCGCCTGGATCGGGCGCTCGCCGGTGTTGATGACGCGCTTGGGCCGGATGGTCGAGTAGTACTCGTTCTCGATCTGGATCACGTTGGTGGACAGCTGCACCCACTCGCCATTGACCTTGGTGCCGATCTTCGCATACGGCTCGTACGGCTGGTTCACCGCCTTGGTCAGCGTGGCCACGTAGGAGTCCAGGCTGTTCTCGTGCGGATGCAGGCCCGATTGCGCCTCGTTCTGGTAACCCAGGTCGCTCATGCGCAGGCTGGTCGCATACGGCAGGTACAGCGTATCGCCCGACAGCTTTTCCAGCTTGTGCGGACGGCCGCGCAGGAAGCCCTCCGCCAGCGCCGGCGACGCGCCGAACAGGTACATCAGCAGCCAGCTGTAGCGGCGGAAGTTGCGGATCGTGGCCAGGTAGGCTTCCGACTGGTAGGCCTTGGGCGCGATGTGCGACGCGCCCTCGTGTTCGGCCAGCAGGCGCCACAGGCGCTCGTCCAGCGAATAGTTGTAGTGGATGCCCGCGATGCACTGCATCGCCTTGCCATAGCGTAGTGCCAGGCCGCGGCGGTACACGTGTTTCAGCATGCCCAGGTTGGACTTGCCGTACCACGCGATCTCGATCTCGTCCTCGCCCGGCAGCTCGCATGGCATGGACTGGCTCCACAGCATCTCGTTACCCAGCTTGGTATAGCTGAAACGGTGGATGGCATCGAGCTGCTCCAGCGTGACGGCGATGTCGTGCTCGGCCGGCGTGATGAACTCCAGCAGCGTCTCCGCGTAATCGGTGGTGATATGCGGGTGGGTCAGGGCGGAGCCCAAGGGCAGGGGATGCGGCGTATGCGCCAGGCGGCCGTCGGGCTGCACGCGCAGGGTTTCTCGCTCGATGCCGCGCAGGCCGCCACCCAGCACCGCACGGTGCTTGTCGTCGGCCAGCAAGGCCAGGCGGCGCGTCAATAGATTGGACAATTTGCTCTTCCTTTCCGCTGCAGCAAATCAAGATGGGTGCGAGATTAACCGAAAACCGAAAAGCGCGTGCGAGAGCCCCCAAAATGGGGCCGGAAGCCGCATTTTACCGTGCCCGGCCGCCGCTAACCCGTTCGATGCCGGCCAGGTCGCGCCAGCTTTGCACCTCAGTGTAACCGTCCGCCGACAGCAGGCCGCGCACGGCCTCCGACTGGTCGTAGCCGTGTTCCATCAGCAGCCAGGCGCCCGGCGCCAGCCTGGCCTGGGCGCCCGCGACGATGGTGCGCAGGGCGCTCAAGCCATCGGCGAAGTCGGTCAGGGCCCCGCTCGGTTCGAAACGCAGGTCGCCTTGCGCCAGGTGGCGGTCGCCCTGCGCGATGTACGGCGGGTTGGAGACGATCAGGTCGAACTGCTCGCCCTGTACCGCGCCAAACCAGTCGCTAAGCAGGAAGCGCACGTGCGCGCCGTTGCGCTGCGCATTGCGCGCCGCCACGGCCAGCGCTTCCTCGCTCACGTCCAGCGCCGTCACGACCGCATCCGGTCGGCCGTGCGCGACAGCCACCGCGATGGCGCCGCTGCCCGTGCCCATGTCCAGCACCCGGCCGCGCGGCGGCAGGCGCTGCAACGCCAGCTCCACCAGCAACTCCGTATCGGGACGCGGGATCAGCACCGCCGGCGTGGTTTCGAAATCGAGGCCGAAGAACTCGCGCCGGCCGACGATATACGCCACCGGCTCCCCGTTGGCCCGGCGCTGCAGCAGCTCCGACACGCGCCCCGCCTCCTCGGCACTGAGTGCGCGCTCCGACTGCGTGATCAGCGCCGTGCGGCCGATGCCCAGCGCATGGCAGACCAGGATGCGCTGGTCGACCGGATCGAGCAGCGGCCGGCGCTGCAGATCGCCCAGCGTGGTGCCGGCGGCGACCAGCACGTTCATGCGCGCTTGCGCAGCATGATCCAGCCCATGCCGATGGCCAGGATGGCGAACCAGATGAAGGACCAGACCGGAATCTGCAGGCCCATGAACTTCTCCGTCGCATCCTGGCACAGGCCCTCCGCATAGAACAGCCAGGGCAGGTATTCCGAGGTCGGAATCTTGTTCAAGGTGGTCTCCAGCGGATCGATGCCGCAGGACAGGCCCGGATGCGCCAGCACCCACAGCTGCTTGCCCGCCACGCCGAGGCCGCCCAGCGCCGGCAGCAGGCCCACGCCCGCCGCCAGCTTCGGCTTGGCAGACAAGGCGCCAACCAGCGCCGCCAGCCCGATCGCGATGAACAGATAGCGCTGGATCACGCACAGCGGGCACGGCATCAGATACAGCACATGCTGCAGATACATGGCCGCGCCAATCAGGCCGAAGCTCGCCAGGGCGATTGCCAACAGAACGTTGCGATTGCTCATCGTCATCAAAATTATCAGGTTGAAAATCCGGCCAATTCTCGCACAAAGCGTCCCGGCCATCCTTAAGCTGC
>JAJTCO010000095.1 GCA_021323265.1 Pseudoduganella sp. | reverse complement strand
TGACACGCCTGCGCCGACTGACACGCCTGCGCCGACGGATACCCCGGCACCGACTGACACGCCTGCGCCGACGGATACCCCGGCACCGACGGACACGCCTGCGCCGACGGATACCCCGGCACCGACCGACACGCCGGCACCGACCGACACGCCAGCACCAACGGATACTCCGGCTCCGACGGATACGCCTGCGCCGACCGATACTCCGGCTCCGACGGATACGCCTGCGCCGACCGATACTCCGGCTCCGACTGACACGCCGGCTCCGACTGACACGCCGGCACCGACCGACACGCCGGCACCGACCGACACGCCTGCGCCGACGGATACTCCGGCTCCGACGGATACGCCTGCGCCGACCGATACGCCAGCACCGACAGACACGCCTGCGCCGACCGATACTCCGGCTCCGACTGACACGCCGGCACCGACAGATACACCTGCACCGACGGATACCCCGGCACCGACCGACACGCCTGCGCCGACTGATACTCCGGCACCGACCGACACGCCTGCGCCGACCGATACGCCAGCACCAACGGACACTCCGGCTCCGACGGATACGCCTGCGCCGACCGACACGCCAGCACCGACTGATACTCCGGCTCCGACTGACACGCCTGCGCCGACGGATACCCCGGCACCGACGGACACACCTGCGCCGACTGATACTCCGGCACCGACAGGTACGCCCACGCCAACTGAAACCCCTGCGCCAACTGAAGGTCCAGGCAACGGAAATGGCAACGGCAATGGCAATGGTGGAAGTGGCGGCAACAATGGTCATGGCAATGGCGACCAGAACGCGCCGGGAAATTCGGGTGGCAACAACAACGCCGAGAACGCTTCCACCCCAACACCTACGCCGACCTCGACCCCGGCGCCGACCAGTGCCCCGTCCGAAGGCAATGGCAACTCTGGCGGGCATGGCAATCCGTCGGGAGGCACGACGCCGGCGCCTACGCCGACCCAGGATCCAACCGGCGAGACCGGGAACGGCAATTCCAGTGGCGCCAACAATGGCCATGGAAACGGAGACCAGAGTGCCCCCGGCAATTCGGGAAGCAACAACAACGCGGAAAACGCCCAGACCTCTGCGCCGGCACCGACGCCTGCGCCGACCGAGGCACCTGCGAACGGTGGTCATGCGAACAACGGCCATGGCAACGGCGACCAGGACGCGCCTGGCAATTCCGGCGGCCATAACAACGCCGAGAATGCGCAGACGCCAACCCCGGCACCCACGCCCGAACCAACCGAAGCGCCTGTAATCGACAACGGTGGCCATGCGAACAACGGTCATGGCAACGGTGACCAGAATGCGCCCGGCAATTCCGGCAGTCATAACAATGCCGAGAACGCCCAATCGCCGACCGCCGCACCGACCGAGGCACCATCAAAGGGCAACGGAAAAGGTAGCCACGCCAATAACGGCCACGGCAACGGCGATCAGGACGCTCCGGGCAATTCTGGCAGCCACAACAACGCTGAAAATGCATCGGGCGGCACAACCGCGAGCGGCAACACCAATGGCAACGGCAACGGCAATGGCCACGGGCATGGGAATGGTAACGGCCACGGAAATGGCAAGGTCAAATCCGGCGGCGCCGCCCGGAGTGAAGCGCAAAATGACCATCCGGACAGCAGCGCGCAGCAGTTCTCCTCCGACATGGAGTCGCAAGCTGACCATGGCGTGCTGGCGCAGCATGACGGCCTGATGGACGCCAGCAACGACCTGTTTGCCTTCGGGGAGGTAGATAGCTACGATGGCGCGGATGGCAGCGCGGCAAGTGGCAACTGGACCGATGTGATCGAAGTGGCCTTCGATGAAGGTGCGGCTGGGGGCGACTCCGGTGCCTGGACGGAAGCGATCGAAGGCCAGCAGATCGTCGACGGCCATGGCGCAGGGCAGGGCGGCGGCGCAGATCATGCCGGCGACATGGGTCATGCACCAATGCACGGTCAGGACAACTTCGATAAACTCGACTGGTGACGTTAAAGGGTACCAGAAACTTGCAACCGACTATCTTCGTCTCCATCGCGAGCTATCGCGATCCAGACTGCCAGAATACGGTACGTGACCTGTTCCAGAAGGCCACGTACCCCGACCGCGTCTTCATCGGCATCTGCTGGCAATTTGTCCCGGAAGAGGACAAGGACTGCTTCGTCCTGGAGACCCGCCCGGAGCAGGTCCGTTCGATCGAAATCCACGCCTCCCAAAGCAAGGGGGCGTGCTGGGCGCGCCATCGCGTGCAGTCGCTCTGGAAGGGCGAGGACTACTACCTGCAGGTGGACAGCCACATGCGATTCGTCCAGGGTTGGGACGAGAAGCTGATCGCCATGCTGGCGCAGTGCGACAGCCCGAAGGCGGTTCTTTCGACCTATCCCTTGCCGTTCACGCCGCCCGATTCGCTGGGCGCGGACGGGGTGATCACGATCTATCCCAAGGAGTTCGACGATTTCGGCGTACTGACGCAGCGCTCCGAAGTGGCCAGCCTGAAGGATGCGCCGCCGGTGCCGCGGCAAAACGCATTCATCGGCGCGGGCTGGATCTTTGCGAAAGGGGCCGTGGTCAGCGAAGTGCCCTACGATCCCTACCTGTATTTCGAAGGCGAGGAAATTACCCTGGCGGTGCGCCTGTGGACGCACGGCTGGGACATCTACGTGCCCAACGCGGTCGTCGCCTACCACGATTACGGCAGGCGCGCAGACCGGCCGCGCCATTGGACCGACCAGACCGACTGGCCAACGCTGAACAAGCGCGCCCGCACGCGCATCCGCTACCTGCTCGGGATCGACCGCAGCGGAAATGACGAGGAGCTGGCGGAAATCGGCAAATATGGCCTGGGCAACGCACGCACCCTGGCCGACTACGAAGCGTTTTCCGGCGTGGATTTCCGGGCACGCCTGTACCATGGCAAGACACTGGCCAAGCCGGACCTGGCGCCAGATCAACCGGCGCAGGCGGCCCAGCGCGCTGCCGTGTTTGCGCAAATCTGGCGCGACAACCTGTGGCGCAGCGAGGAAACCCGTTCCGGCGGCGGCTCGACCCTGGCCGAGACAGGACCGCTGCGCGAGTGGCTGCCCAAGGTGCTCGACTTTCTTGGCGTGGAAATCCTGGCCGACGCGGGTTGCGGCGACATGAACTGGGCCAAGGAAATGGCGCAGAAACTGCGGCTTTACCTGGGCTTCGACATCGTGCCTGAACTGGTGGCGGGCTTGCGCGAAACCATGAAATCGCATCCGCACTGCCTGTTCGCGCAGGCCGACGTGGTCACCACCACGCTGCCGCGCGCCGATGCCATCCTGTGCCGCGATGTGCTGACGCACCTGCCGTTGGATGCCGTGCTGATGGCCCTGCAGCGCTTCCGCCATAGCGGTGCGCGGCACCTGATCGCTACCACCAACGATACCGGCCGCAACAGCTGGATCCGCAGCGGCGGCTGGCAGGCGCTGGACTTGACGGCAGCGCCGTTCAACCTGCCCGCGCCGCGCCTGGTGCTCGACGAAGGCGGCTACAAGCGCATTGGCGTCTGGTCGATCGAAGACCTGCCGCAATAGGCTTTCGCAATCAGGCGACGCGGTTGGCGGGGCGACCCGCGACGAAGGCCTCGATATTGCCGATCAACTGGTCGGCCAGTTCCTGCATGGCCTGTCCGCTGGCCCAGGCCGAATGCGGCGTGAGCAGGAAGTTGGGCAAGCGTAGCTGCAGCAAGGGATTGTCCGGCGACGGCGGTTCCTTGGAGAGCACGTCGAAGCCGGCTCCCGCGATCACGCCGCGTTCCAGCGCATCGGCCAGTGCCGCCTCGTCCACCAGTCCGCCCCTCGCCGTGTTCACCAGGATGGCGCTGGGCTTCATGCGCGCCAGTTCGGCCGCGCCGATGATGCCGCGCGTGGCGTCGGTCAGCGGTACATGCAGGCTGAGGACATCCGACGTTTCCAGCAGTTCTTCCCAGGCGACGTTGCGTACGTCAGGATCGGCGGCCGGCGTGCGCGTATGCACTGCCACCTCCATGCCGAACGCGCGGCCCAGGTGCGCCACCTGGCGTCCCAGCGCGCCATAGCCGAGCAAGCCGAGGCGGCTGCCTTGCAGGTCGCGTATCGGGTGATGGAACAGGCAAAAGCGGGGCGAACGCTGCCACATGCCCGCTTCGACGTCGGAACGGTATGCCAGCAATTGCCGGCGCAGCGCCAGGATCAGGGCGAAGGTGTGCTCCGGCACGGCCGCGTGGGCGTAGCCGCGGATATTCGCCACCACGATGCCGCGTTCGCGCGCGGCTGCCAGGTCAACGTTGTCGGTGCCGGTGGCGGCCACTGCGATCATCTTCAGTTCCGGCAGCGCGGCCAGGGCGTCGGCGCGCAGCGGCACCTTGTTGCTGATGGCAATGGTTGCGCCCTGCAGGCGCGCGATCGCCTCGGTGGCGGTGGAAGCCGGGTACTCCGCCCACTCGTGGGCGAAGGAGGGGCGCCGGATGTCGGCGATGATGCTGTCGCGATCCAGGAAAACAATGCGTTCGCTCATACGGTCAGCTCCTGCGGCAGGGATGCGGCCAGGGGGCGCAGCCGCATCTGCGGGTGGCTCACCATCAGGTCCGCCACCCATTCAACGAAGACGCGCACCTTGGCCGACAGGTGGCGGTTCTGCGGGTACACGACGTGGATCGGCAGCGGGTCGGTGACCCAGTCTTCCAGCACCTGCACCAGGCGGCCATCGCGGCCGTGGCTGGCCAGCTGCACGTCGGTCATCATGATGATGCCCAGGCCTGCCAGGCCGGCCTGCAGGTAGGCGTTCGAATCGTTCAGCGCAATGTGGCCCGGCAGCGTCATCTCGATGCGCTCGCCGTCGCGCGTGTAATCCCAGTTGTAGATCTTGCCCGACTTGGACGAGAAATAGTTCACGCAGCGGTGCCGTTCCAGGTCGCGCGGGTGGGCCGGCACGCCATAGCGCTGAAGGTAGGAGGGCGCCGCGCAGGTGACGAAATTGAGCAGGCCGACGCGGCGTGCAATCAGGCTCGAATCGCTCAATTGGCCACCCCGCACTGCACAATCGACGCCTTCCTCGATCAAATCGATGATGCGGTCGCTGCAACCGAGTTCCAGCTGGATATCGGGGTACAGTTCGAAGAACGAGGGCAGGGCCGGCACCAGCAATTCGGCCGACAGCCCGGTTGGGGCGTCCACGCGCAGCCGGCCGCTGGGGCTCAGCCGGCTGCGCGAGAGCGACTCCTCGGCATCCTTCACATCGGACAGGATGCGCAGGCAGCGCTCATAGTAGGCCGCCCCGTCGGCTGTGACGCTGACCTGGCGCGTGGTCCGGTGCAGCAGCTTCACCGACAGCGTGGACTCCAGGGCGGCCACCAGGGTGGAGACAGTGGCCTTGGGCAGCTGCAGGTTTTCCGAGGCGCGCGTGAAGCCGCCGGCGTCGACCACCTGGACAAACACTTCCATTGCTTGAAGCTTATTCATGAGTTCCACCCCATTGTTCGAGATCCTGAACAATCAATTCAACATTAATGTATTTTTCTTATTCTAGTGGAAGTTTATTATTACCGTATTGCAGCATGAAAAAGCCCTTGACCCTCCCGCGATGGGAAAGTTTAAAGTGGCTTCAGTTTCACAGGAAAGGAGCAGTCATGAGTAACCGGGATGGTTTTTTTGCAATGGTGTCGCTGGCACTGGGCGCGGTGGCCCTGGCGGGCGTGTTGTACACCGATGAATTTGCGCATGGGGCGAAGGTAGGCTTCGGCGCGGCGGTGCCGGCGCAGGCCATGCTGGCCTCGGCAAGTGCGGAGGCGCGCAAATGACCGCGCAGGCACCGGCAGAGTTGAAGATTCGCGAACTGGAAGTGGGCGGCGCCCAGGGTCCGCTCGCTGCACGCCTGTACCTGGCCGGGAATTCGTCCGCCAAGCGCGACGCATTGATCGTTTTCTTCCATGGCGGCGGTTTCGTGGCCGGCGACCTGGAGGAGGCGGACGAATTCCTGCGCCATCTGGTAGCGTGCAATCCAGGCCACGTGGTCCTGGCCACCAACTACACGCTGGCCACCGTCAGTCCATTCCCGGCGGCGGTGGAGGATGCCCACGCCGTGCTGGCCTGGGCCAAGAAGAACAAGGCCAAGCTGGCCTGGAGCGGCAAGCAGCTGCTGACCGCCGGCATCGAGGCCGGCGCCAACCTGGCGGCCGTGTCGGCGCTGATGGCGCGCGACCGCGGCGGGCCGGCGCTGGCGGGCCAGATCCTGATCATGCCGATGCTGGATCCCGGCCTGTCCACCTGCTCCATGCGCGACTTGCCCAATTGTCCGGACCAGATGAAGGTTGCCAACACCTGCGCCGCGGCCTATCGCGGCTACCTGCCCAATGCCGCCGACCGCGCCCACCCTTATGCCTCGCCGCTGCAGTCGAGCCGCCTGAAGCATCTGCCGCCGGCCCTGATCCTGTCGGCCGAGGATGACCCATTACGTGATGAGGCAGAGCAGTACGGGGCGAAATTGATCGCCTGCGGAGTAAAGACAACAGTCAGACGCATGCCACCGGCGCCGCTGCAGGAGCCGGGAGCCAGGAACGAATGCGCGTGCAGGAGCTTTGCGTTGAAAGAGATGGCCAGTTTCATCAGCGCCATCGACGGGACGGAAACCCCGGCGGCGTAAGGCAGTTTTCATAAAACAGAAGTTCAGAAAAAGTGCCCGCGAGGCACAGGGGCCCCTTTTTGCCTAAATTTCCACTAATTTTCACCCCCAAGAGGTTAAAAATGAAAAAGATGAATCAAATGTCCACTCTTGTGCGGCCGCTGGTCGCCTCATTGGCCATGGGCGGGCTGGCCGCGGCCATCCTGTCCGGTTGCAGCGCCAACAGCCAGCCGGCGGAAGGTCAGGCGCCGGCCGCCGGCGGCCCGCCGGTATCGGCAGCGGTCGTGGTGCAGAAGACCGTGGCTGAAACCCAGGAATTCTCCGGCCGGATCGAAGCCATCGAACACGTGGAGATCCGTCCGCGCGTGAGCGGCTTCATCACGGCGGTGAACTTCAAGCCGGGCAGCGAGGTGAAAAAAGGGGATGTGCTGTTCGTGATCGATGCGCGTCCGTTCCAGGCCGAAGCGAGCCGCGCGGAAGCGGCCGCCAATTCGGCGCGCGCCAAGGCCGACCTGGCCAAGCTGGAACTGGCCCGCGCCGAGAAGCTGCTGGCCGACAAGGCCATCGCGCAGCGCGAGTTCGACGAGCGCGCCTCGGCGCTGAAGGAGCTCGATGCATCGGCCCGCGCCGCGGCAGCGACGGCGGAAGCGGCGCGCCTGAACCTGTCCTACACCCAGGTGGTGTCGCCGATCAACGGCCGCGTGTCGAAGGCGGAGATCACGCTTGGCAACCTGGTGGACCAGGGCTCCGTGCTGACCAGCGTCGTATCGCTGGACAAGATCTACGCCAGCTTCGACGGCGACGAAGACACCTACCTGCGCGTGGGCGGCCAGTCGCACAAGGGCCAGTCGGTCACCGTGAAGGTCGGCCTGGCCAACGAAACCGGCTTCCCGCATGAGGGCAAACTGGAATTCGTCGACAACCAGCTCGATACCCGCACCGGTTCGGTGCGCATGCGCGCCACCTTCGACAACAAGGACCGCGCCCTGGTGCCGGGCCTGTTCGCCCGCGTGCAGCTGGACGGCGGCACCGCGACCCAGGATTCGCTGCTGATCAACGACCGCGCCGTGGGCACCGACCAGGACCGCAAGTTCGTCTTCGTGGTCGGCGCCGGCAACAAGGCCGAATACCGTCCCGTCGTGCTGGGCCCGAACGTCAACGGCCTGCGCGTGGTGCGCAGCGGCCTGAAGCCGGGCGAGAAGATCGTCGTCAACGGCCTGCAGCGCGTGCGCCCCGGCGCGCCGATCACGCCGCAAATGGTCGACATGACCTTTGACCCGCTGGCCGCCGCCCAGAAAGTGGCCGCCACCGACGCCAAAACCTCCAAGGAATAATTCATGAACTTCTCTCGCTTCTTTGTCGACAAGCCGATTTTCGCGGCGGTCTTGTCGATCATTGTCTTCGTAGCGGGCTTGATCTCGATCTTCAAGCTGCCCGTCTCCGAGTATCCGGAAGTGGTGCCGCCATCTGTCGTGGTGCGCGCCGTCTATCCGGGCGCGAACCCTAAAGTGATTGCGGAAACCGTCGCCGCCCCGCTCGAAGAGCAGATCAACGGCGTCGAGAACATGCTGTATATGTCCTCGCAAAACACTTCCGACGGCGCGCTGATGCTGACCGTGACCTTCAAGATCGGCACCAACGTCGACCAGGCCGAAACCGCGGTGCAGAACCGCGTGCAGCGCGCCTTGCCGCGACTGCCGGAAGAAGTGCGCCAGATCGGCGTGACCACGGTGAAGTCCTCGCCGAACCTGACGATGGTGGTGCACCTGCTCTCGCCCAACGGCCGCTACGACGACCTGTACCTGCGCAACTACGGCGTGCTGAACGTGAAAGACCAGCTGGCCCGTATCCCAGGCATGGGCGATGTGCAGATCTTCGGCGCCGGCGACTACGCCATGCGCATCTGGCTCGATCCGCAGAAGGTCGCCGGCCGCAACATGACCGCGTCCGACGTGGTCGATGCGATCCGCGAGCAGAACGTGCAGGTCGCTGCCGGCGTGATCGGCGCCGCCCCGTCCAAGTCGGCCGATTTCCAGCTGACCGTCAACACGCAAGGTCGCCTCAGCTCCGTCGAGGAATTCGGCGACATCATCATCAAGTCCAACGAGGACGGCGCGCTGACCCGCCTGAAGGACGTGGCCCGCATCGAGATGGGCTCGAACAGCTACTCGCTGCGTTCGCTGCTGAACAACAAGTCGGCGGTGGGCCTGGGCATCTTCGAAGCCCCCAACAGCAACGCGCTGGAGCTGTCGGCCAGCGTGCGCGCCAAGATGGAAGAACTGAAGAAGGACTTCCCTGAAGGCGTGGCCTACGACATCGTGTACGACCCGACCCAGTTCGTGCGCGAGTCGATCAAGTCCGTGATCAAGACCCTGCTGGAAGCGGTCGCCCTGGTGGTGCTGGTGGTGATCATCTTCCTGCAGACCTGGCGTGCATCGATCATCCCGCTGCTGGCCGTGCCGGTGTCGATCGTCGGTACTTTCGCGGTGATGATCGGCTTCGGCTTCTCGATCAACACGCTGTCGCTGTTCGGCCTCGTGCTGGCCATCGGTATCGTGGTCGACGACGCCATCGTGGTGGTGGAGAACGTGGAGCGCAATATCGCCAACGGCTTGTCGGCGCGCGACGCGACCATCCAGGCCATGAAGGAAGTGTCGGGCCCGATCATCGCCATCGCCCTGGTGCTGTGCGCCGTGTTCGTGCCGATCGCCTTCGTGTCCGGCCTGACCGGCCAGTTCTACCGCCAGTTCGCCCTGACCATCGCCATCTCGACCGTCATTTCGGCGTTCTGCTCGCTGACCCTGGCCCCGGCCCTGTCGGCAACGCTGCTGCGTCCGCACAATGCACCGAAGGATGCGCTGACCCGCATCATGGACAAGCTGTTCGGCCGCTTCTTCGCCTGGTTCAACACCTTCTTCAACCGCGCGTCGCACAGCTATGAAACCGGCGTGCAGGGCGTACTGAAGCGCAAGACCGCCTCCATCGCCGTCTACCTGGTGCTCGCTGCCGCCGCCGGCGTGATGTTCAAGGTGGTGCCGAACGGCTTCGTGCCGGCGCAGGACAAGCAGTACCTGGTGGGCTTCGCCCAGTTGCCCGATGCCGCTTCGCTGGAGCGCACCGAGCAGGTGATCCGCAAGATGTCCGACATCGCCAAGGAAATCCCAGGCGTGGATGCCTCGGTCGCCTTCCCGGGCCTGTCGATCAACGGCTTCACCAACGCGCCCAATGCCGGCATTGTGTTTACCACGCTGAAGCCGTTCCACGAGCGTACCGACCCGTCCCAGTCGGGCGAGGCGATCGCCGCGGAGATCAACAAGCGCATGGGTGCCGTGCAGGACGCCTTCGTCATGGTGTTCCCGCCGCCGCCAGTCAACGGCCTGGGCACCACGGGCGGCTTCAAGATGATGATCGAAGACCGCAACAACGCCGGCTACGATGAGCTGTACAAGACCATCCAGGCGATCCAGATGAAAGCCTGGCAGGATAAGCGCCTGGCCGGTGTCTTCTCCAGCTTCCAGATCAACGTGCCGCAGCTGTTCGCGGACGTCGACCGCGCCAAGGCCAAGCAACTGGGCGTGCCGCTGCAGACCATCTACCAGACCTTGCAGATCAATCTCGGTTCGCTGTACGTGAACGACTTCAACCAGTTCGGCCGTACCTACCAGGTGCGCGTGCAGGCTGATGCGCCGTTCCGTTCGCAGGCCGAGCAGATCGCCCAGCTGAAAGTACGCAACAGCAAAGGCGAGATGATCCCGCTGTCGTCGCTGATGCGCGTCAAGGACAGCTATGGTCCGGACCGCGTGGAACGCTACAACGCCTACGTGTCGGCCGAGATCAATGGCGCCCCGGCGCCAGGCTTCTCCTCCGGCCAGGCGCAGGCAGCGCTGGAAGCGATCGTCAAGGAAAACCTGCCGAAAGGCATGGGCTACGAATGGACCGAGCTGACGTACCAGGAAATCCTGGCCGGCAACACCATGATCTACGTGTTCCCGCTGTGCGTGCTGCTGGTGTTCCTGGTGCTGGCTGCCCAGTATGAAAGCTGGACCCTGCCGCTGGCGGTGATCCTGATCGTGCCGATGTCGATCCTGTGCGCACTGGTGGGCGTCAAGCTGACCGGCGGCGACAACAACGTCTTCACGCAGATCGCGCTATTCGTGCTGGTCGGATTGGCCTCGAAGAACGCCATCCTGATCGTGGAGTTTGCGCGGGAGCTGGAAGACCATGGCCGCACCATCATGGAAGCGGCGCTGGAAGCCTGCCGCCTGCGTCTGCGTCCGATCCTGATGACGTCGATCGCCTTC
>JAJTCO010000028.1 GCA_021323265.1 Pseudoduganella sp. | reverse complement strand
GCAGGTCTGCCATCTTGTCCGAGTCGTACTCGTTCATCTGGCAGCCGAAGGTTTTGATGAATACTTTTTTCTGCATACCCGCAAGTTTACCGTAAATCGGCGTACAGCCCTTGAATTCGGGGCGGCCGACGCCTAGAGTTAATTGAGCAACTTTGCCGGAGAGACAGTCATGGCAGTGAGCGCAGTCGGGCCCAGCGCCCCCAATGTCCAGCAGGTCGAGAATGCGGCCGCCGCGCGCCGCCTGGCCGAGCAACGCCAATTGCTGCAGGAAGAGCAGCGCATCCGCGAACAGCAGGTGGCCCGCACCGAGCAAAGCACGGCGCGCAGCCAGGAAACCCGGGCCCTGGAGCAGGCCCGCTCGGCCGCGCAGCAGGATTTCCTGACGCGCCAGGACTTGCAGGCGCAAGCGGCCCAGGCCAATCGCCCGACCCCGGGCACCCCCGCCCCGGGCAGCATCATTTCCGTGACTGCCTGACGCTTCCCCGTAACAATTTCCTTGCGGTTCTTTCGTGCGACACGGGAATAATGACTGTGTTGAAATGGCATTGTTGTCAAGTTTTTCGGCAAATCATCGCCGGGACTTGATGTTGAACAAGGTTCGCCCGCCGCGTAGCAATAATAATTTGCTAACACTGCAGGCCCTTCCTCAACACTCCACTGTCAAGAGAGGACTCATCATGGCACACCACGCTCTCGCTTCCCAGGAAAGCTATAACCCGAATCACCTGCTGGACATCCTGCTGGGCAAAATGCAATTGAAGAACGACGCTGCGCTGTCGCGCATGCTGGAAGTTGCCCCGCCTGTGATCAGCAAGATCCGCCACCACCGCCTGCCGGTCGGGGCCTCGCTGCTGATCCGCATGCATGAGGTGACCGGCATGAGCATCCGCGAGCTGCGCGACTTGATGGGCGACCGCCGCACCAAGTACCGCCTGTCCGATGCCCAGGGCCGCCCCAAGCCCGACGACAAGCCGGCCGGCGCCGGCGCGCAGAACGGCATGCCGCAAGCCAGCGCGCACTGAGCGCGCCGCCGCTCAGGCCAGCAGCACCAGCGCGATCTCTTCGTACTGAAGCTCGGTTTCGCGGAACAGGTGCAGGCAGGTGTCTTCGCTCAGGTTGAGCGCCTGCCAGGCCACGGTGGACACGGGCGGCACCATGTCGTCCGGATTTTGCGCCAGGTCCAGCGCGTGCACGACCGCATCGGCCACGTGGATGATGGCGGCCAGGAAGCCGGCGCCCGGCTTTTGCGGCTCATGGTGACCGGCAATGGCCAGGCGCATCGTGTCGGAAAAATTCCAATGCTCGGCCAGCGCCAGGCCGGCCTCGACGTGGTCGATGCCGAGTACGGCGCGCTCCGCTTCCAGCGTGTAGCAATCCTGCGCCCGCTGGTAGGCGATCACTTCGCCATACAATTCCGGGAAACTCGACACCAGCACCAGGCGGCCGATATCGTGCAGCAAGCCTGCCGTGAAGGCGTAATCCTGGTTGAAGCGCACGTGGCGCGCCAGCACCTTGGCGCAGGCCGCCGTGGCGATGGAGTGGCGCCAGAAGCTGCGGTGGTCGAAGCCGGGGCACAGCTTGCCGGTGAAGCAGCCGGTGACGGCTGCCGCGGTGATCAGGTTGCGCGTGCTCTGGAAGCCGAGAAAGGTGATGGCCTGCTGGATGGTGGTGACCTTGACCTGCAGCCCGAACAGCGAAGAGTTGGCCAGGCGCAGCGTCTTGGCGGTCAGGGCCTGGTCATGCGACACCTTCTTGGCCAGGACCGCGATGTCGACCTCTTCCTGGTCGATGCTGTTGAGCAGTTCCATCACGACGGCCGGCAGCGACGGCAGGTCGTCCAGGTTCTTCACCACATCGTCGTAGGTGAGCGTGGCGCTCATGCTTCCTCCTTGCCGAGACGGAAATCGGTGACCAGGGCGCGCAGGGCATTGGCGGCCCAGTTCTCGCTGTCGTCGGGATCGTGGCGGCGGAACAGATGGGCAATGCGCGCACGCTGGGCCTGGCGCTCGGCGGCGCTTTGCACCGGGTCGGCCGGCGTGTCGTCCACCACGGCCAGCGACTCGACGCCATGGGCCGCCAAGCGCGCCAGCATCTTGTCCGTCAGCACGGTGCCGGCCGGCAGCAGGACGTGGCCTTGCTGGTCGAGCAGTTCGTCCGATAGCACCATGCCGGCCTGGACGTCGGCCAGCGGCAAGTGGCGGTAGGTGGCCGTCATGTGGTTCTCCGTGGTAAGTAGATCAGATCTTACCAAAGTGCAGCGGCGGCATCACCTCTTAAAATCTTGCCAAGCGACACTGGTTCCCGTACATTGGTAAAAATTGGGGGGAGGGACTGCATGTTTGGTATCCAAGGCCGGCTCACTGCACTGTTTGTGGTGATCGTCACCGTTGTGTTGGGGATTTCCGGCACCTATGCACAGTACAGCCTGGGGCACGAATTGGAAGTGGCCAACCAGCGCCTGCGCGAAGGGGTGCTCACCCGCTTGCAGACCAGCCTGCCTTCCGCCTTGTGGGACCTGGACAAGGCCAAGGTCGACAATATTGTCGCGGCAGAAATGCTGCCGCCCGAGCTGGTGGCAATCCGCGTCTACGACACCTCGGTCGGCCTGTTCTCCGGCAAGCGCCGCAAGGAAGACGGCACGATTGTCCCCATCGAATCCGAAACCACGGTGCCCGGCGCGCCCGTGGTGGCCGACCTGGCTTACCGCGACGCGGGCGCGGCCGGCAGCGCGCTCAAGCCCGTCATCGTGGGCCGGGTGGTGGTCAACTTCAGCCGCGCCCAGATCGACGCCACCCTGGCGGCCGAGGTGCGGCGCAAGGTGGTGGAAGTGCTGACCCTGGACCTGATCCTGGTGGTGGCGCTGGCGCTCTCGCTGCGCATCGTGTTCGACCCTTTGAAAAAGCTGCGCGACGGCTTGTTCGAGCTGGCCACGCGCGGCAGCGACGAGGTGGAAGAGTTGCCGGAAAAGCGCAGCGACGAGCTGGGCGACGTGATCCGCGGCTTCAACGCCATCCAGCGCAAGGTGAAGTCGATCATCAAGCGCACGCGCGAAGCGGAGGACCAGGCGCGCCGCTCGGCGCAGGAAACGGCGCAGGCGCTGGACGACCTGCAGCGCACCCAGGAATCGCTGCTGCAGGCGGAGCGGCTGGCCTCGCTGGGCTCGCTGGTGGCCGGCGTGGCGCATGAAATCAACACGCCGGTGGGCATCGCGCTCACCAGCGCCTCGGTGCTGATGGACGCCACCACGGCCGTCGACGAATCGATGAAGTCGGGCCAGGTGAAGCGCTCGGAAATCCAGAAGTACATCGAAACGGCCGGCGAAAGCGCGCGCCTGATCATGAACAATGCCTACCGCGCGGCGCACCTGATCCACAGCTTCAAGCAGATCGCGGTGGACCAGGTGAGCGAAGCGCGCCGCCGCTTCGAGTTGCGCGAGTACATCGGCGAAGTCGTGTCCAGCCTGCAGCCCAAGCTGAAGAAGACCCGCATCGTGGTCGAGATCAACTGCCCGCCCGACATCATGCTCGACAGCTACCCGGGCGCGCTGGCCCAGGTGATCACCAACCTCACGCTGAACTGCGTGGAACACGCGTTCGAGCCGGAAGGGGCCGGCAACATCAACATCAACGTGGTGCCCGACGGCGACTGGATCGAGATGGAAGTGGTCGACAACGGCAAGGGCATCCCGCCCGACATGCTGGACAAGGTGTTCGATCCCTTCGTCACCACGCGCCGCGGCCAGGGGGGCACCGGCCTGGGCCTGAACATTGTCTTCAACCTGATCGTCAAGCAGTTTGGCGGCACGATTTCCGTCACCAGTACGCTGGGCCAGGGGGCCAGCTTCGTGCTGCGCATCCCGCGCGAAACGCCGACCGACCACGGCGCCGAACGCCATCCGGACGCGCCCCTGCACGACGTGGCCGCCGGCTGAGCGCGCGAGCTGGGCGCCGCCCCCGCGCCATCTGCCCCATACTGGCGCGATGCAGGGAGACGACTCATGGGTAAGCGGCGCCTGATCGCGTTATTGCGCGGCATTAATGTCGGACGCGCCAAGCGCGTGGCGATGGCCGACTTGCGCAAGGTGCTGAGCGATATGGGTTACAGCGACGTGCGCACGCTGCTCAACAGTGGCAACGTGGTGTTCGACTGCAGCGCGGCCGATGCGGCCGACAGTGCGGGCCGCATCGAGGATGCCCTGGTGCTGAAGCTGGGCGTGCCGGCCAAGGTGACCGTGCTGGAGGCCGGCCAACTGGCGGAAATCGTCGCGCAGAACAGCCTGGAAGGCGTGGCCAGGGACCATTCGCGCCTGCTGGTCGCGATCCTCAACAATCCCGAGCAGGACCGCGGCAAGCTCGAGCCGCTGGCCAACCTCAGCTGGCAGCCGGAAGCGTTCGCGCTGGGCCGTCACGCTGCCTATATCTGGTGCCCGGACGGGGTACTGAGCAGCCGCGCCGCCGCCGCGCTGGGCAAGGCGCTGGGCGATGCCGTCACCTCGCGCAACTGGAGCACCATCAGCAAGTTGCACGCCATGGCCTGCACTTAGTTGGAAATTCGCGACTAAAGGGGCGCCGCGCCTTGGCGGCGCCAGGGCAGAGCGTCTAGAATCGTGTGTTCCCAATTTTGTCAGACAAGCAATGAAAATCAATGATACGCTGCGCGGCGCGCTGATCCTGGGCGCCGTGGTCGTGGCCCTGGTGCTGGGCGGCTTTGCCGTGTCCGACAATGGCTGGCAAAAAGTCAGCTGCATCGGACGCGCCCTGGCCGGCGGCGTGTCCCTGAGCAGCGTCCACAGCGTCTGCGGCCTGTAGGCTAGCCGCCCCGTTCCCGGGCGCGCCGCTCGGTCACCGATTCCAGCCCCACGCCCCAGCTATCGGTCTCCACCTCGTCGATGACGACGAAGGTGGTGGCCGGGTCCTTGTCCAGCACTTCCTGCAGCATGCGGCTGGTGCGCACGATCAGTTCCTTCTTTTGCTGCGCCGTCACGCCGCCGCGTTCGCGGGTGACCTTGATGTTCACGTAGGGCATGGCCGCCTCCTTACCAGTTGCCGGCTGCCGCGCCGTCGTCGACGGTCAGCACGTGGCCGGAGATGAAGGTGGAATCGGTCAGGTACAGCACGGCGTCGGCAATGTCTTGCGCCGAGCCCATGCGGTGGGTCGGGACCAGGCCTTTCAGGAATTCCTGGGTGCCGGCATCGGTGGCGTGCATCGGGGTGCTGATGATGCCGGGCGCCACGGCGTTGACCTTGATGTTCTTCGACGCCACTTCCAGGGCCAGTGCGCGCGTGGCCATGTTCAGGCCACCTTTCACCAGCACCGGCAGCAGGGCCGTGGCCTTGGCCGGGGTGACGCCCAGGCTGGCAGTGATGTTGACGATATGGCCGCCGCCGTGGCTGTCCATGTGGCGCACCGCCTCCTGGGTCGGGAACAGGAAGCCCTTCAGATTGGTCGCCACCAGGGCGTCGGTATCCGCTTCCGTATAGTCGACGGCCGGCTTGGCGATGAAGATGCCGGCGTTGTTGACCAGGATGTCGACCCGGCCGAAGCGGGCCGCGGCCTGTTCGAACAGCGCGCGCGCCGTGTCGGGGGCGGCGATGTCGCCCGCCACCGGCAGGAAGTTGGCCGGGTCGCCCAGCTGGGCGGCGGCGCTCAGCAGGCGGTCCATGCTGCGCGCATTGCCCACCACGTTGTAGCCGCGTGCCAGGTAGGCCTGGGCGATGGCGAAGCCGAGGCCGCTCGAGGCGCCGGTAACGATCACAGTCTTGCTCATGTTGTACTCCCAAGGTTGGTTAAGGTGGGATCACTATACTTATGACGTGGTGTGTGATAAATACTGGTATCAGCAATTAACTTGATACATGGGGTAATGAATGCAGCGGCACTTCGACGATATGCAGCTGGGCAGCATCGAGCTCTTCGTGCTGGCGGGCGAGCAGGGCAGTTTCACCGCGGCGGCGGCGCAGGCGGGCGTGACGCCGGCGGCGGTCAGCCGCTCGGTGGCGCGGCTGGAGGAGCGGCTGGGCGTGCGCCTGTTCGTGCGCACCACGCGCCAGATCCGCCTCACCGACAGCGGCAGGGTGTACTTCGAACAGTGCCGCCAAGCCTTGTCGCAGCTGGTGGACGCCGAGCGCGAGGTGACCGGGCAGCAGACCGTGCCGGCCGGCCGCCTGCGCATCAGCGCGCCGACGCCGTACGCGCATTACCGCCTGCTGCAGCGGGTGGCGGCGTTTCGCCGGCTGTACCCGGAGGTGCAGGTGGAAGTGCACATCAGCAACCGCAATGTCGACTTCGCGGAGGAGGGCTACGACCTGGCCGTGCGCGGGCGCGCGCCGCAGGATTCGAGCCTGATCGCGCGCCTGCTGGAAGACGCACCGCTGGTGCTGGTGGCGGCGCCCGCCTACCTGCAGCGGCGCGGCATGCCCCGTTCGCTCGACGAGCTGGCGCAGCATGACTGCATCCAGTTCGTCCTGCCCAGCACGGGGCGCCTGGTGCCCTGGGCCTTCCTGCGCGACGGCGCACGCGTCGAGCTGAGTGCCGGCGAAGCGCTGGTGTGCGCGGAAGACTTTCTCGGCCTGGACACGCTGGCCGTGCACGGCGGCGGCATCGCGCAAACCTACCGCTTTGCCGTCGAGCGCGAACTGGCCAGCGGCGCGCTGGTGGAACTGCTGCCGCAGCACGGCGGCTGTTCGCGCCCGTTCTACCTGATCTATCCGCACGCGCGCCACCTGTCGCTGCGGGTGCGCAGCCTGGTCGATTTCCTCCTGAGCAAGGACGATCCCGCCCTGTTAGACTAAGGCCTTTGCGTACCGACCACACCGACCGATGAAGCCAATTTCCATCGCAGCGCTGCTGGCCGCCCTGGCGCTGGCCGCCTGCGGCAGCAAGCACGCCGTGCACGACGCCGCGCCTGCCGGCGCCTCCCTCTCCAACCCGCAAGTGCTCCTGCTGGGCGAAGTGCATGACAACAAGGAAGGCCACCGCCTGCGCCTGGACGAGCTGCGCCGGCGGGTGGAAGCGGGCTGGCGCCCCGTGATCGCCATGGAGCAGTTCGACCGCGAGACGCAGGGGCTGTTGGACGAAGCGCAAAAGGGCTGCCTCGACGCCTCCTGCCTGATCAAGGTCATGGGCGGCAAGCGCTGGGACTGGCAGCTGTACCACCCCGTGATCCAGCTGGCGCTGACCCACCAGCTGCCCCTGGTGGCCGCCAACCTGTCGCGCAACGACGCCTCGCGGGTGGTGCGCGACGGCCTGGCCGCCAGCTTCGATGCCGCCACCATCGCCGCCTACAAGCTGAACGAGCCGCTGCCGGCGGACCTGCGCCGGGGGCAGGAGAAAGCCATCCAGGAAGGCCACTGCAATATGGTGTCCGACCTGATGCTGCCCGGGATGGTCAATGCCCAGGTGGCGCGCGACATCTGGATGGCCAAGCTGGTGCGCGCCCAACTGCCGCGCGACGTGGTGCTCATCGCCGGCAATGGCCACGTGCGCAAGGACATCGGCGTGCCGCGCTGGCTCAATGCCATCGAGCCGAAACTGAACATGCGCGCCATCGGCTTCATCGAGCCGGATGGCGTGCAGGGCAGCTATGACGAAATCCGCAAGGTTCCGGTGCAAACGCGCACAGACCCTTGCGCCAAATTCAAGTAAACTTTCGGCCCTGCCGAACCCCAATACAACCAGGAGCAAAGAATGCAGATCGCAGGTGAAATGTTGATCGGACAAACCGCCGTCAAAGGCAGCGCGGGCCAGATGAAGGCGACCGACCCGGCGCGTAATATCGAAATCGAGCCGGCGTTCGGCATGGCCACGGCGGCCGACCTGCAGCGCGCCTGCGAGCTGGCCGCGCAGGCATTCGACTCCTACCGCGAAACGACGCTCGAGCAGCGCGCCCACTTCCTGGAACAGGTGGCGCAGAACATCATCGACATCGGTCCGCAACTGATCGAGCGCGCCATGCAGGAATCGGGCTTGCCGCAGGCGCGCCTGGAAGGTGAGCGCGGCCGCACCGTGAACCAGTTGCGCCTGTTCGCCCAGGTGGTGCGCGACGGCCTGTTCCTGGGCGCCACGCTGGACTCCGCGCTGCCCGAGCGCGTACCGCCGCGCGCCGACCTGCGCATGCGCAAGATCGGCGTCGGCCCGGTGGCCGTCTTCGGCGCCTCCAACTTCCCGCTGGCGTTTTCCGTCGCCGGCGGCGATACCGCCTCCGCCCTGGCGGCGGGCTGCCCGGTGGTGGTCAAGGCGCACCCGGCGCACCTGGGCACGTCCGAGCTGGTGGGCAAGGCGATCCAGAAAGCCGTGGCCGACTGCGGCCTGCACGAAGGCGTGTTCTCGCTGGTGATCGGCGACGTGCAGATCGGCGGCGACCTGGTGGCGCATCCGGCCATCAAGGCGGTCGGCTTCACCGGCTCGCGCGGCGGCGGCCTGGCCCTGGTGCGCATCGCCCAGGCGCGCAAGGAACCGATCCCCGTGTACGCCGAGATGGCCTCGATCAACCCCGTGTTCCTGCTGCCGGGGGCACTGAAGACCGGCGCCGCGCGCATCGCGCAGGGCTTTGCCGATTCGCTGACCATGGGCTCGGGTCAGTTCTGCACCAATCCCGGCCTGCTGATCGGCCTGGAAGGCCCGGAGTTGAACGACTTCGCGGCGGCGGCAGCGGCTGCGGTGCAGGCCAAGCCTGCCACCACCATGCTGACCCCCGGCATCCACCAATCCTACGAGGCTGGCGTGGGCAAGCTGTCCGCGCTGGACAAGGTGGAACTGCTGGCGCAGGGCGGCGCCGGCAGCACGGCCTGCGCCGCGCAGCCGCACCTGTACAGCACCGACGTCGATACCTTCCTCGCCACGCCGGCGCTGGAAGACGAGAACTTCGGCCCCAGCTCGGTGCTGGTGCGTTGCCGCGACGCCGCCGACCTGCGCCGCATTGCCGAGCACCTGGAGGGCCAGCTGACTTCCACCGTGCACGCCACCGCCGAAGACCGCGACATTGCCGCCGGCCTGCTGCCGGCGCTGGAGCGCAAGGCGGGCCGCATCCTGTTCAACGGTTTCCCGACCGGCGTCGAAGTGGCGCACGCCATGGTGCACGGCGGCCCGTTCCCGTCCACTTCCGATCCGCGTTCGACCTCGGTCGGCGCCACGGCCATCGACCGCTTCCTGCGCCCGGTGTGCTACCAGGATGCGCCGGCGTGGGCGCTGCCGTCCGCCCTGGCCAACGGCAACCCGCAGAAGGTGCCGCGCGTGGTGGACGGCAAGATCCAGCCGGGCGCATAAGTCCGGTCGATCGTGCTAAGGTGGGCCGCATGGAAACCGTCTACAAGGAAGCTCAGCCCACGCGGGCCGAGATCGATGCGCTCACCGGACCGGCGGTGCTGGAGTTCGGCACCAACTGGTGCGGCTACTGCCGCGGCGCCCAGCCGGCCATCGCCGAGGCGTACCGCGCGTATGCCAACATCCCGCATTTCAAGGTGGAGGACGGTCCCGGCCGCGTGCTGGGGCGCGCCTTCCGCGTCAAGCTGTGGCCGACCGTGATCTTCCTGAAGGACGGCAAGGAAGTGGCGCGCGTGGTGCGTCCGGAGGATGCCGACGAATTGCGCGAAGGGTTCGCGCAGATCGCCGGCGGCTAGGCCGGCAGCAGCAGGGCGCCGACGCGGTCGCGGTTGGCCAGCACGAAGGCGCGGAACTGCGGCTCCTTCACCGCCAGCTTGAGCACGCCCGGCAGCAGGGCGTAGCACACCTGGGCCACCGATTCGATGGCCCGTTCATTGCACAGCGCCGCCGCCAGCGCGGCTTCGCCGCCCAGCGTGGCCACGATGGAGGCACGGTGCTCGGCCACGATGCGCGCCAATGGGGTCATCAAGTCTGCCATGTTCGCCTCCCGGTTCTTTGCAGGCCAGTGTAGGCAGCGCGGGCGGAGCGCGTACTGCGCTAGCGCAAACAAGTTGTCGAAAATTCTTACAGGCGCCGCCGCGCGGCGGGAAAAAGCGCAATCAATACATCCGCTTATGCCCGCTTCCGGCGGCTGGCACAGATGATGCTCCTCATTGCTGAGACAGGAAATGGTCCTGTTTAACGAGGGGAATCCATGAAACTGCACATTGCCTCTGCATTGCTGGTCGCATTGCTGACGTCTCCGTCGGCGTGGGCTGGCTTCATCACCTTCGAGTCGGCCGGCAGTAGTCCCTTGGCGATCGAGGCCACGCGCGATGCCTTCCGTGCTGCCGTCGGCGGCGGGACCATTGCTGGCCCCAACGGCTCCTTTGGCGGCGTGCGCCGCGAAATCAACTGGGACGGCGTGCCGGACGCGCTGGCCGACCCGAATGGCTTGCCTGCCAACTTCTTCAACGTCAATTCTCCGCGCGGCGTGGTCTTCAGCACGCCGGGCACCGGCTTCATGGTGAGCGCCAACGCCGGGCAGCCAAGCCCCACCTTGTTCGGCTTTGGCAACGACTTCCAGGCGTTCAGCGCGCAGCGCTTGTTCACGGCGGTCAACAGCAACATCACGGACGTGACCTTTTTCGAGGCGGGCACCATGAATGCCGCCACGACCAATGCGTTCGCCGCGATATTTGTCGACGTGGAAGTGGCCGCCCTGACGAAAATCGAGTTCTTCGACGCGTCCAATACGCTGATCTTTTCCCGCGACGTGCTGGTCGCCGGGAACCAGGGCTTGAGCTTCGTGGGCGGCATGGCCAATGCGGGCGAGAGGATCAGCCGGGTGCGCCTGACGTCGGGCCTGAACACCATCGTCGCCAACGGGGTACTGGGCAACGCAAACGACGACGTGGTGGTCATGGACGATTTCATCTACGGCGAGCCGCTGCAGAGCGTACAGGTGCCGGAGCCGTCGAGCATGGCCCTGCTTGCCATCGGGCTGGCCGGCTGCCTGGCCGGCTGGCGCCGCCGCCGCTAGGGCGCGCGGCCAAGCAAAAAGCCGTTGCTCCTTGCGGGGCAACGGCTTTTCTGAATCTGGTGGTGATAGGTGGACTTGAACCACCGACCCTAGCATTATGAATGCTATGCTCTAACCAACTGAGCTATATCACCCTGGTCGTACTGGTGATAGGTGGACTTGAACCACCGACCCTAGCATTATGAATGCTATGCTCTAACCAACTGAGCTATATCACCGCAAGGCCAGCATTATCGGCGCTGGAAGTCCACCTGTCAAGCACTGATTATGCCGTGGCTATTTTTGCAAGCACCTGCGCCTGCAGCTGCTCGGCGGCGTCCGGGGCGCAGCAGTCGACCACGCTGCACGCCGGCATGGAGCGCAGCCAGGTGAGCTGGCGCTTGCACAGCTGGCGCGTGGCGACGATGCCGGTTTCGCGCATGGCGGCGTAGTCGATCCGGCCGTCCAGGTATTCCCAGGCCTGGCGGTAGCCCACGCAGCGGATCGAGGGCAGTCCAAGATGCAGGTCGCCGCGCGCGCGCAGGGCCCGCACTTCATCCAGGAAGCCCGCTTCCAGCATGCTGTCGAAGCGGCGCGCGATGCGCTCGTGCAGCCAGGCGCGCTCGGACGGTTCCAGTGCGTAGGACGCCAGCGCGAACGGCAGTTCTTCCTTGTCGCGCCGGGCCAGCAGCTCGGACATCGGCTTGCCGGACAGGGCGTGGATTTCCAGCGCGCGCTGGACGCGCTGCGCGTCGTTCGGCTTGAGCCGCGCGGCGCTGGCAGGGTCGATGGCGGCCAGGCGCGCGTGCATGGCGGGCCAGCCGATGCGGGCCGCTTCCTCGTCCAGTTGCGCGCGCACGGCGGGATCGGCGCCCGGCAGATCGTCCAGCCCGTCGGCCAGGCCTTTGTAGTACAACATGGTGCCCCCCACCAGCAAGGGCACCTTGCCGCGCGCGCTGATGTCCGCCACCAGGCGCAGGGTGTCGGCGCGGAACTGGGCGACAGAGTAGGCGTCGAGCGGGTCGATGATGTCGATCAGGTGGTGCGGCACGGCGGCCAGCTCTTGGCGCGTCGGCTTGGCGGTGCCGATATCCATGCCGCGGTAGACCAGGGCGGAATCGACGGAAATGATCTCGCACGGCACCTGCTGCGCGATGGCCAGTGCGGCGGCGGTCTTGCCGGAGGCGGTCGGCCCCATGATGGCGACCGCCAGCGGGCGCTTGTCGGACTGCTGTTTCATTGTTCTTGTTACTGGCCGCGCAGGAAGAGCTTGTCCAGCGCGTTGATGTCGATCTGCACCCAGGTCGGGCGGCCGTGGTTGCACTGGTCGGCGCGCTCGGTCGCTTCCATGTGGCGCAGCAGGGCGTTCATTTCCGGCACCGCCAGGATGCGGTTGGCGCGCACGGCAGTGTGGCAGGCGAGGGTGCCCAGCAGCTCGTTGCGCCGCTCGATCAGCACGCGCGAGCCGCCGTATTCGCGCACGTCGCGGATCACGTCGCGCGCCAGGGTCTGGGCGTCGGCGTTCTTCAGCAGGGCCGGCACGGCGCGCACGGCCAGCGTGGTGGGCGACATCACGGCGATGTCGAAGCCCAGCGTTTTCAAGGTGTCGCCGTGCTCCTGCACCGTGCCCACGTCGATCGCGTCGGCGTAGAAGGTGACCGGGATCAGCAGGTTCTGCACGGACATGTCGGTGCCGTCGATCTGCGCGTCGAGGGCGTTTTTCAGCTGTTCGTACAGGATGCGTTCGTGCGCGGCGTGCATGTCGACCAGCACCAGACCCTTGCTGTTCTGGGCCAGGATGTAGATGCCGTGCAGTTGCGCCAGCGCGAAGCCGAGCGGGAACTCTTCGCCCGCCAGCTGCGCCGCAGTGGCGGCCACCGGCGCCGCTTGCGGCAGCGCGTAGTCCGATGCGGCGCGGAAGCCGTTGCCGCCGTCGGCTGCGGCGCGCTCGCCCGCCCACAGCGCGCCATAGCGCTCCGTGCTCTGGGCAACGCCGCCACCGGCGCCGAAGGGCGAAGGCGAGAACGTCGGGCGGTAGTCGGGGTTCAGGATCGAACCGAAACTGGCCTGCTGCTGCGGGCGCCACAGCGGGCCGGAAGCCTGCAGGTTGTCGGCCGCCGGCAGCGGCGAGGGCACGCTGCCGTGCGACGTGGCCGACGTTGCCGCCAGCGCGCGCTGCACGGCGTGGAACACGAACTGGTGCACCGCGCGGCTGTCGCGGAAGCGCACTTCGATCTTGGATGGGTGCACGTTCACGTCCACCAGCGCCGGATCGAGGTCGAGCGCCAGCACGTAGGACGGATAGCGGTCGCCATGCAGCACGTCCTCGTAGGCCGCGCGCACCGCGTGCACCAGCAGCTTGTCGCGCACGAAGCGGCCGTTGACGTAAAAGTACTGGCTGTCGGCGCGGCCCTTGGAGGCGGTCGGCAGGCCGGCGAAGCCGTGGATGCGCAGCACGCCCGAGCCCTCGTCCAGCGCCAGGCGCGCCTCCTCGAAGTTCGTGCCCAGGATCTGGGCGCTGCGCCTGGCCATGTCGCTGACCATCCAGTGGTCCACCGTCTTGCCGTTGTGGCTCAGGGTGAAGGCCACATCCGGGCGGGCCAGCGCGATGCGGCGCACGACCTCGGCGCAGTGGCCAAATTCGGTCTGCTCCGATTTCAGGAACTTGCGGCGCGCCGGGGTGTTGAAGTACAGGTCGCGCACGTCGATCGTGGTGCCGGGCGCGCCGGAGGAGGGCACGACCGTGCCCGTATGCGAGCCTTCCAGCTCCCAGGCGTGGGCGCCGTCGGCGGTGCGCGAGGTCAGCGTGAGCGCCGCTACGGAGGCGATCGAGGCCAGCGCCTCGCCGCGAAAGCCCAGGGTGCCGACGTTTTCCAGGTCGTCCAGCGAGGCGATCTTCGACGTTGCGTGGCGTGCCAGCGCCAGGGGCATCTGGTCGGGCGGGATGCCGCGGCCGTTGTCGGTAATGCAAATGCGTTTGACCCCGCCTTCCTCCAGGCGCACCGTGATCTGGGTCGAACCCGCGTCAAGCGCGTTCTCCAGCAGCTCCTTGACGACGGCCGATGGCCGTTCCACCACCTCGCCGGCGGCAATCTGGGAAATCAACTGGTCTGGGAGGGCCCGGATCGGGCGCGGTGGGGTCGGGGCGTTCATTGCCACATTATAATGTCCGCCTTGGGGTCGGGACCGAAAGGCAGACATTTTCCTTACTTGACTTCGCGTACCGGGATGGGAACGTTGCACACGTCCACGTGGCCGGCGGCGACCTTAGTCCACGGGCCGCCGCGGTTGCGCTGGGCTTCCACCACGGACTTGAAGCTGGCCGACTCGGTGCGCATCACTTCGAACTTGGCGCGTTCGGCTTCCGGCACGTCGGCCATCAGCTTGACCGATTTGATCGGCACGTACTGTTCCTCCTTGTCGTACATGCCCATCGGCGCCGGGCCGCGCGGCAGCACGGACAGCAGCGGCATGCCGCTCACGATGCGTCCGACCACGGTGATGTTGCGGTCCAGGTGGCGCGGCGCATTGCCGATGACGGCGTACAGGGTGCCGCCGTTGCCGCTGTCGGACTCATTGCCGCGCGCCACGCCGACCATGCCGTAGCAGTGCGCCAGCCAGGTCTGACCCGATTTCGGGTCGCGCGCGGCCGGAAAGCCGTTCGAGTGGCCCACCTGCGGCGCGTAGCCATCCTTGTCCGGCATGCGCGTAAACTGGGTGTCGTTCTTCATCGGCACCGTGAATTCCTGTTCCAGCTTGGCTTTGGCCGTGCCGATCGGCTTCGGCTTGTCTTCGCGCGGGTCGCCCCACTGCACCACCCAGTTGTCCTGCGAGCGGTAGATCCACAGGCCATCCCAGTAGCCCTCCTTGGCCATGGTGCGGATGTTGGCGGCGTGGTTGGGCGCGAAGGCGGGCGCCAGTTCGATGATCACGCGGCCCGCAGGCAGGTCCATGTACAGGGTGTTGGCCGGGTCGAGCTGGCGCCATTCGGCGGGCTGGGATGCCTTGACGATGTCGCTCACGGTGGGCTTGGGCGGCAGTTCCTTGGCGGGGGCCGCACACACGGCCTGGGGCAGGATCAGCGCGGCGGATATGGACAGCGCGGCGGGCAAACAGGACTTCACAGGTGTCTCCTTGTAGGGTTTTCTAAGCCGGTTCTAAGTTGCCGGGCAATTTTAGCCTGTAAGATCGACAGTTTGGTATGATTCCCGCCGCAACCTTTTGGGATAAATAATGGATTTCGTTCAACTGCTGGACATGCTGGTGCACGTAGACCGTGCAATGGGGACCCTGATCGCTCAGTACGGGATGTATGTCTATGCATTGCTGTTTGCTATCGTTTTCTGCGAGACCGGGCTGGTGGTGCTGTTCTTCTTCCCCGGTGACACGCTGCTGTTCATCGCCGGCGCCTTCTGCGCCACGGGCGAGATGAACCTGGCCTTGCTGATGTTCCTGCTCACGACTGCCGCTATTTTGGGCAATACGACCAATTACTGGATCGGCGAAGCCATTGGCCAGCGGGTCTACACCCACAACTACCGCTGGATCAACAAGGAAGCGCTGAACCGCACCCACGAATTCTTCGAAAAGCATGGCGGCAAGACCATCATCCTGGCGCGATTCGTGCCGGTGGTGCGCACCTTCGCCCCCTTCGTCGCCGGCGTGTCGGACATGACCCATGCCCGTTTCCAGTTCTTCAACGTGGTCGGCGCGCTGGCCTGGGTCGTGTCGCTGTGCGTGGCGGGCTACATCTTCGGCAACCACCCGTTCGTGCAGAAGCACCTGACCGCCATCGTCCTGGTCGGCATCAGCGCAGCCCTGGTGCCGATGGCCGTGGGCGGCGCCTGGAAGCTGGGCCGCCGCGTGCTCAAGCGTTGAGCCGCACTCAAGTTTTCCCCTAGCGCAACCGTTAACCGGAGAAACAGTTCTCTCCTCCGGATTTAACATGCGTAACTTGATCGCCTTGTTGGCCTGCAGTCTTGTCTTCGGGACCGCGGGCGCCGCCGATCCTGCGGCCCCGCCGCAGTCCAAGGGTGTGCCCAACATTCGCCCCAACCTGGCCGCCGCGGCGGCGGCCGAGCAGGCCAACATGGAGCAGGACGCCAAGCCGGCGGCAAAACCCAGGTACGTTGCGCCCGCGCGCAAGAACGCCGCCGCCCAGCGCGAGGAAGAAGCGCGCGCCGAAGCCGAACTGTCGGAAAAGATCGCCCAGCGCCTGGCCGAAATGCGCGCCAACCAGGCCGCCCGCGTGGCGGCCGCCGAGCGCGCGCGCAAGCAGAAGGCTGCCAAGGCCGCGGCCGCAGTCGTTGCAGCCAAGGCGCCGCCGCCGCGCGTGTATGGCACGCACTGGAGCTACGAAGGTGAGCATGGCCCGGCCAATTGGCACAAGATCAACTCGGACTGGGCGAAGTGCTCGACCGGCAGCCGCCAATCGCCGATCGACATCCGCGACGGCATGAAGGTGGACCTGGAGCAGATCGCCTTCGACTACCGTCCTTCCGGCTTCAGCGTGACCGACAACGGCCACACCGTGCAGGTAGCGGTCGGCCCGGGCAACTACCTGAGCGTTGCCGGACGTACCTACGAGCTGCAGCAATTCCACTTCCACCGCCCGGCCGAGGAACGCATCAACGGCAAGGGCTTCGAGATGGTGGTGCACCTGGTGCACCGCGACGTGGAGGGCAAGCTGGCCGTGCTGGCGCTGCTGCTCGAACGCGGCAAGGCGCAGCCGACCATCCAGACCGTCTGGAACAACCTGCCGCTGGAAAAGGGCGACACGGCGACGCCGTCGGTCGTGCTGGATCCGAACGACCTGCTGCCGCAGCGCCGCGACTACTACACGTTCATGGGGTCGTTGACCACGCCGCCCTGCACCGAAGGCGTGCTGTGGCTGGTGATGAAGGAACCGGTGCAGGCGTCGCCCTCGCAGCTGGCCCTGTTCAGCCGCCTCTATCCGTTCAATGCGCGTCCGGTGCAGGCCAACGGCGGCCGCATGATCAAGGAATCAAACTGATGGTGTGCAGGCCGGTCCATTCGGCGCCGGCCGGCAGTACCTGCTTGTCCACGCGGGCCGGCTCGATGCAGACGAAGCGGCGGTAGTCGCCGTCGTCCATGTCGGCGCTGGCCGCCGCGCCTTCCGCACCCGGATTCCACACCACCCATTCCGAAAAGCCTTGCTGCTCCAGCAGCAGCGTCCCGGCACCCGTGTCCAGGCGCAGTGCCGGCGTGGCAGGACGGATGTCGTCCAGCGCGCCGGTAAAAGGCATGCCGTCCAGTGTAGCGGCGGTAAATTCCGTCAGCGCGAAATACGTGTGCAGGGCGCCGGCCCAGCTGAAGTCCTGCGGGCCGGTGTTGCGCACGGTGTAGCGCAGGGTGAGGGTGTCGTCCTGCAGGGCGAAGCGCAGGCGCAGTTCGAAGGCGCGCGGCCAGGACTGGAAATGGCTGCGCTGCAGGTCCGTTTGCGCCAGCGCCAGTTCGGCCCAGTCGTTGCCCTGTTCGACCAGGCGCCAGGTGGCGTTGCGCGCGAAACCATGGCGCATGCCGTCGCCGCGCGTGGCGAACTGCGGGAAGATCACCGGCACGCCGCCGCGGATGGCGGCGCTGCCGTCGAGCGCGGAGCGCTGGCTCAGGAACAGTCGTTCCCGGCCGTCCGCGCTCTGCCACGACATCAAGTGCGCACCGAACAGTGAAATGCTGGCGGCGGCGCCTTGCGGGGTGGAGATGCGGACTTCGTTCATGCGCTTTCCTCAGGTGAGCCGGTTCTTGGCGAGCGGCGGGTTCTTGGCGAAGTAGCGCCGGATGCCCTTGACGATGGCATCGGCGATCTTGTTCTGGTAGTCGTTGTCCAGCAGGCGCGCCTCCTCTTCCGGATTGGAGATGAAGGCGGTCTCGATCAGGATCGAGGGGATGTCGGGCGCCTTCAGCACGGCGAAGCCGGCCTGCTCGACCGAGCCCTTGTGCAGCTTGTTGATGCCGCCGATTTCGCCCAGCACGGCCTTGCCGACCTTCATGCTGTCGTTGATCTGGGCGGTGGTGGAGAGGTCGAACAGCACGCTGGCCAGTTGCGGATCGTGGCCCTTGGCGTTGGCGCCGCCGATCAGGTCGGCCTGGTTTTCCTTGTCCGCCAGCCAGCGCGCCGCGCTCGACGTGGCGCCTTTCTCCGACAGCACGAAGACCGAGGAGCCGCGTGCGCTTGGCTTGACGAAGGCGTCGGCGTGGATCGAGACGAACAGGTCGGCGTCGACCTTGCGCGCCTTCTCCACGCGCTTGCCCAGCGGGACGAAGTAGTCGCCATCGCGCGTAAGCAGCACGCGCATGTTGGGGTGGTCCTCCAGCTTGTCCTTCAGGCGCTTGGCAATGGCCAGCACGATGTCCTTTTCGCGGCTGCCGCGCGCGCCGACCGCGCCCGGGTCCTCGCCGCCGTGGCCGGGGTCGAGGGCGATGGTGAGCATGCGCACCATCTTTTCCGGCGCGGGCCTGGTGGCGGGCCTGTGCGGAACCGGTGCCGGTTCAGGCTCGCTGGCCGACAGCGTCGGCGCGGGAGCGGGGGCGGCCGGCGTGGGCTGGGCAGCGGGCTCGCCGGCCAGCGGCGCACTGGCGGCGCCGGCTGCCGGCTTCTCGTCCTGCGACCATTCGCCCTTTTCGATCATCGCCGCGATCGGGTCCGCCGCCTGCACCGGATACAGGTCGAAGATCAGGCGATGCTTGTACTCGCCGACCGGCTCCAGCATGAACACCTGCGGCTTGATTTCCTCTTTCAGGTCGAACACCAGGCGCACCACGTTCGGGCGGTTCTGGCCCACACGTACCTGCCTGATATACGGGTCGTTCGACTGGATCTTGGCGACCAGACTTTTCAGGGTCGGATTCAGCTCCAGGCCTTCGATATCGACCACCAGGCGTTCCGGGTCCTTGATGATGAAGTGGGTCGCCTTCAGGTCGCTGTCGTTTTCCAGCGTGACGCGCGTGTAGTCCTCCGCCGGCCACACGCGCACCGCCAGGATCTGCGCGGCGTGCGCAGCCGCCGGCGCCAGCACGGACAGCAGCAGCGTACCGCCGGCCTTGAGCGCCGTGCGGCGACTTACATGTTGGGCGCGAATTGGAGGCGTTTCAGGCATGACGAACCAAGAGCGGAAGACGGCTGCAATTCTACATCACGTCCAGCGCCGGCCACAGAGAGGAAAACATGCAGGTCCGGCGGCGGCAGCACGCCGTCGGCCTTTTCCGGCCACTCGACGATGCAGACGTTCTCGCCGTTGAAGTCCTCGCGGAAGCCGGCGTCGAGGAATTCCTCCGGGCTGCCCATGCGGTACAGGTCGAAATGCACCACGTTGGCCAGCTTGCCGTCGATCGTCACGCGGTACGGTTCGGACAGGGTGTAGGTCGGGCTGCGCACCGGTCCCACGTGGCCGGCCGCGTGCAGCAAGGCGCGCGTCAGGGCGGTCTTGCCGGCGCCCAGGTCGCCATGCAGGTAGATCGCCATGCCGGGCAGGAGGGCGCGCGACAGCGCTGCGCCCAGCGCCGCCGTGCCGGCTTCGTCGTGGAGGTGGGACTTAAAGTGTTGCATCGTCTGTTTTGCTGGTCGGTTCCTGCCCTGCGAATGTCATTTTCCGCATCGGAAGGCTAAAATGATGGTTTGGATCTCCCGCATTGTAAGGCCGTGTCCCTTTCCCAAGCCAATTTAGATGAATTAGCCAGCCGCATCAAGGCCTGGGGGCGGGAGCTTGGCTTTGCGGAAGTGCGCATTGCCGACATCGACCTGTCCGCCGCCGAAGCGGGCCTGCAAGCCTGGCTGGACGCCGGCATGCATGGCGACATGGACTATATGGCAAGTCATGGCATGAAGCGCGCACGCCCGGCCGAACTGGTGCCCGGCACGGTGCGCGTGATCACGGCGCGCATGAACTATCTGCCAGGGGCGGCCGATGAAGGCTGGCGCGAGCGCGAAACGGCGCGCCTGTCCGATCCGACCCAGGCGGTGATCTCGGTCTACGCCCGTGGCCGCGACTATCACAAGGTGCTGCGCGCGCGCCTGCAGCAACTGGCCGACAAGGTCAGCGCGGCCGCCGGTCCTTTCGGCTACCGCGTATTCACCGATTCCGCTCCCGTGATGGAACTGCCGCTGGCGGAAAAGTCCGGCCTGGGCTGGCGCGGCAAGCACACCTTGCTGATCAACCGCAGCGCAGGCTCCATGTTCTTCATGGGCGAGATCCTGGTCGACCTGCCGTTGCCGGTGGACGAACCGACCGGCGCGCATTGCGGCCAGTGCAGCGCCTGCATCGAGGTCTGCCCGACCCAGGCCATCCTCGGGCCCGGCAAGCTCGATGCGCGGCGCTGCATTTCCTACCTGACCATTGAGCTCAAAAGCGCGATTCCCGAGGAGCTGCGTCCGCTACTGGGCAACCGCGTGTACGGCTGCGACGACTGCCAGACGGTCTGCCCCTGGAACAAGTTCGCCCAGCGCGCCACGCTGCCGGACTTCGACGAGCGCCATGCCCTGGGCAGCGCCGGCATGATCGAACTGTTCGCGTGGAGCGAGGAAGAGTTCAACCGCCGCATGGAGGGCAGTCCGATTCGCCGCATCGGCCACGAGCGCTGGCTGCGCAACCTGGCCGTCGGCCTTGGCAATGCCGCGCGCATGGGGGCCAAAGGCGATGCCGCCATCCTGGCGGCGCTGCAGGCGCGCCTGGCCCATCCCTCCGAACTGGTGCGCGAACATGTGGAATGGGCCATCGCACAGCACCGGTAGTGCATAATTGACACTCGTTTTCAACTTGCCAGAGTGACCAATTGTCTCCCTTTGCGGAAGCCGATCAGAGTTATCGCGAGTTGTCGCCCGTGCAACTGTGGCGCGACGGCAGTCCGGCGGAAAAGCGCGCCTTCTTTGGCGGCTGGCTGCTGGTGCTGCTGCTATGCGTCGGCCTGGGCCTGGGAACGGTTCACTGGAACTGGTCCGGCCTGCCCGTCCGCCTCGGCGGCGTCACCGTATATGTGACGCCATACCTGCCGCAGCCCATTTGCCTGCTGCTGACGCTGACCCTGGGCTGGTGGTGGGGCGCGATCCCGGCCTACTGCTCGACCCTGGTGCTGGCACTGTCGGCCGGCATGCCGCTGCACTGGGCCTTGCTGTTTGCCTGCGCCAATCCGCTGGGCTTCGCCATGATGGTGGTGGGTTACCGCGCCATCGCCATGCGGCGCGACCTGCGCGACCTCACATCGGTCCTGTACTACGTCCAGCTCAGTTTTATCGCCAGCATTTTCGGCTCGGCGGGATCGCTGATCTGGAGCTATACCAACCACCTGGCGCCCGGTGCGCAACTGCCGATCTGGCAGGGCTGGTGGCTCGGTTCCTTCCTGCAAAGCGTGCTGCTTGGCGGGCCGGCGCTGGCCCTGCTGTGGCCGCGCGTGTCGCGCTGGCAGTGCGAGCGCCAGGCGCTGATGCGCCGGCGCCGCGGCGGCTCGCGCCGCTCGGTCCTGCGCATGCTGGCCGCGGTGGCGGCAGGGGTGCTGGTGTACGGCTTCGTCACCATCCGCCTGGCCGAAGCCGATGCGCAAGGGGCGCCGGAAGTGTTCCGCCAGACGGTGTGGATCTTCTACTGGGTGTTCGCGGCCATTATCGTGGTGTTCGCCTTCTTCGGCTATCAGCTGTTCTCGCACTGGCAGGATTCGACCGACAGCCTGCTTAGCGAAATGCAGCGCATGAATGCCGACCTGGAGCGCCTGGCCACCACCGATGCGCTGACCGGCCTGCTCAACCGCCGCGCGGCCGACCGCCAGCTCGACCTGGAGTGGCACCGCGCGCGCCGCGGCCATGCCTCGTCCCTGGTGCTGCTCGACATCGACCACTTCAAGCACGTCAACGACCTGTATGGCCACCCGGGCGGCGACGTGGCCCTGCGCTCGCTGGCGGCCAGCATCCGTTGCGTGATGCGCGAAGTGGACGTGGCGGCGCGCTACGGCGGCGAGGAATTCCTGATCGTGCTGCCGGAGACGGGACGCGAAGGCGCCTTCGTGTTTGCCGAACGCCTGCGCGAGCGGGTGGCGGTCGCCGACATCTGCCATGAAGGTCGCGTGTTCCGTTGCCAGGTGAGCCTGGGTATTGCCGTCAGCGACAAGCATGAGCCAAGCTACGAACACTGGGTGCGGCGCGCCGACCAGGCGCTTTACCGTGCCAAGCAGGGCGGCCGCAACCAGGCCATCATGGGCGTCTAGCGGCGCGGCAGGCGGTCTGCGATGGCGGCGGCCAGGACGGGGGCGTCGATGCGGTAGGCGCCGGCCATCACGGCCAGGTCGGCATGGTAGTAGGCGCGGCATTTGCCCACGGTGCGGGCGAAGCGCGCCGCCGCGTGCGGTGGCGTGAGCATGACCTTGTCCAGGTCGTAGATGCCGATGCCGACGAAGGCGTTGTCGTGGAATTCGCCGGTGGCCACGCCGGCCACTTCGCTCCACGGCACGCAGGCGGCATAGCCGCGAAAGCCGAAGGTGAGGCCGGACGGAGAAAACTGCAGGTAGCCCGCAGGCAGCCAGCCCAGCGCCACCGCGCCCAGCAGGATGGCCCCGGCCAGGGCGACAAAGGCCCCCAGCGCCTTCATGACCACCCCGAAGTGGGCGCCGAACACGACGATGGGCAGACCGATCGCCAGCAGCAGGGCGGCCAGGCCGGCCAAGCGCCAGCGCGAGGGGCGCAGCAGCACGCCATCGGCCACCTGCACGCGAGCCTCGCGCAGGCGGCCGGCGCGCTTCTTGCGAAGGATGTTCCAGGCGCCGACGCCGGCAATGGCGGCAAAGAAGGGCAGGGTGGCCAACGCCTTGGCGCCTTCCCTGGGCACGTTGAGCAGGCTTGCCAGGACAAACAAGGCGCCGATGGCAAGCAGCGCCCAGTCGCGTCTCATTTCAGCAGGCCAGCCAGTTCGACCGCTGTCTTGACCTGCATCTTGTCGAAGATGTGGGCGCGGTGCACTTCCACGGTGCGCATGGAGATGCCCAGTTCGTCGGCCACCACCTTGTTCATCTTGCCCGCCAGGATCAGGTCCAGCACTTCGCGCTCGCGTGTCGAGAGCGTGGCCAGCCGCGCCTGCACAGCCGCCTTGCCGCTGGCCAGGCGCGAGGCCGCCAGGCCTTCCTGCACCCGGTCCATCAGCTGGTTGTCGTTGAAGGGCTTTTCGAAAAAGTCGAAGGCGCCGCGCTTCAAGGTATCGACCGCCATCGGCACGTCGCCGTGGCCGGTCAGGAAGATCACCGGCAGGCGCGCCGTCAGGCCGCGTGCGGCCAACTGGTCGAAGACGGCAATGCCGCTGGTTTCGGGCATGCGCACGTCGAGCAGCACGCAATCGCCGTCGGCATCGAAGGTGCCGCCCTGCACGAAGGCAAGGAAGGGCGCCGCCCCCTCGTAGGCGGTGGCGGCAATGCCGCGCGAAGCGGCGAGCCAGGACAGGGCGTCGCGCACCACCGCTTCGTCGTCAACGATATGTAGCATCCGGGTCTCCGTTATTGCTTGCCTGCCGTGGGCAGCGTGAATGTGAATATGGTACCGCCTTGCGGGTTATCGCGGTGCGTGAGCGTGCCGCCATGGAATTCGATCGCGGTGCGGCAGATGTTGAGCCCCATGCCCATGCCCTCGGCCTTGGTGGAGAAGAAGGGCGAGAAGAGCCGCTCGGCCACGTCGTGCGGAATGCCGTGGCCATTGTCGATCACCTGCGCCACCACCATCCTGGCCAGCGGATCGTGGTGCGCCACCACGCGCAGCACGCGCTTGAGCGGCTGCACGTCGGCCATGGCCTCGATGCCGTTGCGCGTCAGGTTGAGCAGCACCTGCTCGATCAGCATGCGGTCGGCGCGCACCAGCGGCAGCGTGGCCGGGATCTCCACCTGCAGCGACACGTGGTGCTGGCGCGCCTGCAGCTCGATCAGGGCCAGGATGCTGTCGAGCATGGACTGCAGCGCCACGTCCTGCCGCTCCGACTCGCGCTTCTTGACGAATTCGTGCACGCTGCGGATGATCTGGCCGGCGCGCTGCGCCTGGGCGCCGGCCTGTTCCAGCGCCGGCTTGAGGGTGGCGGGGTCGCCACCGCGCGCCAGCACGTTCAGCGCGCCGGTGGTGTAGCTGGAAATGGCCGCCAGCGGCTGGTTCAGCTCATGGGCCAGCATGGACGCGATTTCGCCCATCGTCGCCAGGCGCGCGCTGGTCTGCAGTTTTTCCTGGTGCTGGCGGTTCAATTCCTCCATGCGCTTGCGGTCGGAAATGTCGAGGATGGAACCCATGTAGCCCGTATGGCGGCCTTCCTTGTCCACCAGCGGCGACTCGAAGATCAGCACGGGAATGCGCGTGCCGTCCGGGCGCTGGAACAGCGTTTCGAATTCCGGCGTGACGGAACCGGCCAGTACGCCGGCCAGGCGGTGCTGGTACTCGGCCATCACGTCCGGCGCCCAGTAAGGCATGGGCGGCAGGCGGCCGATCAGTTCCTGCGCCGGGTAGCCCACCATCTGGCAGAAGGCGGGGTTGACATAGGTGATGCGTCCCTCCAGGTCGCGCGCGCGCAGGCCCGTCACCAGCGAGTTTTCCATCGCCGTGCGAAAGGCCATCTGCTGGCGCAGTTCGCCCTCGGCGGCCAGGCGGCGCGAAATGTGGCCCCATAGCGCGAACAGGCTCCATAACAGGGCCAGCGAGAGCGCCACCACGGAACCGACCAGCAGGTTGGGCAGCAGCTTTGGCTCCGACTTCACGCTGTCGGTCATCAGGGTGATGGTGGCGCCGGGCAGGTCCAGGGCGCGCTTGTGGGTGTAGACGCCATGGCCCGGGCCGGCCGAACTGCGCCGCGCCAGCACCTGGTCGTCGCGGTCGAGCAGGCTGATCTGGTTGTCCTGGGCGAACCACCACGGCACCATTTCGTCGAGCAGGCTGCTGAGCTGGAAGGTGGCCACCAGGCTGCCCACCCATTCCTCGCCGCGGTAGATGGGAAAATGCAGGTCCATCATCAGCTGCTCGGGCGTGCCGCCGGCCGCCGGCTCGGGCTCGGCGTAGATCGGGCTGTGCGAGCGGCGCGCCCGGTCCTGGGCCGCCAGCGACCCCTGGCTCAGCAGGGCGCGGGCCGTGCCCGGCAGCGGCGATTCGGCGCTGGAGGCGAGGATGCGGCCATCGGGCGCCACCTGCAGCACGCTTTTGAGTTCAGCCCCGTTCTTCAGCATGCGCCCCATGCGCTGCTGCACGTCGGCCTGGCGCAAGTGGCCGCCGGCGATCTCGTTGGCCAGGCCGCGCAGGCTTTCCTCGTGCCGCCCAAGCTGGAAGCGGATCGACTGTTCGACCCACAGGGTGTCGGCGATCAGCTGCTCCTGGCGCTCGGTGCTCTCCAGCTGGCGCGCCTGCCACGGCAGCCAGAACACGATGGCGACAAAGAGCAGCACCAGCACCACCGGCAGCAGCCAGCGCAGGGAGGACGGCAGGAAGATGGGTTTGGACATGCACCGAGGGTATCGAATCCTGTTGCTACTTGTATTGTGGGTTTCCACAGTTGTGTGCCACTATTTCGCTTAGCACAATGTATCTTGAGAATAATAATGCATCAATATCGCCGGGAGACGCCATGCCAATGAAGTTCCCCCTGGCCGCCCTCGGCGCGGCCTTCCTCGTCACGTCCACAGCGCTGGCACAGGCCCCCATCGTCATCAAATTCAGCCACGTGGTGGCGCCCGACACGCCCAAGGGCCAGGCCGCCGAGCGCTTCCGCCTGCTGGCGGAAAAGGCCACCGGCGGCCGCGTGAAAGTCCAGGTCTATCCGAACAGCCAGCTGTACAAGGACAAGGAAGAACTGGAGGCGCTGCAACTGGGCGCGGTGCAGATGCTGGCCCCCTCGCTGGCCAAGTTCGGCCCGCTGGGCGTGAAGGAATTCGAAGTCTTCGACCTGCCCTACATCTTCCCCAACAAGACGGCGCTGTACAACGTCACCGAAGGGCCGATCGGCAAGACCTTGCTGAAAAAGCTGGAAGCCAAGGGCATAGCCGGCCTGGCGTACTGGGACAACGGCTTCAAGGTCATGTCGGCCAACCGGCCGCTGCGCGTGCCGGCCGACTTCAAGGGCTTGAAGATGCGCATCCAGTCGTCCAAGGTGCTGGACGCGCAAATGCGCGCCCTGGGCGCCATCCCGCAGCCGCTGGCCTTCTCCGAAGCCTATGTGGCGCTGCAGACGGGCGTGGTGGACGGCACGGAAAACCCGCCTTCGAACATGTATACGCAAAGGATGCACGAGGTGCAAAAGCACCTGACCGTCTCCCACCACGGCTACCTGGGCTACGCCGTCATCGTCAACAAGAAATTCTGGGATGGCTTGCCGCAGGACATCCGCCTCAAGCTGGAAGCGGCGATGAAGGAAGCGACCACCTACGAAAAGGCGATTGCCCAGCGTGACAACGACATGGCGCTGGAAGCGATCCGCAAATCGGGCAAGACGCAGATCCACACCCTCAGCGCGCACGAACAGGCGATGTGGCGCAATGCCTTGCTGCCGGTGCAAAAACAGGTGGAAGAGCGCATCGGGAAAGAGCTGATCCAGGCCATCAACCGGGAAACAGCCAAGTAAACCCGCCTTTGTCAAGTTGCCAAAAATAAATAACGAAATCTGAAAAAAGATCGGTTACTATGGCCACGCCCCTGGACGGTGCAGTGTGCACCAAGGTGGCAACGGACACGAGTTTAGTGGGGAGTGAAGAAGAATAAAAGCAGCGCGGCTGCGGATACATAGAGGAGACACGACGCCTGACAGTATGCTGTTGGCCACTGCCACAAGCGGGGTTAAATAGCCGGGGCGGCGAAAAAAAGACTCAAGACGCACCTAAGGGTGCGTTTTTTTTTGCCCTATGCTGGCGCACTGGTGTAGCATGAAAGCCACAGTTCTCATGGAGCAAGCGTGACTGAAATACAACAAGACGGCAAGAATTTCGCCGCCATCATCCACCTGCCTTTCGGCGCGATGGGCATCGGCACGGCCGGCGCGCTGGTGACGGAAATGTTCTACCTGCCTGGGGACACGCCCGAACAGGCGCCGGCCAACGCGCTGGCGGAACAGGCCGCGCAGCAACTGCTGGCTTACTGCGCCGACGCCGATTACCGCTTCGACCTGCCGCTGGCGCTGCGCGGCAGCCCATTCCAGCGCCGCGTGTGGCAAACCCTGCGCGACATCCCGCGCGGCCAGGTGCGCACCTATGGTGAGCTGGCCCGGCACCTCGACTCGGTGGCGCGCGCCGTCGGCCAGGCTTGCCGCAGCAATCCCTTTCCCCCGCTGGTGCCCTGCCACCGCGTGATGGCCGCCGACGGCATCGGCGGTTTCGCCGGCAGCGACGACCAGAACGGCTTCACCCTGGGCGTCAAGCGCTGGCTGCTGGCGCACGAAGGACACAAAGAATACCAATGGCAGCAGGCAACCTTGCTTTGATCGACGAGTTCTGCGACAGCCTGTGGCTGGAAGACGGATTGTCGAAGAACTCGCTCGATGCCTACCGGCGCGACCTGACCGCCTTTGCCAAGTGGCTGGAAACGGCCCGGCCCGCGGTCGGCAGCCTGCTGGCCGCCGGCACGGCCGACCTGCAGGCGTATTTCGCGGCGCGCCACGCCGACACCAAGGCCAGCTCGGCCAACCGCCGCCTGTCCGCGCTCAAGCGCTTCTACCAGCTGGCGCTGCGCCAGCGCCAGATCGCCGAAGACCCCTGCCTGCGCATGGCCTCGGCCAAGCAGGCGCTGCGCTTCGTGCACACGCTGAGCGAAGGGCAGGTGGAAGCGCTGCTGGAGGCGCCCGACCTGCGCACCCCGCTCGGCCTGCGCGACCGCACCATGCTGGAGCTGATGTACGCCAGCGGCTTGCGCGTGTCGGAACTGGTGGCGCTCAAGACGCTGGAAGTGAGCATGAACGACGGCGTGCTGCGCATCACGGGCAAGGGCGCCAAGACGCGCCTGGTTCCGTTCGGCGAACAGGCGCGCCTGTGGCTCGAGCGCTACCTGCGGCAGGCGCGCGCCGCCATCCTCGACGGCCAGCAGGACGACGCCCTGTTCGTCACCGGGCGCGGCGGCCCGATGACGCGCCAGATGTTTTGGGTTGTTGTAAAGAAACACGCCCTCAAGGCCGGCATCAGCGCGCCCCTGTCGCCGCACACCTTGCGCCATGCCTTTGCCACCCACCTGCTGAACCACGGCGCCGACCTGCGGGTGGTACAGCTATTGCTTGGCCACGCAGATATCTCCACCACCCAGATCTACACGCACGTCGCACGCGAGCGCCTGAAGCAGATTCATGCGTTACATCATCCCCGCGGATAATTTCGTTTGCACGCCAACTTCAATCGGCCTAATGTAGGCATTCAGGAGGTAACCCATGGCAAAAACCAATTTTGCATACGAAAAACGCCAGCGCGAGCTGGAAAAGAAGCGCAAGGCTGAAGAAAAGGCGCAAAAGAAGCAGGCATCGAAGCATCAGCCCGCCGACGAGCAGGCTGCCGACGAAGCCGGCTACGAAACGCCCGAAACGGATACCACCACGCCAGAATAGCTGCGCCCGCCGGATGGCCGTCCCGTCCACAAAGGGTCTGACCCCAAGGTGGACGGGACGGCCATCCGGCGGACGCTACTGCTTGGAACGCCGTCACGTCCCCGCCACTGCAAGGACTGTTCGGGCGAAACCGGTTACGCGGCCTCGGCCACGCTGGAGGGTTCGGCAGCGGCCTCGTGGCCCTTGCGCAGCCAGCGCTTGGCGCGCTTGCCGAAATTGTCGAGATAGCTGTAGGCCACCGGCACCACGACCAGGGTCAGCAGGGTGGACGTGATCACGCCGCCAATCACGGCGCGCCCCATCGGCGCCTGGGTTTCGCCGCCTTCGCCCAGCCCGATCGCCATCGGCAGCATGCCGAAGATCATGGCCAGCGTGGTCATCAGGATCGGGCGCAGGCGCACCTGGCCCGCATCCATGATGGCCTCGTACTGCGACTTGCCTTCGCGCTGGCCATGGTTGGTGAAGTCCACCAGCAGGATCGCATTCTTGGTCACCAGCCCCATCAGCATGATCACGCCGATCACCGAGAACACGTTCAGGGTGGAACCTGTCACCAGCAGCGCCGCCAGCACGCCGATCAGCGACATCGGCAGCGACACCATGATCGCAATCGGCTGCAGGTAGCTGCCGAACTGCGACGCCAGCACCAGGTAGATGAAGATGATCGCGATGCCCAGCGCCATCATGGCGCCGTTCATGGTTTCGGCCATCTGCTGTGCATTGCCCGCCACGTCGAAGCGCACGCCATCGGGCAGCTGCATCGAATCCATGGCCTTCTTCACGTCGGCATCGATGTCGCCGCCCGGGCGGCCTTCATGGGCGGCGTAAATTGCCACGCGGCGCTGCAGGGCCTGGCGTTTCAGCACTTGCGGGCTGAAGGAGGGCACGAAGTCGACCACCTGGCGCAGCGGCACCATGACCGGGTTGCCGTTTGCGTCGTTCTTGCTGGAGGCAATGGCCAGGTCGGCCAGGTCGGCCACGCGCTGGCGGCCCGACTTGGGCAGCTGCACGTTGACTTCATAGTTCTGGCCATCGCTGGCGAGCCAGTAGCTCACCGTGTCGCCGCCGACGAAGGGACGCATGGCGGCGCCGATCTGCTGCACCGACAAGCCAAGGTCGCTGGCCAGTTCATTGTTGATCTTCAGCGTCACCGACGGGTTGGCGCCTTCCTGGCTGTATTCCAGGTCGGCCACGCCCTTGATCTTGCGCATCCTGGCCATCAATTCCTGCGCGGTCGCTTCCAGCTTGGCTTCATCCGTACCCAGGATGGCGATGAAAATCGGCTTGTTGCCGGACGACTGCGTGATGCCGGGCACCGACGCCAGGCGCGCGCGCATGGCCTGCTCCAGCTCTTCCTGCGAGCGGCGCTTGGTTTTCTTGATGTCGGTCAGGCGCAGGTTCAGGCGCGTGACATGGCGGCCTTCCCAGGTGCCGACCGTGGTCTGCATCGAATCGATTTCCGGGAACTCCTGGAGGATCTTCTCGACCTGCTCCGCCTTGGCGCTGTTGTATTCCAGGCTGGAGCCGACCGGCACCTTGAACTGCAGGTTGATCCAGCCCTGGTCGGTTTTCGGGAACATCTCGCCGCCGATCAGCGGCACCAGCAGCAGGCTGCCGGCAAACAGCAGCACGGCGCTTAGCAGGGTCAGCTTGCGCCAGGCCAGCGCAAAGCCCAGCACCCTGGCGTAGATCCTGTGCACGTGCTCCACCCCATGCTCGACCTTCTCCATCACGCGGCCCAGCCAGGGCACGTACTTGAAGCGGTCCTTGACCGGGTCGTGCCAGACGGCGGACAGCATCGGATCCAGGGTGAAGGACACGAACAGCGACACCAGCACCGCCACCGTCACCGTCACGCCGAACTGCAGGAAGAAGCGGCCGATGATGCCGTCCATGAAGGCCACCGGCACGAACACGGCAACGATGGCGAAGGTGGTGGCCATCACGGCCACGCCGATTTCGTTGGTGCCATCCTCGGCGGCCTTGCGGTGGTGCTTGCCGAAGCCCAGGTGGCGCACGATGTTTTCGCGCACCACGATGGCGTCGTCGATCAGCAGGCCGATGCACAGCGACAGCGCCATCAGGGTCAGGAAATTGAGGGTGAAGCCGAACGCCTTCATGGCGATGAAGGAGGCGAGCACCGAGATCGGCAGCGTCAGGCCGGTGATCACGGTGGAGCGCCACGAGTGCAGGAAGAAGAATACGATCACCATCGTCAGCACGGCGCCTTCGATGATGGTGCGCTTCACGTTATCGAGCTGGGCCTGCACGCGGTCGGCCTGGTTGTCCAGGATGCGCAGCTTGATGTCTTCCGGCAGGGTCTTCCTCAGGTTCTCCGTCACCTTGCTCACGCCGTTGCCCACCTCGACCACGTTGGCATCCTGCACCTTGGTGATTTCCATGGACACGCCGCGCTGGCCGTTCACGCGCGCGATCGACTGTTCTTCCGCCTCGCCGTCCACCACGTCGGCCACCTGCTCCAGGTAGACCGGGCCGTTGGCGCGGCGCGCCACGATGATCTTGTTGAATTCGGCGGCTTCCTTCAGCTTGCCCTCCACGCGCACCAGCGATTCCGACACGTCGGCCGAAATGCGGCCGGCCGGCAGGTTGGTGTTGGTGGACTGGATCGCACGCACCAGTTCATCCACGCCGACGCCGTGGGCGCGCATGTCGGAAGGGCGCGGGCTCACCAGCATCTGGCGCTTGGTGGTGCCTGAAACGCGCACCTGTCCCACGCCGGGCACGCCCTGGAAGCGCTTGGCGATCAGCTGGTCGGTCATGGTGGACAGTTCGCGCAGGCTGCGCTTGTCCGACGTCATCACGATATTGACGATGGGCTGGTCGTTCTCGCCTTCGGCGCGGGCGATGAAGGGTTCCTTCGCCTCGCGCGGGAAGCGCGGCCGGATCAGCGCGATCTTGTCGCGCACGTCCTGCATGGCGCGGTCCATATTGGTGGACAGCTCGAACTCGAGGTAGACGCCCGACTTGCCCTCCCACGAGTTGGCGCGGATGGTCTTGACGCCGCTGACGGTGTTGACGATGTCCTCGATGGGACGGGTCAGGTCGTTTTCCACCGCTTCCGGCGACGCGCCGGGGTAATTGACTTCGATGGCGGCGAACGGGAAGCTGACGTTCGGCATGGACTCCACGCCGAGGCCCTTGTAGGAAAAGATGCCAAGCACCATCAATGCCACCATCACCATGGTGGCAAAGACCGGCTGGCGGATCGAGATTTTAGTGATCCACATGGCGCGCCCCCATTAGCCCTTGGCAGCGGCCAGCATGGCCGGCTTGGCGGCAGGCAGCGCGGCGGGCGGCAGCTTGACCTTGGCGCCAGGTTTCAATCCTTCCAGCTTGGCGATCAGCACCTGCGCGCCCGGCGCCAGCCCTTCGCTCACTTCGACCACGCCTTCGTCGTCGCTGCGCAGGCCCAGCTTGACCGGCTGCGCCACCACGGCGCCATCGACCACGGTGTAGACGACCTGCTTGCCGGCCTCTTCGCGCAAGGCTGCCAGCGGCACGACCGGCGCCTCGCGGCCCTTTTCGGTGGTCAGGCTGCCCTTGGCGAACATGCCGCCGCGCAGGGCGCCGTCGGCATTGTCCACGCTCACGTACACCAGCATGGCGCGTGAGCCGGCCTCGGTGGTCGGATTGATGCGCGCCACCTTGCCGCTGAACTCGCGCTGGGCGAAGCCATCGACCTGGAAGCGCACTTCCTGGCCGGGCTTGACGCGCGGGATGTCGGTGGTGGGCACTTGCGCCTCCAGCGTCAGCTCGTTCAGGCCGACGATGGTGTAGACGGGCATGTCAGGCGCGACTTTATCGCCCGCCTGCACATGACGTTTCGAGATGATTCCGCCGATCGGGGCGCGGATCACGCTGTCATTGAGCGCGATGCGTGCCAGCTCGACCAAGGCGGAAGCCGATTTGACGTTGGCGCGCGCCAGCTCGACGGCATTGGCCGTGGTGTCGAAGCTGGTTTGCGAAATGAATTTCTGCGACAGCAGCGCGGTCGCGTTGTACTCGTTCTTCTGGGCCATGGCCAGGCGCGCCTGGGCTTCGTCCAGCATGGCTTGCTGTTGCTGCAGGCGCGCCTTCAGGTCGGCCTGGTCGAGGCGCGCCAGCACCTGGCCCGCCTGCACCGCCACGCCTTCGCGCAGGGCCGCTTCCTGCACCTGGCCCGATACCTTGGACTTGATGGTGGCCTGGCTCACCGGCACCAGCGAGCCCGACAGCGGCAGGCCGACGCTCAGGCGGCGTGCGCCGATCGGCGCCACGTCCGCGCTGGCCAGTTCCATGACCGGCTGCCTGGCCTGGCCGGGTGCGCCCTTGGCGGCGGTCGGCTTGGCCTGCGATTGCATGACGCTCCAGCCGCCACCGGCCAGGCCCAGCACGACCAGGCCGATCAGGGGGAGGCGCCAGCGGTTCGGGGATTTCAGGTGCACGGGCTGTGGGCTCATTATTGTCTCTTGGTTAATGTTGTCCGCTGGCGCGGGTTGCGATGGTGACACTGTAGGATTTAACAAGTCCAGTCGCCACGCAAATGCGATAAAGCGCGCAATCGGCGACTTGAAATGCAAAAAGCCGGGAAGGAGCCGCACCTTTGACGCAGCGCAAGCGGCGCGGGACCGGCATGGCCAAGAATGGTGTATGAGTACCCCACTGCCCACCCAGCTGACGTCCGTGCATGCCGCACTGGACTTGATCGCACGCATGGTTGGCGCCCTCGAACAATCGCCGCTGGTGGCCGTTTGCAGCTGCGACCGCAGCGGCGTCGTCACGCTCTGCAATGCCCAGTTCGCCAGTCTGGCCGGCTTGCCAATTCCGCAATTGATCGGGCGCCCGCTGGCGGAGGTGATGTCGCGCGCCGAGCGCCAGGAGGAGCACGACGCCATGCTGGAGGAAGTGTGGCGCAGCGGCCAGGCCGGTCCGCTGGGCGACTGGCACGTGCGCACTGCCGCGGGGCAGGATCGGTGGCTGTATTCGACCAAGGTGCCGGTGTGGCACGACGGCAAGGTGTCCCAGGTCGTCTGCATGGATGTCGACATCACCCAGCGCAAGGAAGATGAATCGGCATTGCGCGCCGTGGGCCAGGAATTTTCCCTGATGTTTGGCCGCTCCAGCGACGCCATCCTCGTGATGCGCGACGGCACCATCGTGGAAGCCAACCCGGCCGCGGTGCACTTGTTCAAGTGCGATGCCGCCAACCGCCTGGCGGGCCACTGCCTGCACGAATTCTCGCCGCTGCGCCAGCCCGGCGGTGAAGTCTCGGAAACGGGCGTGGCGCGCAAGGAAGCGATCGCCTTCCATGAAGGCAATTGCCGCTTCGAATGGTGCTACACGGATTGCACCGGCATGCCGTTCTGGGCGGAAGTGCTGATGACGGCCCTGCAGCCGGGACAGTCGGACCTGCTGTACGTGGTGGTGCGCGACATTTCCGCGCGCAAGCAGGCCGAGCGCACGCTGCAACTGGCGGCCCAGGTGTTTGAAAACAGCCGCGACGCCATCGTGCTGACCGACCGGCGCCGCTACGTCATTGCCAGCAACCGTGCGTATACGCACGCCACCGGTTTCGAACCCGGCGAGCTGCTGGGCCAACCGATCAGCCTGTACCGATCGGGGATGCAGGACGATTCCTTTTACCGCGAAGTGTGGAGCCAGGTCGACGCCACCGACCATTGGCAGGGTGAAACCTGGGCGCGCCGCAAGAATGGCGAGATTTTCCCCTGCTGGGTCAGCGTGACCGCGATCCGCGACCCGGCCGGCCGGGTGAGCAACTATATGGGCAGCCTGTCCGACATCACGGAGCGCAAGAAGAGCGAGGAGTACACGCGCCACCTGGCCGAGCACGACTTCCTGACCGACCTGCCGAACCGGGTGTTGCTGCTGGACCGGCTGAACCTGGCCATGGCGGCGGCCCGCCGCAGCAAGAGCGCGCTGGCCGTGCTGTTCCTCGACCTGGACCGCTTCAAGATGATCAACGACACGCTTGGGCATGCCGTGGGCGACCGGCTGCTCAAGGAAGTGGCCGGGCGCCTGCTGCGATGCGTGCGCGGCGCCGACACCGTCAGCCGGCACGGCGGCGACGAGTTCGTCATCGTGCTGACCGATATCGGCGGGCCGGAGCGGGCGGCCCACGTGGCGCAGACCGTGCTGCAGGCCGTGACCCAGGAGTACGTCATGGGCGAGCACCTGCTGCACGTGTCGACCTCGATCGGCATCGCCATGTTCCCGCAGGACGGGGCCGATATCGACAGCCTGGTCAAGCACGCCGACATCGCGATGTACCACGCCAAGCAGGGCGGGCGCGACCGCTTCCAGTTCTTCTCCCAGGAAATGAATGCGCGCGTGGTCGAGCGTTCCGCCATCGAGAAGGGCTTGCGGCGCGCGCTGGACGATGGCCTGTTCGAGCTGGAGTACGAGGCGGAGGTGGATGTCGCCAACGGCCACGTGGTCGGCATGGAAGCGCTGCTGCGCTGGCGCCATCCCGAGCACGGCTTGCTGCTGCCGGAGCGCTTCATCGACGTGGCGCAGGAGAGCGGGCTGATGGTGCCCATCGGCGCCTGGGTGCTGCACACGGCCTGCACCCGTGCCCGCGCCTGGCAGGAGGAGGGGCGCCCACTGGCGGTGTCGGTCAATGTCGCGCTTACCCAGCTGATGCACAAGAACTTCGTCGACAGCGTCGGCGACGCCTTGCGCGCCACCGGCCTGGCGCCCCGGTGGCTGGAACTGGAGCTGACCGAAGATGTCATCATGCGCGGCGGGCAGGACGTGCCGGCCAAGCTGGCCAGCCTGCGCGAACTGGGCGTGCGCGTCTCGATCGACGATTTCGGCACCGGCTACTCGCGCCTGGCCCAGCTCAAGGAATTCCCCATCGATAAGCTGAAGATCGCCCAGTCTTTCCTCGACAATGGCACGGACGCCACCCTCATCCGCAGCATCATCGCCCTGGCGCACAGCCTGGACTTGACCGTGATTGCCGAAGGCGTGCGCAACGAGGAGCAGCTTTCCCTGCTGCGCGAGCTGGGCTGCGACCAATACCAGGGCCAGCTGGCCGCCGCGCGCGCCCTCTGAGGCGCCCGTTCAGCGCAGGCGCATGCGCACCACCACCTGGCCGTGGTCCGACACTTCGGGCCGTTCCTGGCGCAGGTGGTCGTTGAAGTAGCTCACGTCCAGCACCTCGCCGATGGCGCGCGGCGAGGCCGGGTTGAATTCCTCCGACACCAGCACGTGGTCGATGGTGGAATAGTGGCCTTCGTGGATGCTGGTGTAGGCCACCTGGCGCAGATGGTCCTGGCGCAGCTGGATCTGGTTGGCGTCGTACATGCGGCCGCGCCGCTCGTCGCCCGGCAGGATGCCGCCGCCGTTGCCCAGCACAATGGTGGTGGTCACGGCGTCGGCCGTGTCGTTGAAGTCCCCCAGCACGACGCAGGGCCGGCGCGTCTCCCGCATCATCTTGCTGAGCAGCACGCGCAAGGCCACCGCTTCCGTGCCGCGCCAGACCAGGGAGCGCAGGCTGGCCATGGCCAGGTGCAGCGGATCTTCCGCCGTATCGCCGCTGCGGTAGTCCGGCCGGCGCGACTTCAGGTGCACCACGATGACGTCCACCACTGCCTCGTTGGGCAACAGGACCTGGGCGTGCAGGGGGGCGCGCGCAAAGCGGTCGGAGTCGAGCACGCCCGAATCGGACGGCACGCCTTCGGGAAAATTGGCATAGACCTCCGGCGCCGCCATCAGGGGCAGGCGCGACACCAGGGCTACATTGGGCGTCAGGCGGGAGGCGCCGGGATCGGGGTCGAAGCCGGCGTGCACCGCCTCGCGGTACTTGCGCGTGCGCGACAGCACGTCGCGCAAGGCTTCCTGGGAGAAGATTTCCTGGAAGCCGATCACGTCGGCGTCGAGCTGGTCCAGTTGCTGCGCCGTCCAATCCGCCTTGGCCTCGTACTCCTGCGGCGTGAGCGGCTGCAGGTTGTCGTACAGTTTCGCCCCGGGCGGGGCAAGGTTGCAGACGTTGAAGGTGGCAAAGCGGATTTCTTGCTGCATAATGAGAAGCTCCTCTCCTGGCACTAGCGTATCACGGCATGGCAAAAAAAGAGCACATTTCAGAAACGCCCGCGACAGCCTTGCTGCGCAAGCACAAGGTCGCATTTACCGAACACCCTTACGAGTACGAAGAGCATGGCGGCACGTCGGTGTCGTCGCGCGCGCTGGGCGTGGATGAACACCACGTCGTGAAGACCCTGGTCATGCAGGACGACGCGGCCAAGCCGCTGATCGTGCTGATGCACGGCGACTGCAAGGTCTCCACCAAGAACCTGGCGCGCAACATCGGCTGCAAGTCGGTCGAACCATGCAAGCCGGACGTGGCGCAGCGCCACTCGGGCTACATGGTGGGCGGCACCTCGCCGTTCGGCACCAAGAAGGCGATGCCGGTCTACGTGGAGGAGAGCATCCTCGGCCTGGAAACGATTTATATCAATGGCGGTCGGCGCGGCTTCCTGATCGGCATCGCGCCGGGCGTGCTGAGCGAGGTGCTGGGCGCCAAGCCGGTGCAATGCGCGTTGCCGGATTGACAAGTTGGCATGGCCGCCCGCCCGCCGGGGCGGGGCGCTATGGTGTATAGTCGCAGCCCATATAAAAACAAGGATTTCCCCGGGGGATTATGACTACTTTGCTTCTGATTATTGCTGCCTACCTGATTGGCTCGATTTCCTTCGCCGTTGTGGTGAGCAAGTTCTACGGCCTGGCCGATCCGCGCACCTATGGTTCGGGCAATCCGGGCGCCACCAATGTGCTGCGCAGCGGCAACAAGGGCGCCGCCATCTGGACACTGCTGGGCGACGCCTTCAAGGGCTGGCTGGCGGTGTTCCTGGTGGACCACTTCCAGCAGCAGCTGGGCCTGGGCGACCAGGCCAACCAGACCATTGCCCTGGTGGCGGTGGCCGTGTTTGTCGGCCACCTGTGGCCGGTCTTCTTCAAGTTCGTCGGCGGCAAGGGCGTGGCCACGGCGCTGGGCGTGCTGCTGGCGCTGAACGTCTGGCTGGGCCTGGCGACCCTGGTGACCTGGCTGGTGGTGGCGTATGCCTTCCGCTATTCCTCGCTGGCCGCCCTGATCGCCGCCGTCTTCGCGCCGTTCTATTATGGCCTGCTGTTCGGCGCCGAGCCCCAGCTGGCGGCCGTGCTGGCCATGAGCGGCTTGCTGGTTTGGCGCCATGCCAAGAATATTGCTAACCTTATCGCTGGCAAAGAAAGCCGCATCGGCAGCAAAGCCAAGAAAAAGGCCTGACCATGACTCCCGTCCCGATCCGCATCGACTTCGTCTCCGACGTTTCCTGTCCCTGGTGTGCGATTGGGCTCAACAGCCTGGAAATGGCGCTGTCGCGCCTGGGCGACGCCGTGCAGGCGCAGATTCACTTCCAGCCCTTCGAGCTGAACCCGCACATGGTGCCGGAAGGGCAGGACATCACCGAACACCTGCGCCAGAAGTACGGCGCCAGCCCCGCCCAGCAGGAACAAACGCGCGAGATGATCCGCCAGCGCGGCGCCGAGGTCGGTTTCGATTTCGCGTTGGGCATGCGCAGCCGGATCTACAACACGTTCGACGCCCACCGCCTGCTGCACTGGGCGGGCGAACACGGCAAGCAGCGCGCCCTGAAGAAAGCCTTGTTCGAAGCCTATTTCACGCGCGGCCTGGATCCCAGCGCGCGCACCGTGCTGGTGCAGCTGGCCGGCAAGGTAGGGCTGGACGAGGCGGAAGCCGTGCAAGTGCTGTCCTCCGGCCGCTACGCGCAGGAAGTGCGCGACATGGAGCAGTTCTACCAGCGCAACGGCATCCAGTCGGTGCCGGCCGTGATCATCAACGAAACCCACCTCATTTCCGGCGGCCAGCCGCCGGAAGCGTTCGAGCGGGCCCTGCGCCAAATAGTGGCTTTGAAATAACACTATTATCTCAGTTACAACCTTGTTACACTTCAGGTAGTAACACGGGAGAGATCGTATGGCAGCCGCAGAACAAACAATCACGACGCTGTACCCACGGCCGGCGGACGACCAGAGTCGCCTGGCCGCGCTGTACCGCTACGATGCGCTGGACGCCGCATCGGGCGAGGACTTCACCTTCCTGACGGAACTGGCCGCCAAGGTGTGCGACGTGCCGTACGCCTTCATCACGCTGGTCGATGCCGAGCGCGTGCTGGTCAAGTCCTTCACCGGCCTGGAGGTCGGGTCCATGCCGCGCGGGCAGTGCTACTGTTCGCTGGCGGTGCTGGGCGAGGACGCCACGGAAATCTGCGACCTGAGCAAGGATGCGCGCACCGCGCACATGCCGCTGACCGTGGCGGCGCCCTACATGCGCATGTACAGCAGCGTGCCCCTGACGTCGAGCGACGGCTACGCCATCGGCACCCTGTGCGTGATGGACACCAAGGCCGGCTGCCTGTCCACGGCCCAGCGCGACATGCTGCGCAAGCTGGCGCGCCAGGTCATGGCGCTGCTCGAACTGCGCGCCAACGAAAAGGCGCTGAAGGCGTCGATGGACGAGCTGGAAATGCTGGCTACCACCGACGAGCTGACCGGCCTGCACAACCGCCGCTCCCTGATGAACCGCCTGAAGTTCGAAGTGGCGCGCACGCGCCGCTTCCGCACGCCGCTGTCGGCCGTGATGCTGGACGTGGACCACTTCAAGCGCATCAATGACGAGTACGGCCACCAGCTGGGCGACGAGGTGCTGGCCGCCATCGGCCGCCTGGTGCGCGAGAATGTGCGCGTGATCGACGTGGCCGGACGCTATGGCGGTGAAGAATTGTGTATCCTGTTGCCGAACACGCCGCTCGAAGGGGCGCGCAAGTTCGCGGAATCGTTGCGGTCGCGGATCGAAGCCCAGGTGCATGGCGCCGGGGCGCGCACGGTGCCGGTGACGGCCAGCCTGGGCGTCGGCTCCTTCAATCACATGGATATTGATGACGCCGACATGCTGCTCAAGCAGGCCGATGCCGCGCTGTACCGTGCCAAGGCCAACGGCCGCAACCGGGTGGAAGGCTGAACAGGACAGGGAGTTTGCATGCCGAAGGCAATTTGGAATGGCGCTGTGATCGCGGAAGCTGACAGCAGCGAAGTGGAGATCGTCGAGCACAACGTGTATTTCCCGCCGGCGCGGGTCAAGCAGGGTTACCTGCAGCCAAGTGAGCACAGCACGCTGTGCCCGTGGAAAGGCGTCGCCAGCTATTACAACGTGGTGGTGGACGGCAAGGTCAACCCCAACGCCGCCTGGTACTACCCCGCACCGAAGGAAGCGGCCCACCACATCAAGGACCGCATCGCCTTCTGGCACGGCGTTGAGGTCCAGCACTAAGCTTGGACAACATCACCCATTCGGTAGTCGGCCTCGGCGTTGGCGAGCTGATCCAGCGCTCGCTGCCGCCGGAAGCCGTCCCGGCGCGCCACACGACGCGCCACCGCCTGCTGTTGAGCGCCTGCGCGCTGGCCAGCAACTTCCCCGACCTGGACCTGGTGTTCACCCGGCTGGCGCCCGCGCCGTTGGGCTACCTGCTGCACCACCGCGGCCACACCCATACCTTGCTGTCCCTGCTGCCGCAGGCGCTCCTGCTGCTGGCGCTGCTGTACGCGCTGTGGCCGAATGCGCGCGCCCTGCTGCGCGAGAGCCGCCACGCGCGGCGCGGGCTGGGCCTGGCGCTGGCGGCCGGCTTCCTGCTGCACCTGGGCATGGACTTCCTGAACAACTACGGCGTCCATCCCTTCTATCCGTTCAGCGGCACCTGGTACTTCGGCGACATGGTCTACATCATCGAACCGGTGTTCTGGGTGGCATTCGGCGTGCCGCTGGCGATGGCGGCGCCGTCGCGGCGGGGCAGGATCGTGCTGCTGGCCGTGCTGCCGGTGGTGCTGCTGTACGTGACCCTGCACGGCTACCTGGGCTGGGCTTCCTTCGCGGCGCTGGTGGTGCTGGGCGCGGCCGTCGCCACGCTGCGCTTTCGCCACATGCAGAGCCGGCGCGCCTTGCTGCTGGCGCTGGGCATCGTGCTGGCCTTCGTCGGCGTGCAGGCGTCGGCCTCGCTCAAGGCGCGCCAGGCCGTGACGGCGGCGCTGGCGCTGCAGCACCCCCAGGCGCGGGTGCTGGACGTGGCGCTGACGGCCTTCCCGTCGCAGCCTTTGTGCTGGAGTTTCACGTCGATCGAGACGGACGGCCGTACTTACCAGCTGCGGCGCGGCCACCTGAGCCTGGCGCCGTCGCTGTTGCCCGCGCGCGCCTGCCCGCCGGCGCTGGCGGCCGATGCGCCAGGGGAGGTGCCGGACCAGGTGCCGGGCGTGCTGCTCGCGCATGCGTGGCAGGGCGACGTGGCGGCCCTGCGCGCGCGCGCGGCAAGCGACTGCCAGCTCGCTGCCTGGCTGCGCTTTGCGCGCATGCCGGCAGTGGACGAGAGCCATGGCAGCGACCTGCGCTTCGCCGCCACGCCGCGCGGCAACTTCACCACCTTGATGCTGGCGGCCAAGCCGCACTGTCCGTTCGGCGTGCCGCAATGGGGCCAGCCGCGCGCCGACCTGCTGGGACAAAAACCATGAAGAGCTACGACCCGCACCAGCACTTCGGCCGCCCCGCCGGCGGCTGGCGCGCCAGGCTGTACGGCGTCATCTTCGAGTCCGACACCCCGGCCGGCCGCGCCTTCGACCTGGCGCTGATCGGGGCCATCGTGCTGAGCGTGACCACCGTGGTGCTGGCCAGCATTGCGGCGGTGGCGCAGGAGTACGGCAGCTGGCTGTTCGCGGCGGAGTGGTGCTTCACCGTGCTGTTTACCGTCGAGTACTTTGGCCGCCTGCTGTGCGTGCGCAATCCGCTGCGCTATGCGCGCTCCTTCTTTGGCGTGATCGACCTGCTGGCGGCGCTGCCCAGCTACATGGCCCTGTTCCTGCCGGGCGCGCACGTGCTGCTCAACGTGCGCATCCTGCGCCTGCTGCGCATGTTCCGCATCCTCAAGCTCACCATGTACGTCGAGGAGTACGGCATGCTGGGGCGCGCGCTGCTGGCCAGCCGCCGCAAGATCCTGATCTTCCTGTCGGTGGTGATGATGATCGTGTTCCTGCTGGGGACCGTGATGTACGTGGTGGAAGGGCCGGGCAACGGCTTTACCAGCATCCCGACCGCCGTGTACTGGGCGATATCGGCGGTGACCACCGTGGGCTTTGGCGACCTGGTGCCGAAGACCGACCTGGGGCGCGCCATCGCGTCGGTGATGATGCTGCTGGGGTGGGGCATCCTGGCCGTCCCGACCGGCATCATCAGCGCGGAAATCAGCAGCCAGCGCCGCGCCTCGCTGCGCACCTGCGCCGCCTGCCTGGCCGAGGACCATGAGCCGTCGGCGCGCTTTTGCAAGAGCTGCGGGGCGGGGCTGCCGCTCCCTTAAGCGGCCTGCGGCAACGGCTGATCGAAGTCGGTGGACAGGGCCAGGTCCCGCCACTGCGCCAGTTCCCGTTCCACCTGCCGGTGCTTTTCGTAGGCGCGGGCAACCGCGTCGCTGCCCAGTTGCAGGCGCATTGGCGGCTGCGCGGCGTCGGCCAGCGTCAGCATGGCATGCGCCAGGCGGGCCGGGTCGCCCGGCTGCGCGTGGTTGGCGCCCGCCGCGAAGGTGCGCATGGCGCCCACCGTGGCTTCGTAGTCGTCGATGCGGGCCTGGGTTGACGTGAGCGAGCTGGCGTCCAGGAAATCGGTGCGGAAGAAGCCCGGCTCCACCACCGTGACGTGCACGCCCAGCGGGGCCAGTTCCTGCGCCATCGCTTCGCTCAAGCCTTCCACGGCGAACTTGGTGGAGCCGTACACGCCCCAGCCCTGATACGCCTGGTAGCCGCCCAGCGAGGAAATGTTGATCACGTGCCCGCTGCGCTGCCGGCGCATGGCCGGCAGCACGGCGCGGCTCACGTTCAGCAGGCCGAAGACATTGGTTTCGTAGTTGCGGCGTACTTCCTGCGCCGACGTTTCCTCGACTGCGCCCAGGATGCCGTAGCCGGCGTTGTTGACCAGGACGTCGATGCGGCCGAAGCGCTCCAGCGCGGCCTGGACCGCGACCGCGGCGGCCGCCTCGCGCGTCACGTCCAGCTGCACGGGCAGCAGGCCGGGATGCACGCCCAGCGCGTCGACGATCGCCTGCGGGTTGCGCGCGGCGGCTACCACGGAGTCGCCGCGCGCCAGTGCGTCGCGTGCAATCAGCAGGCCGAAGCCGCGGGAAGCGCCAGTGATGAACCAGACTTTGTTTGCCATGATATTGCTCCTTCGGGGTTGGGTGGGTAGGTGAAGGGAATGTTAGGCGCTGCCAGGCTGCTACACTAGTCATGGTAAAAGTGATTGATCTTCAACTGGTGGTTGTAAATCATGGACAAGGCCCGCGTCATTTCCCTCTTCATCGGCGTCGTGCACGCCGGCAGTTTCAGCCAGGCGGCCGTTGCCGCCGGCCTGTCCGCGCAGGCGGTCAGCAAAGCCATCCGGCAGCTGGAGGACTACCTGGGCGTGCGCCTGTTCCACCGCACCACGCGCAGCCTGAGCCTGACCGACGAGGGGCAGCGCCTGCTGGAGCTGGCCAATCCCGGCCTGCGCCTGCTGGACGAGGCGCTGGACCACGTGCAGAACAGCCGCGAGGCGGTGGAGGGCATGATCCGCGTCGCCGCGCCGACGTCCCTGGGCACGGTGACGCTGGCACCCCTGTTGCGCGAGTTCCAGGAGCTGTACCCGCAGGCTCACTTCGACATGGTGCTGGACGACCATTTCACCGACCTGACCGAGGCGAAGATCGACGTCGGCTTCCGCGCCGGCAATCCGCCCGAGCGCAACCTGGTGGCGCGCCAGCTGGGGCGCATACCGCTGTATATCTGCGCTGCCCCGGACTACATCGCGCGCCACGGCGCGCCGCGCACGGTGGAGGAGCTGCTGCAGCATCGCTGCACCGGCTTCCGCCAGCCCAACACGGGACGCGTGGTGCCGTGGGAGCTGAAAGGGCAGGGCGGGACCGTCTACCAGGACGTGCCGTGCGTGGCGACCTTCAACACCGCCGAGGGCGAGGTGGAAGCGGTGCGCGCCGGCGTCGGCATCGGCCAGCTGGCGCTCTACATGGTGGAGCGCGACCTGGCTGCGGGGCGGCTGGTGCACCTGCTGCCGACGCACGTGACAGCCAACGCCGCCGTTTACATGTACTATCCGCAGCGCAGCCGCATGCCGATGCGCGTGCGGCACTTTATCGACTTCATGGTGAAACGCAAATGGACCGCCTTTACCTGATGACTGTGTACGTGGCCGTGGCCGAGGAGCAGGGCTTCGCGGCGGGCGCGCGCCGGCTCGGCATGTCGCCGCCGGCGGTCACGCGCGCCATCGCCGCGCTGGAGGAGAGGCTGGGCGTCAAACTGCTGGACCGCACCACACGCCACGTGCGCGTGACCGAAGCGGGCCAGCGCTACCTGGACGACGCGCGCCGCATCATCGCCGAAGTGGACGAGGCCGACGACGCGGTGGCGGGCATCAATGCCGCGCCGCGCGGCCACCTGGCCGTGACGGCGCCGGTGCTGTTCGGGCGCCTGTACGTCATGCCGGGCATCGTCGACTACCTGCGGCGCTATCCGGGCATGGATATCTCCACCGTGTTCGTCGACCGCGTGACCAACCTGGTGGAAGAGGGCATCGACGTCGGCGTCCGCATCGGCGAGCTGCCCGATTCGAGCCTGCGCGCGGTGCCCGTCGGGCAGGTGCGGCGCATGATCGTGGCCGCGCCATCCTACCTGGCACAGCACGGCGCGCCGCGCACGCCGCAGGACCTGGCGCAGCACACCATCGTCTCCTCGTCCGGCTCCAGCGTGCCGCCGGACTGGCGCTTCCAGCAAGGCACGCAGGTGCAGTCGCTGCGCTTCAAGCCGCGCCTGGGCGTGAACAACAACGACTCGGCCATCGAGGCGGTGCGCAGCGGCTTCGGCATCGCGCGCCTGCTGTCCTACCAGGCCGCCGCCCTGCTCGACGCCGGCGCGCTGGTGGAAGTGCTGCAGGACTACGCCACCCCGGCGGTGCCGATCCACATCATCCACCGCGACAGCCGGCAGGGCTCGACCCGCATCCGCAGTTTCGTCGACTTGATGGCGGAGCGCCTGCGCACCGATCCGGGGCTCCATCCGGTGCGCTGACGCCGCGTATTGGTGCACTGCACAACGGCAGTGCCGCATGTTCACGGCGTGCGCCCTCTGTAGCTGGGGTGGCACGGCGCTTGCAATATCCCTGGTACTTACAACACGGGGATAGCCATGGATCACACGTTCAGCCTTACCCGCCGCCGCCTGCTCGCCGCCGGCGCGGCAACGGCCTTGTCGACGCACGCCTGGGCGGCAGGCTCCGACAAGCCGGAGAAAGAAGAAGTCAGGGTCGGTTTCATTCCCCTCACCGATTGCGCCTCGGTGGTGATGGCCTCGGTACTGGGCTTCGACAAGAAGTACGGCATCAAGATCGTGCTCAGCAAGGAGGCCTCCTGGCCGGGCGTGCGCGACAAGCTGGTCAACGGCGAACTCGATGCGGCCCATGTGCTGTATGGGCTGGTGTACGGCGTGCATCTGGGCGCCGGCGGCCCGAAGAAGGACATGGCCGTGCTGATGAATCTGAACCACAACGGACAGGCCATCACGCTCTCGCGCAAGCTGGCCGACAAGGGCGCGGTCGACGGCGCCTCGCTGGCGAAGCTGATGCGCACCGAACAGCGCGAATACACATTCGCGCAGACCTTCCCCACCGGCACCCACGCGATGTGGCTGTATTACTGGCTCGCCGCGCACGGCATCAACCCGATGCAGGACGCCAAGGTGATCACCGTGCCGCCGCCGCAGATGGTGGCGAACATGCGCATCGGAAACATGGACGGCTTCTGTGTCGGCGAACCATGGAACCACCGCGCCATTGTCGACGGCATCGGCATCACCGCCACCACCACGCAGGACATCTGGCGCGACCACCCGGAGAAGGTGCTGGGCACCAGCGCCGAGTGGGTGAAGAAGTATCCCAATACCGCGCGCGCGCTCACTGCGGCGGTGCTGGACGCTGGGCGCTGGATCGACGCCTCCATGTCGAACAAGGTGAAGATGGCCGAAACCATCGCCGACAAGTCGTACGTGAACACGTCGGTGGACGTGATCAACCAGCGCATCCTGGGCCGCTACCAGAATGGCCTTGGCAAGACCTGGGACGACCCGCACGCCATGAAGTTCTTCAACGACGGCGCGGTGAACTACCCCTACCTGAGCGACGGCATGTGGTTCCTGACGCAGCAGAAGCGCTGGGGCCTGCTCAAGGCGGAACCGGACTACCTGGGCGTCGCCACGCAGGTGAATCGCATCGACGTCTACAAGGATGCGGCGGCGATGGCGAAGGTGAGCCTACCCAAGTCGCCGCTGCGCAGCGTGAAGATGGTCGACGGCGCACTGTGGGACGGCAAGAATCCCGCGGCCTACGCCGCCTCGTTCAAACTCAAAGCGTGAAGGAGGAACCTATGAGCGCAGTCTACGAAACGATTGCCGCACCGGCCGAGCGCGCGGCGGCGGTGGCGCCGGCAGCGCCCTCGCGCCGCACGCGGCTGGCGGCCAAGGGCGTGCGCTTGGCGCCCGAAGGCGGGCGCCTGCGCCCGGTCGTGATGAAGCTGTTGCCGCCGCTGATCGGCCTGACCTTGCTGGTGCTGGCATGGCAGATCCTGGCGCTGCGCAACGCCGGCTTTCCGACGCCGCTGGAAACCTGGCAGGAAGCGCTCAAGCTGTTCGCCGACCCCTTCTACCGCAAGGGGCCGAACGACCAGGGCATCGGCTGGAACGTGCTGGCATCGCTGCGCCGCGTGGCGCTGGGCTTCGGCATGGCGGCGCTGGTGGGCATTCCGCTCGGCTTCCTGATCGGCCGCTTCAGCTTTGTGTACGGCATGTTCAGCCCGTTGATCAGCCTGCTCAAGCCGGTCTCGCCGCTGGCCTGGCTGCCGATCGGGCTGCTGGTCTTCAAGGCCGCCGACCCGGCCGCGATCTGGGCCATCTTCATCTGCTCCATCTGGCCGATGATCGTCAACACCGCCGTTGGCGTGCAGCGCGTGCCGCAGGATTACCTGAACGTGGCGCGCGTGCTGAACCTGTCCGAATGGAAGGTGGCGACCAAGATCCTGCTGCCCTCCGTGCTGCCCTACATGCTGACCGGCGTGCGCCTTGCCATCGGCACCGCGTGGCTGGTGATCGTCGCGGCGGAAATGCTGACCGGCGGCGTGGGCATCGGCTTCTGGGTGTGGGACGAATGGAACAACATGAACGTGCCGCACATCCTGATCGCCATCGGCGTGATCGGCATCGTCGGCCTGTTGCTGGAACTGGCGTTGATGACGCTGGCCAAGGCCTTCAGCTATGAGGAGAAATGAGATGGCGGCAAAATTCATCGATATCAGCAGGGTCGAGATGCGCTTCGGCCAGTTCCATGCGCTGCGCGACATCAACCTGACGGTGGAGCAGGGCGAGTTCCTGACCCTGATCGGCCATTCCGGCTGCGGCAAGTCCACGCTGCTCAACCTGCTCGCCGGCCTGAACCGCCCCAGCAGCGGCGTGCTGGTGTGCAGCGGGCGCGAGATTGCCGGTCCCGCGCCGGAGCGCGCGGTGGTGTTCCAGAACCATTCGCTGCTGCCCTGGCTCACCTGCTTCGAGAACATCTACCTGGCCGTGGAGCGCGTCTTCGCCGGCAAGGAACGGCGCGCGCAACTGGAGGAGCGCACCTGGCAGGCGCTGGAACTGGTGGGCCTGGCCGCGGCGGGCGGCAAGCGCCCCAGCGAGATTTCCGGCGGCATGAAGCAGCGCGTCGGCATCGCGCGCGCCCTGTCGATGGAACCGAAGGTCCTGCTGATGGACGAGCCCTTCGGCGCCCTCGATGCGCTCACGCGCGCGCACTTGCAGGATGAGCTGATGCGCATCGTCGCCGCCACCGGCGCCACGGTGGTGATGGTGACGCACGACGTGGACGAAGCGGTGTTGCTATCCGACCGCATCGTGATGATGAGCAACGGCCCGGCCGCCACCATCGGGGAGATCGTCAAGGTGCGCCTGGCACGCCCGCGCGAGCGCCTGGCGCTGGCGCAGGACCCGCTGTATCTCGATTACCGCAGCAGCGTGCTGCAATTCCTCTACCAGCGCGAAGGCCGCCCGGCGCAACGCGTTGCTGCATAGCAACATGCAAAAGTGTGGCAGCGGCGCGGCGCTGCTGCTACATTGTGGTATATACAAATGGAGACGATTGATGAACACCGAAGTACAGCACCATCAAGTTGGCGACGACGCAAGGAAAGACACGCGGCAAAGCCGCCACGCGCGCGCGCGGCAGCAGATTGACCTGCATGGCAAAGGTATGCGGACCGGCATCGTCGCCGGCCTGCTGGCCCTGGTGGGCCTGAGCGCCTTGCTCCTGGCTTGAAGCCGGTTTAGATGACCCGCAGTTCGTCCAGCGGCCAGCGCGGACGGACGTTGAAAGCGTAGTCCCGCTGCGCCGCCTGGGGATTGATCTGCAGGCGCATGGCGCCGGCGAAGGCAATCATTGCCCCGTTGTCGGTGCAGAACTCCAGCTCCGGGTAATAGACCTTGAAGCGCTTGGCCGCTGCCGCCGCGTTCAGCGCGGCGCGCAGTTGCGCGTTGGCGCCCACGCCGCCGGCAATGACGAGCCGTTTCAAGCCGGTCTGCCGCATGGCGGACAGGCATTTGGCCGTCAGCACGTCCACGATCGCATCCACGAAACCCCGCGCAATGTTGGCCTTGTCCTGCTCGCAGACATTGGCTGCGCCGCCCTGGTTGTTCACCACCGTCAGCACCGCCGTCTTCAAGCCGGAGAAGGAGAACATCAGGTCCTTCGAATGCAGCATGGGGCGCGGCAGCTTGTAGGCCAGCGGATCGCCGAATTCGGCCAGGCGCGAAATGGCCGGCCCGCCGGGGTAGCCCAGGCCCAGCAGCTTGGCCGACTTGTCGAACGCTTCGCCGGCCGCGTCGTCCAGCGTTTCGCCCAGCAGTGCGTACTGGCCGACGCCGTCCACCCGCATCAGCTGCGTATGGCCGCCCGACACCAGCAGGGCCACGAAGGGGAACTGCGGCGGCTCGCTGGCCAGCAGCGGCGACAGCAGGTGGCCTTCCAGGTGGTGCACGCCCAGCACCGGCTTGTCCAGCGCCATGCCCAGGCTGCAGGCAATGGCCGAACCCACCAGCAGGGCGCCAGCCAGGCCGGGGCCCTGGGTGTAGGCGATGGCGTCGATCTCGGCGGCGCCGATGCCGGCCTTGGCCAGCGCCTGCTCCAGCAGCGGGATCGCGCGCCGGATATGGTCGCGCGATGCCAGTTCCGGCACCACGCCGCCGTATTCCTCGTGCATCGCCACCTGCGAGTGCAGGGCGTGCGACAACAGGCCGCGCTGGGTGTCGTACAGGGCCAGGCCGGTTTCGTCACAGGAGGATTCAACGCCGAGAACGATCATTGTGTGGAGCAAAAGTTAAAGGGGAATCCGCCATTGTAAAGGAAAGTGCGCGGGTGTATCTTGCTTGCATTCCTAACAAGAGGGGCTGCCAATGTCGACGCATACCGCAGAAGTGGCGTGGTTCCGCCACGACGCCAGATTCACCGATAACCGCTATAGCCGGCTGCACAAGTGGACCTTCGACGGCGGCGCCGTGGTGCCCGGGTCCTCTTCGCCGCAGGTGGTGCGGGTGCCGCTGTCCGAGCCCAGCGCGGTCGACCCGGAGGAAGCCTTCGTCGCTTCGCTCTCGAGCTGCCACATGCTGTGGTTCCTGAGCCTGGCCGCGCGCGACGGCTACGTGGTCGACAGCTATGTCGACGCGGCGCAAGGGGAGATGCGGGACGGCTGGATCGCCGTGGTGACGCTGAAGCCGGCGGTGGCCTTCTCGGGCGAAAAGGCGCCCAGCGATGCGGAGCTTGAACGGCTGCACCACGAAGCACATGGCGAGTGCTTCGTGGCGCGTTCGGTCAAGTCCGAAATCCGGATCGAGGGCAGCTGGCGCTATTAGGGACGGGCGCGCAGCTCGCGGTCCGCTTCCTTCAGCACGTGGGCGGTGGTTTCCCAGTCGATGCAGGCGTCGGTCACCGAGCAGCCGTATTTGAGTTCGGCCAGGTTGGCCGGGATCTTCTGGTTGCCCGCCACGATGTTCGACTCGATCATCACGCCCACGATGGACTGGTTGCCGTGCACGATCTGGTTGACCACGTCGGTCATGACCAGCGGCTGCAGTTCCGGCTTCTTGTACGAGTTGGCGTGCGAGCAGTCGATCACGATATTGGCCGGCAGCTTGGCCTTTTGCAGCGCTTGTTCCGCGATTGCCACCGACACGGAATCATAGTTTGGCCGGCCGTCGCCCCCGCGCAGCACCACATGGCCGTGCGGATTGCCCCGCGTGCGCACGACAGACACATTGCCCTGGCTGTTAATGCCCAGGAAGGCGTGCGGGTTGGCCGCCGACACGATCGCATTGATCGCGATGCCGATGTCGCCGTCCGTGCCGTTCTTGAAGCCCACCGGCGTCGACAGGCCCGACGACATTTCGCGGTGGGTCTGCGATTCGGTGGTGCGGGCGCCGATGGCAGTCCAGGCGATCAGGTCGCCCAGGTACTGCGGCGAGATCGGGTCCAGCGCCTCGGTGGCGGTGGGCAGGCCCAGCTCGCACACGTCCAGCAGGAACTGGCGCGCCTTCTCCATGCCGGCATCGACGCGGAACGAATCGTCCATGAACGGATCGTTGATATACCCCTTCCAGCCCGTCGTGGTGCGCGGCTTCTCGAAATACACACGCATCACCAGCAGCATGGTGTCCTTCACTTCTTCCTGCAGCGCCTTCAGGCGGCGTGCATAGTCCAGGCCCGCGACCGGGTCGTGGATGGAGCAGGGACCCACCACCACGAACAGGCGCTTGTCCTTGCGCTCCAGGATGGCGCGCAGGTCGGCGCGGCCCTTGGTGACGGTGTCGGACGCCTTTTCGGTCAGCGGCAGTTTCGCATGCAGCGCCTCGGGAGTCGGCATGGATGCGAACGAGGTTACGTTAACGTTTTCAAGGTTTTGGGCAATCATGATCAGTCTGCTTTTAACGGGGTTTTGCTTGGGGGATCTAACAGTGTAGCCGAAATGCCGTAAACTGACAGGATGACGACCATACAACCATTCCCAGCCGCGACCTACATCAAGGAAATCGGCCGTGGCGCCAAGGGCGCCCGCAGCATGAGCCGCGAACAGGCGCGCGAACTATGGGGCGCCATCCTCGCGGGGCGCGTATCGGACCTGGAGCTGGGCGCCATCTTGCTATCGATGCGCATCAAGGGCGAATCGGTGGAAGAGCTGGAAGGCTTCCTGGAAGCATCCGAAGCCTCGTTCGCCAAGCTGCGCGCACCGGCCGGCGACTACGCGCCGGTGGTCATCCCCAGCTACAACGGCGCGCGCAAGATGCCCAACCTGACGGCGCTGCTGGCCATGCTGCTGGCGCGCGACGGCGTACCGGTGCTGGTACACGGCGTCGCCCACGACCCGGGCCGGGTCGCCACGGCGGAAGTGTTCGAAGCGCTCGGCGTGCACGCCGCCGGCAGCCACGCCCAGGCCGAAGCAGCCCTGGCCGGCGGCCACGTATCGTTCATCACCATCGACGCGCTGGCGCCGCGCCTGGCCTGGATGCTGTCGCTGCGCCGCATCCTCGGGGTGCGCAACTCCACCCACACGCTGGTCAAGATCATGCAGCCCTTCGCCGGACCGGCCCTGCGGCTGGTGTCCTACACCCACCCGGAATATTTGGAATCGCTGGGCCAGTTCTTCACCCTCAACCGCGGCCACGCCTTCCTCATGCGCGGCACGGAAGGCGAGACGGTCGCCAACGCCAACAAGGCGCAGAAGATCGACTGGTTGCACGACGGCGAACGCACGCTGCTGGTCGAAAAGCAGACCCTGGTCGAAACGCTGCCCGCGCTGCCGGAAGACAAGAGCGCCGCCGCCACCGCCGCCTGGATCGAACGCGTGCTGCGCGGCGAAGTCCCCGTGCCCGACGCCATTGCCCAGCAGGCAGCGCACTGCCGCGCGGTGGCGCGCCAAATGGCCGCCTGAGGGCAGGACCGCGATCCCCGGAGCGTCAGGTGGGCGTTCCCGTCGCGTAAAATGGCGGGCTATGGCAAATACTTTTGATGTGGCAGTGATCGGCGCGGGCGCCGCGGGAATGATGTGTGCGGCAACGGCGGGCCAGCGCGGCAAGCGCGTGGTGCTGCTCGATCACGCAGAAAAACTGGCGGAGAAGATCCGCATCTCCGGCGGCGGGCGTTGCAATTTCACCAATATCAATGCCGGACCGGCCAATTTCCTGTCCGACAACCCGCACTTCGCGCGCAGTGCGCTGTCGCGCTTCACGCCCCAGGATTTCCTGGCGCTGGTGAAGAAGCACCGCATCGGCTACCACGAGAAGCACAAGGGCCAGCTGTTCTGCGACGATTCGGCCGAGCAGATCATTGGCATGCTGCGCAAGGAATGCGCCGACGGCGGCGTGCACTGGCGCATGCCGAGCAAGGTACAGCAGATGCAGCCGAACGGTGCCGGCTTCCACCTGCAGACGGATAGCGGCGACATCCACGCCGGCGCCGTGGTGGTGGCCACCGGCGGCCTGTCGATTCCCAAGATCGGCGCGTCCGACTTCAGCTACCGCATCGCCAAGCAATTCGGCCTGCAGCTGGTGGAGCTGCGCCCGGCGCTGGTGCCGCTGACCTTTGACGCCGCGGAATGGGCGCCATTCGTGCCGCTGGCCGGCGTGTCGCTGGAAGTGGACGTGGAAACAGGCTCCCTCAAGGGCCGCAACCCGAGCGGCGCGCGCTTCCGCGAAGACCTGCTGTTCACCCACCGCGGCCTGAGCGGCCCCGCCATCCTGCAGATTTCCAGCTTCTGGCAGCCCGGCACCCCCATCACGATCAACCTGCTGCCGGAGATGGACCTGGCGCAAACGCTGATCGAAGGCAAGGGCAGCCTGAAAAAGCAGCTGGGCAACCTGCTGGCGCAATGGCTGCCGGCGCGTCTGGCCGAAGGCTTGCTTGCGGCGCACGGCTACGACGCCGAAGCGCGCATAGCCGACATGAAAGACGAACAGCTGCGCAAGCTGGGGCGCGCCGTCAACGCCTGGACCATCACGCCGAACGGCTCGGAAGGCTACCGCAAGGCCGAAGTCACGCGCGGCGGGGTCGACACGCGCGAACTGTCGCAGCAAACGATGGAATGCAAGAACGTGCCCGGCCTGTACTTCATCGGCGAAGCGGTGGACGTGACGGGGTGGTTGGGCGGTTACAACTTCCAGTGGGCATGGGCGTCGGCAGTGGCGGCGGGCCTCGCAATCTGATATCATCTGATTCCCGGCAAGGCAATAATCGCCGGTTTCATGATGTTAGCTGGGCTGAAATATTGCCCCCGAAAGACGTCGATATCCTCTTCGGAACTGCCCCGCTGGCGCGGTTTGGCGTCTGTTTGTCTCTTCCATTTTTGAGCAAAAGCTGCTAATATCGCTGTCTTTCCTGAACCCTAACGGTTTGAATTTTTACATGACTACTATCCGCCTTAAAGAAA
>JAJTCO010000027.1 GCA_021323265.1 Pseudoduganella sp. | reverse complement strand
TGCGATATCAGCCGGATTCATGTCCGCCGCGGCTGGATTGGTGGGTTTGCTAGACATCTGACGTACAGCCTTTACAAAGGTTTACCGATTGTCAGCATCTTAAGCCACTGTCCAGTTCGCTGATGCGAAGATAAACGGGAGGAAATGTGCTTACTTCATGGCATCATTTCTAATCGATCAGCTGGTTCTTGATGGCGTAATGGGTGAGTTCGGCGCTGTTCTTCAGGTTCATCTTGGCCAGCAGGCGGGCGCGGTACTCGCTCACGGTCTTGACCGAGAGGGACAGTTCCTTGGCGATGGTGCCCACCGTTTTGCCGGAGGCAATCATGGTCAGGGTCTGGTACTCCCGGTCCGACAGCGCTTCGTGCGGAGCGGCCTGGTGGTCCTCGCCGACTTGGTTGGCCAATTCCTGCGCCAATGCCGGACTCACGTATTTTAACCCCGCTGCGCACTGGCGGATTGCATTTACTAACTCTTTCGGCGCACTTTGTTTGGTGAGGTAGCCGGCGGCCCCCGCCTTGAGCGAGCGGATGGCGTACTGGTCTTCGCGGTGCATGGACAGCATCAGCACGGCCAGCTCCGGCTTGTCCTTCTTGATCTGCTTGAGCACTTCGATGCCGTTGCGGTCGGGCAAGGAAATGTCGAGCAACATGACATGGCAAGCGGACTTGCGGAACAGCTTGATGGCGTCGAGGCCGTTCTCGGCTTCGCCCGCCACCACGATATCCCGCGTCTCCGCCAGGATTTGCTTCAAGCCTTCGCGCACGATGGCGTGGTCGTCGGCAATGAAGACTTTGATGACAGCTTTTTCACTCATGGTTCATTGTAACGTCTGGGGCCTGCCCCGGGAGGCGGATTTTGATCGCCACCTCGGTGCCGCCGCCGGCCGCATGGCCCACGTGCAGGGTGCCGCCCAAGGCGCGCGCCCGTTCGGCCATGCCGCGCAGGCCGAAGGAATCGGGCTTGGCGCGGTCGGCGGCGCGGATGCCGCGGCCATTGTCGAGGATTTTCAGGCCCAGCACGCCGCGGCTGCGCGTGAGCTTGATGGTCACGGCGCTGGCCTGGGCATGCTTGGCGATGTTGGTCAGGGCTTCCTGCACGATGCGGAAGAGGGCGGTGGCCTGGTCCGGTGCCAGCTCCAGTTCATGCATGCTGGCCTGCAGGGTACAGGCGATGCCGGCCTGGGCTTCGAATTCCTTGACCTGCCATTCCAGCGCGGGCAGCAGGCCGAAGTCCAGCACCGAGGGGCGCAGGTCCAAGGTCAGGCGGTGCACCGCATCGATGGTGCGGTCCACCAGCGCGTCGACGTAGGCGGCCTTTTGCTGCAGCGTGTCGTCGCCATCGGGCAGGCGCGCGGCCAGCATGGCCAGCGCCATCTTGATGGCCGTCAGGTTGCCGCCCAGGTCATCGTGGATTTCGCGTGCGATGCGTTCGCGTTCCTGCTCCTTGACCTTTTCGATGTGGGCCGTGAGTTCGGCCAGGCGCGCGCGGCTGGCCCGCACTTCCAGCTGCTCCTGCTTGCTGTCGGTGATATTGGACATGATGCCGTCCCACTGCACGGTGCCGTCGGGCAGCTGGCGCGGCGTGGCGCGCAGGTTGATCCATTTGACATCCTTCCAGGCCTCGACCCAAATGCGGCCCTCCCAGTTCCAGCTCCACAGCGAGTCGGCGGAGGCTTGCATGGAGGCGCGGTAGGCGGCGCGGTCGTCGGGCAGGATCAGGCGCTCGAACTGCTCCGGCCCGGCCTGCAGTTCGGCGCCGGCCAAGCCGAGCAGGGCCAGGCAGCCGTCGCTGAGATAGGGGAAGGCGACGTTGCCGTCGGGCTTGAGCTGGAACTGGTAGACCAGGGCTGGCGTGTGGGACACCAGGCAGGATGGGGCGTGGTTCATACCATGCAATAATACGGCATGAACAAAGCATTCGTAAAAGAGAGCGACGCGGACGACGACGACGACCTGCCGCCGGGCGCGCCGCCGATACCGCCCGGCTCGAAGAATTACATCACGCCGGCCGGCTACCAGCGCATCAAGGATGAACTGCTGCAGCTGATCGACGTCGAGCGTCCGGAGGTGGTGAAGGTGGTGCACTGGGCCGCCTCCAACGGCGACCGCTCCGAGAACGGCGACTACATCTACGGCAAGCGCCGCCTGCGCGAGATCGACCGTCGCATCCGTTTCCTCACCAAGCGGCTGGACCTGGCCGAGGTGGTCGACCCCAGCATCCACCACGGCAATGACCAGGTCTTCTTCGGCGCCACCGTCACCTACGCCAAGCGCAACGGCGAAGAACACACCATTACCATTGTCGGCATCGACGAATTCGACCCATTGAAAGGCAAGGTCAGCTGGATCAGCCCGGTGGCCCGCACCCTGACCAAGGCGCGCGAGGGCGACACGGTGCTGCTGCACACGCCCAACGGCGCCGAAGAGCTCGATATCCTGGAGGTGACGTACCCGGCGCCCGCCGGCTAGAAGATGTTTTTGCGCAACGTTGCCAAGTTGATATAATCAACTTTCAATTTCTTTTTTGGCAAGGTGCGCACATGGCATTCGCTCAATTGACGCAAGTCTTCTATGAACCTTCGGCCGCCTTTGCCGCGCTGAAGGAACGTCCGCGGGCCTGGTTGCCCCTGATCCTGCTGTATGTGGCTTCGCTCGGCCTGATGATCTGGTATTTCCAGACGGTCGACATGGAGTGGATGGTCAGCAACAGCTTCCCGCCCGACATGGCTGCGGAGCAGCGCGAAGCAGCCGCCAAGACCATGTCGCGCGGCGTGATGATGGGCATGGGCATTGCCGGCGTGCTGGTGGGGACCCTGGTGGTGTTTTGCCTGTACGGCTTTTACTTCTGGCTGGCGGGCAAGCTGGCCAGCATGGACCTGAGTTTCAAATCCGGCTTCGCGCTGGCGGCCTGGGCGTCGCTGCCCGGCCTGATCGGCGTGCCGCTGATGGCGCTGCAAATCGTTACCAGCAATGGCCAGCTGGCGTTTGAAAATGCCGACATGCTGTCCTTGAACTACCTGCTGGTGCACGCGGCGCCGCATACGCCCTGGGCCGGCATCGCCTCCGCCCTCAAGCTCACCGACCTGTGGTTCATTGCCCTGTGCGCGATCGGCCTGCGCACCTGGACCGGCAAGAGCGGCGGCACGTGCGCCGTGATTGCCGCGCTACCCTACCTGGTGATCTACGGCGCCTGGGCCAGCTACATCCTGATCAAGCATTAAGGCGGAGCCATGAAGCGCAAACTGATTGCCGCGGCGGTGGTCGCGGCCCTGATCGGCGTGCCGGTCGTCATCAAGTTCACCCGCGCGCCGGCCAGCGTCGAAGCCGAACTGGCCAAGGTGGAAAGCCGCGCCATCCATCCTGCCGTGCTGGCCTCGGGCAACCTGGTGTTCCGCCAGGAGGTGCAGCTCTCGCCGGAAGTGATCGGCAAGGTGGCCGAAGTGCTGGTCAAGGAAGGCGACCAGATCGAGAAGGGGCAGGTCGTGTTGCGCCTTGACCCGAGCACCTACAAGGCCGACGTGGCGCAGCAGGAAGCGGCGGTGCGCAATGCGGCCGTCAGCGTGGAGCGCGCCCAGATCGACCTGGAAAACCAGCAGCGCAAGCTGGAACGGGCGCGCCAGCTGGCGGCGGCGAAGTTCATCGACGTGTCGCGCCTGGACGAATCGAAGCTGGCCGTGGACCTGGCCGTGGTGGCCCTGCGCAGTGCGCGCGAAAGCCGCCAGCAGGCCGAAGCCATGCTGGCGCTGGCGCAGCAGCGCCTGGCCAAGACCGAAGTGCGGGCGCCCATCTCGGGCACCGCCACCAGCGTTGCCATCAAGGCCGGCGAGACGGCGGTGGCCAGCGCCACCGGCATCGCCGGCTCCAGCCTGATGACCATCGCCGACCTGGGCTCGATGATCGCGGAAGTGAACGTGGACGAGGGCGACATCGCCAACGTGGTGCCGGGCCTGAAGACGCGCATCTTCCCTTCGGCCTATGCCAACCGGCCGCTCACGGGCAGCGTGGAATCGGTGTCGCTGGCGCCCAAGGCGCAGCCGATGGGCCAGGCCAGCCAAGGCCGCAGCTACGTGGTCAAGGTCAAGCTGGCCGAGCACCAGCTGGCGCTGCGCGCCGGCATGACCTGCCGCGCCGAGATCGTCACCGGCGACGGCGCGCCGCGCCCGGTGGTGCCGCTGCAGGCGGTGCAGCTGAGCGAAGCGGCCGAAGGCAAGGGCAAGCGCAGCAACTATGTGTACGCCATTGTCGACGGCGTGGCCAGGAAGCGTACAGTGGAGCTGGGCATTTCCGACGACAGCAACCAGGAAATCGTCAAGGGCCTGGCGCTGGGCGAGACCGTCGCCGTGGGGCCGGCGCGCACGCTGCGCGAACTGCGCGACGGCGCCGCCGTCAAACCGAAGACCGCGGAAGACAAGCCGCTCAAGGTCGCAGCCGGAAAAGCGCCGTGATCACGCTGAAGGGCATCACCAAGCAATACCAGATGGGCGACCAGACCGTGCACGCCTTGCAGGGCGTCGACCTGCACATCGCGCGCAACGAACTGGTGGCCTTCATCGGCGCTTCCGGATCGGGCAAGTCGACCATGATGAACATCGTCGGCTGCCTGGACCGCCCGAGCAGCGGCACCTACTTCCTGAACGGGAAGGACGTGGCCACCATGGCCAGCGACGACCTGGCCCAGGTGCGCAACGAGGAAATCGGCTTCATCTTCCAGAGCTTCCACCTGCTGCCGCGCCACACGGCGCTGGACAACGTGGCGCAGCCGCTGATCTATCGCGGCATTGCGCCGGCCGAGCGCAAGCGCATGGCGCGCGAAGCGCTGGAGCACGTGGGCCTGGGCACGCGCACGCACCACCGGCCCAACGAGCTGTCCGGCGGCCAGCGGCAGCGCGTGGCGATCGCGCGCGCCCTGGTGGGCAAGCCGTCCATCCTGCTGGCCGACGAACCGACCGGCAACCTCGATTCGGCCACCACGCGCGAAATCCTGGCGCTGATCAAGGACGTGCACCGCGCCGGCCAGACCGTGGTGATGGTGACGCACGAGCCGGACATCGCCAGCCAATGCCAGCGCATCGTGCGCCTGCAGGACGGCCGCGTGCTGTCGGACCAGCGCGTGACGGGAGGATAGGGCGATGTATATCTTTGTCGAAGCGCTGCGTTCGGCCATGGCGGCGATCCGCGCGCACCGCATGCGCAGTTTCCTCACCTCGCTGGGCATCATCATCGGCGTGGCCTCGGTGATCACCGTCATCTCGCTGATCCAGGGCCTGTCGCAGTCGATCACCAGCCAGTTCGAGGGGCTGGGCGGCAACGCGCTCACGGTGCACGCCAAGAACGACTTCAAGGACGTGATGCGGGGGAAGATGAACTACCTGCAGTTCGAGGACGTGGAGCAGCTGCGCGGGCGCGTGGAAGGCATCCGCGAACTGAGCCCGGCCTTCATGTTCCCCGGCGGCGAAATCCGCTACGGCAACCAGCGCGCCACCAGCCGCCAGCAGCTGGCGGTGACGGCGGCCTTCATGGAGGTCAACGGCAGCTATCCGCGGCTGGGGCGCTTCCTGAGCGAGTCGGACAATGCGGCGGCGCGGCGCGTGTGCGTGATCGGCGAGAAGCTGATCGAGTTGCTGCAACTGCCGGAAAACCCGGTGGGCGAGTTCATCCAGTTCTCGGGCGAATGGTTCAAGATCGTCGGCGTGCTGGAGAAGAAAGGCGAGATCCTGGGCATGTCGCAGGACGACCAGGTGCTGGTGCCGTTCCGTACCGGGCAGAGCGTGATCGGCAATACGCGCAAGCCCAGCATGTCGATCACGGTGGCGGTGAGCGACATTGCCCGCACCGAGGAGATCAAGGCGCGCATCGCCACGGTGATGCGGCAGGCGCACCGCCTGGGCATCGACCAGAAGGACGATTTCGAGATCGAGTCCTCCGACCAGTTCCTCAAGAGCTTTGAGACCGTGACCACCACGGTCACCCTGGTGATGGGCGGCGTGGTGGGCATTGCCCTGCTGGTGGGCGGGATCGGGATCATGAACATCATGCTGGTATCGGTAAGCGAACGCACGCGCGAGATCGGCATTTGCAAGGCGATCGGCGCGCGCAGCAGGGATATCCTGATGCAGTTCCTGATCGAGGCGGTGACGCTGTCCCTGCTGGGCGGCGCGATCGGCGTGCTGCTCGGCTACGGCATGGGGCACGCCATCGCCAGCGTGATTCCCGACTTCCCCGGCGCATACGTGCCGTGGTGGGCGGTGGCCATCTCGGTGCTGTTCTCCGCCGGCGTAGGCGTCGTGTTCGGCGTCCTGCCCGCCGCCAAGGCGGCCAAGCTCGACCCCATCGAAGCACTGCGCTACGAATAGCGCAAAACGCCGGCAAGCAGCACCGCTATCCTGAAACCAGACGGTGTCTGACCCTGCGGGTCAGACACTGGTTGACCGGTCTTCACAGGAGAGCCCCATGCCCCGCGCCCTCAGAAACTACCCGCCAGGCACGTGCCTGCACCTTGTCCAGCGTGGCGACAACGGTCGCCCATGTTTCCATGACGACGAAGAACGCGCCGGTTTCCGTTTGCTGCTCAAGGAACACGGCGTCAAAGCCGGCTGCGACATCCATGCTTATGTAATGATGAGTAATCATGTGCATTTGCTAGTCACCGTGCGCGAACGGAATGCGCAAGCGTCCATGATGAAGTCAATTGCCCAGCGCACTGCCTTGTGGCACCACAAGCGCCACGGCGGGGGAGGGACGATGTGGCATGGCAGGTACCACTCGTCGCAAATCGATAGCGAGGCGTACTTGCTCATTTGCCAGCGCTATATCGAACTCAATCCGGTACGCGCGGGCATGGTCGATTTACCGGGAGCGTACAAGTGGTCGAGCTACCGGGCCAATGCGGAGGGGCGGGAGGATGACTTACTTTGCCCGCATCCTGTTTACCTGCGGCTGGGGGGAAGCGAGCTGGAGCGCAGGCGGGCGTATCGGGCGCTGTTCGATATGTCGTGCGCCCAGAAGGATCTGGAGCGTATCCGGTTTGCGATACGGGGCGATACGGCTTTGCGAGCACCGGTAAACCGGTAAACCCGTGTCAGACCCGCAGGGTCTGACACGTTCTATGCGCGCTCGCGGGTGACGCGGTTGACGCCGGCGACCTTGCGCACGTTGCGGATCAGCGCTGCCAGGTGCACGCGGTCCTTGACCTGGATCGTGAAGCGCAGCTGGTGCAGCACGTGCTCGCGGTCTTCATCCATGCCGACAAAGGTGATGTTGCCGTCGCTTTCGCCAATCTCGGCGGCGACGCGCGCCAGGATGCCTTTTTCATTGTTGATGATCAGGCGGATGCGGCTGTCGAAGCGGCGGTTGATCTCGGTGCCCCATTTGACGGCGATCCAGCGCTCGGGTTCCTTCTGCTTCAGGCGCTTGGCCACGGCGCAGTCGCCGGTGTGCACCTGCAGGCCCTGGTCGCGGCGCAGTTGGCCGACGATGTGGTCGCCCGGAATCGGCAGGCAGCACGGCGCCATTTGCACCGACAGGCCTTCGCTGCCGTAAATGGTCACCGGGTCCAGTTCTTTCGGGCTGGTGTGCTCGACCGGCGCGCTGGCCGATTCGCCGCCCAGCAGGCCGAAGATGTGGCGCGCCACCAGCGCCGCCATGCGCTTGCCGATGCCGATGTCGGCATACAGTTCCTCTTCCGACTTGGCGGACGATTCATTGAGCAAGCGCTCCATGATCGGCGCCGGCAGCTCGGGCTGCACGTTGATGGCCTTCAGCGCCTGCGCCAGCAGCTGCTGCCCAAGGCGGATCGACTCGGGCAGGTTGATGGTGCGCAGGTGGTGGCGGATCGCCGAGCGGGCCTTGCCGGTGCGCACGAAGGACAGCCAGGTCGGGTTCGGGCGCGAGTTCGGGTCGGTGACGATTTCCACGATGTCGCCGTTGCGCAGTTCAGTGCGCAGCTGGGCCGCGTCGCCGTTGATGTTGACCGAGACCGTATGGTCGCCGATGCCGGTGTGGATGGCGTAGGCGAAGTCGATCGGCGTGGCGCCGCGCGGCAGGGCGATGATCTTGGACTTGGGCGTGAAGACGTAGACCGAATCGGGGAACAGGTCGACCTTCACGTGTTCCAGGAATTCGGCCGAGTCGCCGGTCTGCTGCTGGATGTCGAGCAGCGACTGCAGCCAGGCGTGGGTGCGCTGCTGCATGTCCGACATGTTCGCTTCGCCGTTCTTGTACAGCCAGTGCGCCGCCACGCCCGATTCGGCCGTGCGGTGCATTTCCTGCGTGCGGATCTGGAATTCCACCGGCGTGCCGTAAGGGCCGATCAGCGTGGTGTGCAGCGACTGGTAGCCGTTCAGCTTGCGGATCGCGATGTAATCCTTGAACTTGCCGGGCATCGGCTTGTACAGCGAGTGCAGGGTGCCCAGCGCGACATAGCAGTTGGGGAAACTGTCGACCACCACGCGGAAGCCATACACGTCGAGCACCTGCGAGAACGACAGGTGCTTGGCGCGCATCTTCTTGTAGATGCCGTACAGCGTCTTCTCGCGGCCGTAGACTTCGGCCTGGATGCCGGCCGCGCTCAGCGTATGGTTGACCGCATCGAGGATCTTGGTCACCACCTCGCGCCGGTTGCCGCGCGCCGCCTTCACGGCCTTGGACAGCACGTGGTAGCGCACCGGATACAGGTGGGAGAAGGACAGGTCCTGCAGCTCGCGGTAGATATTGTTCAGGCCAAGGCGGTGCGCATGGCCAGCAGCATCTTGCGGAAGTTCTCCGCCTGCGCTTCGATCTGGCTCTGGAACTCGATCTTTTCCAGCTTGGACAGGCCGTCGACCAGGTGCGCGACCGGCGCGCCGAAGCGCTCGATCAGCTCCTCCTTCTTGACGTCCTGGTCTTCCATCACGTCATGCAGCAGGGCGGCCATGATCGCTTGCGCGTCAAGCTTCCACTCGGCGCAAATCTCGGCCACCGCGATCGGGTGCGAGATGTACGGCTCGCCCGACTTGCGCACCTGGCCCAGGTGCATCTCGTCCGAGAAGCGATAGGCTTCCTTGACCTTCTTCAGGTCGGCCTCGTTCATGTACTCGGCCAGTTTTTCGGTGAGGTGCGTGATGGTGGCAACGCCGGTGGTGACGGTCGGCGCCGCCAGCGGCGAAGTGGAAATCGCTGCTGCAGAAACGTCAACGCCCGGCTGTTGCTTAGCCGGGCGCCGTGCCCGCCGTGCGGGCTGTTCGCTGATGTGAGGATCGGCGGAAGTCAGGCTCATAGGGGGAACTATAAGGTTCCCAGCTTACATAGGGACCTTTTTCAGCATTTCCAGGCCGACTTTGCCGGCGGCGATTTCGCGCAGCGCCACCACGGTTGGCTTGTCCTTGGCTTCCACCTTCGGGGTGTGGCCCTGCAGCAGCTGGCGTGCGCGGTAGGTCGCTGCCAGGGTCAGCTGGAAGCGGTTGGGAATGTTCTTCAGGCAATCTTCAATAGTAATACGGGCCATGCTACAACTCCTGGATAGATGCGGTGATTATTCTGCGTGGTCGGCGTGGAGGCTTGTTGCGCGAACCGGCAACGGGCCGATCGGACGATCGCGCTCAGCTCCGACAAGGCGACCGGGAACTCTTCGTTGATAATAACATACTCGAACTCCGGCGCGTGGGCGATTTCGCCGCCCGCCGCCAGCAGGCGGCGCGTGATCACGTGCGGTTCATCCTGGCCGCGCTTGTGCAGGCGCTCTTCCAGCGCCGCGATCGACGGCGGCAGGATGAAGATGCCGGCCGCCTGCGGGAATTGCTTCTTGACCTGGCGCGCGCCCTGCCAGTCGATCTCCAGCAGGATGTCGGTGCCGGCCTTCATCTGTTCTTCCACGAAGATGCGCGAGGTGCCGTAGTAATTGCCGTGCACTTCGGCCCATTCCAGGAACTCACCCTGTTCGGCGCGCTGCAGGAAGTCTTCGGCCGTGGTGAAGAAGTACTCGCGGCCGTGCTGCTCGCCCGGGCGCGGTGCGCGCGTGGTGGTCGAGATGGACAGTTTGATGGCTGGTTCCTGCGCCAGCAGGGCATTGACCAGCGTCGATTTACCGGCACCCGATGGTGCAGCAACCATGAACAGGCTGCCGGAAAAATGTTGGCTCATTTGCAATTCTCGATAGCAGGGCTGCCGCCCAAAGAGGTATTTTACCAAGGAGCAAGCAGAGTTGACATCCCCATGGCGCTTGACATTGGACCGACCGGTCTATAGAGTTGCTGACATGACGACGCCCCCCCTCACCACGCGCGAACGCCTGATCAACGCCATGATCACCACGCTGCAGCACCGCGGCCTGCATGGCGCCGGCGTGAGCGACATCCTGGCCACGGCCAAGGCGCCGAAAGGCGTGCTGTATCACCATTTCCCCGGCGGCAAGGACCAGCTGGCGGTGGCCGCCATCGAAGCGACGTTCAGCTTCCTGTGCCACAAGCTCGACACTTACCTGGCCCGCGGGCCGGACGTGGTGGCCGCGCTGCAGGCGTGGATCCTGCGCGCGCTGCGCGGGCTGGACGACAGCCAGTTCGAGCTGGGCTGCCCGCTGGCGGCGGTGGCGCTGGAGTCGACCGCGGACGACGTGGCCATCCGCGCCGCGCTGCGCACCGGCTTTGCCGACCTGCGCGGCCGCATGGCCGAGGCGCTGGTGCAGGCCGGCCACGAGCGCCCGCGCGCCGAAGCCATTGCCGCCCTGATCCTGGCGGCCTATGAAGGCGGCCTGCTGCAGGTGCGCGTGGCGGGCGACACCGCGCCGATGGTGCAGACCATGGATGCGCTGATGCCAATGCTGACAGTGGAGAAGAAAACATGAGCAATTTGCCGAGTGCCGCCTTGCTGCTGGCGGAAAAACTGGAACTGCGGGCCGCCGACGGCTATCGCCTGTCGGCCATGTGCTACCGCGCCCGCGGCCCGGAAAAGGCGCGCCTGCTGGTGGCGGGCGCCACCGGCGTGCCGCAGGGTTTCTACCGCCGCTTCGCGGAATTCGCGGCGGGGCAGGGCTATACCGTCCTCACCTTCGACTACCGCGGCGTGGGCGGTTCGGCGCCCAAGTCGCTGCGCGGCTTCGAAGCCAGCTTCCTCGACTGGGCGCGGCTCGACCTGCGCGCCGTGATCGACTACTTTGCGCCGGCCGACAGCACGCCGCTGTACATGGTGGGCCACTCCTATGGCGGCCACGCCCTGGGCCTGCTGCCCAACCACGCGCGCATCGCCGGCGTCTACCTGTTCGGCGTGGGCGCCGGCTGGCACGGCTGGATGCCGCGCCTGGAGCGCCTGCGCGTGCTGGCCATGTGGCACGTGGTCGGCCCCATCGTCACGCGCTGGAAGGGGCGCCTGGCATGGAGCAAACTGGGCATGGGCGAGGACCTGCCGCTGGGCGTCTACCACCAGTGGAAACGCTGGTGCAGCTTCCCGCGCTACTTCCTGGACGACCCGACCGTGCCGGACATCGCGGCCGGCTTTGCCACCGTGCGCACGCCGATCCTGGCCGTGAACGCGACCGACGACTTGTGGGCGCCGCCGCGCTCGCGCGATGCGCTCATGTCGGGCTACCGCAACGCGCCGTGGTACGGCGTCGACATCGACCCGGCCGCGCAGGGCCTGGGCCAGCTGGGGCACATGGGCTACTTCCGCGCCCATGCCGAGCCGCTGTGGCAGGCGGCGCTGGACTGGTTTGCCGGCAGCGACGGCAGGCCGCAGTCATAAAATGAGAATCGTTTGCATTTAGCTTGCATTGTTTGCTAGCATCGGGGCTTCATCCCTTCCCTGGAGAATGCCCTCATGAAGCTGCTGCAACTCGCCGCCCTGCTGGCGGCCACCCTGGCCGCTGGCGCCGCCCAGTCACAGGTGCTGAACCTGTACTCGGCGCGCCATTACCAGACCGACCAGGCGCTGTACGACAACTTCACCAAGCAGACCGGCATCAAGATCAACCGCATCGAGGCGGGCGAGAACGAGCTGCTCGAACGCATCCGCAACGAAGGGGCGAACAGCCCGGCCGACGTGCTGCTGACGGTGGACGCGGCGCGCCTGGCCAAGGCCGATGAACTGCAGCTGTTCGCGCCGGTGCAATCGGCCACGCTGAACGCGCGCATTCCCGCCCACTTGCGCACCGCCGACTGGTATGCCTTCTCCCTGCGCGCCCGCGTCATCGTGCATAACAAGAGCGTCAACGGCGCCGACGTGCAGAACTACGAAGACCTGGCCAACCCGCGCCTGAAGGGCAAGGTATGCGTGCGCTCCGGCGCCCACCCGTACAACCTGTCGCTGGGCGCCGCCCTGTACGAGCGCGGCGGCGAGCAGAAGGTGTTCGACTGGGCCAAGGGACTGGTGGCCAACTTCGCGCGCGCGCCCAAGGGCGGCGACACCGACCAGATCAAGGCCGTCGCGGCCGGCGAATGCGGCGTGGCGCTGGCCAATTCCTATTACGTGGCGCGCCTGATGCGCTCGGACAAGCCGGAAGACAAGAAGCTGATGGAGTCGGTCAGCGTGGTGTGGCCGAACCAGAAGGGCGAAGGCACCCACGTGAATATTTCCGGGGCGGGCGTGCTGAAGACGGCGCCGCACAAGGAGGCCGCCGTCAAGTTCCTGGAGTACCTGGCGTCGGACGCGGCCCAGGTGTACTTCGCCGACGGCAACAACGAGTGGCCGGTGGTGGCCGGCGTGAAGACTGCCAATCCGGCCCTGGCCAAACTGGGCAACTTCAAGCAGGACAGCATCGGCGTGGGCAAGCTGGCCCGGCACCAGGCCGCGGTGCAGAAGATTTACGACCGCGCCGGCTGGCAGTAAGCACTGCCCTGGCGGATCTGGCGCGACAGGATCAGCAGCGGCACGATGCCCACGGCCACGATGGCCAGGGCGGCGGTGGACGCCTCGGCCAGGCGTTCGTCCGCCGCCAGCGTGAAGGCTTGCGTGGCCAGGGTGTCGAAATTGAACGGCCGCATCACCAGCGTGGCCGGCAGTTCCTTCATCACGTCGACAAACACCAGTAGCGCGGCCGTGAGCAAGCTGCCGCGCAACAGCGGCAGGTGCACGCGCCGCAGGACCCCCATCTGGGCCTGGCCCAGGGAGCGCGCCGCTTCGTCCATGTTGGGCGTGATCTTGCCCAGGCTGGCCTGCACCGTGCGCAGCGCCACCGTCTGGTAGCGCACCAGGTAGGCATACACGAGCGCTGCGATGCCGCCCGTCAGCAGCAGGCCCGGACTGCTTCCGGTGACGGCCGCCACGGCCTGCGCCAGCCGGTTGTCCAGCCAGGCCAGCGGCACCAGCACGCCCACCGCGATCACCGAGCCGGGCACCGCATAGCCCAGGCCCACCGTGCCGTTGGCCAGGCGCAGCAGGGGATGCGCCGACAGGCGCCCGGCATAGGCCAGCAGTACCGCCAGCAGCGCGGCGCAGCACGCCGTCAGCGCCGCCAGCGCAAAGCTGTTGCGCGCCAGTTCCACGAAGCGCGCGCCGAACTGCGCGTCGCCGCCGGCCAGCGCCATGTGCAGCAGGCGCGCGCCAGGCAGCAGGAAGCCGAGCAGCAGCGGCAGGGCGCAGCCCAGGCAGGCCAGCCAGGCGCGCGCGCCGCGCAGGCGCTGCACGGCCTGCGGCGCGCGGCGGCCGGTGTTGTGGAAGCGCGCGCGGCCCCGTGCCACATGTTCCAGCCACAGCACCAGGGCGACGAAACCGAGCAAGGTGGCAGCCAGTTGCGACGCCGCCACGCGGTCGCCCAGCGAAAACCAGGCGCGATAGATGCCGGTGGTGAAGGTGTGCACGCCGAAATAGGACACCGCGCCATAGTCGGCCAGCGTCTCCATCAGCGCCAGGGCGGCGCCGGTGGCGATGGCCGGCCGCGCCAGCGGCAGCGACACGCGCACGAAGTTGGACCAGGGGCCCAGGCCAAGCGAGCGGCCCGCTTCCAGCACGCCCGCCGCGCGCTCCAGGAAGGCGGTGCGCGCCAGCAGGTAGACGTAGGGGTAGAGCACGAAGACGAACATCAGCACCGCGCCGCCTACGGTACGCACGTCCGGGAACCAGTACTGGCCGGCTTCCCAGCCGGTGACCGCGCGCAGCCAGCTTTGCACCGGCCCGACGAACTGCAGCAGGTCGGTGTAGGTATAGGCCATGACGTAGGCCGGCACCGCCAGCGGCAGCACCAGCGCCCATTCGAACAGGCGGCGGCCCGGAAAATCGTGCATGGTGACCAGCCAGGCAGCGCCGGTGCCGACCAGCACCGTGCCCAGCGCCACGCCGACGCACAGGCGCAAGGTGTTGCCGATATAGCCGCCCAGCACCGTGTCGGCCAGGTGGGACCAGGTTTCGCCGCCCTGGCCGGCCAGCAGGTGGGCCGCCACGCTGGCGATGGGCAGGGCAACGAGCAAGGCCACGCCCAGCGCCCACCAGAAGATGGCCGGTTGCGCTTTCAGTGTGCGCCAGGCGTGGCGGGCGAGTGCTGTGGGCAAGATGGCTCCGTTGCGAAAAGGGGAATTATAATTGCGTGCTATGCCTATCCTCGACTTGCAGCAAATTTCCTACGCATTCGGCAGCAACACGGTGGTGGACCGCCTGTCGCTGCAACTGGCGGCCGGCAGCATCGCTTGCCTGCTTGGCCCTTCGGGCTGTGGCAAGACCACGGTCCTGCGCTGCATTGCCGGCTTCGAGGCGACAGCCGCGGGCAGCATCGCGATCGAGGGCGACATCGTGGCGCGCCCAGGGCTGCACGTGCCGGCCGAAAAGCGCCGCGTCGGCATGGTATTCCAGGATTACGCCCTGTTCCCCCATCTGACGGTGGCGGGAAACATCGGCTTTGGCCTGGCGCCCCGGGAACGGCAGGAACGCGTCGCGGCGCTGCTGCAGACGGTGGGCCTGGCAGGGCAGGGCGAGCGCTATCCGCACGAGCTGTCCGGTGGCCAGCAACAGCGCGTGGCCCTGGCGCGTGCGCTGGCGCCCCGTCCGCGCCTGCTGCTGCTGGACGAACCCTTCTCCAACCTCGACATCGACCTGCGCGAACGCCTGGCGCAGGAAGTGCGCCAGATCCTGCGCGCCGAAGGAGTGAGCGCCATCCTGGTCACGCACGACCAGTACGAAGCCTTCGCTTTTGCCGACATGGTCGGCGTGATGCACGAAGGCCGCATCCAGCAATGGGACACGCCTTACAACCTGTACCACCGTCCCGCCAACCGCTTCGTGGCAGACTTTGTCGGGCAGGGCGTGTTCCTGCCGGGCGAGGTGCAGGCGGATGGCCGCATCCGCTTCGAACTGGGCAGCCTGGACACGCAGGGCGCGCAAGGCGCGGCGGGGCGCAAGGTGGATGTGCTGCTGCGGCCGGACGACGTGCTGCACGACGACGCCAGCGCGCTGACGGCGGAAGTGGTGGCCAAGGCCTTCCGCGGCGCGGAATTCCTGTACACGCTGCGCCTGGCCAGCGGCGCGCACGTGCTTTCGCTGGTCCCTAGCCACCACAATCACGCCCTGGGCGAACGCATCGGCATCACGCTCGGTGCCGACCACGTGGTGTCCTTCCCCGCCGACGCGCCTGGCTAGGCCAGGTTGCGCTGCAATTGCAGCGCCGCCGCCGGGGCGCGCTCCTTGGCACCGTTGATGAAGTAGATGAAGACGTCGCGCCTGCCGCCGTCGGCCCATTGCTGCGCCTGCGCCGCCCACTTCTTCAGGGCCGGCCGCGTGTAGCCGGTGGCCACCTCGCTGCGCGCATCCATCAGGCGCGCATAGACGAAGTCGCGCGCGGTCAGCTCGCTGAAGTGGGGGAACTTCGGCGAATCGGTCAGCACCGTCGCCACCTTGTACTTGCGCGCCAGCGCCAGGTACTCCTTGCACAGGAAGCTCTCGTGCCGCGCATCGAGTACGTGGCGCAGCTTGCGCTTGCCCAGCCTGGGCGGCAGCAGCTGGAAGAACGCCTCCAGGTCGTCCGGGTCGAAGCGCTTGGTCGCCGCCAGTTGCCACAGGATCGGCCCCAGCTTGTCGCCCAGTTCGGACAGGCCGCTGCCCAGGAAGCGCTCGACCGATTCGCCCGCCTCGCCCAGCACCTTGCGGTTGGTCGCGTAGCGCGAAGCCTTCAGGGCAAAGACAAAGTCGTCCGGCGTGCGCGCGGCCCACGCCGCGAAATGCTCGGGCTTCGCGTTGCGGTAGAAGGTGCTGTTGATCTCGATGCTGCCCAGCACGCCGCTGGCATACTCCAGCGCGCGCCGCATGGGCACCTCGGGCGGGTAGAAGGTGTCGCGCCAGGGCGGGAAGTCCCAGCCGCCGATGCCGACACGGATAGTCGCGTCTTTCATTTTCGTAGTAGAGTACGCACACACTTTTTCGGAGGATGCCAGAAATGCGCCTGACCCGCCTGTTCGTTTCGCTGTTTGCCGCTGGACTGATGGGGGGCGCCGCAGCGCAGTCGCTGACGCCCGAAGAAGAACGCATAGCCGGCATCGTCAAGGCCAACGCCGGCAAGGCGCTCGAGCTCCTGGAGAAGTCGGTCAACATCAACAGCGGCACCATGAACCACGCCGGTGTGCGCGAAGTGGGCAAGCTGTTCCGCGCTGAGTTCGACAAGCTTGGTTTCAAGACCCAATGGGTCGAGATGCCCAAGGAGATGCAGCGCGCCGGACACCTGGTGGCGCGGCGCGAAGGCAAGCGGGGTAAGCGCGTGCTGATGATCGGCCACCTCGATACGGTGTTCGAGGCCGACAGCCCGATGCAGAAATGGGAGCGCAGCGGCGACCGCGCGCGCGGCCAGGGCGTCAACGACATGAAGGGCGGCAACGTCATCATCCTGGAAGCGCTGCGCGCGCTGCACGCCGCCGGCGCGCTGGGCAATACCAGCGTCAACGTGATCTTCACGGGCGACGAGGAAAACGCTGGCGATCCGAAAGAGATCTCGCGCCGCGACATGGTGGAGCTGGCCAAGCGCAGCGACGTTGCGCTGGCGTTCGAAGGGACGGTGCTCGACGAACAGGGCAAGGCCACCGGGACCATTGGCCGCCGTTCATCGACCTCCTGGCAGCTGGAAGTGAAAGGCCGGCAAGGCCATTCCTCCGGCATTTTCAACGCCACGGCGGGCTATGGCGCGGTGTATGAAACGGCGCGCATCCTGGACGCCTTCCGCCAGCAGCTGCAGGAACCGAACCTGACGTTCAACCCGGGCGTCATCCTGGGCGGCACCGAGGTGGCGTATGACGACGCGACAGCCAAGGGCAGCGCCTTCGGCAAGAGCAATGTCATCGCCAACACCAGCGTGGTGCGCGGCGACCTGCGCTTCCTCACCCCCGAGCAGGGCGAACTGGCACGGGCGCGCATGCGCACGATCGCGGCGCAGAACCTGCCCGGCACCAGCGCCGAGATCCGCTTCCAGGACGGCTACCCGCCGATGGCGCCCACGGCAGGCAACCTGAAGGTGCTGGAACTGTATTCGCAGGCAAGCGCCGATGCCGGGCTGGGCCCGATCGCCGCCTTGCCGCCCGGCTTGCGCGGCGCCGGCGACGTCCAGTTCGTCGCCCCGTACGTGGACAGCCTGGACGGCCTGGGCGCCGTCGGCCGCGGCGCGCACGCCCCCGGCGAAGATCTCGACGTCAAGTCCATCGAACAAGGCGCCATCCGCACCGCCATCCTGTTGTACCGCCTGACGCGGTAGGGCAGAAAAAAATCGGGGACGGAACACGTTTTTCACATCGCGAAAAACGTGTTCCGTCCCCGATTTTTTGAAGGGCGATTACTCGAGGTTCTGGACCTGCTCGCGCATCTGCTCGATCAGCAGCTTCAGTTCCATCGAGGCGTCGGCCAGTTCCTTGACGGACGCCTTGGCGCCCAGGGTGTTCGCTTCGCGGTTCAGCTCCTGCATCATGAAGTCCAGGCGCTTGCCGACCTGGCCGCCTTTTTTCAGGATGTGGCGCGTTTCGCCCAGGTGGGCGGACAGGCGGCCCAGCTCTTCCGCTACGTCGATGCGGATGCCGTACAGGATCACTTCCTGGCGGATGCGCTCCATGGCGTCCTGGCGCGACATGGCCGTGTTGGAGCCCTGGCAGGCCAGCCCCAGCGCTTCCTGCATGCGCTCCACGGCTTTCTGTTGGAATTGTGCAACTACTTGCGGGATCAGGGGGGTGATGCGCTTCACGATGCCTTCCATCGCTTCGATGCGCGACACCAGCATCGCTTCCAGCGCCGCACCTTCGCGCTGGCGGCTTTGCACGAAGGCGGACAGGGTCTTGCCCATCAGGGCCGAAACGTCGGCCTGCAGCGATTCCTGGCCGATCTGGGCCTCTTCCACGACGCCCGGCCAGCGCAGTAGTTCGGCAACGCTCATCTGGCCCGCGCCGGGGAAGTGGCTGCCCACCTCGCCTTGCAGGCGCGCCAGCTCGTTGAGCAGGGCGACATTCAGGGCCTGGGTGCCGGCGGCGGCGGCCTTGCGTCCAAAGCTCAGGCGCAGTTCCACCTTGCCGCGGGTGATCGTGCCCATGATGGCGGAGCGCAAATCGGGTTCGAGGGCGCGCAGGTCGTCATTAATGCGGAACTGTAAGTCAAGGAAGCGCGAATTGACGCTCTTGATTTCAATTGTCAGTGTGCCCGCAGCGCTTTCGCTGGTGGCTACTGCGTAGCCAGTCATGCTGGAAATGCTCAAAGGATATCCCCGATTTTGTCTTTGTCTTTACAATGTATTGCTTTGTCCCACACAATCCGGTTTAGTTGAAGCGAGGAAACTTATGGCAGCTCAGAACAACGCTCCATTACCGGATGGTCTGGAAATTGCTGGATACCGCATTGTAAAGAAAATTGCGTCTGGCGGGTTCAGTATTGTGTACCTTGCCTACGACGCAGAGGGCAATGCGGTTGCAATTAAAGAATATTTACCAAGTACTCTTGCATTACGTCAAGAGGGCGATATGGTGCCTGTTGTCACGAAAGCGAACCTTCCGGTCTTTAGAATCGGGCTGAAATGCTTTTTTGAAGAGGGGCGTGCACTGGCGAAAATTTCACACCCAAATGTTGTAAGAGTGTTGAATTTCTTCCGCGCCAATGAAACCGTGTACATGGTGATGGCGTACGAATCGGGGCATTCGCTGCAGGACCATATCCAGCACCAGCGCAGCAAGGGACGCAATTGCAGCGAGGCCTTCGTGCGCCAGATCTTCACGCAGGTGCTGAAAGGCTTGCGCGAGGTGCATACCAATAAACTGCTGCACCTGGACCTGAAACCGGCCAATATCTATCTGCGTACCGATGGCACGCCCATGCTGCTGGACTTCGGCGCGGCGCGCCAGACCGTCAATTCCGACAGTCCCAAGCTGATGCCGATGTACACCCCCGGCTTCGCCCCGCCTGAGCTCTACAGCAAGACCGAGGCGCTGGGACCGTGGACGGACGTGTACTCGATCGGCGCCTCGATGTTCGCCTGCATGGTGGGGCAGCCGCCGCAGCCGGCCGACCAGCGGCGCAAGGAAGACAAGATGGAGCCGCACTTCCAGAAGCTCGATGGCCACTATTCGCCGGAGCTGGTGAAACTGGTACGATGGTCCTTGCAGATCGATCCGCTGGCGCGCCCGCAAAGCTTGTTCGAGCTGCAGAAACTGCTGCAGCAGGCGCCGACGCCCACGGCGCCGCCGCCGCCGCCGGGGGCCCTGGAAAAGCTGGGCAAGCTGGCCGGCAAGCTCGGGTTCGGCCGCAAGAAACCTGCGGCCCCGGGCACGCAACATTAAGGAGGGCACGCCATGCAATTCGCCGTTTATCAGGAAACGCATATTGGCGGCCGCAAGGTCAACCAGGACCGGATGGGCTACAGCTTCACGCGCGACGCGCTGCTGCTGGTGCTGGCCGACGGCATGGGCGGCCACGCGCGCGGGGAGGTCGCCGCCACCATCGCCACCCGCACCATCTCGCAGATGTTCCAGCAGCAGGCCACGCCGTATGTGAAGGGCGCCGAGCGCTTCCTGGACGAGGCGCTGCAGGCGGCGCACCGCGAGATCCACAAGTACACGGCCGCCAACAACATGCCGGAGTCGCCGCGCACCACCATCGTGGCCTGCCTGGTGCAGCACAACACGGCGGTGTGGGCCCATTGCGGCGATTCGCGCCTGTACTGGGTGCGCAATGGCCAGATCCATGGCCGCACGCGCGACCATTCGCACGTGGAGAACATGATCGAGAAAGGCCAGATCCCGGCCTCGGCGCGCAACACGCACCCCGACCGCAACAAGCTGTTCTCCTGCCTGGGCGCGGGCAGCGCGCCGCGCATCGAGATTTCCGGCCGTTCCAGCCTGCTGCCGGGCGACACGCTGCTGCTGTGCTCCGACGGCCTGTGGGCGGTGGTGAGCGACGAAGAGCTGGTGCAGATGCTGACCACGCAGACCGTGGTGCGCGCCGTCCCTGATATGCTGGCGACCGCGCTGCGCCGCGCCGGCGACACCAGCGACAACGTGACGGCGCTGGCCATCATGTGGCAGGGCGCGCTGGTGGCGGACGGCACGCCGACCACGCACGCCGGTTCGACCGTGATTTCGACCGAGGCCCTGCCCGACGACGTGGTCAGCACCACCATCCACGGCGCCAAGTCCGAGGTCGACGTATTCGACGATGACGAAATTGAAAAGGCGATCGCGGAAATCCGCGGCGCCATCGAAAAATCTTCCCAATTCTTGAAATAGGATTTACATGACTTCCGTATCCCGCCCTAGCGGCCGCGCCGTCGATGCGCTGCGCAACATCCGCATCACCCGCGACTACACCAAGCACGCCGAGGGTTCGGTCCTGATCGAGTGCGGCGACACCAAGGTGATCTGCACCGCCAGCATCGAAGAGCGCGTGCCGGGCTTCCTGAAGGGCAAGGGCCAGGGCTGGATGACGGCGGAATACGGCATGCTGCCGCGTTCGACCCATTCGCGCATGGACCGCGAAGCGGCCAAGGGCAAGCAAAGCGGCCGCACCCAGGAGATCCAGCGCCTGATAGGCCGTTCCCTGCGCGCGGCCTTCGACCTGGAGGCCTTCGGCGAGCGCACGCTGCAGCTGGACTGCGACGTGATCCAGGCCGATGGCGGCACGCGCACCGCGGCCATCACCGGCGCCATGGTGGCGGCGTACGACGCGTTCTCCAAGCTCAAGGCGCGCGGCCTGATCGAGACCATCCCGGTCAAGCATTTCGTGGCGGCGATTTCGGTCGGCGTGTACCAGGGCGTGCCGGTGCTGGACCTGGACTACCTGGAGGATTCGGACTGCGATACCGACATGAACGTGATCATGACCGACCAGGGGGCGTTCGTGGAAGTGCAGGGCACGGCCGAAGGCGCCGCCTTCGACCGCGTCGCCATGAACCGCCTGCTGGACCTGGCCGAAGGCGGCATCCGCGACCTGGTGAAACTGCAGAAGCAAGCCCTGGGCCTGTAAAATAGCGCCATGACTCAAAAGATCGTTCTCGCATCAAACAACAAGGGCAAGCTCAAGGAATTCAACGAGCTGCTCTCGACCATCGGCATCGCGGCCCATCCGCAGGGCGAATTCGACGTCCCGGAGGCGGAGGAGCCGTTCCATACCTTTGTCGAAAATGCATTGGCCAAGGCGCGCCACGCATCGCGCCTGACCGGCTTGCCGGCGCTGGCCGACGACTCGGGCGTGTGCGTCAACGCGCTGGGCGGCGCGCCCGGCGTGTACTCGGCGCGCTACGCGGGCGAGCCGAAATCGGACGCGCGCAACAGCGAGAAGCTGATCGCCGACCTGGCGCCGCACGCCGACAAATCGGCCTACTATTACTGCGTGCTGGTGTTCGTGCGCCATGCCGACGACCCGCAGCCGGTGATCGCCGACGGGCGCTGGAATGGCGTGATTTCGCCCGAGGCGCGCGGCGCGGGCGGCTTTGGCTACGATCCCCACTTCCTGATTCCGGCGCTGGGCAAGCACGTGGCCGAGCTGGCGCCCGAAGAGAAGAACCGCCTGTCCCACCGCGGCCAGGCCCTGCGCGCCCTGGTTGAGAAACTGAAGCAATGATTCCCATCAAGCCGGTCGGCACTGCCGTCCCCAGCCGCAGCATCGACAGCGCCGCCGGCGTCGCGGCAACCTACCTGCGCCCCGGCGCCCTGAACCTGCAAGCCTTGCCGCCGCTGTCGCTGTATATCCACTGGCCCTGGTGCGTGCGCAAGTGCCCGTATTGCGACTTCAATTCGCACGAGGCCAAGGGTGAGGTGCCGGAGCAGCAGTACCTGGACGCGCTGCGGCGCGACCTGGAAATGTCGCTGCCCCTGATCTGGGGCCGCAAGATCTACACCGTCTTCATTGGCGGCGGTACGCCGAGCCTGATGTCGGCGGCCGGCATGGACCGCCTGATGTCGGACCTGCGCAGCCTGCTGCCGCTGGACGGGGCCTGCGAGATCACGATGGAGGCCAATCCCGGCACCTTCGAGGCCGAGAAATTCCGTTCCTACCGCGACAGCGGCATCAACCGCCTGTCGATCGGCATCCAGAGCTTCAACAGCGAACACCTGCAGGCGCTGGGCCGCATCCATGATGACGGCGAGGCCAGGCGCGCGGTGGAGATCGCGCAGGCGAACTTCGACAACTTCAACCTGGACCTGATGTACGCGCTGCCGAACCAGACGCTGGGGCAGGCGCGCCAGGACATCGAGACCGCCATCGGCTTCAAGCCGCCGCACCTGTCGCTGTACCACCTGACGATGGAGCCGAACACGCTGTTCGCCAAGTATCCGCCGCAACTGCCGGACGACGACCTGAGCGCGGACATGCAGGACATGATTGCCGAGCTGACCACGGCCAACGGCTATGGCCATTACGAAGTGTCGGCCTATGCCCGGCCCGGCCACCAGGCGCGCCACAACCTCAATTACTGGCAGTTCGGCGACTACCTGGGCATCGGCGCCGGCGCCCACAGCAAGCTGTCCTTCCCGCACCGCGTGCTGCGCCAGGCGCGCTTCAAGCAGCCCAAGTCCTATATGGACGCGGTCGCGGCAGGCAATCCGGTGCAGGAGGAGCGCGAGCTGGCGCGCCAGGAGATGGGCTTCGAGTTCATGCTGAACGCCCTGCGCCTGCAGGGCGGCTTCGAACCGAACCTGTTTGCCGAGCGCACCGGCGTGGCGCTCAACGCCATCGAGCAGCAGTTGAACGCGGCCGAGGCCAAGGGCCTGCTGTACCGCGACCACATGCTGATCAAGCCCACGGAACTGGGGCAGCGCTTCCTGAACGACCTGCAGCAGATGTTCCTGGACGACGCCTAGAACTCTTCCCACTCATCGTTGCTCGCCGCCTGGGTGCGGCGTTCGGTCTTGCTGCGGCGCTCCGCGCCGGCGCGCTCGGCCGGGCCGGCCGATGCGCGCCCGCGCGGTGTGGCGCGGGCGTCGGGCGGCATCAGGCGGCGCTGCGCCACGGCAGCGGCGGCGCCTGCGGCTTGCGTGCCGGCGGCGGCCGGCGGCGCCGCGCTCCAGCGCGCCACGGCGTCCGTGCCCAGGCGGAACGATGCCGCCACCTGGGCCAGCTGGGCCGCCTGTTCCTGCATGCTGGCCGCTGCGGCCGCCGCTTCCTCCACCAGGGCGGCATTCTGCTGCGTCACCTGGTCCATCTGGCCGATGGCGCGGTTGACTTCATCGATGCCCACGCTCTGCTCGCGGCTGGCCGATGTGATCTCGCCCATGATGTCGGTCACGCGCCGCACGCTGCTCACCACTTCGCCCATCGTGCTGCCGGCGCGCTGCACCAGGCTGGAGCCGGCGTTCACCTGCTGCACGGAGTTGTCGATCAGCTCCTTGATTTCCTTGGCGGCGCCGGCCGAGCGCTGCGCCAGGTTGCGCACCTCGGACGCCACCACGGCGAAGCCGCGTCCCTGCTCGCCGGCGCGCGCCGCTTCCACGGCGGCGTTGAGCGCCAGGATGTTAGTCTGGAACGCGATGCCGTCGATGGTGCCGATGATGTCCACGATCTTGCGCGAGGAGGCGTCGATCGAATCCATGGTCTGCACCACCTGGCCGACGATCTCGCCGCCGCGCGCGGCCACGTCCGACGCCGCCTGCGCCAGTTGGTTGGCCTGGTTGGCGTTGTCGGCGTTCTGGCGCACGGTGGAGGTCAGCTCCTCCATCGAGGAGGCGGTTTCCTCCAGCGAGCTGGCTTGCTGCTCGGTGCGCGCGGACAAGTCCAGGTTGCCTGACGCGATCTCGCTGGAGGCGCTGGCGATGGCGGTGGTGCCGCTTTGCACCTGGCTCACCACGCGCCGCAGGGCGTCGTTCATGCCGCGCAGGGCTTTCATCAGGTCGCCGATCTCGTCGCGCGCGGTCTGCTCCTCGAACTGCGTGGTGAGGTCGCCGTCGGCCACGGTGTTGGCGATGCCCAGCGCCGAATTGAGCGGTACCGTGATCGAGCGCGAAATGACCCAGGCGGCCCAGGCGCCGATGGCCAGCATCAGGATGCCGAGCGTGATCATCAGGCGCGTGCTGCGCTCGTGCGCGGCGCCGATGCCGGCCGCCGTCGCATCGATGGCGGCGCGTTGCTGCGCCAGCAGTTCCTTGACCTTGTCCTGGTAGGCCTTGGCCGAAGGCTCGAACAGTTCGCGGTACAGGCGTTCGCCCTCGGCCGTGTCGCCGGACTGGTTGGCCTTCATCACCTGGTTCTTGGCGTCCTGGTACTTGTTGCGCAGGGCGATGGCATCCTGGTAGACCTTGCGTTCCGCCTCCGATTCAAGCAACCCTTCGATCGACTTCAGCAGCTCGCCGCCGCGCCGTGTGCTGTCGGCGATGACGGTGGCGAACTTGTTCGACAGCTCGGCGTCGCTGCTGCGCGCAATCAGCTGCGTGCGCGCGATGGCCGAGTAGATCAGCACGTACCAGTCGGATACGATGCGTTCCTTGGCCAGCGGCCGGTCCATCATGGCGCGCGTGGCGTCGGCGGTGGCGTTGGAGTGGTAGAGCGCATAGCCGGTACCCAGCGCCGACAGCAGCAGGACGATGCCGAAGCCCGCCGCCAGGCGGGACCCAATGCGCAGTTGCGTCAGGAATTGCATGCAAGCCTCCCGAAGGTTGGTGCACTAGTATGCGCCTGATCGGTAGCGTCTTGGCAGGTCGTTGCAAAGCTGCAACAGGTGGTGCCGATCAGAAGAGGCGGGCCACGCGCAGGTCCGGCTTGTCCACCCATTGCGCCAGTGCGTCGGCCATGCGCTGGCTTTCGCCAATGGCGTTGCGCCAGTCGCGCATGCGGGCGCCGTGGTCCTGCCCGTAGTGGCCGAAGTCGTTGCGGTCGGGCAGTTTGCGGTTGGGCAGGCGCGCCACGAAGGCGGGCGAGGGCGACACCAGGATCACGTTGTCGAGCGCGTTGTCGCGCGCGCGGCGCCACGGCATCGACTTGTCCAGCCAGCCCGGCACGATGTGGTCGGTGAAGTGCGGGTACAGCACCAGGCCGGCGTCGCGCTGGTAGGGCAGGTGCAGGTGGTAGTCGATCAGGCCGCCGTCCCAGTAGTCGCCGGGCGGCGCGCCGTGGATGTCGCGCACGGCCTGCAGCAGCAAGGGGATCGAGCCCGATGCCAGCAGGGCCGCGCGCAGGTTCTGTTCGTTCAGGCCGACGAAATGCGAGGTGAAGGCGTCGAAGCCGCCGCGCAGCCAGGCGGCGTCGTCGCGCGCGTCGTGGAAGACCACGCGCTCCATGGCGCCGGCCAGGCGGCGGCGCGAGACGGCATTGCCGGCGGCGGCGCGCAGGAAGCCGGCCATTTCGCGCCAGCGCCGGCCGCGCGTGCCGGCCAGCGGGCCGATGCCGCGCGCGGCGATCACCGACAGCAGCATGTCGGGGTGCGCCAGCATTTCCGCGCCGCGCCCGTCCAGCACGCTGTCCAGCAGGCCGCTGACGGTGCGGCTGACATAGGCCGCGTCGACCTTGGCCGGGTAGGTCTGCTGGACGTAGTACTGGGCCAGCCGCTGGTGCGCGGCGACCGGGTCGCGGAAGGCGGAGGCGGCCATGCGCCAAGCGCCGATGGAGGCGCCGATCAGGCGGCGCGGGCGCGGCGCCTGCTTCAGCCATTCGCCGAACAGCCACTGGTCGATGCCGTTCAGGATCAGCCCCTTGGGGCCGCCCGCCGCGGCGGGAATGATGGCAATGTCGGCTGCCTGCACGCCTTCGCGCTCGATGCGCTGGCGGGCGCGCTGGCCAAGCCGGATACTGATCGGTGAATCCACTACTGCAAACCTCCTCCAAGCGCGCGGTACAGGTCGATGGCGCTGGTCGTACGCAGCAGGCGCGCCTGGACCAGGGCCTGCTCCGCGCTGAACAATTCACGCTGGGCGTCGAGCACGTCAAGCGAGCTGGCAACGCCGTTCTCAAAGCGTAATTGTAATAGACGCAGGCGCTCGGCCTGGGCGTCCTGCACGGCGCGCTGGGCGGCGACCTGCTCGCCCAGGTAGGCGCGCGCGGCCAGGGCGTCGGCCACTTCGCGGAAGGCGGCCTGGATCGTCTTTTCGTAGTCGGCCACGGCGATGTGCTTGCGTGCGTGGCTGACATCGAGGCCGGCTCGGTTGCGGCCGGTGTCGAAGATGGGCAGCACCAGTTGCGGGGCAAAGGTCCAGGTGTCGTTGCCGCCGTCGAACAGGCCGCTGAATTCGCGGCTGGCGCTGCCGAGCGCGGTGGTGAGCGTGACGCGCGGGAAGAAGGCGGCGCGCGCGGCGCCGATGTTGGCGTTGGCGGCCTTCAGGCGCTGCTCGGCGGCGCGGATGTCGGGGCGCCTGGCCAGCAGTTCGGAGGGCAGGCCGGCGGCCAGGGTGGACATGGCGTCGGCCGCGGCGTCGCCCAGGGCGTCCGTCGTGGCGGGCATGGCGGGCGGCGCCTGGCCCAGCAGCAGGGTGAGGGCGTTGCCGGCCTGCGCGCGCTGGCGGGCCAGGGCCAGGGCGGCGGCGCGCGCGGTCGCCATCTGCTGCTCGTTGGAGCGCAGGTCCAGGCGCGAGGAGGCGCCCGCTTCCACGCGCTGCCGGGTCAGGTCGAACGTGCGCTGGCGCGCCGCGTAGGTGCGCTCGGCCAGCGCGTACTGTTCGGCCAGTGCGCGTTCGGTGTAGTAGGCCTTGGCCACCTCGGCCACCAGGCTGATGTGCGCGGCCTGCCGCGCTTCCTCGGTGGCCAGGTAACTGGCCAGTGCCGCATCGCTCAGGCTTCTCACGCGGCCGAAGAAGTCCAGCTCGAAGGCGGAAATGGCCAGGCCGGCGTCATACCGTTCGGCCACCTGCGACTGGCCGTTGACGGCGGCGAAAGCGGGCGTGCGGGCGCGCGTTCCGCCCAGCGTGGCGTTCAGCGTGGGCAGGCGGTCGGCGCGCTGGATGCGGTAGGCGCCGCGCGCCTCCTCGATGCGCAGGGCGGCAATGCGCAGGTCGCGGTTGTTCTCCAGCGCCGTCGCGATCAGCTGCTGCAGGCGCTGGTCCGGGAAGAAGGCGCGCCAGCCGGCGCCGGCGGCGGAGGTCGCGCCCTGCGCCGTGGCCGGCGCGGCGCTGGCGCCCGCGGCGGGCGGCAGCTCGGGGAAGGCTGCGGCAACCGGCGCCGCCGGCCGCTGGTAGGCCGGGGCCAGCGAGCAGCCGGCCACGGCGCCTGCCAGCAGGCAGGCGGCCAGGGATGGGGATAGGGACTTGATCATGGCTTGTGCTCCGGCTGGTCCAGTTCATGCGCGGCGAGGCGGCGCTGGCGTTCGCTGCCCTTGAAGATGCGGCGCACCACCACGAAGAACACCGGCACCAGGAATACGGCCAGCACGGTGGCGGTGATCATGCCGCCCATCACGCCGGTGCCGATGGCGCGCTGCGAGGCAGAGCCCGCGCCCGAGGCGACCACCAGCGGCAGCACGCCCAGGATGAAGGCGAGCGAAGTCATGATGATCGGGCGGAAGCGCAGGTGCACCGCTTCCAGCGTGGCTTCGATCAGTCCTTTGCCCTGCGCCTGCAGGTCCTTGGCGAACTCGATGATCAGGATGGCGTTCTTGGCGGAGAGGCCGATGATCGCGATCAGGCCCACCTTGAAGTACACGTCGTTGGGCAGGTCGCGCAGGTGGGCGCCCAGCAGCGCGCCCAGCACGCCCAGGGGGACCACCAGCAGGACCGCCACCGGAATCGTTTCCGACTCGTACAGCGCCGCCAGCACCAGGAAGGCCGCCAGCAGCGAGAGCGCAAACAGCATCGGCGCCTGCGCCCCGGACAAGCGCTCCTCGGCCGACTGGCCGGTCCACTCGATGCCAAAGCCGGGCGGCAGCTGCTCGGCCAGGCGGGTCAGCTCGTTCATCGCCTCGCCGGTCGAGTAGCCCGGCGCCGCGTTGGCGCTCAGGCGGTAGGCCGGATAGCCGTTGTAGCGCACCAGCTGGATCGGGCCCGTCACCCAGCGCGTGGTGGCGAAGGAGGCGAACGGCACCATGGTCCCGCTGTTGCTGCGCACCTGCAGGCGCAGGATGTCGTCCGGCTGCATGCGGCGTGCCTGGTCCGCCTGCACGATCACGCGCTGCTGACGGCCGCTGTTGGCAAAGTCGTTCACGTAGGACGAACCGAGCGACGTGCCGAGCGTGGCGGCGACATCGGAGAACGCCACGCCCAGCGCATTGGCCTTCTCGCGGTCGACGTCGACCTGCATCTGCGGCGCGTCCTCCAGGCCTTCCGGCCGCATGCCCACCAGCACCTTGCTCTTGCCCGCCATCTCCAGCAGCTGGTTGCGCGCCGCCAGCAGTGCCTCGTGGCCCAGGCCGCCCCGGTCCTGCAGGCGCGCCGTGATGCCGGTGGCGTTGCCCAGTTCGCGGATCGGCGGCGGGCTGAGGGCGAAGATCTGCGCATCCTGGATGTGCGCCAGGCCGCCGAAGGAACGGCCGGCGATGGCGTCGGCCGACTGGTCCGGGCCGCGCTCCTTCCAGTCCTTCAACGGCACGAACACCAGGCCGGCGTTCTGGCCGCTGCCGGAGAAGCTGAAGCCGGCGACCGCGATGGTGCGCGCCACGCCGGGCTGGCTGCGGAAGTACTTGTCCACCTCGGCCAGCACAGCCTCGGTGCGGCCACGCGCCGCGCCGGGCGGCAGCTGCACGTTGGCGATGATGTAGCCCTGGTCTTCGTTGGGCAGGAAGGAGGAGGGCAGGCGCACGTAGAGCCAGGCCACGATGCCCAGCAGGGCCGCGAAGATCAGCATGAAGCGCCCGGTGCGCGTCAGCATCCTGGCCACCCAGCCCTGGTAGTGGGTGGCGGTGGCGGCGAAACCGCGGTTGAACCAGCCGAACAGGCCGCTCTTGGCATGGTGGTGGCCGGCCTGCACCGGCTTTAGCATGGTGGCGCACAGCGCCGGCGTGAGCGAGAGCGCCATCAATGCCGAGAACACCATGGCCGACACCATCGCCAGCGAGAACTGGCGGTAGATGGCGCCTACGGCGCCGCCGAAGAAGGCCATCGGGATGAACACGGCAGGCCTTCCTCGCTCATGATGCGCTCGACGTTTTCCACCACCACGATGGCGTCGTCGACCAGGATGCCGATGGCCAGCACCATGCCGAACATGGTCAGCACGTTGATCGAGAAACCGAACATCTGCATCGCCGCGAAGGTCCCCATCAGCGCGATCGGCACCACGATGGTGGGGATCAGGGTGTAGCGGATGTTCTGCAGGAAGACATACATCACCAGGAACACCAGCGCCACCGCTTCGAGCAGGGTCTTGACCACTTCCTCGATGGAGATCTTCACGAACAGGGACGTATCGTAGGGCACGGTGTATTTCAGGCCGGGCGGGAAGTACTTTTGCAGCTCGTCCATCTTCTCGCGCACCAGGTTGGCCGTGGCCAGCGCATTGCCGGTCAGCGACTGCTGCACGGCGATGGCCACGAACGGCTCGCCGTTCAGGCGCGCGCTGACGCGGTAGCTGGCGCCGCCCAGTTCCAGGCGCGCCACGTCGCGCAGGCGCACCAGCGAGCCGTCGCGGTTGGCGCGCAGCACGATCTTGCCGAATTCCTCGACGGAGCTCAGCTGGCCCGTCACCACCACCGGCGCGAACCAGGTCTGCGAGCGCTGGTTGGGCAGGTCGCCCACCGTGCCGGCCGCCACCTGGGCGTTCTGCTGGCGGATGGCGGCGGTGACCTCGCTCATATTGAGCTTGTAGCCGGTCAGCTTGTCCGGATCGACCCAGACGCGCATGGAACGCTCGGTGCCGAACAGTTCGGCCTGGCCGACGCCTGGCAGGCGCTTGATCTCGTTGACCACGTTGCGCGCCAGGTAGTCGCCGATGGCCGTGGTGTCCATGCTGCCGTCGGTCGAGGCGGCGCCGACAAACATCAGGATGTTCGAGCGCGCCTTGTTGACCTGCACGCCCTGCTGGATCACCGCTTGCGGCAGGCGCGACTCGACGCGCTTGATGCGGTTCTGCACGTCCACCGCCGCCAGGTCGGGATTGGTGCCGGGCTGGAAGGTGACGGTGATGCTGACCGAGCCGTTGGAGTCGCTTTGCGACTCCACGTATTGCAGGCCGTCGGCGCCGTTCATCTCCTGCTCGATCACCGAGGTGACGGCATCGTCCAGCACCTGGGCCGAAGCGCCCGGATAGGCGGCGCTGATGACGATGGATGGCGGAGCGATGGTCGGGTACTGGGCCACCGGCAGCACGGTGATGGCCAACGCTCCACCCAGCAGGATGAAGAGGGCGATCACCCACGCGAAGACGGGGCGGTCGATAAAGAATTTTGCCATGGACCGGCCCCTTTATTTGGCTGCTGCGGCGGATGCTGCAGGCGCGCCGCCTGCGGCAGGGCCCTGCGCCGGGCCTTTCCAGGGGACCGGATTGACGGTGCCGCCTGGCTTGGTCTTCTGGAAGCCTTCCACGATGACGCGCTCGCCGCCCTTCAGGCCGGAGCTGACCACCCACTTGCCGCCGGTTGCCGCGTCGGCCTTGACCGGCACCGAACTGACCTTGTTGTCGCTGCCCACCACCAGCACGGAAGCGCCTTCCGCGCCGCGCACCACGGCCTGCTGCGGCACGGTGATGGCCGACTCGTTGACGCCTTGCTCCAGGCGCGTGCGCACATACATGCCCGGCAGCAGGATGCGCTCCGGATTGGGGAATTCGGCCCGCATCGACACGGCGCCGGACGATTCGTCCACCGCCACGTCGGAGAACAGCAGCTTGCCGGTGCGCGGATATTCCTGGCCATCCTCGGTCAGCAAGGTCACGCGCGCCTGGTCCTTGCCGGCGCTCTTTAGCGTACCCTTGGCCAGCGCCTGCTTCAGGCGCAGCAGTTCGGCCGAGGACTGGGTGATGGTGACGTAGATCGGATCGAGCTGCTGCACGGTGGCCATGGGCGTTGCCTCGTTCTGGCCCACCAGCGCGCCTTCCGTGACCAGGGCGCGTCCCACGCGGCCCGAGATCGGCGCCGTCACCGTGGCGTAGCCCAGCGTGAGACCGGCGTTCTTGCGTGCCGCGCGCGCCGACTGCAGCTCCGCGCCGGCCTGCTTCTGGGCCGTCAACGCGTCGTCGTATTCCTGCTGGCTGACCGCCTGCGCCGCCAGCAGCGGCTTGTAGCGCCGCACCTTCAGGTCGGCCTGGGCCAGGTTGGCTTCCGCCCGCGCCACGGCGGCATCGGCGCTGTCGACACTGGCCTGGAATTGCGCGGGATCGATGCGGAACAGCACTTCCCCGGCCTTGACGTCGCCGCCCTCTTTGAATACCCGCTGCAGCACGATGCCCGGCGTGCGCGCACGCACCTGGGCGATGCGCGACGCTTCCACGCGACCCGGCAGCTCGTTGGTGATGGTGACTTGGCCGGCGGTGGCGGTGATGACGGAAACGGTGGGAGGCGGGGGAGCGCCCTTGCCGGCATCTTTCTTATCGCCGCAGGCGGCAAGGGTCAGCGACAGGGCGGCGGCTGCCAGCGGCAGGATGCGCGATACAGGTTTCATTGGGGCGTCTCTTCTTGTGAGTGGGACTGCGCCGAAAATTGTATAACACTGGCAATTGTAACGTTTTGTATAGCAAAAAAGGGCGCCGTGGCGCCCTTTCTCTGGTTGCGGCAGGTGTGCTCAGCGCAGGGCCGAAATCATCTGTTTCAGCTTGTTGGAGTCGGCCACGAAGGCGCGGATGCCTTCGGCCAGCTTCTCGGTCGCCATCGCGTCTTCATTGAGCATGAAGCGGAAGGTCTTCTCGTCCACCGAGATCTTGACGGCGGTACCGGCATCGGCCGGGTTGAGCTTGCGCTCCACCGCGCCTTCGGTGTCGGCCAGCTTTTGCAGCAGGTCCGGCGAGATGGTCAGCAGGTCGCAGCCGGCCAGTTCCAGGATCTGGCTGGTGTTGCGGAACGATGCGCCCATCACTTCAGTCTTGTAGCCGAACTTGCGGTAGTAGTTGTAGATGCGCTTGACCGACTGCACGCCCGGGTCTTCCGCGCCCTGGTAGTCGATGCCGGTGGATTTCTTGTACCAGTCGTAGATGCGGCCCACGAACGGGGAAATGAGCTGGGAGCCCGCTTCGGCGCAGGCGATGGCCTGGCACAGCGAGAACAGCAGGGTCATGTTGGTGCGGATGCCTTCCTTCTCCAGCATTTCGGAGGCGCGGATGCCTTCCCAGGTGGAGGCAATCTTGATCAGCACGCGTTCGCGCGGGATGCCGGCCTTTTCGTACAGCGCGATCAGTTCGCGGCCCTTGGCCACGTTGCCGGCCACGTCGAAGGACAAGGCGGCGTCGATCTCGGTCGAGACGCGGCCTGGAACGTACTTCAGGATTTCGGTGCCGAAAGCGATCAGCAGCTTGTCGATGATCTCGCCGGTGCTGGCGTTCGGGTTGTCGCGCACGGCTTTTTCCAGCAGCGGCTTGTAGTCGTCCTTCTGCACCGCTTTCAGGATCAGCGATGGGTTGGTGGTGGCGTCTTGCGGCGCATAAGCCTTGATCGACTGGAAATCGCCGGTGTCGGCAACGACGGTGGTGTATTGCTTGAGCTGTTCGAGCTGGTTCATTGCAGTCCTGGAAACGTTAGGGACGAAAAGTCCCTATTGTACTAAATCGGCGCAGCCCGCTCCGATGCGTTTAGAATGGCTGTAATTCGTGGTTTTTTGCTCAAGAAGGAAGTCGAATGAAGAAGTTGCCTGTCCTGTTTCTCTTGATGGCTGCCGGCGGCGCGATGGCCGCCGACGACGCGGCGCTGCTGCGCTGCCGCGCCATGGCGGAAGCGTCCGCGCGCCTGGCCTGCTACGACGCCATTCCGGCCCGCGCGGCCAGTGCCGCCGCGCCCGCGGCCCCGGCGGCGGCACCGGCCGCACGCGTTGCCGCGCCGGCACCGGCCGTGAGCCAGGCTTTCGAGCTGCAGTCGACCGTCCGCAAGCAGGCGCAGGAGGCGCGCAATACCACCCTGGCCAGCGCCATCGTGGGCAGGTTCGAAGGCTGGGACCGCGGCACGCTGATCAAGCTGGCCAACGGCCAGGTATGGCGCGTGGAGGACGACAGTTCCGAAGTGGTCTACCTGGACAGCCCGAAAGCGACGCTGCGCGTGGGGGCACTGGGGGCGGTCTACATTGATATCGAAGGTGCCCGCGGCGCGCCGCGCGTGCGCCGCGTGCAGTAAACAACGTCCGGGAGGTTGCCATGATCCTTGCCATTGTGGGCGCGCTGCTGCTGGCGCTGGGCCTGTTCTCCGGTGCTGCGCTGGTCATGGCGCAGCTGGGCGTCGGCGGCCTGGCCGCCAGCGCTTCGCTCTGGCTGATGTTCCCGCTCTTTAGCGTGGCTGGCTACCTGATGTTTGCCACCGGCGCGCGCGTGGCCAATTTCCGCGCGCTCTCGTTTGCCGTGTCGATTGCCCTGTTGCTGCTGGCGCTGGGCTGCGCGGCGGTCCTGGTGGCCGACGCCACGGCGCTGCTGGTGCTGCAGGGTGGCACGGGGGCCTTGTGGTACGTGCTGCTGATTGCCGGCGTGCTGGGCGCCACCGGCGCCGCCTCGCACGGCAAGGTGGCGCTGCAGTAGGCGCCGGCATGCCCTCCATCGCAGTCATCGGCGGCGGCATCGCCGGCGTCACGAGCGCCTACGCCCTGGCGCGGCGCGGCATGCAGGTCACGCTGTTCGAGCGCCACCGCTATCCTGCGATGGAAACCTCGTTTGCCAACGGCGGCCAGCTGTCGGCCTCCAACGCCGAAGTGTGGAACAGCTGGGCCACCGTGCGCAAGGGCCTGGCCTGGATGCTGCGCCACGATGCGCCGCTGCTGGTGCACCCGGCGCCAGGCTGGCACAAGCTGTCCTGGTTCGCCGAGTTCCTGGCGGCCATCCCGCGCTACGAGGCCAACACCATCACCTGCACGCGGCTGGCCATTGCCGCCCGCGAGCACCTGTTCGGCTGGGCGCGCGAGGAGGGCATCGCCTTCGACGAGCGGCGCCAGGGCATCCTGCACGTGTGCCGCGACAAGGCCGGCTTCGAGCACGCGGCCCGCGTCAGCAAATTGCTGGCGCAGGGCGGCCTGCAGCGGCGCGCCGTGACGCCGCTGGAGATGCAGGCGATCGAGCCCGCGCTGGCCGGGCAGTTCTACGGCGGTTTTTTCACCGAGAGCGACAGCACGGGCGACATCCACCAGTTCACGCTCGGCCTGGCGCAGGCTGCCGCGCGGCGCGGCGTGCAGCTGGTGTGCGGCGCCGCCGTGCAGGAACTGGCGCCGCGCAAGGGTGGGGGCGTCAGCATCGGCTTCGAGCACGCAGCGGAGCCGGCACGGCAGGACTTCGACGCCGTGGTGGTGTGCGCCGGCACCGCCAGCCGCGCGCTGGCGGCCATGCTGGGCGACCGCGTCAACGTCTACCCGGTGAAAGGCTACTCGGTCACGGTCATGCTGGACGATGCGGCCAGCCGCGCGGCGGCGCCCCAGGCCAGCCTGGTGGACGATGCCGCCAAACTGGTCACCAGCCGCCTGGGCGCGGGCCGCCTGCGCGTGGCGGGAACGGCGGAGTTCAACGGCTTTAACCGCGACATCCGCGCCGACCGCATCGCGCCGCTGGTGCAGTGGGTGCAGCAATGCTTCCCCGGCGTCAGCACGCGCCAGGTGCTGCCCTGGGCCGGCCTGCGCCCGATGATGCCGGACCTGGTGCCGCGCGTGGGGCCGGGGCGCCGGCCGGGCGTGTTCTACAACACGGGCCACGGCCACCTGGGCTGGACCATGGCGACCGCGACGGCGGAGATGGTGGCGCAGGACGTGCAGGCGGCGCTGGCGCCGGCAAGCGGCATGCGCCGCGCGCGCTCGGCAGCCTGAGTCAGGCCGGCTGCTCCACGATGACGCGGTTGCGCCCGGCGCGCTTGGCGGCATAGAGCGCGCGGTCGGCCGCTTCCAGCAGCGACTTGGCGTCGTCCAGGCGGCCCTTGTCGAAGCTGGCCACGCCGATGCTGAGGGTGACGTGCGGATGCACGGCCTGGGGCGCGTGCGCCATCTTCAACGATTCCACGTAGGCGCGGATCACTTCCGCGTGCTGGGCCGCCTGTTCGGCGCTGGTGTCGGGCAGCACGGCGGCAAATTCCTCGCCGCCGTAGCGCGCCGCCAGGTCGGCCGGGCGCTGCAGGCGCGAAGCGAAGGCTTCGGCCACGAGGGCCAGGCAGGCGTCGCCCTGCTGGTGGCCGAAGTGGTCGTTGTAGGCCTTGAAGGAGTCGATGTCCATCAGCAGCAGCGACAACGGGCTGCCCTGGCGGTGGGCGCGGCGCAGTTCGCGGTCCAGCGCCACGTCGAAATGGCGGCGGTTGGCGATGCCGGTCAGGCCGTCCACATACGATTGCGCGCGCAGGGCCTCGGCCTGGCCGCGCAGCAGGCGTTCGCGGCCGACGGTGTTGCTGACGTCGGCCACTTCGATCAGGCAGAAGCGCTCCTTGTCCTCGTTGAAGGGCGTCAGCGTGACCGCCTGCTCGATGCGTTCGCCGCCCCAGGTGCCCGCCGCGAACAGCGGGAAGGGCGTGCGGTTCTGGTTTTGCGGCAGCACGCAGGGCAGGTTGTTGGCCAGCGCCGTGTGCAGCGCCTGCTCGATGCGCTGCCCCGTCAGCTCGGGAAACGCCTCCAGCAAGGCCAGGCCCTGCACGCGGGAAGCCGCCATGCCCGAGCGGCTGGCCAGCCACTGGTTCCAGAAGACGATGCGCTGGTTCGCGTCCAGCACCATGAGGCCAAGGTTGGCCAGGCCGAGCACGCGGCCGTACAGTGTCGATTCTTGCATGCCCGGATTATATGCCAAGCCTTATGGGGTAGGCACCGACGCGACCGTCAGGGCCTGGCTCACCAGGAAGTCGATCTCGCGGCCCACGCGGCGCGCGGTGCGGTCGAAGTAGTGCAGGTGGGCGCCCACGCCGACGCAGAAGTCGTAGTGGTCGCCATGCGCAGTGGGCCGCTGCGCCAGCGGGCCGCCGTCCCACAGCGCGCGGCCCACATAGTCGCCGCTGCGGTAGCCGTTGGCCCACAGCGTGACGCCGAGCGCTGCCGGGTCGGCCTGCTCCGCCCAGCCGTACCAGTGCGGGAAGCGCGCCGCATACAGCTGCCGCAGCGGGCTGCCCAGGGTCAGCAGCACCAGCTCGACGTTGCGCAGCTCCGGCAGCAGGTCCGTTTCCTTCAGCAGCTTGAGGGTGTCGGCGCTGATCACCGTGCCCTGGCTGTAGCAGACGATCAGCAGGCGGTCGTAGTGCGCCGGTTTCAGGATGTTGCGCAGCAGGCTGATATAGCGCGCCATGATGCGGCCGCGCGGGTTGTGCGGCCAGGGACGCTCGCGCAGCCAGTTGCTGACGTCGAGCAGGATGTCCATGACTGCCGTGGCCACGTTCGGCAAATGCTGGCGGAAGAACAGCGTGGCCGGGATGGCCGCCGCCAGCACCCCGCCCGCGACGTGGAACCAGGTTTCGCTGCCGTCGAAGCCCAGCCTGGCCACGTAGGCGCCCAGCAGCGGGTCCAGGATCAGCACCAGCCAGCCGGCGCACAGCACCAGCTCGGCCGCCCACAAGGGCGTCCTGGCGTGGTCCAGCCAATGCCACAGCTTTTCCCGGCGCTGCCGCTCCGCGTCGCCGTCTTCGTCGGCCCTGGCCGGCACGGCCTCGAACCAGGCGCTTGGGATCACGGCCGCGATGGCCAGCAGCAGGGCGCCGCAGCAGGCCAGCAGGAACAGGTTGCCTGCGCCATTGATGCTGGCAGTAAACAGGATGTCGGCCAGCGAGGACAGGCGCACCGCGGCATAGCCGGCGCCGAAATCGAGCCGGTCGGGGATGGTGAAGACCTGCGCGCTGAGCGCGGTCTGGTTCAGTCCATGGATGATGGCCGACCACAGGAACAGCGTAGTGATCATGAACAGGGTGGACGAGAGCATGACGCCAATGCGGCCGGTGCGCGCGGCGCGTGCCTGCCAGGCGTCCAGCCCCATCCAGCGCGCAGCGAAGGGCAGGCCGCAGGTGAGCAGCAGCAGGAGGGCCAGCACCGTCCACAAGGCGCTTAGCGTCACGAAGGTAAGCATGAAGGCCGTGGCGGCGACACTGTAGGTGTAGGCGGTCACGGCGTCGTCGTGCGCCAGCGTGGATTCGGGCGGCAGCATCCTGAGCGCCTCGACCATCAGCCAGGCCAGGGCGATGAGCGTCAGCGCGCCGGCCAGCGAGGCCCAGCACGTGCGCCGCATCGCCGTCTCGCCGTAGCGCGACATCAGCAGCCGGGTGCCCAGCCAGACCAGGGCCAGGCCGAACAGCAGCAGGCCGAGGCTGAGGGCCACGGCAGCGATGGCGCGCTCGTGGATGGCCATGCCCAGCCAGGCGGCCGGCAGCAGCGCGAGCCAGCCCAGTGCCGGGCGGCCGGCCGCGTAGGCCATGGCGTACAGCGCGGCAAACGCCAGGGTGCTCCACAGCAGGGCGGCGGCCAGCGGCGCGGCCTGGCCCGGCAGCAGGGCGGGCAGGATGGCAAGCAGGAAGGGCACCAGGTAGAAGTTGCCGATCGGGATGGCGGAGGGCAGGATGGCCTCCACGCAGCGGTGCAGGCGCGACAGCACGGCAAGCGCCGCCGACGTGCCCGCATCGCTGGCCTGCACCACGGTCTTGCGGCCCAGGGACGCCAAGTGAAACATCAGCTGGTACAGCTCGGAAAGGAAGCGCGGCATGCTGCTCGACGCGGACGAGAAGTCTTCCCAATACAGTTCGTAACAGTCGAGGTGGTGGCTGCCGATGCCGTCCTCGGTGCGCGTGCCCGACAGCTTGAGCGTGCGGTAGCGCCGTACTTCGTCGGTCAGGTCAAGTTCGCCCAGGGCTTGCTGGCTGAACTGGGTGTCGCCCGAGCGCGCCCCGCGCGGGGCCACCGGCTCCACCGGGATGTGCAGGGGCGTTTCGGAGAAGGGGGAGTAGTGGACCGCGTCGCCGGATTCCGCCTGCAGCAGCTCCACCACCTGGCGCACCGTTTCTCCCTTGGCGGGTGACCCGACACCGTGCACCGCGATCAGCGCCACCCGTTTGGTCTGGCCTTGGTTCAGCGTGGTCATTGGATGCCCTCCCGAGGAATCCGATGATGCTACACCTAAAGAAATACGCGCTTACTCACACTTTGTCACACGGCAATCAGCCGATGAAGGAGTCGAACTGCATGTCGAATTCCTGCAACGCCTTCTGCGCGTTCTGCATCTTGCGGCGGAATTCGGGGCCGCGTTTCAGGGCCAGGCCGACGGCCAGCACGTCGATCACGACCAGGTAGGCCAGGCGGGCGGAGATGGGCGTGTAGGGGTCGGTGTTGAAGATCAGGTCGATCGGAATCAGCACCGACGCCGTTTCCGCCAGCGGCGTGCCGGAAGGCGCCAGCACGATCACGTCGGCGCCGCCTTCCCTGGCCAGCTTGGCCGAGCGCACCAGGGCCGGGCTGTTGCCGCGCTGGGAAATGGCCACCACGGCGTCGCCTTCGTGCAGCAGGGCGGCGGAAATGCTGTGGATGGCCGGGTCGGCGTAGGCCACCGTGGGCACGCCGGAGCGGAAGAACTTGTGCTGTGCGTCGGCCGCCACGATGCCGGACGTGCCGTGGCCGTAGAATTCGATCTTGCGCGCGCGCGAGAGGATGTCGAGCGCCTTTTGCACCGGTTCGGCGTTCAGGTTGTTGCGCAGGTCCAGCAGGGTGTTGATGGAACGGCTGCAGATCTTGTTCACCAGGTCGGCCGCCAGGTCGTCCTGCGCCGGCTGGTCGTTCAGGCCGGGCAGGGCCAGCGCCAGGCCCTGCGCCAGCTTGAGCTTGAACTCGTGCCAGCCATCGTAGCCAAGCGTGCGGCAAAAGCGCACCACGGTCGGCTCCGACACCTGCGCGCTTTTGGCCAGCGCGGTAATGTTGGCGCCCACGGTGCGGGCCGGGTTGTCGAGCACGGCCAGCGCGACCTTGCGCTCCGATTTGGAGAGCGAGTCGAGCTGGGTGCGGATGGAGTCGAGTAGCATCGGTCTTCAGGTAGGGTGAAGCAGGGGCAGCGCCTCCTTAGTCCTCCGGCAGCGCTTCTTCGCGCCATTGTAGCCCGTCGCGACCGATCAGGGCACTGGCGGCGGCCGGGCCCCAGGTACCGGAGGCGTAGGGCAGCGGCGCCGATTCGTCCTGCTCCCAGTTCTTCAGGATCGGCTCGACCCATTCCCACGCCGCTTCCAGCTCGTCGCCGCGCATGAACAGGGTCAGTTGGCCGCGCAGGACGTCCAGCAGCAGGCGCTCGTAGGCGTCCATGCGCGGCATCTTGAACGTTTCGCGGAAGTCCAGTTCCAGTTCCGCCGGTTTCAGGCGCATGCCTTCGCCCGGGGTCTTGGCCATCAGGTTCATGCGCAAGCCTTCGTCCGGCTGCAGGCGGATGACCAGCGAGTTGGGCTGGAAGCTCGACGTCGGCTGGTTGAAGATCGAGTGCGGTATCTGCTTGAAGCGCACCACGATCTCGGCCAGCGAATCGGCCATGCGCTTGCCAGTGCGCAGGTAGAACGGCACGCCGGCCCAGCGCCAGGTGTCGATTTCCACCTTCATGGCGACAAAGGTCTCGGTCTTGGACTGCTGCGGCGCTTCCGGTTCGTCGCGGTAGCTCGGCACGGCCTGGCCTTCCACGTGGCCGGCGCGGTACTGGCCGCGCACGATGTTCTGCGCCAGCGTGGTCGGGGTGAAGCGCTTCAGGGAACGCAGCACCTGCAGCTTGGAGTCGCGCACGGCGTCCGGCGCGATCGAGGTGGGCGGTTCCATGGCGACGATACACAGCAGTTGCAGCAGGTGGTTCTGCAGCATGTCGCGCAGCGCGCCGGAGGTGTCGTAGTAGCCGATGCGGTTGCCCACGCCCAGCTTCTCGGCAATGGTGATCTGCACGTCGGAAATCCACTCGCGGCGCCACAGCGGCTCGAACAGGACGTTACCGAAGCGCAGGGCCAGCAGGTTCTGCACGGTTTCCTTGCCCAGGTAGTGGTCGATGCGGTAGATCTGCTGTTCCTCGAAGACCTTGCCCACTTCGGCGTTGATCTGCTTGGCCGAGGCCAGGTCGCGGCCGAGCGGCTTTTCCAGCACCACGCGCGAATTGGCGGTGGCCAGGCCATTCGCCTTCAGGTTGTCGCAGATGCGCGAGAACAGGGCGGGCGGCGTGGCCAGGTAATAGACGCGCGTTACGCCAGGGTCGTTGCGCAGCGCCTGCACCAGGCCCTGGTAGGTGTCGGCGGCGGTGGCATCGAGCGCGACGTAGACGATGCGGGCCAGAAAGCGGTTCCAGTTCTCGTCGGTGGCATTGGATGACTTGATATGGGGACGCGAGGTGCTGGTCACCATGCTGATGAATTCTTCCTGGGTGCTCTCCTGGCGGCCGACGCACACGATGCGCGCGGTCGGCGGCAAGTCGCCGCATACATCGCGGCTGAACATGGCAGGCAGCAACTTGCGCATTGCGAGGTCGCCGCTACCGCCAAACAGAACCAGGTCGAAATCAGAGAGAGCCATAATCGTCTTCAGTTAGGGATGATCAAAAAAGGGTATTTCAGTCTACGTATGCCGGTTCGGCGCGGCCGGTGACGGGCACGCGCACGGACAACACTTTTCCGCTCAGGGGCAGGGCCGCCAGTTCATCGGCCGGGCGCTTGCCGACGGTGGTGATGTACAGCGTGCGCAGGTCCGCGCCGCCGAAGGCCACCATGGTCGGGCAGCGCACCGGCAGGCGGATCTCGTCGAGCTGGTCGCCCAGCGGCGAGAGCTTGAGGATGCGGCCGCCCTCGAACATGGCAACCCAGTAATTGCCTTCGCTGTCCACCGCCGCGCCGTCCGGGCGGCCGCCGTACCCGGCTGCCGACTTGTCGGTGCTGAAGCGGCGCACGTCGCGCTCGTCGCTTACCACGCCGGCCAGCAGGTCGAAGGCAAAGCGCGTCACGCGGTGGCTGGCCGTCTCGGCGTGGAACATGGTCTTGCCGTCGGGGCTGAAGCCCAGGCCGTTGGAATTGACCATGCCGCCCGACCAGACCTTGCGGATCTTGCCGCGCTCGAGCACGAACATTTCCGCCGCCGGCTTGTCGCGCGGTTCGTAGATGGTGCCGCACCAGAAGCGGCCGGCCGCGTCGCACTTGCCGTCGTTAAAGCGCGTGGTGGACTGGTCGTAGGGCGCCTCGGCCACCAGCGTCAGTGCGCCGCTGGCGGGGTCGAAGTGCGAGAAGCCGCGCCGTTGCGCCACCATCAGGCCGCCGCGTGCCGCCAGGGCCAGCGCCGCCGCTTCGCTCTCGACCGGCCACTGGTCGTGGCGACCGCTCTCCGGGTGCAGGCGGTGGATGGCGAAGCCTTCGATGTCGACCCAGTACAGGGCCTGTTCGCCGGGCGCCCACAGCGGGCTTTCGCCCACGGTCATCGTCGCCTCGCAGGCGACATCGATCTGGTAGCCGCTCATTGGATGTGTGCCGCCTTGGCCATCACGATCAGGCCATTGGTCGAGCTGTCATGCGATGCGGGGTCGACCTGGCCGCCCAGTTCCGCCTGGATCTTCCTGGCCAGTACCTTGCCCAGTTCCACACCCCACTGGTCGAAGCTGGCGATGTTCCAGATCACGCCCTGCACGAAGGTCTTGTGTTCGTACAGCGCGACCAGGGCGCCCAGGGTGGCGGGCGTCAACTGGTCCATCAGGATGGTGTTGGAGGGACGGTTGCCCGGGAAGGTCTTGTGCGGCACCAGTTCTTCCACCTGGGCCGCCGGCAGGCCGGCGCCTTTCAGCTCGGCGCGCACTTCATCCTCGGTCTTGCCCTTCATGAAGGCTTCGGACTGGGCGAAGCAGTTCGCCAGCAGGGCGTCGTGGTGCTGCGGCAGGTCGTGCGTGGCGCGCAGGGCGGCGATGAAGTCGATCGGCGTCGGGTCGGTGCCCTGGTGCAGCAGCTGGAAATAGGCGTGCTGCGCGTTGGTGCCGCATTCGCCCCAGACCACCGGGCAGGTGGCCGTGTCGACCGGCTGGCCGCTCTTGGTCACGCGCTTGCCGTTGCTTTCCATGTCGAGCTGCTGCAGGTAGGCGGGGAAGCGGCTCAGGTCCTGGTGGTAGGGGGCGATGGAGAGCGAGCTGGCGCCCAGGAATTCGCGGTTCCAGAAGCCGATCAGTGCCAGCAGCACCGGCATGTTCGCTTCCAGCGGCGCTTCGCGGAAGTGTTCATCCATGGCGTGCGCGCCCTCCAGGAACGCCTGGAAGTAGCCGAAGCCGATCGCCAGCGCCACCGACAGGCCGATGGCCGACCAGACCGAGTAACGGCCGCCGACCCAGTCCCAGAAGGGGAACATGTTCTCCGGATCGATGCCGAAGGCGCGCACCGCATCCGTGTTGGTCGAGACGGCAACGAAATGGCGCGGCAGGTCCGCCTCGCGCGCCCGGGCCAGGAACCACGTGCGCGCGGTCTGCGCGTTGAGCATGGTTTCTGCGGTGGTGAAGGTCTTGGAGGCGACGATGAACAGCGTGGTTTCGGGATTGACCTGTCCCAGCACGGCGTCCATGTCGTGCCCGTCCACGTTGGAGACGAAGTGCATCTTCAGGCGCGGGTGGCAGAACGAGCGCAGGGCCAGCACGGCCATCTTCGGGCCCAGGTCGGAGCCGCCGATGCCGATATTGACCACGTCCGTGATCGGCTTGCCGGTGCAGCCCAGCCAGCCGCCGTTGCGCACCTTGTCGGTAAACACCTTGATGCGGTCCAGCACCGCGTGCACGTCGGCATTGACGTCCTGGCCGTCGACCGTCAGGGCCTTGCCGCGCGGCATACGCAGGGCGGTGTGCAGTACGCTGCGCCGTTCGGTAATATTGATTTTCTCGCCGGCGAACATGGCATCGCGCTGCTCCGCCACGCCGCGCGTGCGGGCCAGGTGCACCAGCAGGTTGATGGTTTCTTCGTTGGCGCGGTTCTTGGAGAAATCGAGGAACAGGCCGGCGGCATCGACCGTCATGCGCGGGAAGCGGCCAGGGTCCTTCTGGAACAGCTGGCGCATATGCCATGCGCGGGCGTCGTGGGCGTGGTTTTCGAGTGCCTGGTAGGCGGCGGTGGAGGTCAGGGCGGGCAAGCGCATAATTGTCCGGGTAAGTTGATTCGTAGTGCTTAATATACAGGAAAATCAGGTAAATTCACTACAAATCTTTTGGCATATGGACGCAATCAGGGGCTTATAGGCGTAATTTGGCGCATCGGTGGCGCTCGCGCTCGGGGATTTTGTAGTAAAATTTCCTGAAATTCACTGAAAAGGAACGATCATGCCGTTGCATCCAGTCCTGGAAAAAGTCACCGCGCGCGTCACCCAGCGCAGCCGCGCCTCCCGCGGCGCCTACCTGGCGCACCTCGAAGCGGCCCGCATCAAGGGCCGCACCCAGCGCGGCACCCTGTCCTGCACCAACCTGGCGCACGGCTTCGCCGCCTTCCCGGCAAAGGACAAGCTGATCCTGAAGGAAGTGAAGCAGCCTTCCGTGGCCATCATCTCGGCCTATAACGACATGCTGTCGGCACACCAGCCGTTCGAGACCTTCCCGGCCATCATCAAGGACGCGGTGCGCAAGGTCGGCGCGGTGGCGCAGTTTGCCGGCGCTACGCCCGCCATGTGCGACGGCGTGACCCAGGGCCAGCCGGGCATGGAGCTGTCGCTGTTCTCGCGCGACGCCATTGCGATGTCGACCGCCATCGGCCTGTCGCACAATATGTTCGATTCCGTGCTATACCTGGGCGTGTGCGACAAGATCGTCCCGGGCCTGCTGATCGGCGCGCTGCACTTCGGCCACCTGCCGGCCGTGTTCGTGCCGGCCGGCCCCATGACGTCCGGCCTGTCGAACAAGGAAAAGGCGGCGATCCGCCAGCGCTATGCGCAAGGCAAGGCCACGCGCGAAGAACTGCTCGAAGGCGAGGCCCAGTCCTACCACGGCGCCGGCACCTGCACCTTCTACGGCACGGCCAACTCGAACCAGCTGCTGATGGAGATCATGGGCCTGCACCTGCCGGGCGCCGCCTTCATCAATCCGGGCACGCCGCTGCGCGACGCGCTCACCGCCGCCGCCGCCCAGCGCGCCGCGCAGATCACCGAAATGGGCGCCGACTACATTCCGGTCGGCCATATCGTCGACGAGAAGTCCATCATCAACGCCGTGGTGGGCCTGCTGGCCACCGGGGGCTCGACCAACCACACGCTGCACCTGGTTGCCATCGCCAAGGCCGCCGGCATCGTGATCGACTGGGACGACTTCAACGAGCTGTCGGCCGTGGTGCCGCTGCTGTGCCGCATCTACCCCAACGGCGACGCCGACGTGAACCACTTCCACGCCGCGGGCGGCACCGGCTTCGTGATCCGCGAGCTGCTGGACGCCGGCCTGCTGCACGAGGACGTCAACACCATCCTGGGCAAGGGCCTGCGCAAGCATTGCGGCGAGCCGTTCCTGAACGACGACGCCAGCGGCGTCGTGTTCCGCGAAGCGCCGGCACGCAGCGCCGACGAGAAGGTGCTGCGCGGCGCCGCCGACCCGTTCTCGAAGGACGGCGGCATGGTGCTGGTGCAGGGCAACCTGGGGCGCGCCATCATGAAGGTCTCCGCCGTCAAGGAAGAACACCGCGTGGTGGAAGCGCCGGCCCTGGTATTCGACTCGCAGGAAGCGTTCATGGCCGCCTACAAGACGGGCGAGCTCGATCGCGATTTCGTGGCCGTGCTGCGCTTCCAGGGCCCGAAGGCGAACGGCATGCCGGAACTGCACGCACTGACCCCGGCGCTGGCCAACCTGCAGGACGCGGGCCGCAAGGTGGCGCTGGTGACCGACGGCCGCATGTCCGGCGCCTCGGGCAAGGTGCCCGCCGCCATCCACGTCTCGCCGGAAATCCTGGCCGGCGGCCCGCTCGGCCTGGTGCGCGACGGTGACCTGATCCGCCTCGACGCCGCCAGCGGCACGCTGGACGCGCTGGTGCCGTCCGACGAGTGGTGCGGCCGCTCGCTGGCGCAGGCCGACCTGACTCCCAACCAGATCGGCATGGGGCGCGAGCTGTTCAGCATGTTCCGCAGCACCGTGTGCGCGGCGGAGCAGGGCGCCACCAGCTTCCCGCTGCCGTCCCCGATCCCGACCACCGTGCAGCTGCACGGCGGCGACAACGTGGGCAATACCATGCCCGGTTCCGATGAAGATTTCCTTGCCAAGAAAGCCTGATATGACCCTGCTTGAGATTATGCGTACATCGGCCGTGATTCCCGTCATCGCGATCGACGACCCGGAGCACGCCGTGCCACTGGCCAAGGCCCTGGTGGCGGGCGGCATCCGCGTGCTGGAAGTGACCCTGCGCACCCAGCACGGCCTGGGCGCGATCCGCGCCATGAGCCAAGTGGAAGGCGCCATCGTCGGCGTCGGCACGCTGACCCAGCCCGAGGAATTTGCCGCGGCGCGCGACGCCGGCGCCGTGTTCGGCGTGTCGCCCGGCCTGACCGATGCGCTGATCGGCGCCGCCAAGTCCAGCGGCCTGCCGCTGCTGCCTGGCGTGATGACGCCGTCCGAAGTGATGAAGGCGCGCGAGCAGGGCTTCAAGCAGTTGAAACTGTTCCCGGCCGTGCCGGCCGGCGGCGTCGGCATGCTGAGCGCGATTGCCGGCCCGCTGCCGGACGTGATGTTCTGCCCCACCGGCGGCATTTCGCAGGATACCGCGCCAGCCTTCCTGTCGCTGAAGAACGTGGCCTGCGTGGGCGGCTCCTGGCTCACGCCCAAGGATGCCATGCAGGCGGGCGACTGGGACCGCATCACCGCCATCGCCAAGGCAGCCAGCGCGCTGCGCCAGTGATGGAACGGATCGCCCGGCCACTGACGTCGGGCGAGATCGCGCTGGCCCGGCTGGTGTTTGCCGGCGCGATCGACTACCAGCGCGTGCGCGTCCACAACACCCGCTTCATTCCCCTCCTGCAGCGCAAAGACGTCTGCATCACGCCGAACGGCGAACTGTACTTCCACGCCACCCGCTACCGCGACGACTTTTCCGCCGCCACCGAACGCGAACAGCACTGGTTCATGCACGAGATGGCGCACGTCTGGCAATACCAGCTGGGCTACCCGGTGCTGTGGCGCGGCGCCGTGCGCATCGGCCTGAGCTACGACTACCAGGTGTCGGCCGAACTGCGCCTGTGCGACTTCAACATGGAAGCGCAGGCCGAAGTGCTGGCCGACTATTTCGTGCTGGCCTGCCTGCAACAGGGCGATGTCGGCGTGTATGCCGACATGCTGTGCGACTTCCTGCGCAATCCGGCCGCGCCGGGCAACCTGCCGAAGCTGGCTTGAACGGACTGCGCCGCTGTTTTTCTGGCAATGTTGTGTTACCGTATTGCCTTTTGGAACTTCCTGATGGTAAAGGGCGGGGCAAGCGTGATGCGGAAAGCTGCACTGATTATCGTCGACATGCAGGTCGGCATGCGCTGGCCCGAGGCGGCGCGGCGCAACAACCACCAGGCGGAAGAAGTCATCGCCGGCCTGCTGGCGCACTGGCGCGGACATGGCGCGCCGGTGGTGCACGTGCGCCATATGTCGCGCACGCCCGGTTCGCCGTTCTGGCCGGGTCAGCCGGGGGCGCAATTCCAGCCGGCGCTGGCGCCGCTGGCCGGCGAGCACGTGGTGGAAAAGAATGTGCCGGATGCCTTCATCAATACAGGACTGGAACGCTGCCTGCACGTGCGCGGCATCGAGGCGCTGCTGATCGTCGGCGTCAGCACCAACAATTCGGTGGAATCCACCGCTCGCACGGCGGGCAACCTGGGCTTCAAGGCCTACGTGGCGGAGGATGGCTGCTATGCTTACGCCCAGATTGACCATGACGGCGTTCACCGCAGCGCGCAGGAGGTGCATGCCATGGCCCTGTCCAACCTGCACGGCGAATACGCCACCGTCATCGAGTCGGCGCAAGCCATCGCATCAATGAATACAGCGGAGTAAGAACAATGGGACTCGAAGTTGAAGCGGCAGGTGACCTGCTCACGGCCGGCCTGGTAGCGAAGGAAGTTGAGGGCGATGCCGGCAGGGCCGGCGGCCACGCCCACGGCCAGGCCTGCGCCAATTGCGGCACGCCTGTCGCCGGCAATTACTGCGGCCATTGCGGCCAGAAGGGCCACCTGCACAAGTCCGTGCTGCACCTGGGCGAGGAGTTGATTCACGGCCTGCTGCACTTCGACACCAAGGGCTGGCGCACCTTGCCGCTGCTGGTGGCGCGGCCGGGCGAACTGACGCGGCGCTATATCGACGGCCAGCGCACGCGCTTCGTGTCGCCGCTGGCGCTGTTCCTGTTCATGATGTTCTTCATGTTCTTTGTCTTCTCGCTGACCATGACGTCGGAAGACGGCAAAGCGGTAACCACGGGGCCAGAGGCCAAGGCAAAGTACGTCGAGGGCCACAAGGACAAGGTTCAACACGCGCGCGAAGTACTGGCCGAGGCAGAAGGACGGTTGAAAGAGGCGGAACAGGAAAGTGCCTCAATCGAACCTGCGCGCAAGGCGGTGGAAAAGGCGCGCGCGAAACTGGCCAAGCGCGAAGCGGACCTGAAGGCCGCCGAGGCGGAAGCTGCTGCGCAGGCCACGCCTGCCGCGAAGCCGGCCGCGCCTGTCGTCAAGAAGGCGGACGACGCGGAAAGCGCGATCAAGCTCATTGCCAGCGAATCCGGAATCGAACTCGATGGCAAGACGAAGAACTTCAGCGATATCGCCTGGATCGACAAGGGCATCAAGCATGCGGTCGACAATCCGGACCTGGCGATGTACAAGTTGAAGAACGCCGCCTATAAGTACTCGTTCCTGCTGGTGCCGATCTCCATGCCTTTCCTCTGGATGATGTTCTTCTGGCGCCGCGGCATCTCCATGTACGACCACGCCGTGTTTTCGCTGTACTCGCTGTCCTTCATGGCGCTGCTGTTTACGTGCGTCGCGACGCTGGGCTACTTCGGTTTCGAAGGCTGGGCGGCCAGCCTGTTCGCCTTCGTGCCGCCAGTGCACATGTTCCTGCAGCTGCGCGGCACCTACGCCCTGTCGCGCTTCGGCGCATTCTGGCGCACCTGCTTCCTGCTCCTGATCGCCTTCATCGTGCTGAGCATGTACGCCCTGGTGGTGCTGGCCTTGTCGGCGGCTTAATCCTGCAGCAGCGCCGCGCCGGCGCGCGCGATCTGGGCGTCCTGCGGCGCCTGGACGCCCGCCACGCCGATGGCGCCAATCACCTTGCCGTTCGCCACCAGCCGCACGCCGCCTTCGAGCGGCAGCGCATCGGGCAGGCCGAGCACGACGGCATTGCCTTTTTCCAGGATGTCCTGATGGAACTTGGTGTCGCGCCGGTAGTTCACGGCGTGGCGCGCCTTGCCCTGGGCCACGATCACGCTCGAATTGGCGGTATCGTCCATGCGGATGAAGTGCACCAGCTGTCCGGCCTCGTCGACGACGGCGATGGAAACGTTCCAGTTATTCTTGCGCGCTTCGGCCTCCGCCGCGGCGGCGATCTGCTTGACGACATGCAGGTTCAGCACCGCGCGCTGCGTGAGCTGCGCATTGAGCGGGGCGGCGCTGGACGCGAGGGGCAGGGCGGTGATCAGGCAAAGCAGGGCGGTACGCAGCATGGGTGACGTCTCCTGGGTTTAGAATGCTGGCAATTCTGTCACAGAAATCATATGGATGCCGACGTAAAAACGATCCGGGCCGGCGCCGCCGCCGCCGACAAGCTAGGTTTCCTGCTGCCGCAGCAGCAGGCGCTGATCCACGAGCGGGGCTGGCTGAAGATGCTGGCGCCGCAGGCGGCGGGCGGGGCGCAGATGCCTTTGCCGCAGGCGGTGCGGCTGGAGGAGGCGATCGCGGAGGCCGATGGCAGCGTGGGTTGGGTTGTCACGCTGTGCGCGGGAGCGGGCTGGTTTGCCGGCTTCCTGCCGCCCGAGACCGCGCGCGACATCATCGCCACGCCCAATGTCTGCCTGGCCGGCAGCGGCGCGCCGACCGGTTTCGCGGACCGCGAAGGCGATGGTTACCGCATCACGGGCCGTTGGGAGATCGCCAGCGGGGCGCCCATGGCGACGCACTTCACGCTCAACGCCATCTTGCGCGAAGGCGGCGTGCCGCCGGACGGGGCGTCGGTGCGCGCCTTCGTCGTGCCGGCCGCGCAGGTGGTGGTGGAGCCGACCTGGGCCAGCTTCGGCATGCGCGGCACCGCGTCGCACAGCTACCGGATCGAGGGCGCGTGGGTGCCGGCCAGCCACTGCTTCACGATCGACCCGGCGTGCGCCACGGCGCCCGGCACCTTGTACCGGTTCCCCTTCATGCTGCTGGCCTGGGTGACGCTGGCGGCCAACATGTCCGGCATGGCGCGCCATTTCCTGCAGCTGGCTGGCGCCGTTGTCGGGGCGCGCAGGCAGCAGCCGGCCGGCGCGCAGGAGGCGCTGGCACGCGCCGTCATGGCGCTGGAGGGCGCGCGCGAGCGGGTGTATGCATTGCTTGACCAGGCCTGGGCCCAGGCGCAAGGCGAGGGGGCCGCGGTGGACGAAGCGCTGGACGCCCAGCTGCGCGCAGCGTCGATGGCGCTGGTGGTGGCGGCGCGCCGCGCGGTGGGCGACATCTATCCGTATTGCGGCCTGCGTGCGGCGCAGGAGGACTCCGACATCAACCGGGTCTGGCGCGATTTCCATACCGCAGGCCAGCACGCACTTTTCTGTCCGTGAACGATGCCCGGCCGCCGCGCTTCATCAGGGCGCGGGCGGCCGCTCCGGGAAGCCAACCAGGCGCGTGGCATAGGTGTCCTGCACCAGCCCTCCCGGCAGCTGACGCGTGCCGGTGTGGCGCAGCGCGATATCGTGGCCGGTATGGCCGAACAGGGGAATGCCGCGACCCAGGAGCACGGGGATGGTGGTGATGGTCAGCTCGTCCACCAGGTCCTCGCGCAGGAAGCTTTGCACGGTCTGGCCGCCATCGACATACAGCCCCTGGCAGCCGCTGGCCTGCAGCGCGTCGTACAGGGCGCGCACCGGGCCGGAGTGCAGGGCGACCTTGTCCGCGAGCGATGCGGGCACTTCGGCCAGCATGCGGCTTAAGACCACCACGCGCTTGCCCTGGTACGGCCAGTCGTCGAATCCCAGCACCGTTTCGAACGTATAGCGCCCCATGACGACCGTATCGACGCCGGCCATGAAGGCATCGTATCCGCTGTCGCCGTCGACCGGCGTGCGCGCCACCAGCCAATCGAGGTTGCCGTCCTCGCGGGCGATGAACCCGTCCAGGCTGCTGGCGATGAAGACGGAGGTTTTCACAAGGACTCGACGCGGTTGCGGCCGCACGCCTTGGCCTGGTAGAGGGCGCGGTCGGCCGCGTTGATCAGGTCATAGACCTCGCCCGCGTGGCCGGCGTCGGTGCTGGCCACGCCGATGCTGATGGTGACGATGCGCTCTTCCGCGCGGGAAGCCTGGTGCGGGATGCGCAAGTCGCGCACCTTGCGGCACATGGCGTTGGCCATCATCACGGCCGCTTCGCCCGGCGTGTCGGGCAGGATCACCGCGAACTCCTCGCCGCCGTAGCGCGCGAACAGGTCGGCCGGCCGCTGCTGCATGGTCGACAGCGCCGATGCCACCGCTTCCAGGCAGGCATCGCCCTGCTGGTGGCCGTAATGGTCGTTGTAGGCCTTGAAGTAGTCGATGTCGAGCATCATCAGCGAGAGCGGCGTGCCCATGCGGCGCGCGCGGCGCGTTTCGCGGTCGATTGCCAGGTCGAAATGGCGGCGGTTGGCCACGCCGGTCAGGTCGTCCAGCAGGGTCTGCGAGCGCAGGGCCAGGGCCTGTTCGCGCAGCAGGTTTTCGCGCTGTACGGCGGCGCTGACGTCGCTGACCTGGATCAGGCAATAGCGCTCATCATTGGCCAGGTTGAGCGGGGTGACGGTAATTTGCTGCTGCATGCGCTCGCCTTTTTCGGCGGTGGCCTTGTTGCTGTACAGCGGCAGCGGCCAGCGGTTCAGCGTCTGCGACAGCAACGCTGGCAGGTTGTTGCGCAGGGCCTGGACGATGGCCGTCTCGAGCCGCTTGTCGCGCTGCTCGGGGAACAGGTCGAAGAAATTGCGTTCCAGCGTTTCCGCGCTGAGCGTGCCGGAGTGCTGGCTCATCCAGCGGTTCCACAGCACGATGCGCTGGCTGGCGTCGAGCACGAAGGCACCCACGTCGATGCAATCGATGACGCCCTGCAGCAGTTCAAGCGATTCGACCGAGCACTTCATGGCTGTTCCCCGCCCACGGTGCGTTCCAGGAAGGCCGTCACGTGCTGCTTCAAGTCGTGCAGCGCCGTCATGTCCATGATGAAGGCGACGTCGCCGCCGATCTGCTGGCGTTCGATGATGAATTCGATGTGCAGCATCAGCACGGCCGTCTCGCCATGGCCCGACAGCGCCAGGATCTCGTCGCTGTAGCCGACGTGGTAGTCCGGCAATGAGCCTTGCAATTCGTGCCCCAGCAGGTTGGCCAGGGAACCGACGCAGCTGTTCAGCAGGATATTGCCGATCTCGCTCATCGCTTCGCGCTCCATGGCCGACAGTTCGGCCAGCGGCATCGATTCGCCCACCATCAGGCGCACGATTTCCTGGCTTTTCTCTTCCGGGAACATCAGGATGGCCTCGGTCTCGAAGGCCCCGCTGTAGTGCTGGCTGATGCCGCACAGGCGGCCGTTGCCGGTGCTGCGGCTGGCCAGCAGCTTGGCCGCTGCCGCGCGCGTGAGGAAACTGATGGCCGGCACCGACATGGTGACGCTTTCGTTGACGATCTCGCTCATGGCGGAGGCCGCTTTGCCCACGCCGATATTGAACAACTCAACGAGGGCGTCGTGCTCCAGGTCGGTCAGCCTGACCATGTCAGGCTTCCAGCGGCGCAATCAGTTGCGCAATGCGTTCGGCCGTGATCGGTTTTTCCATGAAGCCGACGCCGATCGCTTCGGCCCGCTGCCGGGTGGCTGCCTGGACGTTGGCTGTCAGCAGGGAAATATGTGCGTGGGGCAGCATCACGCGCAAGGCTGCGGCGGCGTCGACCCCGTTCATGCCGGGCATGTTCACGTCCAGCAGCACCAGGTCGGGCTGCAAGTCTTCGGCCTTGGCCAGCGCTTCGTCGCCGTTGGCCGCTTCCTCGACTACCCAGTCGGCATGGCGCACCTGGATGTGCTGGCGGGTCAGCAGGCGCGACACGCGGCTGTCATCCACGATAAGAACGGTACTAGGCTTCATGGCAGTTTTCCTGGGTGAGGGTGGCAGTTCGGATAAAATACGGCATCTTTTCCATCCGCTTCCTTGAACCATTGTAACTATGACGCAAGACAAATTGAAACAGGCTGTTGCGATTTCCGCTATCGACTATGTGATCGACGGCGAAATCATTGGTGTTGGCACGGGCTCCACCGCTAACTTCTTCATTGATGAATTAGGCAAGATCAAGCACCGCATCAAGGGTGCCGTGGCCTCGTCGGAAGCGACGGCGGCGCGCCTGGCCAGCCATGGCATCCCTGTGTATGATCTTAACGAGGTTACGGAAATCGCGGTGTACATTGACGGCGCCGACGAGATCAACGCGGCCGGCCACATGATCAAGGGTGGCGGCGCGGCGCTGACGCGCGAGAAGATCGTGGCGTCGGTGGCGAAGCAGTTCGTCTGCATCGCCGATGGTTCCAAGCTGGTAGAGACCCTGGGCAAGTTCCCGCTGCCGGTGGAAGTGCTGCCGATGGCCCGCAATGCCGTGATGCGCCAGCTGGCAGCCCTGGGCGGCCAGCCGAAGGTGCGTACCAAGGCCGGTTCCGAGGAAATCTTCGTGACCGACAATGGCGGCAACATCATCGACGTGTCCGGCCTGGTCATCACCGATCCGGTGGCGCTGGAAACGCGCATCAACCAGATCGTCGGCGTGGTGGCGGTCGGCCTGTTTGCGGCGCGCGGCGCCAATGTCTGCCTGCTGGGCACGCCCGATGGCGTGCGCACCGTCAAATACTGATCCTCTTGCCTGGAAAGCGCCCATGAAACGCCTGTCCCTGCTGTTGCTTGCCGCTGGTTTGTTGAGTGCCTGTTCCTCGATCCCTTTCCTGAAGCAGGATGCCAAGGTGGCTCAGGCGCCTGTCAAGCGCAAGCCGGACCAGGCGGACGAGAATGCCAAGCGGCTGATGGTCGGCGGCGTCGAAGTGCAGAAGGTGGAATTCCGCCCCGGTATTTCGTCGGCGACGGTGGAACAGCTGGCCAAAGCCGAGCAGTGCCGCGGCGGGCGAGGGGCGGGGCTGGTGACGGAGCCGGGTCCGGTCGAAGTGTACCGGATGGCGTGCGACGATGGGCGGGTGTTCCTGGCGCGTTGCGAATTGCGCCAGTGTAAGCCGATGCGCTCGGCAGTCGCGCACCGCTGAGGGCGCGCGGCCTGCCGTGCCGGCAGGTCTCAGGCGGTGGGCGGCACGTAGCCGGCCGCCTCGTCGGCGCCTTCGCCGAAGAAGTGCTTTTCCATCTGCGTCGCCAGGTACTTGCGCGCGCGCACGTCGGCCAGGTTCAGGCGGTTTTCGTTGACCAGCATGGTCTGGTGCTTGAGCCAGGCCGCCCAGGCTTCCTTGGACACGGATTCGTAAATGCGCTTGCCCAGCTCGCCCGGATAGGGCGGGAAGTCCAGGCCTTCGGCTTCCTTGTTCAGTTTGATGCAGTGGACGGTACGGGCCATCGTGGCTACTCCTCAATAAGTCGATTACAGGGTTTTGATCAGCACTTGCGACTTGCGCTGCCAGTTGTAGAGGCGCTGGCGGTCTTTCGGCAACGCGTCGACAGTGGCGGGCACGAAGCCGCGTTTCATGAACCAGTGCGCGGTGCGGGTGGTCAGCACGAACAGCTTGCTGATGCCCTGCGCCCGCGCACGGTTTTCCATGTGTTTCAGGATGCGTTCGCCGTCGCCCTGGGCTTGCACTTCGGGATTGACGGTCAAGCATGCCATTTCGGCCATTTTTTCTTCCGGGAAGACGTACAGGGCCGCGCAACCGAAGATCACGCCGTCGTGCTCGATGACCGAGAACATCTCGATCTCGCGCTCGATCAGTTCGCGCCCGCGCTTGACCAGGGTGCCGTCCGCTTCCAGCGGCTCGATCAGCTTGATGATGCCGCCCACGTCTTCAATCGTGGCCGGGCGCAGCGATTCGAGGTTCTCGTGCGAGATCATGGTGCCCACGCCGTCGTGGGTGAACAGCTCCAGCAGGGCCGAGCCGTCCATGGCGAACGGCACGATGTGGGCGCGCTCGACGCCGTTGTTGCAAGCCTTGACGCAGTGTTTCAGGTAGAAGGCGGTGGCGTCGGGCAGGAAACCGGCCTGCAGCACGGCCTCGGCCTGGTGCGAGGACAGCTCGCGGATTTCGGTGCCGCCGGCATCGGTCATCATGTCGGTTTCCGTGATGAACACCAGCTTGTCGGCGTGCAGGGCGATGGCGGCGGTGCAGGCCACGTCCTCCATGGTCAGGTTGAACGTTTCGCCGGTGGGCGAGAAGCCCAGCGGCGAGAGCAGCACCACGCCGTCCGACCCCATGATGGAGTGGATGGTCTCGGCGTCGACCTTGCGCGTGACGCCGGTCAGTTCGAAGTCGACCCCGTCGATCACGCCCAGCGGGCGGGCGGTGATGAAGTTGCCGGAAATAATACGGATCGCGGCGTGCGACATCGGGGTGTTGGGCAAGCCCTGGCTGAAGGCGGCCTCGATGTCGAGGCGCAGTTCGCCAGCCGCTTCCTTGGCGCATTCCATGGCGGCCGTGTCGGTGACGCGGATGCCATTGTGGAAACGTCCCTCGACGTTACGCAGGGCCAGTTGTTCGGCGACCTGGGGGCGCGAGCCGTACACCACGGTGACGTTGATGTCCAGTGCGTGCAGCAGGGACAGGTCGTGCGCCAGCACCGGCAGGGCGCCGGCGGAGACCAGTTCACCCGGGAAGGCGACCACGAAGGTTTTGCCACGGAAGGCGTGGACATAGGGTGCGACTGAGCGCAGCCAGGAGACGAATTGGATAGGGTTTTCCATTATCCGCGCATTATAATGCGCTGCGCGGTTTTCGCGCCCAAACTATGCAAAAAAGCGATGTCTGAAGCAAGCAAGAAGAATCTACCCCGGCAACCCGGTGCCCAGCGCCCGCAAGGCGGCAAACCCGCGCCCGCCGCGAGCGCGCCGCCGCTGCGCAACCCGCTGCCGCCGATCACCTTCCCGGAAGACCTGCCGGTATCGGGCCGGCGCCGCGAAATCGCCGAAGCGCTGGCCAGGCACCAGGTATTGATCGTCTCCGGCGAGACCGGCTCCGGCAAGACCACCCAGCTACCCAAGATCTGCCTGGAGCTGGGACGCGGGCAGAAAGGCCTGATCGGCCACACGCAGCCGCGCCGCATTGCCGCCTCGTCCACCGCCAAGCGCATCGCCGTCGAACTGGGTTCGCCGCTGGGCGAGCATGTCGGCTACAAGGTCCGCTTCAACGATACCCTGAGCAAGGGCGCCTCGGTCAAGCTCATGACCGACGGCATCTTGCTGGCGGAAACCCAGACCGACCCGCTGCTCAAGGCGTATGACACGATCATCATCGACGAAGCCCACGAACGCAGCCTGAACATCGACTTCCTGCTTGGCTACCTGAAGCAGATCCTGCCGCGCCGCCCCGACCTGAAGGTGATCATCACCTCGGCCACCATCGACGCCGAGCGCTTCGCCCGCCACTTCACGCAGGAAGGCAAGCCGCCGGTACCGGTGATCGAAGTGTCCGGCCGCCTGTACGCGGTCGAAGTGCGCTACCGGCCGGTGGAGCGCGAACAGGTCGCGCTGCCCGGCGCGCAGCAAGGCGCGGACGCCAAGGGCGCCCGCACCGCCGCCGCACGCGAGAAGCGCGACCTGATGGAAGCCATCGTCGACGGCGTCGACGAGGTGTGCCGCATCGGCAGCGGCGACGTGCTGGTGTTCCTGCCGGGCGAGCGCGAAATCCGCGACGCCGCCGAAGCGCTGCGCAAGCACCATCCGCCGCACGTGGAGATCCTGCCGCTGTTCGCCCGCCTCTCGGTCGAAGAGCAGGACCGCGTGTTCCGCACCACCAACGCGCGCCGTATCGTGCTCGCCACCAACGTGGCCGAGACCTCGCTGACCGTGCCGGGCATCCGCTACGTGGTGGACGCCGGCCTGGCGCGCGTCAAGCGCTACAGCTACCGCAACAAGGTGGAGCAGCTGCAGATCGAACCGGTCGCGCAATCGGCCGCCAACCAGCGCGCCGGCCGTTGCGGCCGCGTCGCCGACGGCGTCTGCATCCGCCTGTACGACGAGCAGGATTTCCTGCAACGCCCCAAGTTCACCGACCCGGAAATCCTGCGTTCCTCGCTGGCCTCGGTCATCCTGCGCATGAAGTCGCTGCACCTGGCGGACGTGGAGAGTTTCCCCTTCATCGAGCCGCCGCTGGGCCGCGCCATCGCCGACGGCTACCAGCTGCTGCAGGAACTGGGCGCGGTCGACGACGACAATGCGCTGACGCCGCTTGGCCGCAAGCTGGCCAAGCTGCCGCTGGACCCGCGCGTGGGCCGCATGATCCTGGCCGCGCAGGAATACGCCTGCCTGACCGAAGTGCTGATCGTCGCTTCCGCCTTGTCGGTACAGGACCCGCGCGACCGTCCGGTCGAACACCAGCAGGCGGCCGACGAAGCGCACAAGAAGTTCGCCGACGAGAGGTCGGAGTTTCTCAGCTACCTGAAAATCTGGAAGTGGTTCGAGAACGCCATCGAGCACAAGAAGTCGAACCGCCAGCTGATGGACACCTGCCGCGCGACCTTCCTGAACCAGCTGCGCCTGCGCGAGTGGCGCGACGTGCACTCGCAACTGCTCACCATCGTGAAAGAGCAGGGCTGGCGCACCAACGAGCTGCCCGCCACCTATGACCAGCTGCACATGGCGTTGCTCACCGGCCTGCTAGGCAATATCGGTTTCAAGGGCGAGGACGAGCCGGGCGGCGCCTACCTGGGCGCGCGCGGCATCAAGTTCCACATCTGGCCCGGCTCGCATCTGTCGAAGAAGCCGGGCAAGTGGATCGTCGCCGCCGAGCTGGTGGAAACGACGCGCCTGTACGCGCGCTGCGTGGCCCGCATCGAGCCGGAGTGGCTGGAAAAGATCGGCGGCCACCTGCTCAAGAAGTCCTGGGGCGAGCCGCGCTGGGAGAAGCGCCCGTCGCAGGTGACCGCGTCCGAACGCGCCACCCTGTACGGCATCGTGGTATACAGCCAGCGCCGCATCAACTACGGCGCGAAGAATCCGGCGGAAGCGCGCGAGATCTTCATCCGCGACGCGCTGGTGGGCGGCGACTACGACACGCGCGCGCCGTTCTTCGCGCACAACCACAAGCTGGTGCGCGAAATCGAGAATCTCGAACACAAGTCGCGCCGCCAGGACGTGCTGGTCGACGAGCAGTTGATCGAAGCCTTCTACGACGGCCAGATCCCGGCCGACGTGGTCAATGGCGCCGGCTTCGAGAAGTGGTACAAGGACGCCTCGCACGACAATCCGAAACTGCTTTTCCTGAACCGCGACGACCTGATGCGGCACGAGGCGGCCGGCATCACGACCGATCTGTTCCCGAAGAAGATGATGGCGGCCGGCATCGAGATGCAGCTGTCCTACCACTTCGAGCCGGGTACGCCGCGCGACGGCGTCACGCTCACCGTGCCGCTGTATGCGCTGAACCAGCTTTCGCGCGAACGCTGCGAATGGCTGGTGCCGGGCATGTTGAAGGAAAAGGTGCACCTGCTGCTCAAGACCCTGCCGCAAAAGCAGCGGCGCCACATGGTGCCGCTGCCCGATTACGCCGCGAAGTTCTGCGAACGCACGCAGTTCGGGCGCGGCGACCTGATCGACGCGATCATTGCCGATATCCGCAAGCAGATCACGATCAGCGTGCTGACGTCCGACTTCAAGCCCGAGCAGCTGCCGGCGCACCACTTCATGAACTTCAAGGTGGTGGACGAGCATGGACGCCAGCTCGACATGGGGCGCAACCTGGCGACGCTGCAGGCCGAGTATGGCCTGCAGGCGCGCCAGAGCTTCCAGCGCATGGCCGAAGGCGGCAATGCGCCTGCCTCCGCCGCGCAACTGGCGCAACTGGCCGGCAACGCGGCGGGCGCCGCCAAGCCCAAGCACGGCGGCATTGCGGCGGACGCCGCGCGCCGTGCGCCGGCCGGCAAGGCGCCCGCCGCGCCTGCCGCTGCCGCGGGTGCATCCGCCGGCACTGCCGCTTCCCAGCACAGCAACATCACCACCTGGAGCTTTGGCGAACTGCCCGAGCTGCTGGAGATCACGCAGGGCAAGCTGAGCCTGATCGGCTTCCCGGCATTGGTGGACAAGGGCACGCACTGCGACCTGGAAGTGTTCGACGACCCGAACGTGGCCGCGCGTACCCACCGCATCGGTATGCGCCGCCTGTTCATGCTGCAGATGCGCGACCAGATCAAGTTCGTCGAGAAGTCGATTCCCAACCTGCAGCAGATGGGCATGCAGTTCATGGCCATGGGCACCCAGGAAGAGCTGCGCGACCAGATCATTGCCAAGGCCATCGACATCGCCTGCCTGCAGGACCCGCTGCCGACCGACGAAGCGAGCTTCAACAAGCGCAAGGACGAAGGCAAGTCGCGCATCGTGCTGCTGGTAAACGAGATTGCGCGCCTGGTCTCGCAGGTGCTGACCGAGTACCACGGCCTGCCCAAGCGCCTGCAGGGTATCAACCAGCAGGTCGCGCAGGACATGCAGCAGCAGTTGCAGGGCCTGGTGCACAAGCGTTTTCTGATCGAGAACGAGTTCTCGCAGCTGTCGCACTTCCCGCGCTACCTGAAGGCGATGAACGTGCGGCTGGAAAAGCTGCGCGCCGATCCAGCACGCGATGCCAAGAGCATGGCCGAATGGAACCAGGCAGCGGCGCCTTACCAGCGCCTCATGCGCGACAAGTCGGCCGGCAAGAATACCGACCCGAAACTGGTCGAGTACCGCTGGATGCTGGAAGAACTGCGCGTGTCGCTGTTCGCGCAGGAGCTGCGCACGCCGATGCCGGTCTCCGTCAAGCGCCTGACGAAGGTGTGGGAGTCGATGCAGCGCTAAAGCGCTTGCGGTACTCGCCTGGGCTGGTGCCAAGCCGGCGCTGGAAGACGCGCCGCAGGTTTTGTTCGCTGCCATGGCCGGTGGCGGCAGCGATTGCCTTGACCGGCTGGTCGGTATCTTCCAGCGCGCGCCGCGCCGCTTCCAGCCGCATGGTTTCCACCATGGCGGCCGGGGTGGCGCCGGTCTGCGCCACGTAGGCCCGCGCAAACGTGCGCGCGCCCATGCCCGCCTGTTCGGCCAGCCGCTCCACGCGCAGGTCGCCGTGCAGGTTGTCCGCCATCCATGCATGCAGTTGCGCGAAGCGACCGCCTTCGCGCGCCTGTGCCGACAGCGGGGCGCTGAATTGCGACTGGCCGCCGGCGCGTTTCATGAACACCACCATTTGCCGCGCCGTTTCGATCGCCACGCGGTGGCCGCAGTCTTCCTCGATCAGTGCCAGCGCCAGGTCGATGCCGGCGCTGACTCCGGCCGATGACCACAGCTGGCCGTCGCGGATGTAGATCTTGTCCTCGTCGACCGCCACCTGCGGATACTGCTGCCGCAGGCGCGCCGCCCATTCCCAGTGCGTTGCCACGCGGCGGCCATCGAGCAGGCCCGTGGCGGCCAGCATGAAGGCCCCGGTGCAGACCGATGCCAGGCGCCGCGCCGCGGGGGCGCGTTGGCGTATCCAGTTCACCAGCGCAGGTGGCGCGTGGTAGGTGTCGCCGGCGCATCCGCCGGGCACCAGCAAGGTGTCGATCGTCGCGCCTTCGAGCGATGCAATGGAAACTGTGGCGAAGGCAAGGCCGGCGCTGCTGGCAACCATTCCGCCGTCGGCGGAAGCGACCACCGTTTCGTACAGCGGCGGCCCGCCGGACGAGTGGCGCCGCGCGGCGCTGGCGAACGCTTGCAACGGACCTGTCAGGTCGAGCAGGTTCATGCCTTCGTAGGCGAGAAGGACAATGCGCAAGGTGCGTGGCGGGCGTGGCGGGCGTGGCGGCAGCATGCCGCCATTCTACTTTGCCGGATAGGCGGCGTATTCGAATTCCAGGGCAATGCGGTGGGCGGTACGCTCGCCGAAGGTGCCGGCGATCTGCGCCAGGACCTGGTCCAGCGTGCCGGGCAGGGCGGGCAGCATGGCTGCCGGCGCCGCGCTACTGCCGGCCACGCGGTCGGGCAGCACTTTCAGGCCGAAGCGGCTGGCCTGCGGGGCGTCGCTCGGCGCGACCGCCAGCACCCGGCTGCGGTGGGTGCGCGTGTAGGCGTCGCTGACGTAGGCGAGGGAAATCTCGTCGATGCCGGCGGCAAGCGGCAGGCCGACCGGTTGCACGGCGTGGAACCATTGGTCCGTGTAATGCGTGATCCAGACGTTCAGGTTGCGCCCGAACTGCGGCGCGTAGGCCCCGCTGTCGTGGCGCTCGCTCCAGTCGCGCACGCCCAGTTCGGCGGCCACGGCGGCGGCTTTGTCGCGGCCGGCGATGGTTTCCACCAGGGCCAGGGAGACCGGCAATGCCGCGCTGATGCCTGCGCTGGAGATCACCTTGCCGTCGACGACGTAGCGGATGTTGGAGAGCCACTGCGTGTCCGGGTACTTTTCCACGCGCATGCCGTGCGTGGCCCAGTGCGCCGTTGCGCGCCGCCCTTTCAGCAAGCCGCTGTTGGCCAGGACCAGCGCGCCATCGCAGATACTGACCACGGTGGCACCCTTGTCCGCCTGCGCCCGCAGCCAGGCCAGGACAGGTGCATGGGCGCTGCGCCGCATGGCCGGCACGATCACGTAATCGGCTCCCTTGGGAAAGCGCTGGTCAAAAGTTTGTGTGTCGAAGTCCGGCAGCACCCGTAGTCCGGTGTTCATCGTGATGGGGGCCTCCGCTTCCACGGCAACAGCCAGCACGTGCGCTGCGCCAGCGCGCTGCAGCACGCCATATGGCAGCATGAAGTCGGTGATTTCGGTGGAGACGCTGTCGCCGAGGATGGCGATGACGGGGCGTTCCGTCGCGCCGGCTGCGCCGGCGATCAGGAGGAAGAACAGGGCAAGAAAAGTGCGCATGGCAGACCGGCTGGTGAGTAACCAGCCGATTATCTGCCGCTTGCTACGCTACGAACTGACAGAAAGCAGTCACTTCCTGCCAATCAATAGTTGCCTTTGCTGCCGCCCTGGCTGCCGGTCGTGCCGCCGCTATAGCTGCTGCCGGTGGTCGATCCGCTCTGCAGGGTGCTGGTGCTGGAACCCATGACGCTGCCGGTCGAGGTGCGCATGCCAGTTGCGGTGGTGCCATAGAAAGTGTGGATCTGCGTGCCGAACTCCGGATCGGCCATGTCGGGCCAGCGGTCCTTGTCGAAGCCCGGTGCGTTCTCCAGTTTTTCCTTGGTGCAGTCCAGGATGAAGCGCTTGTTGACAGTGTCAAGTTGCAATGCCTGCCATGGCACGGCAAACAGCTTGTCGCCCATGCCCAGCACGCCGCCGAAGGACAGCACCGCATAGGCGATCTGGCCGGTCTGCATGTCGAGCATGATTTCCTTGATATCGCCAAGGTCTTCTTCCTGGCGGTTGTAGACGTCTTCACCCATCAGGGTGTCGGCGCCCATCAGGCGTGGGCCTGGACCATCATCATCGTCACGGTCGCGATAGATGCCGAATTTGTCGCGGTCAAGATAGCTCATTCTGCCTCTCCTCATTGGTGTGAACGGGGTGAGGTCCAGAATAGCGCAAGCAGCGGGTGCAGGGCGCGCGCTACAAGAAGAAGGCGAGCGCCGCGACGGCGGTGGGCGCCAACGCGCCTGCCAGCAAGCCCAATGCGCCAATCGATTCATCGCGGAAGCCTTTGCGCAGCAAGGCGATGCCGGCCGGGTTGGGCGCATTGGCAATCACCGTCAGGCCACCGCCCGCCACGGCGCCCGCCACCAGCATGTATTGCGCTTGCGGCGAAATGCCGTCGATCAGCGAGCCTAAGTAAGTGAGGGCGGCATTGTCGGTGATCGCCGTCAGGCCGAGTGCGCCGAAGAAGAGCGCCATTGGCTGCAGGCTTTCGACTATCGGTTGCAGCCACCATTGCTGCATGCTGCCCAGCACGACCAGGCCGGCCAGGAAGAAGCCCACCAGCAACGCTTCTTTCAGAATCAGCGGCGACTGGTGCTGCGGGTAGGCGCTGGTGAAACCGAGGAAGAACAGGAACAGGCCGAGGAACAGTACCGGATGGTGCGCCAGCACCACCACGGCAGCGAGGAAGGCCAGGTGGATCAGGCTGGTCCACAATGGGGTCGGCGCGCGCGTGGCCGGCGCCTGCGCATCGCTGCCAGGGCCGCTGCGCAAATGTTCGCGCAGCAGCCAGGTGACGGCGCTGGCGTTGACCAGCACGGCCAGCGTGGCCTTCCAGCCGAAGTTGGCGGCCATGAAGGCGCTGTCCCATTGCCAGGTCGCCGCCACCATCAGCACCGGCGGCGCGGCGTAAGCGGTGAGGGTGCCGCCGATCGAGACGTTGACGAACAGCACGCCCAGCGCCGCGTACTTGTGCCATTCCGGCACGCCGTTGCGGAAGATTTGCGGCGCCAGCATCAACGCCGCCAGCGTCATGGCCGCCGGCTCCGTAATCAGTGAGCCGATCAGTGGCACCAGCGCAAGCCCCATCCATGCCTGCAGCAGCGGCCGGCCGCCCGCGAGCAGATCGACCAGCCGTTGCACGAAATCGAGCACGGGGCGCGACGCCGCCACCACCATCACCACGAACACGAACAGCGGCTCGGTGTACTGCTGCGTTTCCGCATACGCGATGGCATTTTGCGGCCCGGCCACAAAGGCCATCACCACCAGCAGCACCATGGCCCAGAAGCCGAAGACCACTTCCACTTCGCCCAGCAAATGCAGCAAGCCGCCATGGCGCGGGTAGCGATGGGCCAGGCGCTCGAACGATTTGGCGCTGAAGGTGTGGAGCAGGGCGAGGGCAAACAGGAGGGCGCCGATCGATTGCATGATGGTGGGCGATAAGTTGGCAATGTTGCCGATTCTATCAGGCAAGAGATTTCTGCCGGTTTCTTGCGCGAACAGGTATCGGCGGCGCGCCGGCCCAGCTAGCTTTGCATGCATGGTCTTGCCCAGCGAACGCACGGCGATCCGGCGGGGCGCTACGCTGCGAAATGGCGGCCAACGTGCAGCAGTTGGTGCAGTGGAGCGAGGCAGTTTTGGAGGCCCGGACGCTAAAACAGGTTTTCTCCAAGCGCTCCTAGGATTATACTGTATGCATATACAGTATTTTTCTTATGGCGCTCCTCGACCCCCAACCCCTCCATCCCGCCCTCTGGCTCGCTTCGCACTTGGCGCGCGGCACGACGCCTTGCGTGGATACCGGCATTCCCGTCTTTTCCAGGCAATTGCCGGGTGGCGGCTGGCCGCTGGGGGGCCTGGTGGAATTGCTGCTTCAGCAACCCGGCATTGGGGAGTTGCGCCTGCTGCACCCCCCGCTGGCCCAGCAGTCCCTCCCCGTGGCGCTGGTGCAGCCGCCCTATGCGCCGCAAACCCTGGGCCTGGATTTGCCTGAACAGCAATTATTGTGGATTCGCAATACCGGCAAGGCGGCCGACAGCCTGTGGGCCACCGAGCAAATCCTGCGCAGTGGCAGTTGTGGCGCCGTGCTGCTGTGGCAGCAGCATATCCGCAGCGAAGCGCTGCGCCGCCTGCACCTGGCGGCGCAATGCGGCGAAACACTGTTCTTCCTGCTGCGCCCGCTCGCCGCCGCGCAGGATTCGTCGCCCGCGCCATTGCGGCTGGGGCTGCGCCCGGCGCCCGGCGGCATCGACATCGAATTCATTAAACGCCGGGGACCGCAGCGCGACACGCCGCTGTTCCTGCCCTTGACTCCAACCCTATTGCAACGCCATGCATCTGTGGATCGGCCTCTACCTGCCCCGCTTACCGCTCGAAGTATTCTGTCCGAGCTGGTCGGATGACCTGTGCAGCGTGGTGCTGGAACAGGAGGGCGTGCTTGCCGTGTCCGCACGCGCCCATGCCCTGGGCGTGCGTCCCGGCATGCGCCGCGGCGGTGCCCTGATGCTGGCGCCCGAGGCGCAGATGCATCCGCGCGCCCCGCAGCAGGAACAGGAAGCCCTGCATGCCGTGGCCATGGCCATGCTGCAATACACGCCCCAGGTGGCGGAAAGCGAGGACGCCACCTTGCTGCTGGATGTGGGCGCCAGCCTGCGGCTGTTCGGCGGTATCCGCCGCCTGTGCCGCCTGGTGCGCGCCAGCTTGCAAAAGCTCGGCTTCACGGGTGTGCTGGGCGTGGCGCCCACCGCGCGCGGCGCCTGGCTGCTGGCGCAGGCCGGCGGCGGCCGCACGCTCAAGCTGGAAAGCCTGCTGCGCACGCTGCAAGCTTTGCCGGTGGGCCTGCTGCCGCCGCTGCAGCGCCACCAGCGCTGGCTGGACGGGATCGGTTGCCTCAGCATCGGCGACCTGCTGCGCCTGCCGCGTCCGGGCCTGCAGCGGCGCTGCGGCAGCGAAGTGCTGCACATGCTCGATGCGGCCCAGGGGCTGGCGCCGGAAATGCACGCATGGCTGGCCGCCCCGCCCGGCTTCAAGGCCCGGCTGGAATTGTTCGGCCGCATCGACAACACCGACCTGCTGCTGGCCGGTGCCTGCCGCCTGCTGCAGCAGATGACAGGCTGGCTGTGCGCCCACCAGTTCGCCGTGCTGCGCATCCGCCTGCTGCTCGAGCATGAGCGCGGCCGCGCGGCCTGCCCGCCTACCCCGGTCGAGGTGGTGCTGGCCGAAGCCACCTGGCGCGACGAACACATCGTGCGCCTGCTGAAGGAGCGCCTGGCCAAGCTGGAGCTGGTGGCGCCGGTGATCGGGCTGATCCTGGAAGCGCCCGAGGTCGAGCCCATGGCCCCGCTCAGCGATTCCCTGTTCCCCGAGCCAGGCGGCAGCCCGCAGGAGCGCCAGCGCCTGCTGGAAGTGTTGGTGGCGCGTTTGGGCGCGGACAATGTGCTGCAGCCCTATCCCAAGGCGGATTACCGGCCGGAAGTGGCCAACCGCTGGGTGCCGCTGCATGAAAAAGTGCGCGCGGCCGACGCTGCGGCCCAGCTGCCGCCGCGCGCCTTGCCGCGCCCGGCCTTCCTGCTGCCCAAGCCGATCCAGCTGCTGCTGCGCGAGCACCGGCCCGTGTATGGATCGCCCCTGCGCATGGTGTCCAGCGCGGAGCGCATCGAGGCTGGCTGGTGGAGCGACACCCAGCGCCGCGACTACTTCATCGCCCAGGGCGAAGACCATGCCTACTACTGGGTCTACCGCGAACGCACGTCCGGCAGCGAGGAAACGCGCTGGTTCCTGCATGGCCTGTTTGGTTGAGCAATCTGCCTCAAATTTGATCTAGGGCAAGTTTTTCCCTAGAGGCATCCTTCTATAATCCACGGATGCCCACTTTACTTTCCCTTCCCAACGCTGGCGAACGTGCCAAGCTCGCCGAGTCCGTACTGGACAACCTCAAGGAGGTTGTGTTCCAGACCGACGCCACCGGCTGCTGGACTTTCCTCAACCCGGCCTGGGAAGAGTTGACCGGCCACCCGGTGCAGGAAAGCCTGGGCAAGCCCTTTCTCGACTACCTGTGGCCGGAAGACCGCAAGCTGAACCAGCAGCGCTTCCTGCCGCTGATCAAGGGCGAGCAACCGTACTGCCAGCATGAGATCCGCTACCTGCACCGCGACCGCAGCTTCCGCTGGGTCGAAGTGTTTGCGCGCCTGACGCTGGGGCCCGATGGCGCCGTGGTCGGCACGTCGGGCACCCTGAGCGATGTCACGGAGCGCAAGCGCAACGAAGAGAAGCTGCGCTTTGCCGCCAGCGTCTTCCTGCATGCGGGCGAAGGCATCATGATCACGGCCGCCGACGCCACCATCATCGACGTCAATGACGCCTTCGAGAAGATCACCGGCTACTCGCGCGCCGAGGCCTGCGGCCGCAACCCGAGCATGCTGAGCTCGGGCCGGCAGAACAGCGAGTTCTATGACGGCATGTGGGAGCGCCTGCACAACGACAACTTCTGGCAGGGCGAGGTGTGGAACCGGCGCAAGTCGGGCGAGCTGTACGTCGAGCGGCTGACCATTACCGGCATCCGCAATGCGCGCGGCAAGGCGCTCAACTATGTCGGCATCTTCTCCGACATCACCAAGCAAACCCTGCAGGCCCAGCACCTGGACCGCATCGCCCACTACGACCCGCTGACCGGCCTGCCCAACCGGCGCCTGCTGGCCGACCGCCTGCAGCACGGCATGGCGCAGGCGCGGCGCCGCGGCAGCCGCCTGGTGGTGGCCTACCTCGACCTCGATGGCTTCAAGGCCGTCAACGACGAGCTTGGCCACGAGTATGGCGACCAGCTGCTGGTGGCGCTGGGCTCACGCATGACGCACGCCACGCGCGAATGCGACACCGTGTGCCGCCTGGGCGGCGACGAGTTCGTGGTGGTGCTGGACGACCTGCACGACGTGGCCGACTTCATGCCGATGGTGATGCGCCTGCTGGAGGCGGTGGCGGCCCCGGTGGTGGTCGAGCGCAAAGTGCTGCGCGTAACGGGCAGCATCGGCGTGGCCGTCTACCCGCAGGCGGTGGAGATCGATGCCGACCAGCTGATGCGGCAGGCCGACCAGGCCATGTATCGCGCCAAGACGCTGGGCAAGAACCGCTATGCGCTGTTCGGCGAGGACCTGCACCCCACCGAGGCGCGCCTGAGCGGCCCGCAGCAGGAAATCGCGCGCGCGCTGGCCAACCGCGAGTTCGTGCTGTTCTACCAGCCCATCGTCCACATGCAGACCGGCGAGCTGAACTCGGTGGAAGCGCTGATCCGCTGGCAGCATCCGGAACGGGGCCTGCTGCCGCCGGGAGAATTCCTGCCCGTGATCGAAGGCCACCCGATCGCCGCCTCGCTCGACAACTGGGTGCTGGACGAGGCGATGCGCCAGCACCTGTGCTGGCTGGACGAAGGCCTGGATGTCGCCATCAGCGTCAACATGAGCAGTCCCAAGCTGCAGGAGCACGATTTTGTCGAGCGACTGCGCGCCAAGCTGCAAGCCAATCCGCGCGTGGGCACCGGCCGCATCAAGCTGGAGGTGCTGGAGACCAGCGCGCTGGAGGACATCAGCCACGTCTCGCGCACCATTACGGAGTGCGCCGCCCTGGGCGTGCCGTTTGCGCTGGACGATTTCGGCACCGGCTATTCCTCGCTGCTGTACCTGAAGCAGCTGCCGGCCAAGCGCATCAAGATCGACCAGAGCTTCGTGCGCGACATGCTGGTCGACTCGGACGACCTGGCCATCCTGGAGGGCGTGCTGGGCATGGCCGCCGCCTTCAAGCGCGAAGTGATTGCCGAAGGCGTGGAGAGCATCGAACATGCGCGCATGCTGGTGCAGATGGGTTGCCTGATGGGGCAGGGCTTCGGCATCGCGCGCCCGATGCCGCCCGGGCAGTTGACGGCCTGGGCCAGCCAGTGGCGCCTGCCGGAGGGCCTGGCCGCTTGCCGCGTGCTCGACCGCAACAGCGTCCAGCTGCTGGTGGCAGGCGTGGAGCACCTGGCCTGGATCAGGTCGTTGCTGGAATACGTCCGCAAGGGACGGCAGCCGGCGCTGACCTTCCTCGAGGCGCCGTGCCGGCTCGGCATGTGGCTGGAGGATGCGGTCCAGCAGCCGCAGGCAAGCCAGCTGGTGAAGCTCGCCTACCGCTTCCACGCCGCCCAGCACGAGCTGGCGCGCCACATTGTTGCCCACATGGCCCATGGCGAAATCGCCGAGACGCACGATGCCGCCGCCGACCTGGAACGCATGGGCGAGCAATTGCAGGCCGCGCTGACCAGATTGGTGGAAGGCGGGTAGGCGCGCCAAAAGCGGCGTATGATGGGGCGCAAAATGGAGGGAGCAGCCCATGCATGCACAACGACTGGAATTCCCCGGCGCCGACGGCCAGATGCTGGCGGCGCGCCTGGACGCGCCGGAAGGCACGGCGCGCGCCTATGCCCTGTTCGCGCACTGCTTCACGTGCGGCAAGGACGTGTTCGCGGCCAGCCGCATCTCGCAGGCGCTGGCCGAGCATGGCATTGCCGTGCTGCGTTTCGACTTTACCGGCCTGGGCGCGAGCGAAGGGGATTTCGCCAATACCAATTTCTCGTCCAATGTGGCCGACCTGCAGGCGGCGGCCAATTTCCTGCGGCGCGAGTTCCAGGCGCCGCGCCTGCTGATCGGGCATAGCCTGGGCGGCGCCGCCACGCTGGCCTTTGCCGGCAGCGTGCCCGAGGCGCAGGCCGTGGTGACCATTGCCGCGCCCAGCGATCCGGTGCACGTCACCCACCTGTTCGGCGAGCAGATCGACGCCATCACGGCCCAGGGCGAAGCGATGGTGCAGCTGGCCGGGCGGCCGTTCCGCATCAAGCGGCAATTCCTGGAGGACGTGGCGGAGAATAGCCTGCGCAACAAGATCGCCAGCCTGCGCAAGGCCTTGCTCGTCATGCATGCGCCGGGCGACACGACGGTCGGCATCAATAATGCGCTGGAAATCTTCACGGCGGCCAAGCATCCGAAGAGCTTCATTTCGCTCGACACGGCCGACCATTTGCTGACCAAGCGGGAAGATGCGGCCTATGTGGCGGACCTGATCGCCGCCTGGAGCGCGCGCTACCTGCGCGCGTAAGGCGCGGGCGCGCCGCGGCGCGCCCGGCTGGGGGAAATTACTGGCGCGGCGCGAGGATCGCTTCCAGGCGGTCCGGCGTGCCTTCGATGCGTTCCAGGCGCGGGTACTTCAAGCCTTCATAGTAGTCCAGCGCGACCGTGCGGTACTGCTGGCCGCGTTTCACGAGCAGCTCGATCGGCTTCTTGCCGGCCTTCGCTTCCGTGATGGCCTTGCGCAGCAGTTCGGCCTTGTAGGCGCGGCCGTTGACGGCCAGCAGGGTGGTGTTGCCCGACAGGCCGGCGCGGAAGCCGACGCCATCCCACTGGATGCCTTCGATCTTGCCTTCGCTGCCCACGTTGAAGCCCAGCGAGTAGGTGAAGTCGGCCGACTTGTTGCGCTCTTCGGCAGCCTTCAGGTAGTCGGTCTGCTTCTCGGTGAACACCAGCTTGTAGCCGGCGCGCGTGATGCCGTCCATCGGCACCGGCCCCAGTTCCTCGGTGCGCGTGCGCAGGAAGGTGGCCCAGTCGTGCGGCTGCACGGCGTTCAGGGTCTTCACGATGTCCTCGAAGGTGTAGTGCAGGGCGTCGACGCGGCCGTCCTCCACGCCGTAGAACTTGAGCGCGAAGTCGTCCAGCGAGCGCTTGTCGCCGGACAGCTCGCGGATCTTGGTATCCACGTCCAGCCAGATCAGCGCACCTTCGGTGTAGTAGTCCTCGCTGCGCTGGTAGTTCGACCACGGGATGGCGCGGCGCGCGTTAATGATCGGGTCGTAGGTGGTGTCCTGCACCGAGCGCCACTCGCGCCCCTTCATGATGCTGTAGCGCGCGGCGGCGGCGGCGAAGCTGTCCTTGATGCTGGCAGCCTTCATCAGGCCCGAGCGCGCAGCCAGTACCTGGCCGTGGTAGGTGGTCTGGCCTTCGTACATCCACAGCAGGTCGTTTTGCAGCGGCTGGTTAAAGTTCAGCACGTCCTGGCCTTTCGGACGGCGGAATTTGCCGTTCCAGGAGTGGGTGAACTCGTGCGGCAGCAGGCCGCGGTCCGATTCGGTCTTGTTCCAGTCGGTGAAGTAATCGGTCTTCAGCGCGTTCTCGCTGGACTGGTGGTGCTCGCGTCCCACGCGGCCGAATTCGTCGCTGAGCGCGAACAGGAAGTCGTAGTGCTTGAAGTGCTGGGAACCGAACAGCCTGTAAGCCTGCTTGACCAGGTTGCGGTGCAGTTCGATGTGCTCGGGCTTCGCTTCCAGCGCTTCCGGGGTATCGGCCACCACGTTCAGGTGCACCGGACGCTTGGCGCCCGGGTCGAGGTCGAAACGCTTGAAATGACGGCCGGCGAACAGCGGCGAATCGACGAAGGTTTCCACGTCGGTGGTGCGGAAGGTGATGGTGTCGCCCTGGCGCTCGGCTTCTTCCAGCGCCGAGCCGTATTGCCAGCCGGCCGGCAGGGTCAGCGTGGTCTGGATCGGGATGCGGCGCGTGGCGTAGCCGGCCGGGTACATGGTCATCGACTGCCACTGGATGCCCAGCATGTCCGGCGTGATCGAGGTGCGTCCCTGCGCCGCCTCGGTCGGCGCCAGGTGCTGGTACGCCACGTCGATCGCCTTGGCGCCCGCCGGCACCTCGATATGGAAGGCAAACACATTCACGTTGTCGCGGCGCCAGGACAGGGGCTTGCCGTTGGCCGAGACCTTCAGGCCGGCAAACTGGTTCAGCGCGCCGGTCGGGCCGTGCTGGGCCGTCACCCACTGCGGGAACAGCAGCGTCATCTTGCCCGCCTTGGCGGGAATGGTTTGCTGGATGCGGTAAATGTTCTGTGCCGTGTTGGAGGCATCGACCTTCATCACGATGGTGCCGGGAAAGGCTTGGTCCTGCGGGGCAGGGATGGGCTGGCCGGCGTGGGCGGCAAAGGCGGCGCCCAGCAGCAGGGCGATGGCGGTTTTGGTGAACAGTTTCATTTATTTCAACGTGGAAAGTGCGACGGGCGAGTGTAGCACGTGGGGTAGGGCAATTTGTTTCAGAACGTAACGGCGAAAAAAGGCCACTTGAAAAGCCCGTGACGGCGCCTATATCGGATCCAGCGGTTGCCCAGCCGGGGACCGCGGGACCCATATATCGCTTAACTTTGAAAGGATATGACCATGCGTACTTTTGACCTGACTCCCCTGTATCGTTCCGCCATTGGTTTCGACCGCCTGGCCCAGATGCTGAATGACGCCCACCGTGGCGACCAGCCCAGCTATCCGCCCTACAACATCGAACTGGTTTCCGAAGACCAGTACCGGATCGTGATGGCCCTGGCCGGCTTCGACCGCAGCGAGATCGACATCACTTCCGAGCGCGATTCCCTGATCGTGGTCGGGCGCAAGCAGAAAGACGGCCAGGAAAAGACCTTCCTGCACCGTGGCATTGCCTTCCGCGACTTCGAGCAGCGTTTCCAGCTGGCCAACCACGTCAAGGTGACCGGCGCTTCCTTCGACAACGGCATGCTCACCATCGAGCTGCGGCGCGAA
>JAJTCO010000026.1 GCA_021323265.1 Pseudoduganella sp. | reverse complement strand
GTCGCCGCCCTGGCAGGAGATGATGATCTCGCAGCGTTTCAGTTCGTCGATGTTGGTGGCGTCCTTCAGGGTAGTCTCGTTCTTCGCCATCTTCGGCGCGGCGCCGCCGGTGTTCGAAGTGGAGAAGAATACCGGCTCGATGTGGGCGAAATCGCCCTCTTCCTGCATGCGCTGCATCAGGACCGAACCGACCATGCCGCGCCAACCAACCAGACCTACGAGTTTCATTTTGCTTTCCTTTGCTTGAAAATTTTTAAGCGTTACCCCGGCACTTCCGGGTCTGACCCGAGGGTCAGCCCCCTCCACCGCAAGCGCCGCAGACGGGGTTCAGAGCGCCGCCACCACGGCATCGCCCATCTGTTCCGTGCCAACCTTGGTGGTGCCTTCTTCATAAATGTCCGGCGTGCGCAGGCCCTGCGCCAGCACCTTCTTGACGGCGCTTTCGATGCGCTCGGCCTGCTCGGCGCGGCCCAGCGAGTAACGCAGCATCATGGCGGCCGACAGGATCGTGGCCAGCGGGTTGGCAATGCCCTTGCCCGCGATGTCGGGCGCCGAGCCGTGCGACGGTTCGTACAAGCCCTTGTTGTTGGCGTCGAGCGAGGCCGACGGCAGCATGCCGATCGAACCGGTCAGCATGGCGGCGGCGTCGGACAGGATGTCGCCAAACATGTTGCCGGTGACGATGACGTCGAACTTCTTCGGCGCGCGCACCAGCTGCATGGCGGCGTTGTCCACGTACATATGGTCCAGCGCCACGTCCGGGTATTCCTTATGCACATCGGTCACGATGTCCTTCCAGAACTGGAAGGTTTCCAGCACGTTGGCCTTGTCCACGGAAGTGAGGCGCTTGCCGCGCTTTTGCGCCGCCTGGAACGCCACGTGGGCGATGCGGCGGATTTCGCCTTCCGCATAGCGCATGGTGTCAAAGCCTTCGCGCTGGCCCTTGAACGGGCCGTCCGGGCACTCGCGCACGCCGCGCGGCTGGCCGAAGTAGATGTCGCCGGTCAGCTCGCGCACGATCAGGATGTCCAGGCCCGACACCACTTCCGGCTTGAGCGTGGAGGCACCGGCCAGTTCGGGGTACAGGATGGCCGGACGCAGGTTGCCGAACAGGCCCAGGTGCTTGCGCAGGCCGAGGATGGCCTGCTCCGGGCGCAGCGCCCGCTCCAGCGTGTCGTACTTCCAGTCGCCCACGGCGCCGAACAGGACGGCGTCGGCCGCCTTGGCCAGCGCCAGGGTGTCTTCCGGCAGCGGATGGCCCTTGGCTTCATAGCCGGCGCCGCCGACCGGCGCGGTTTCCATCTCGAACTTCTCGTCCAGCGCATGCAGGACCTTGACGGCCTGGCTGACGATTTCCGGGCCGATGCCATCGCCCGGCAGGATTGCGATTTTCATTATGCGATCTTCTGTTTAGATAACGTTGGCCAGCCAGGGCTGGCTGGCAAGGCGGCGTTGCTCGAACGCGCGGATCTCGTCGGCATGGCGCAGGGTCAGGCCAATGTCGTCAAGACCGTTCATCAGGCAGTACTTGCGGAAGGCGTCGATCTCGAACGGGTAGGAGATGGTGCCGTTGCTGGTGCTGATGCGCTGCTGCTCAAGGTCCACCACCAGGCGGTAACCCGGGAAGGCCTTGACTTCGTTGAACAGATGATCGATCTGCGCTTCGGTGAGGACGACCGGCAGCAGGCCGTTCTTGAAGCAGTTGTTGAAGAAGATGTCCGCGAAACTCGGCGCCAGGATGGCGCGGAAGCCGTACTGGTCGAGCGCCCACGGCGCGTGTTCGCGCGAGGAGCCGCAGCCGAAGTTCTTGCGGGTCAAAAGAATCGAGGCGCCCTGGTAGCGCGCCTGGTTCAACACGAAGTCCGGATTGAGCGGACGCTTGCTGTTGTCCATGCCCGGTTCGCCGTGATCCAGGTAGCGCCATTCGTCGAACAGGTTGGGACCGAAGCCGGTGCGGTGGATCGACTTCAGGAATTGTTTCGGAATGATCGCGTCGGTATCGACATTGGCGCGATCGAGGGGTGCTACCAAACCTTCATAGACGGTAAATTTTTCCATGATTCTCTGCGATGGCGACGCCCGGCGCGCGCATGGCGCGGCCGGACGTCCAGCTTTTATTTGCCGGCGCTTTCTACAACCTGCCCGGCCCTTTGCACGTCCTTGCCGATGCCTGCAATGGTGTTGCAGCCGGTCAGGATGATGGCGGAGATAGCGATAGCGAATAGTTTCTTCATTTTGGACTCTTGCTGGTTATGGTTAGCGGATGGATCGGACATCCACGAAATGGCCGGCGATACCGGCGGCCGCGGCCATGGCAGGCGACACCAGGTGGGTGCGTCCGCCCTGGCCCTGACGGCCTTCAAAATTGCGGTTGGAGGTGGAGGCGCAGCGCTCGCCCGGTTCCAGGCGGTCGGCGTTCATGGCCAGGCACATCGAGCAGCCCGGCTCGCGCCATTCGAAGCCGGCGGCCTTGAAGATCGCGTCGAGGCCTTCGCGTTCGGCCTGTTCTTTCACCAGGCCCGAGCCCGGCACCACCAGCGCCAGCTTGACGTTGGAGGCGCGCTGCTTGCCGCGCACGACGGCGGCGGCGGCGCGCAGGTCCTCGATGCGCGAATTGGTGCAGGAGCCGATGAAGACCTTGTCGATGCGGATGTCCTCGATGCGCGTGTTGGGCGTCAGGTTCATGTACACCAGGGCTTTTTCCATGGCGTCGCGCTTGACCGGGTCCTTTTCCTGGTCCGGGTCCGGCACGCGGCCGTCGATGGAGGTGACCTGCTCGGGCGAGGTGCCCCAGGTGACCTGCGGGCGGATGTGCGCAGCGTCCAGCGTCACCACGAAATCGAACCTGGCGCCCGGGTCCGAGTGCAGGGTGCGCCAGTAGGCCACCGCCTGCTCCCATTGCGGCCCCACCGGGGAATACGGGCGACCCTTGACGTAGTTGATCGTCACGTCGTCGACGGCCACCATGCCGGCGCGCGCGCCCGCCTCGATCGCCATGTTGCAGACGGTCATGCGGCCTTCCATCGAAAGCGAACGGATCGCCGAGCCGGCAAATTCGATCGCGTAGCCGGTGCCGCCCGCGGTGCCGATCTTGCCGATCACCGCCAGCACGATGTCCTTGGCGGTCACGCCGTCCGGCAGTTCGCCGTCGACCTGCACCAGCATGGCCTTGGATTTCTTGGCCAAAAGGGTCTGGGTCGCCAGCACGTGCTCCACTTCCGAGGTGCCGATGCCGTGCGCCAGCGCGCCGAAGGCGCCGTGGGTCGAGGTGTGCGAATCGCCGCACACCACGGTCATGCCCGGCAGGGTCGCGCCCTGCTCCGGGCCGATCACGTGCACGATGCCCTGGCGCTTGTCGTTCATGTTGAAGTAGGTCATGCCGACCGACTTCGTGTTCTTGTCCAGGGTTTCCACCTGCAGGCGCGAGACCGGGTCTTCAATGCCGTGCGAACGGTCCGTGGTGGGCACGTTATGGTCGGCCACGGCCAGGTTGGCCGACAGGCGCCATGGCTGGCGGCCGGCGTCGCGCAGGCCGTCGAATGCCTGCGGGCTGGTGACTTCGTGCACCAGGTGGCGGTCGATGTACAGCAGTGCGGTGCCGTCTTCCTCGGTGCGTACTACGTGGGATTCCCAGAGTTTGTCGTAAAGCGTTTTCATGATGCTGCCTGTTTAGGTGATCCGTTCGATTATGCCATATTTTGTGCGATGCAAAATCCGGCTGTTTTCCGCCTTGTGGGCAATCCAGCATAGTTTTTGTGCGATGGCGCCAAATAAAAAAAGCCTGCAGCCCCTTTTTGGAAGGCTGCAGGCTTGTGGTTTCTAACTTTTCGTCTGGTGGCCTTAGGCCGCCATGCGTACACTTCCCCTGCAACCGTCCATCAGGAACGATAGGCCCACAACTAGGACCAGGTCGCCCTCGGCGGACCGCGCAGTGCCTGTAATGCCGTCCACCGACAGCGCGGTCATCGGCTTGATCACCAGGTCGGCAGTGCCGTCCACGGCTGCCACGGCCAGGATGTAGGGTTGCGGCGAGTTCACCACGATGCCCACGCGCTCCGAGCACGGCTCGTAGCCCAGCGCATCAGCCAGCGAACGCACCGGCAGCGGACGGCCCTGGTCCTTCAGGACCGGCGCGCCGCCCACTTCCATGAACACTTCCGGCAGTTCGACCACGCGCTCGACCACGGCCATCGGCAGCGCCAGCAGGGCGCCGGAGGTCGACACCAGCATGGTCGGCACGATCGACAGCTCGATCGGCAGGCGGATGGCAAACTTGGTGCCCTTGCCCAGCTGCGACTCGATATGGATCGCGCCGCGGTTCTTCTCTACGGCGGTCTTCACCACGTCCATGCCGACCCCGCGCCCGGAAACGGACGACGCCACTTCCTTGGTCGAGAAGCCGGGCAGGAACACCAGCTGGTAGGACTCGTCGTCGGTCAGGTTGGCGTTGGGCGAGATCAGGCCCTTCTCGGCCGCCTTGCGTTTGAGGGCGGCCGGGTCCATGCCCTTGCCGTCGTCCTGCAGCACGATCATGACGGAGTTCGCCTCCTGCCACGCCTTGAGCGAGATATACGCCTTGGGCGGCTTGCCGATGGCCATGCGTGCTTCCGGCCCTTCCACCCCGTGGTCCAGCGCATTGCGCAGCATGTGCACCAACGGATCGTACAGGCTGTCCACCACCACGCGGTCGACTTCAGTTTCCGCGCCTTCGATGGTCAGTTCGACTTCCTTGCCCAGGTCTTTCGCCAGTTCGCGCACCAGGCGCGGGAATTTCTGGAACAGGCGGCCCACCGGCTGCATGCGGGTGGCCAGGGTGGCGCGCTGCAGTTCGGTGGAATAGCGCGAGGCGCGTTCCAGCGTTTCGGTCAGGGCCGACATCAAGGTCGCCGCCTGGCCTTCGAACTTGAACTGCTGCAGGCGTTCCAGCAGCACGGCCGCCTGGTTGGCGGCCTGCACCGACTCGCCCGCCACTTCCAGCAGGGCGTCGAGCTTGACGGCGTCGATACGGATGGATTCTTCCTTGACCGGCGCGGCGGCCGGCTTGGCTTCGCCGGCCGGGCGCTCGCGCACTTCCGGCGCGGCAGCGGCCGGGGCTGGCGCCGGGGCGGCGCCAACGGCCGCTTGCGCGGCGGCGATGCCTTCGGCGCGCACGTCGGCGGCCGCGCGCACGAAGGTGCCGGGCGGCACCACGGCTTCATACATGCCTTCCCAGTCCAGGCCGTCGGCCGATGGCGCGGCCGCAGCGGCCGGCGCGGCAGCCGGCGCGGCAGCGGCAGGGGCCGGCGTCGCAGCGGGCGCCGCCGGCGCGGCGGCCGGCTTGGCCTTGACCGCGCTGGAGGTGGCCTTGCCCTCGATGGCCTCCTTCAGGATCGCTTCCAGGTCGGCCGGCATGGGCGCCAGCGCGTCCGGCGCGGTGCCGTTGTTCAGGTCGGTGAGCTGGTCGGCGACGAAACCCGATGCCTGCAGCGCCGCCTCGATCGACAGCGGGGTGACCGGCGCGGCGCCGGTGCGCAGCGCATCGAACAGGTTTTCCGTCAGGTGGCAGGCCGAGACCAGCGCCCCCAGGTTCATGAAGCCCGCGCCACCCTTGATGGTGTGGAACGAGCGGAAAACTGCGTTCAGTGTCTCCTTGTTCTCGGGGTCACGTTCGAGGCGCAGCAGGTGCTCTTCGACGTTGACGGCCAAGTCCATGGCCTCGACAACGAACTCCTTGAGCATATCGTCCATTAGAACCCCAGGTCGGCAAGCAGGTCATCCACGCTGTCCTGATTCAGGGCTTCCGACGGCACGGAAGGACCCGACATCAGCGACACCTCTTTCTGTGCGATCTTCTCGCGCACGTCGGCTGGCGCATTGTCCTTCAGCAGTTGCGCCAGCTCGGTTTCGACCTTTTTCGTGATGGCGACGACCTTCTTGATCAGCTGGCCCGTGATGTCCTGGAAGTCCTGGGCCATCATGATTTCCAGCAGGCGCGCCTTTTCCGCCTCGGTTGCTTCCGACACTTTGGCGGCGAACGCGCGCGAATCGCCAGCCAGGGCCTTGAATTCTTCGATGCTCAGCTTGCCCGCGAACAGGGCGCTCCAGCGCTCTTCCATTTCCTTCGATTGCTTGGACAGGATCTCCTGGGCCGGCATGCCGTCGTCCAGGGTGTTCAACACCTTGTTGGCCGCCTGTTCGGTCAGCGAGGCCACGTATTCCAGGCGGTCCTGCGCGTCCACGATCTGGGTCGACGCTTCGGTCAGGGCCTTGTCGTAGCCCAATTCACGCAGCGAATCGTGCAGCAGGCGCACGATGCCGCCCAGGCGCTCGAACATGCCGTGCTGGTCGCCGTCGGCATGCTCGCCGCCGTCGGCCGGGGCCGCCGCCACCGCCGCCAGCGCCGCCGCGGGGGCCGCCGCCGGCGCCTTGCTGGCCGCCGCTACTTCATTGAACAGGTCTTCCAGGTCGTCCGAATCGCCCGAGTCGGATGCAGCCGCAGGAGCCGCGGCCGGTGCAGGTGCAGGCGTATTCGCCCTTTGCGCAGATACTTCCTCAAATAAAGCGTCGAAATCATCAGCGGCGTCGGTCATTCCTGCTTCTCCATAATTTTCAAAGGTTCCTGCTGCCGAGAAAGCGCCACATTTGACGCTCGGCAATAAATAGCGCACTCACGCGAGTGTAACAGGGGCGGCGGCCTCTGTTCAATCACTTAGGCGTAGCCCCGGGGTCTTGCCAGTGTACTGTTGTATTTGCGGATCGTGTGAAATACCTCCCGCAAGCCCCTGAAATCGCAGGTTTTTGCGCCCCGCGCAGCGCTGCCGCCACTGTTTCTTGATAAATATCAACTCTTTACGACAGAACAATACTGATAAACGGGGCTACAATGAAGGAAGGACCTGACTCTTTTAATAGTTAAAGGAGGCTGAGATGTACCGGAAAATCCTGATCACCACCGACGGCTCGGCCGTTTCCAGCAAGACCGCCTGCGCCGGGGTCGAGCTCGCCCAGCAACTGGGTGCGGAAGTGCTGGCCTTGTTCGTGGCGCCGGAGTACCAGTACCCGATCTACGTGGAAATCATCCCGCCCAGCTATCCCAGCGAGGAAGAGTACCGGGCGGCGATGCAGCGTGCGGGCAACGAGCACGTGCAATCGATCCTTGAGTCCTGCGCCAGGAAAGGCGTACGCGCCGAAGGCATGACAGCGTTTGCCGAAAGCGCCGCGCTGAAGATCGTCGACGTGGCCAAGGAGTGCGGCTGCGACCTGATCTTCATCGGCTCGCATGGACGCAGCGGCTGGGGCCAGCTGCTGCTGGGCAGCGTGACGAACAAGGTACTGTCGCACACCAAGATCCCGGTGCTGGTGCACCGGCTGATCAAAGACCCGCGCCCGGCGTGAAGCGCCTGGCGGAACCACCCGCGCCGGCCGGTCCGGCGCGGGGTGCCACGATTTGCTAACTGTTTTGAGGAACTATGATTCGAATTGTCATCGCAGACGACCACACCATCATGCGCGAAGGCCTCAAGCGCATTCTCGACGGGGCCCCTGACATTGACATCGTAGGCGAAGCCATCGACGGCTTCGAAGTCCTCGCCCACATCCGCCAGGGCGGCTTTGACCTGCTGCTGCTCGACCTGTCCATGCCCGGGCGCAGCGGCGTCGACCTGATCCGCCAGATCCGCAGCGAATCGCCCAAGCTTGCCATCCTCATCCTCACCATGCACGAGGAAGAGCAGTATGCCGTGCGCGCCATCCGCGCCGGCGCGCAGGGCTACCTGACCAAGGAAAGTGCCGGCACCCAGCTCGTGGGCGCCATCCGCAAGGTCGCCTCCGGCCGCCCCTACATTTCCACCGAAGTGGCGGAACAGCTGGCCCTCAACATCATGCAGCCGGCCGAAACGCTGCTCCACAAACAGCTCTCGGACCGCGAGTTCGAAGTCTTTTCCCTGCTCGTGTCGGGAAAATCCATCACCGAAATTGCCAACGGCCTGCACCTGAGCGTGAAAACCGTCAGCACCCACAAGACCCGCATCATGCAGAAAATGGGCATGGCCTCGCTCTCGGAAATGGTGCAGTACGCCGTGGCGCACAAACTGCTGACGCCCTTCAAGGCATGATCGACAATATTAGCGTTAGGATAATTCCTACAGCACCCCTCTCACCTCCTACGGGTATATTCAGCAACGACTGATATATTTCCCACAATCAGCTTGGCATACTGAAACCATTCCGTTTGGGAACCAGGAGATCAGCATGCTCTCAACGCAACCCGTGTCCCATGAGGCCGGCCGGCAACGGCAAGGTCGTTTGTGGTCCAACCTCAAAGAAGTGTGCGACCTGCTGCACCTGCCGCCGATTTCCATCAATTCGGAAGAGCTGCTGTTCCAGCATGTGCAGTTCAAGACCGGCCAGCGCGTGCATACGATCGGCCAGCCGTTCGACATGCTGTACGTGGTCAATTCCGGTTTCCTGAAAACGGTGCTGATCGACGAGTTCGGCAACGAGCAAGTGCTGGCCTTCCCGATGAAGGGCGACCTGATGGGGGTCGACGGCATCCACAACAAGACGTATTCGTCGGAAGCGGTGGCCTTGTCGGACTGCGACCTGGTACTGCTGCCGTTCAAGAAGCTGACCACGCTGGGCCGCACCCACGTGGAGCTGGAGAACATGATGTACGGCGTGATGAGCCGGGAACTGGTGCGCGAGCAAGCCATGATCGGCATGCTCGGTGCGCTGAGCGCCGAAGCGCGCGTGGCGCGTTTCCTGGTCACGCTGTCGGAACGCTTTTCGCAGATGGGGTATTCAAGCAAGCTGTTCAACTTGCGCATGACGCGCCACGAGATCGGCAGCTACCTCGGCCTGACACTGGAAACCGTCAGCCGTACCCTGTCGGCCTTCAATGAAATAGGTCTGATCAGCGTGGACCAGCGCACCATCGGCATCAAGGATGCCGACGCCCTGAAGTCGCTGCGCCGCCTGCCGCCCTCGCGCACGCGCAGCAAGCTGCCCGCGCGCGCCAAGGCGGCCGCCGCGGAAGCGACGGTACCGCTGCTGGCGACCTTGTAAAGAGTACTACTCACCCAGCTTTGGCCCGCTTCGGCGGGCCTTTTTTTTTGGTGACTATCTTCTGTTTAATTTATTTGACAAGCATTGGCCGTGTGCGCATAATGCAAATGCGAATCATTCTTATTTGAGGAAAAAGAACAATGCACACCTTGCCCACCACCGCCGCCACACCCGCCGCCGCCGCGGCTCCTGCCCCGACCGCGCCCCAAGCCAGCCAACCGCTGCGCCGCTTCACCACCGCCGGTCTGATGCAGGACCAGCGCGAAGTGGAAATCGAGCATGCCGGGCGCATCTACCGTCTTCGCATCACGCAGTTGAACAAGCTGATCCTCACTGCCTGAGGCCCCCCTCCCCAATCGCCAGCCAGCCGTGACCTGCGGTAGCCAGCCCTCCCCGAACTCTTGGAGCGATTCATGGCCATCGACCGCAACGACCCGATCTTCCAGACCCAGCCGGCTGCCGCCCAGCACCCGGAGCTGATGTTGTCCGCCGTGCTGCACCTGATGTCCCACTACACGGCCAACGCGGCCACGGAAGGCGGCTGTGTCAAGCTCGCTTCCGTCATCGAACGCCACCTGAAAGCCCTGTCCGCCCTGCCCGAGCTTGCGCCCGTGCTGCGCGCCACCTGCCAGCAGCTGTGCGAACAGTGGGCCGCCGTGGTCGAGCAAGCGCGCCCGCCGCAGGAACGCGCCAGTTTCCTGGCGCGCCTGATCGGCCGCCCCCGTCCCGCCCCGCTCGCCGCCTGAGGCTGCCATGTGCGACAAGCACAAGGACCCGGCGTCCTGCCCGGCCGCCGCCGAACCGCTGCGCCGCCGCCGCATCTGGGACCTGCCGCACACCTGCCACTGCCCCCTGGTGGGGGTCGGCCTGCCGCTGGGCGTGCTGCGCAAGATCGTGACCAAGGCCGTGGGCGGCAAGGTCCTGGCCGACGACTACGAAGTGCACGTGGGCGCCGTCAGCGAGTGCGGACAGCGCAACCGGATTGCCGAAGCCGTGCAGAAGGAACTGGAGCGCCGCTACGCTGCCGTGGTGCAGCGCTTTCGCGGCGCGCGCGACGCCGCGGCGCTGGAGGCGCTGTGGCTGGCCGCCGTCGCCAGCGGCGACGTGCCCGGCCCGTTCTGGGCCGGCCTCAGCCATCCGCACTGCACGCTTGAACTCCAAGAGCGCATGTGCCGCGACCTGCACATGATCCAGCACCAGGCCGGCGCCGCCACGCGCGCCGACATGGGCCGCCTGCAGGCGCTGGAGCAGGCCAATGCCGCGCTGGAACGCGAACTGGCGCGCCTGCAGCTGCGCAGCGCCGCCTGGCAGGCCGAACGCCACGCCGAGCAGGAGCAGCATGGCGCCACGCTGATGCAGTTGCGCGCCCAGCTGGTCGGGCGCGACAGCGTGATCGCCTCGCAGCGCCACCAGCTGGAAGCATTGCACGCCACCATCCCCGGCCTGGCCAGCCGCGAGCGCCTGGCGCGTCAGCTGGCCCAGACCGAACAGCGCATCCATGCCTTGCGCGCCGACGCGGCAGCGCAGCGCAGCGCGCTCGAACGCCAGCTGGCCGACGCCCGCAGCGCCCTCGCCGCCGTCGCCTCCGCGCCCGCCACCCAGGCAGCTGCGGCGCAGCGCATCACCCTGCACGGCCTGCTGGCCGAGCGCGTGCTGTGCGTGGGCGGCCGCACCGGCAACGTGGCCGGCTACCGCGCCGTGATCGAAGAAGCCGGTGCCGAGTTCCTGCACCACGACGGCGGCCTGGAAGACAACGTGGCCCGCCTCGAAAGCAGCATGGCCGCCGCCGACCTGGTGATCTGCCAGACCGCCTGCATCAGCCACAGCGCCTACTGGCGCGTGAAGGACTTCTGCAAGCGCCACCAGAAACGCTGCATCTTCGTCGACAACCCCAGCGTCACCACCCTGCAGCGCGCCCTCGAACCGCAATAGTCAAAAAAAATCGGGGACGTAACACGTTTTTTCGCCAGCGGCGAAAAACGTGTTACGTCCCCGATTTTTATCAGTACACGTCGCGGCGGTAGCGGCCGGCGCTGGCCATCTCGGCCATGAAGGCGCTGCCGAACACTTGCGTGAGCACCTGGTCCACGCCGGCGGCCATGCCGTCCAGGCTGCCGCACACATAGATCGCGGCGCCTTCGTCGACCCAGGCGCGCAGGGCGTCGGCGCGGCGCAGCAGGATGTCCTGCACGTATTCCTTGCCCTGCGGGCCGCGCGACCAGGCCAGGTCCAGGCGCGGCAGCAGGCCGTCGCGTTGCCAGGCTTCCAGTTCCGCATGGTAGAAGGCGTCGTGCGCCGGGTCGCGCTCGCCGAACAGCAGCCAGTTGCGCGCCTGGCCGGCGGCGGCACGCGCCTTCAGGTGGCCGCGCAGGCCGGCAATGCCACTGCCGTTGCCAATCAGGATCAGCGGCCGTCCGGCATTGCCTTCCAACCGGAAACGGCGGTGCGCGCGCAAGCGCAGGCGCAGCGTGCTGCCCTCTTCCGCTTGCTGCGTGAGCCAGCCGGAAGCCAGGCCGTGGCTGCCGTCGCCGTGCCGGTGCAGGCGCACCAGCAGGTGCACGCGGCCATCGGCCGGGATCGAGGCGATCGAGTATTCGCGCGGGCGCTCGGGGTCGGCCGGCGCGGCCACCTGCACCAGGTCGCCCGACTGCCACGCGGGCAGCGCGCTGGCGGCGGCCGGCGCCAGCTCCAGGTGGTAGATCGGTGCGCCGGCGCTGCCCGGGTTCAGTTGGCGGCGCGCGGCCAGGCGCCAGTCCTCGAAGGCGGGCGCGTCCCAGTCCGGGGCGTCGCTGGTGCCGGCCAGGTGGCTCAGTTGCTGGCGCCAGGCGGCAATGGCCGGCGCCGCGCTGCGGTCCACTTCCACGCGCGGGAACAGGGCCTGGGCGCCGCGCGCGGCCAGCCAGGCGTCCAGCGCGCGGCCGAAGCCGCAGAAGCTGCCGTAGGCGCTGTCGCCCAGCGCCAGCACCGCGTAATGCAGCTGGCCCAGGGCCAGGTCGCTGCGCGCCATCAGGCGCTGCGCGAAGCGCGCCGCCGCATCGGGCGGATCGCCTTCGCCATAGGTCGAGGTCAGGAACAGGATGCGCTCGGCCGATTGCAGCGTCGCGGCATCGAGTTCGTCGAATTCGCACAGGTGGTGCGGGATGCCCGCCACGCGCAGCGTTTCGCTGGTCTGGCGCGCCAGCAGTTCGGCGCTGCCGGTCTGGCTGGCATAGGCCACCAGCCACGGCGCGTCGCCGGCGGCCGCGCGCGCGGCCTGCGCCGCCCTGCGCGCACGGCGCGCGCGCAGCCAGGGCAGCAGGCAGACGATGCCATAGCCGGCAAACAGGGCGGCGCTCAGGCCGAGGCGGGTGGGGTCGTTGGTCAGGATCATTCTTGGTCAAGCATGTTCTGGAACCGGCTGCTGAGAATCTCGCGCAGCCCGTTCCCTTCGCGCAGCAGGAAGCGCACCGCCAGCTGCTTGCGTTCAGCCAGCGCCAGGCCTTCCTGCGGGCCCAGCACCGTCAGGGCGGTGGACCAGGCATCGGCGGCCATGGCGCGCTCGTGCACCACGGTGACCGCCGCCAGGGCGTTGGTGACCGGCATGCCGCTGCGCGGGTCGATCGTGTGCGGGCGCCTGGTGGCGTCCTGCATGAAATATTTGCGGTAGTCGCCGGAGGTGGCAAGCGCCAGCCCGTGCAGCGCCACGGCGATCTGCGTGCCGGGCGCGGGGGCCAACGGTTCTTCCAGCGCCACCCACCAGGGCTGGCCGTCCGGCTTGAAACCTGCGCCACGCAATTCACCGCCCACCTCGACCAGGTAGTGTTGCAAGCCCTGCCCTTCCAGGTAATGCGCCAGGCGATCCACGCCGTAGCCCTTGGCCACGGCCGACAGGTCCAGCTGCACGCCGCCCGGCTGGTAGGCGCGCTGGCGCGGCGGATCGAGTTCCACCACGCGCCCGGCCATGCCGGCGCGCACCGTGGCAACGTCGCGCGCGCTGGGCGGCACGAAGCCTGCTTCGTCGTGCCGGCCGCTGGGACCGAAGCCCCACAGGTTCACCAGCACGCCGGCACAGGGATCGCAGGCACCGCCCGTCTCGCGCGCCACGCCCAGCGCGTACTGCAGCACAGCGAAGAAGCCGTCCGGCAGCGCATGCCAGGTGCAGGCGCCGGCGCGGTTGAAGCGGCCCAGGTCGGAACCCGGTTCCCAGTGGCTCATTTGGGCCACCACCTGGTCCAGCTCGCGCTGCAGACCGTCCTGCAGGGCCGAGGCGCGCGAACGCTCGGGCACGGCCACCCGCGCCGACCACGTCGTCCCCATCGAAGCGCCCCCGAAATCGAGGATCGGTGCCCCTGCCGGCGGCGCTTGGGCGGAGATGGCGGGCGGCAGCACGACGCGTCGCATCGCTTACTGCGGCAGCACTTCCACGGTCGCCGCGTAGGTCACGCGGCGCGGCGGCATCACGCGCGGCTGCGGCGCCTGGCCCGGCTGCGGCGCGGCCGCGGCCGGCCAGCTGCTCGACACCAGGTACATGCCCGCTTCCGGAATCTTGAAGCTGATCTCGCCCTTGGCATCGGTGCTGAGGCGGATCTCGCCCAGCGTGCCGCGGTAGCGCACGCCGCCCGGGATCAGGCTGAAGGCCTGGTTGGCCGCCGGCTTGCCATCCAGCAGGAAGCGCCAGGTGGCCTGTTCGCCCACGCGCATGTCGTTCGGGTGCGTCACCGGCACCAGTTCCAGGCCCACGCCGGTGGGCTTGAACACGGCCTCGTCGGTCTTGTTGGCGCTGACGAAGGTTTCCAGGCGGCTCGCCGTGCGCGACACGGTCAGCTCGTCGGCCTTGGCCGGCACATTGGCCGCCAGGTCCGCCTCCGCGCCGCGCCAGCGCTTCACTTCGCCGTTGACCTTCCAGCTGGCCATGACCGACTGGTTTACCAGCGCGATCTTGTAGGTGCCCGGCTTGGCCATCTTCACGTCGAAGGTCGAGCGCAAGCGGCCCGTCATGGCGTTCTGCATGTCCACCTTGGCGCCATCCGGGCCGGTGATCGTGATGGCGTCCAGCTTCAGCGGCTGGTGGTCGATGTCGAACAAGCCTTCCGAAATGGCGGCGTCGACGGTGACCCATGGTTCCTTGGCATCGACCAGCGAGGACGATGGCAGCAGCCATGGCTTGTGCGCCTGGGCGCTGAAGGCGGCGCCGGCCAGTGCCAGCGCGATCAGGGTTTTCGTCAGTTTCATGGCTGGTCCTTATGGTTTAACTTGCACGGTCACATCGCCCAGCTCTTCCTTGCCCTTGGCGGACAGGGCTTGCGCCGACTTCGGCGGCCATGCCACCGGCACCTTGACCAGCTCGCGGCCCCCCGCTTCGCGCGCCGCTTCGATGACCAGCTGGTAATTGCCCGCTGGCAGCTTCCCAAGCGCCTCCTTGGCGGCCGGGAAACTCAAGCTGTGTTCGCCCGGGCCGCGCGTCGCGCCGCTCACGCCATCCATCGGCATGGTCACGTCGCGGCCGGACTTGCGCCACCACTGGCGCATGTCCTTCAGCCACTTGGCGCCGGCATTGTCCTTCTTCTTCACGTCGTACAGCACGGCCAGGTTGGTCACCACCTTCTGGTCGGCATTCTCCAGCCAGGCTGCCACGTAGGGACGGTGGTATTCGGCCACGTTCAGCTGCGGCAAGTCGAATTTCAAGGTCAGGTCGGCCGCCATCGCCGACGCGCTCACCAGCGGCAAGCCGACGGCGATGGAATAACGAAGTTTCATACAGGGTCCTTAATGAATGAAGAGCAATGCGATAACACAGGGAATGACGACGCCCAGGCCCACCATCGGCCAGGTGAATGGCCGCTTGGCCGCGTGAAATTTCAGGATCAGCAGGCCGGTGATGCAGAACACGAGACAGGCCACGGCGAAGATGTCGATGAACCAGTTCCAGGCCGCGCCGGTATTGCGGCCCTTGTGCACGTCGTTGAGCCAGGAAATCCAGCCGCGGTCGGTGTGCTCGAACTCCGCCGCCCCGTCTTCCAGGCCGATGCGCACCCAAGCGTCGCCGCCCGCCTTGGGCAGCGGCAAATACACCTCGTCGGCCGACCATTCGGCCTCGCGCCCGCCCGCCTTGAGCGACCAGGTGTCGCGCAGCCACTGCTCGCCCGCCGCCGGCAGGGCCGCCTTCGCGCCATCGTGCTTTGCGGCAAAGGCTTGCAGCTCGCCCAGCAGGGCGGCCGGCGCCGTCGCCTGCTGGCGCAGCACGGTGGGCTTGGCTTCGATCTGGCTGGCATGGTTCAGCGTGATGCCGGTAATGGCGAACAGAAACATGCCGAGCAGGCACATGGCCGAGCTGACCCAATGCCATTCATGCAACATTTTCAGCCAGACGGCGCGCTTCGCTTGGTTCTCAGGACTGCTCACAACTGTCGCTTTCGATAAGTCAATTCCAAGATGATAATCGACCGGGCTTGCCAATGCAATTGAGAATCGTTATCATTTACATTCTTATACATTCCCGCACCGCCAGCCAGCACCCTTTCCAAGGGTGCCGCCAGCCACACAACATCAAATCAACTGCATCAAATCTGGAGAGAATTTTGACCATCCGTAGCCGCAAGCACTCGCTGCCCGCCCAGCCCCTGCTGAACCAATCCCTGCTCGCCATGGCCGCCATCGGCCTGCCGCTGGCCGCGCACGCCCAGTCCCAGGAAAAGACCATGGCCGAAGTCAAGGTCGAAGCTGCTGCCGAGGTGCCGTACAAGGCCGACCGCGCATCGTCGCCGAAGCTGACCGCCCCGCTGCTGGACACGCCGCAGACGGTCACCGTGATCAAGAAGGAACTGCTTCAGGAACAGGGCGCGGCATCCGTGATGGAAGCGCTCCAGAACACTCCGGGCATCACCCTGCAACTGGGTGAGAACGGCAACACCAGTGCCGGCGACACCTTCCAGATGCGCGGCTTCTCCGCCCAGACGTCGGTCTTCGTCGACGGCATCCGCGACCTGGGCGCCGTCTCGCGCGACGCCTTCAACCTGGAACAGGTGGAAGTGGTGAAGGGCCCGGCGGGCGCCGACATCGGCCGCGGCGCGGCCGCCGGCTACATCAACCTGGTGTCCAAGATGCCGACCCGCGAAGATTCCACCGCCGGCACCGCGTCCTTCACCCAGGGCGGCGTCAAGCGCCTGACCGCCGACGTGCAGCGCGCCTTCGGCAGCAGCGGCGCCGTGCGCCTGAACGTGATGGGTTCGGACGGCTCGCTCAAGGGCAGCCGCGCCCTGGACCGCGAAAGCCGCGGGATCGCCCCGGCCGTGGCCTGGGGCCTGGGCACGCCGACCCGCGTCTACCTGTTCTCGCAGCACGTGCGCCAGGACAACGTGCCGGATGGCGCCATCCCGAGCGTGGGCATGCAGGGCTACTACAGCGCGACCCAGCCCTGGCTGGCCAGCGCGCCGCGCGTTGACCGCAACAACTGGTACGGCCTGGAAGGCGACTATGAAGACGTCAAGGCCGACATGTTCACGTCCAAGATCGAACACGATCTGGCACCGAAGGCCAAGCTGACCAACACCACCCGCTACGGCAAGTCCAAGATGGACCGCATCCTGACCGGCGTGAATGCGCTGAGCGCCGTCAACCAGAACGATCCGGCCAGCTGGACCGTCGCGCGCACCCGCCAGAGCGTGCTGCAGGAGAACAGGATCCTGGCCAACACCACCAACCTCGTGTCCGAGTTCGACGCCTTCGGCGTGCAGCACACCGTCTCGACCGGCGTGGAACTGCTCAACGAAGAACAGTTCACCCCGATCCGCAGCGGCCTGGGCACCGTGGCGCAGGCCAACCTGTACCACCCGAACCCGAAAGACGCCCTGACCGGCTTTTCCCCCTTCCGTAACGGCGCCTACACCAAGGGTCAGACCACCACCATCGGCGCCTACTTCTTCGACACTGTCAAACTGAACGAGCAGTGGCAGGTGACCGCCGGCCTGCGCTATGAGCGCTACGATACGGAAACCAACAGCGCCACCGTGACCGCCCCCAGCACGGTGCCGGTCGCCAACCACCTGGAGAAAGCCGGCAACCTGACCAGCTACAAGACGGGCCTGGTCTACAAGCCAAGCGTCGATGGCAGCATCTACCTGGCCTACGCCAACTCCAAGACGCCGCCGGGCAGCGCCAACCACTCGCTGGCAGCGCAAGGCACCAGCGGCAACATCAACAGCAACGTGCTGAAGCCGCAGACCACCACCAACGTCGAACTGGGCACCAAGTGGGATGTGATCCAGAAGCAGCTGGCCCTGACCGCCGCCCTGTACCGCACCACCAACAAGGATGAAATCCCGGTCAAGGTCGACGAAGTGACAAACACCTGGGGCCAGCTGGGCAAGCGCCAGGTGCAGGGCGTGGAACTGGGCGCCGTGGGCCAGATCACCAAGGCCTGGAGCGTGATCGCCGGCGTGTCCACCATGGACACCGAAATCAAGGAAAGCAATACCGCTAACACCAATACGGGCCTGGGCGCGGTGACCCGCTGGTCGCCGAAGGTGTCCGCGACCCTGTGGACCAACTACAAGCTGAACGACAAGCTGAGCTTTGGCGGCGGCGCGCGCTACACGGGCAAACAGTACCGCCTGGTCGACCCGACCGGCGATGCGGCCAAGACCAATATGCCGGCCATGCCAGCCTACACGGTGGTCGATGCCATGGCGGCGTACCAGCTGTCGAAGAATGTTGCGCTGCAGCTGAACCTGTACAACGTGTTCGACAAGTTCTACCTGTCGACCTTGAACAATGGCGGTTCGCGCTTCGTGATCGGCGCGCCGCGGCTGGCGAAAGCCACCGTCGCCTTCCAGTTCTAACGGCAGGCGCCAATGAAGAAGGCGGGCTGAGGCCCGCCTTTTTTTTGATCAAACGCCGGAACTTGCGTCCGGCCCTGGCGCACCGCCTTCGGTGCCCAGTCCATGCTCGCCCTGCCGCGATCCGCTGTCCGTGCTGCTTTGCCGGTTGCCCGGCAAGGGACGGTCGGCGCGGCGGACCTGGCCTTCCGGAACCGTGCTGTTGCTGATTTCCGGATGCTCAGTATCGACCAGCACAAAGTTTTGCTGGCTCTCCGTGTCCTTGCTGGTTTTGTCAGGCCTTCCCATGACGGCCTCCTTGCTGGTGAATCAATACTGGTCGCCGCCCTGCTTGTTGCCCGGGTAATCCTTGCCGGCCTGCTGGCCTTCCTCCGGCTGCTGCTCGGTGCGGCTGGCGTTGCCGCGCGAGCCGCTCTGGCGATTGCCATCGTTCTTGTGGCTCATGCTGCCGGCGCGGCGCGCCTCTTCGGATGTGAACTCGTGCGCCGTCCCCTTCTGGTGGGCTGCGCGCCCGCCTTCGGATGCAATTTCACGCTGGCGCTGCGGGTCCATCGATGCAAAGCCGCGTGCGCTTTGCTTGCTGCCGGCCGGACTGTCCTGCCGGTTGCCACGTTTGTCGCCCTGGTTGTTCGATGCCATGATTCGTCCCCCTGCTCGGTTCGGTGGAAAAGACCCCCGCCCCCTGGTGTGTCGGCGCGGGAGAACTCATGTTAGTGCAAGCACTGTACAGGTAATATAGGACGTTCAGCGCGACATATGTAGGATATTGCCTACCTAATTTCAACCGGGAAAACCCGTTCTGCCGCGCCCCCAAACACCTTGCCGGTGATTTGCGGAATCAAAGAATGCCCGCCAGTAAAGGCGCCGAGGCGGGCAGGACCAGCCTCCTCAGTTTCCGCTATCGATGGTGGGCGGCGAACGGCAGTTGTCGCAGCAGCCGCAGCGTTCAATGCCGGCCGTGTCATCGCCGAAGTAGTCCAGCAGCATGCGCCAACGGCAATAGCCGCTCTGGGCATACGCGACCATCTGCGCCAGCGCCGCGCGGTCGCGCTCCTGCTTTTCGCGGTAGTGCTCCGCCAGCCGCTCCAGGTCGACGGGTCGTGGCGCGCTGGTGGCCAGCCGGTACTGCAGCTTGCGGTCCTGCTTCAGCCAGCCGCCTTCCTTCAGCAGCTTGAGCGCCACCTGGCTGCGCTTGTCGCGCGGACGCGCGCCGCCTGCCACCGCCTGGTAGGCGGCCTGCAGCAGCGCGCCATCGGGGTAGTTGCGTGCCATGAAGAACTGCTGCACGCGCCGATCGTCGTGAAAGTACAGCAAGGTGCAGGCCGCCGGCCCGCCGTCACGCCCTGCCCGCCCGGCTTCCTGGTAATACGCTTCCAGGCTGGCCGGCACCTGCAGGTGGATCACGAAACGCAGGTCCGCCTTGTCGATACCCATGCCGAACGCGTTGGTGGCGACCATGACGCGGCGTGCGCCGGCCATGAACATTTCCTGATTCTGGCGCCGCTCGCCCGCATGCAGCTTGCCGTGGTACAGCGCGACGCTCTCGCCCGCCTCCTCCAGCGCCGCCAGCATATCCTGCGCGGCCTTGATGGTGGCGGCATACACGATGCCGCTGCCCGGCGTGCCGCGTACCAGTCGCAGGGCCTCGGCCGCGCGCTCGTTGGCATTGGTAACCTGACGCACGGCCAACCGCAGGTTGGGACGGTAGATGCCGGTATTGACGATACGCATTGCCGGTGCGCCGAGTTGGCGCCGGATGTCGTCCACCACGTCGTCGGTGGCGGTGGCGGTCAGGGCCAGCACGGGCGGGCGCCCCAGCGCATCCAGCGCCGCCCCGATATCGAGGTAGGCGGGGCGGAAGTCGTGGCCCCAGCGCGAGATGCAATGGGCCTCATCGACCACCACCAGCCCGATGTCGGCCTGGTGCAGCAGGGACATGAATTCCGGCGTCGCCAGGCGCTCGGGCGTGCAGAAGACAATGCGCTCGTGGTGCTCGCGCAAGCCCTGCAAGGCTTCCTGCTGCTCCCCGGCCGGCACTTTGCTGTTCAGCTGGGCAGCCTCGATGCCGAAATCGTCGAGCTTCTCGGCCTGGTCCTGCATCAGCGAGATCAGCGGCGAAACCACGACCGTGCTGCCCTTCAGCAGCGCGGCTGGAATCTGGTAGCACAGCGACTTGCCGCTGCCGGTGGGCATGATGGCAAGCGTATCGTGGCCGGCCAGCACGCTGTCGATCACCTGTTGCTGGCCGGCACGCAAGCGCTCGACGCCGAACACGTCGCGCAGCAGGTGGCGGATCTGATGCTGAGTAGTCATGGGGCGCAAGGTAACGCGAATGCTGGTAACATGTCGGCGACCTAAGTAACATACCGAGCAGCAATATGTCCTTCTCCCTCAGCGACACCCCTTACCGCATCGACACCCCCGCCGCCAAGCGCGCCATGTACGACGACTTGCGCGTCCAGCTAAGCGGCCTCGTGCACGGCGAACACGACTGGATCGCCAACACGGCCAATGCCAGCGCGCTGGTGTTCAACAGCGTGCCCGGCTTGAACTGGGCCGGCTTTTACTTCATGCAGGGGGCGGAGGAACTGGTGCTGGGGCCCTTCCAGGGCAAGCCGGCGTGCATCCGCATCAAGAAGGGCCGCGGCGTATGCGGCACGACCGTGGAACGGCGGGCCACCATCGTGGTGGACGATGTGCATGCCTTCCCCGGCCACATCGCCTGCGACGCGGCGTCGCGCTCGGAACTGGTGGTGCCGGTGTTCGACCAGGATGGCGCCGTGATTGGCGTATTCGACCTGGACAGCCCGCTGCCGGGCCGCTTCGACGCCGTCGATGCCGAAGGCATCGAAGCGCTGGTGCGCCTGCTGGAACAAACGCGCCGCTAAGGCATCAGGCCAGCAGCGCCAGCCCCATCGAACGCGCCTCGGCGGCGGCGCTGTCAAGCAGCGCGGCCAGGTCGGGGTAGGCGGCCAGGCATTGCACCATGTCGGCGCGCCGCACCAGGTAGTCGTCCTGCGGCGCCGGCAGCGGCGAGAGCACCGGGCTCAGGTGCCGCGCCAGCAGCAGGGTGTCGCGCAAACCGGCCGGCGGCATGCTGATGGCGCCGTCGCGCAAGGACACGATGGCCGCCGCCACCGCTTGCGGCACCTGCAGCTTGCGCAAGACTTCCCGCGCCACGATCTCCTGTACCGGCCCCAGGCGCGGTCCCAGCTGCGCCAGCACGCCCGGCACCTGGTCGGCCCGCGACAACAGGTAGAAATTGCCGGCCTCGTGCACGATGCCCGCGAACAGCGCGGTATCCGGATCGGTGTGCGTGATGTGGCGCGCCACCTGGTAGGCGATGGCCGCCACGTGGGCGGAATACTTCCACAACTGGTCGGCACAGGCGCGCAGCTGGGGATCGCGCAGGCGGGCGCCGAACTGGCGCACCACCATGGCTGCCGCCAGCGAATACAGGTTGCGGTAGCCCAAGCGCAGGACCGCGGCGCGCGCGCTGGTGACCGGCGCGCCGTAGCGGCGGAACACGGCGGCATTGGCGAGCGCCACCGCGCGCGCCGCCAGCACCGGCTCGCCCAGCACCTTGCGCGTCACCGCATCGTCATGGCAGTCCGGATCGGCCAGGGCCAGCTGCAATGCCAGGGCGGCATTGACGCTGGTGGGGAACACCAGTTCCCCACGCTGCACTTCTGAAATGATGGTCGCGATATCCCTGAGCTTTTCCATGTAGGAAATTATACCGAGGCGGTGCGCAGTGCGCGCACATTGCTCGCTTTGCGCCGCGCCGGTTGCTGCAGGCGTGCCGCCGGCGTGGCCACGCTGTCCTCATTGCCCAGCGTAAAGATGCTGATGGCTTTCACCAGCAACTGCGCCTGGTCCTGCAGGCTGGCCGAGGCGGCCGCCGTCTGCTCCACCAGCGCGGCGTTCTGCTGCGTGGTGTCGTCCATCTGCGTCACGGCCATGTTGATTTGCTCGATGCCGTTGCCCTGCTCAGCCGACGCCGTGGCAATCTCCTGCATGATCACCGTGATGCTCTGCACGCTCTTCAGCACTTCCTGCATGGCCAGGCCCGCTTCGCCAACCAGGCGGTTGCCCTGTTCGACGCGGTCGACGCTGTGGCCGATCAAGTCCTTGATCTCCTTGGCCGCCGAGGCCGAACGCTGCGCCAGGTTGCGCACTTCCGAGGCCACCACGGCAAAGCCGCGGCCCTGCTCGCCGGCGCGCGCCGCTTCCACCGCCGCATTCAGCGCCAGGATATTGGTCTGGAAGGCGATGCCGTCGATCACGCCGATGATGTCGACGATCTTGCGCGAGCTGTCGTTGATCTCGCCCATGGTCTGCACCACCTGCGACACCACGGTCCCGCCCTTGCCGGCCACGTCGGCGGCGCTGTGCACCAGCTGGTTGGCCTGGCGCGCATTGTCGGCGTTCTGCTTGACGGTGGAAGTCAGTTCCTCCATCGACGACGCCGTCTCCTCCAGGTTGGACGCTTGCGATTCCAGGCGCGACGAGACGTCGGCATTGCCGGTGGCGATATCGCGGCTGGCGGCATTGATCTGGTCGACGCTGGCGCGCACATCGGACACGATGCCGCGCAAGCTCTCGCTCATGGTCTTCAGGGAGCGCAGCAGCTGCCCCACTTCATTGGGCGGGCCGACGTCGAAATCGTTGTCCAGCTTCCCTTTGGCCACCTCGTCGGCGACGGCAATGGCATTTTTCAGCGGCTGCGTCACCGACCTTGCGATCAGCACGCAGATCCAGGCCGCCAGCGCAAACAGCGCCACCATCGTGCCGATCATGATCCAGCGCTGGCGCATGAAGCCGCCGATCTTCTCGGCCAGCATCAAGTCCAGTTCCTTGGCTGCCGCTTCGTTGAGCGCAAACTGCAGGTCGATGGCGGCAGTGGTGCGCGCCACCCACTCCTCGCCGGAGTAAGTCAGCGGGTCGGCCCGCACGATCTGTTCGGTGCCCAGTTCAACGATCTTGCGCGCCGCGTCGCCGGCCTCGCGCAAGCGCGTGCCCAGCTTGGCTTCGATGTCCGGATTGGCCGCCGCAGCCTTGCTAAACGCCGTCAGGGTCTGGTCCAGCCGGTCCGACACGCGCGCCATGATGGAGGCCTGCTGCATGCGGTCCTCGGCCGTCGCTTCCTTCTTGGCCAGCAGGCCGGCGCCTTTGGCGCGCGTCTTGCCGGTTTCCTCGGTCAGCCAGGGCAACTGGTAGAACATGGACTGGATCAACTGGTAGCTGTCCTTGTCCGGGTCCAGGCTCAAGCCGTAGGCGTCGCCGATCAGTTCGTTGACCTTCAGCAGTTTGGGCACCAGCCCGGTATGCCCGGCATAGCTTTGCGGCACGGTCAGCCTGCCCTCGGCCACGCCGTTGCGCAAGGTCTGCCATTCCTGCTTGGCGCTGGCAAAGGCGTCGATGATGGCCTTGTCGCCCAGGGCGGCCGCGGCCTTTTCCAGCCTGTCGTAAGCGGCGTCGGCTTCCGCCTGCTTGGCGCGCCGCTTGTCCGCCGCCGCCTGCACCCCACCCAGCACCAGGGCCGACAGGCCGCGGTGCTGCTGCGTGTATTGCACCGCTTTCAAGCCATCGACCACCACCGGCAAGCCGTCGTGCTCGTCCTGGTAGGCGTGCAGCACCTTACCCGCTTCACGCATGTAAAGGTAGGCAGGTATGATCGCCAACAATGCCGCGATCAGGCCGAGTATCATGAACTTGTGTCCCAGCTTGAGCTGGCCGAGGAGCGAGGTAGGAGTCATGGCAGTTTCCCAAAAAAAGGTCTGTGAAAGGTGCTGGCGCGCACCGCGGTACCTCTTGCTTTGATCATATGCCGATTTATCGCCGAGCGTTACAATTCGTGAGAATTTAACCGCGAATATGCTTTCTTGGACACCAGAACTGTTGCTGCCGCGCGAAACAATTGCCAATGAAGAATTTCACTTTCATGTTGAAAGTACACGCGCCTTGCTATAGTGCGTCTATGAAGGTCCTGATACCGCTACTGACACTGATGGCCGCGCTGACGCTCCCGGCGGCCAGGGCGGAAACCGTTACCGTGTACACCAGCGCCAACTTCGCCCCCCTCGTCATCGACGGCACACGCGGTATCTATCACGAAGCAATCGACTACCTGAACAAGCAGGCGCCGGAAGGCACCAGCTTCCGCCTGGCCTACCTGCCGCGCAAGCGTTTGCAAATGCGGCTGGAGGACGGTTCCCTGGACGGCATCGTCATAGGCATGATGCCCCAATGGTTCGACGATGTCGCACAGAAGAAGTACTTGTGGACGACGGCGTTTGCCATCGACCGTTTCGTGCTGGTCTCGCGCGCCGACAAGCCCCTGCTGCCGGACGCGCCGCGCACGCTGCACGGCAAATCGATCGGTCTCACGCTCGGTTACGTCTACCCCGGCATCGAGGAGTGGATCCAGCGCCACGGCCTGGTGCGCCAGGACGCGATGAGCGAGGAAATCAATCTGGAGAAGCTGCGCCGCGGCCGCATCGATTGCGTGGCGGTGTCCGAGTCGGCGGCACGCTACTTCATGCGCCTGCACGCCCTGAACGGCAGCCTGACCCTGGTCGACCTGCCGGGCCGCGCCACCGAACGCCGTTTCCTGGTGCCGCTCGGGCGGCACGACCTGTATGACAAACTCTCCCCCATCGTCAAACGCATGCGCGAAGATCCGCAGTGGCTGCGCATGACCTCCAAGTATCAGTAACTGAGCCGGAGCTGCACGCCATAGGTGCGCGGTTCGTTGACCACGGCGGTGAAGTTGTTGAAGTCAATCGCATTCACGGCCAGCAGCTTGTTGCCGATGTTGCGCACGAAGGCTGCCAGCTCGTAGCGGCCGTCGCGGTAGCCCAGGCGCAGACCGCCGTCCAGCAGAGGGCGCGCCCGGTATTCCTGCGCCTCGTACAGGAAGAAGTTGTACGTGCCGCGGTAGGCCCAGTCGGTGTAGGCATACAGTTCGCCGCTGCGCCAGGGCCGGCTGTAGCGTAGCGTGGCATTGGCAATCCAGCGCGGCGAGCGTGGCAGCGGGTTGCCATTGACGAAGACGTTGTTGGCCGCCGTGCCGCGCGGGTCGCGCACGGTGCAGCCATTGCCGCAGGGGAGCACGAACAGGCCGGGATCGTCGATCCTGGTGGCGTTGTAGCTGGCGCCCAGGCTGGCCGTCCAGGCGCTGCCGGGCCGGGCCAGCCACTCGAACTCCACGCCCTGCCCGCGCACGCGGGCGGCGTTGACCAGGCGGTTCTGGTTGACGGTGCCGCTGCCGGCGGTCAGCTGCATGTCTTGCACCGTGTAGCGGAACAGGGCCAGGCCGACGCGCTGGCGGCGCTGGGCGAAGTCGTGCTTCCAGCCCGCCTCCCAACTGAGCGCCCGCTCCGCGCGCGCCACGCTGATGCTGTTGCCAAACAGGATGCGTCCCTGGATCGACGGGGCGCGGTAACCGGTGGCCACGCGCGCATAGAGGTGGCTGTCCGGCGCCAGCGCACGGGTCGCGGCCAGGTCCCAGCTGAGGTCGTTGTCCCGCGGGCGGGCCGCCAGTCCGGCGATCGGCTGGCCGCCCGGCGCCGGCTGCGGGCGCGTGGCAAAGAAGTCCTTGCGGTCCCTGGTGTAGCGCAGGCCGGCGCGCAGCAGCAGCGCCGGCTGCGCACGCCAGGTGAGCGCGCCGAAGGCAGCCGCCGAGCGGCTGTCCTGACGCTGCCAGGCATAGGCGTTCTGCCGGTTGCCATTGAAGGTGTCGAAACTGAAGCTGTCGATGCGGATCTTTTCGCTGAAGCCGTACACGCCGGCCAGCCAGCTCCAGCGCTGCGCCGGATCCGATTCCAGGCGCAGTTCCTGCGTCAGCTGCTTGTGGGCCGGCAGCGCATCGGCCGTCTCGGAAGGAAAGGGAATGCGCCCCGGTCCCATCGGCGGATGGCTCAGGGAGCCGTAGCCGGCATCGACGTCGGCCCGGCTGTAGAAGCGCGCCCGTTCCCAGGCCGAGATCGCGTGCAGGCTGAGGCCATCGAACTGCCAGCGCAGGCGCAGGCTGGCGCCGCGCGAATTGAGGAACTGGTGGTTCATGCCATCGGTGGGCAGCTGCGCATAGTCAAAGCCGGGCACCAGCGCATTACTGCCCTTTTGCAGGACATTGGCACGGAACAGCGTGGCGCGCCCCCCCATGCGCCGTCCGTGGCCATTCAATAGCGCGCTGAAGCCGGGAGCGGGCCGGTACAGCAGTTGCACCCGCGCCGCGTTGTCGTGATAGCCCTCGAACGCCGTGGTCGGCGCCTGCGGCCGGTCGTTGAAGACGCGGTTGTCGCGCAACTGGCTTTGCAGCGACACGCGCAGCGCGAGCGCCGCGCCCAGCGGTACGTTGATGGCGCCATCGAGGTTGCGCAAGTTGTCCTTGCCATAGCCCAGGTTGAGGAAGCCTTCGCGCTGGAAGCTTGGCCGCACCGACTCGAACTTCACTACGCCGCCTGGCGCATTGCGCCCGAACAGGCTGCCCTGCGGTCCGCGCAGCACTTCCACCTGCTCGATGTCGAACAGCGGGAAGGACTTGAGCAGCGGGCTCTCCTGCACCACCTCGTCGTACACCACGCTGACCGGCTGCGCTGCATTCAGGTCGAAGTCGGTGTTGCCCAGGCCGCGCAGGTAAAAGCGCGGGAAGGAACGGCCGAAATCGGATTCGACATGCAGGCTCGGCACGCGCGAGGCAAGGTAGCGCAGGTCGCGCCCGCTGGCCGCCAGCACGTCGAGCGCCTCGCCGCGCACGATGGACACATTGAACGGCACTTCCTGCACCGGCTCCGCCCGGCGCTGGGCCGTCACATACACGCTGGGCAGCATGGCGCGGCCCGCCTCCTCCGGTCCTTCCTGCGCCCCCACCAGCGGCCCCGCGGCCAGGCCAGCGATCCCGATCGTCCACCATGCGCGCATAGCACCTCCCCGTGCCGGACCTTGTTGTCTTGATGCTAGCAGAGATACCTCTGCATGACATCATGCTGCTTCGCCCTTCTTGCTCCCTTCTGGCAATGTTAGACCACCGTTCGCTGCGGCGTCGCGTCCTGTGCGCCTGTCTGCGCGCTGGCACCACTATCGCATCGGCGCCACAGTGGCCGGAATTATTGTAGCGTGACCGTGAACTACTGCGATACGTTCATAAGCTCGCGGCGTTCGCCACCAGCACATCGAACTGCAATTCACTGCGCACCGCCAATTGGCCGGCACGTGCCGGATGGAAGCGCACCTTCAGCAACGCCGCCAGAACCTTGTCGGCATCGCTGTCGCTAAAGCGGTGCTTGGCTGGCAGGACGCGCTCCACCGCGCCTTGTTCGTCAATCCAGAAATGCACGGAGAGCCTGCCGGGGGGCACGTCCGGCACCAGCAGGACATGGCCACGCAAGCCTTCGGCTACAGTGGCAGGGGTGGTGAGCAACGGCCCTTCGGCAGATTCCGCCACGGCGGCAGCGCGCCCCCCTTCTTGCTGCGCGGATGGGATTGCGGCCAGGGCCTTCGGCGCGAGCGATGCCGGCGCCGGTGCGGCAACAGCTTCTGGCAACGCCACCGCAACGCTGCCGTGGCGCGGGGTCGCCAGCAGGCGCACAGTCAACACGGCCGGCGTGGCTGCCGCGGCCGGTACAGCAGCACCCTGCCCGGCATGCGGGCCGACGGCGCACAGCAAGGCCAGATGGGCCAGCAGCGACAGCGTCAGCGCCGCCATGCTGGCCGGCGCCAGTGCGCACCGCTTACTTTGCCAGCTCACGCCACAACACGCGACGGATCTGGCCAGCCTTGCCAAGCGGGCTCAGTTCCATCTCCTCCGGCTTGGGTTTTTCGCCGTTGGCTTTCACCGCATGGATCACTGGCGTGCCGTTCGGCAGCTTGCTGACGGTCAGGCCAACGATCGGCGATGCCTGCCACGCGCCGACCGGGACGTTCTTGTTCACCACGCCGCCGGTGCGGAAATCAAGCTGGTACAGCCAGCTGTAGCCGCCCGGCTGGCAATCCGTGGCGCTTGGCACCACGCTGGCAACGAGCAAGGTGCCAAAGTACAGCTGCGGGTCGATGGCCACCCGCTCGCCGGTGCTTGGCAGCTCGACGTACCAGCCGGGGGCGGTGCTCCAGGTCACGGTCTTGGTGCCCCCGGTGCGCGCATGTTCGCCGCCATCACCGAACGTTTGCTGCACCAGCGCGCCGGGGAAGGTCACCGCCGTGGCCGAATCCTTGACGCCAACAATCACTTGGCGGGCGGTGGAACTCAAGTCGCTATCGCCCAGATAGCGCCCGGTCGCAAAGTACACGACCCGCTGCTCGTCGATCTTGGAAATTTCCGGCGCCGTGGTGATCGGTTTGCTGCTACCCAATGCCATCAGCAACGAAGGCGTGCTGCTGGCCAGGTCGAAACGCCACATATTGCCCAGCAAGTCGCCACCGTACGCGACCACGGCGGTATTGTTCTTGTCGAAATCATGAGCCACCAAATTCAGGCGCGACAGTCCGCTCGGATCGGACTCGCTGCCGGCGATGGTCCGGATATCGCGGATCAGCGCGCCAGTTGCCAAATTCAGCACGAACACGTGGCCCCGACCGTCGCCACCCTGCACCACGCCCGCTTCCGGCACATTGTTGTAGCCGGAAGTCAGCACCGCCACCCAGGTGCCGTCCGCCAATTTGGTGATGAACGGCGTTCCGTAGGTATAGCCCACGTTTGCATTGTTCTGCGCCGAGTAAGTCCACAGCAGGCGCGGCGAGGTCGGCGCGGTGACATCGAGCGCGTAGTAGCCGCGTCCGCCTTTGCCCATAGCACCAATCAGCACGGTTCTCCATTCGCCGCCCAGCACGGCATCCGACACGGTCAAGGGGCCATCCAGGAAATAGCGGTGGTTTTCCGCATAGTTGGCATCGGCCAAACGCCACAGGTTCGGCAGCACCATGGGCGGGATATATGCCCACAGTTCTTCTCCGTTATCGGCGTTGAACGCATGCAGCATGCCATCGTTGGCAGCGGCATACACGACCCCCTGGCGCTCACTGGTGGCCGACTTGAAGGATTGATAGCCTGCGTCGGCGAAATCGTGCGGCGCCGTTTTGACGTACACGGGCTGTGAGTGGATGAAGTCGCCCAGGAGCTTGTCGCGTTCGCGATACAGGCCCAGCTGTACGGTCTTTTCCACGCCGTTTTCAGTCGCCCGCTTGGTCGGCACGATGCCGCGCAGGTACTTCAGCATCGTCTCGGGCGTGGCTGCGGCTTTTTGCTCGGACGACCACTCGCTGTACTGGCTCAGGCGGCTATTGACGAAATACGTGTCGGCAATGCCGCTGTTGGCGTTGGACGAAATCTGGAACGGCACCAGGGCACCATTGCTGTTCGAGGTCCAGATTGTGCGGCTGTCCGTGCCCGCGTCCACATTGATCTTTGCGCCTAGCAGAGGAGAAGCTTGCCAGTTCGGTTCGTCGGCAATCTTGCCCGAATCCAGGTCGAAGGTGTAGGCACTCAATTCGCCATCCCACAACTGGGTACGGTACTTGGCGATATAGATGAAGTTGTCGCCCGCCGTCGGCTGCAGATTACTGGTGGCCGCCGCCGCGCCGCTGCCGTCGATCCGCTCGATGCTGTTCAGGGCCTTGCGCATGCCGTCTTCCAGCGCGACCGGATCCTTGGCGCTAAAGTAATGACCGCGGCCATTGACTGCCGCATGCCACAGATCGTCAATGGTTTCCTGCTCGTTGGCGCGTGGCACCGGCCACTGCTTGGTACCCTGCATGATATCGAAGTAGTCGCCCGAGCCGGCTTTCTTATAGTCGGGCCGGTAACCCAGCGTGCCATCCACGCCCAGGCCGAGCGTGAACGTGGTCATATGCTGGTGCCTGGCGACGTCATCGACATCGGCCTTGCCGCTACCCGGCACAATATTCTCCAGATTGCTGCGCAGGTCGGTGTGATAGTAGTAGTAGGCCACGTCAGCCAGCGTTTTTTGTGCATGCACATCGGTGGCCGGCATGTACGACGGGCGCGTCACGCCCGCCTGGCCGTCCTGGTCGCCCAAGCCGGATTCGCCGCCATTCCAGTAGCCGTCGGTGGCCAGGATGGTGAAGTTACGCTGGCAGGCATACTGGATCGGGTTGCTCGTATACACGGTGCTGGTGCCTTGATACATCTTGCCCACCTCGTTCAGTGAGGTGCGCAGTGGAGTCCCGCCGCTCGGCACCGTGCCATACAGCTGGGTGAAGAACGATGTCTTTTGCGCGCCTTCGAATGGCGCAATCGGCAGGTTGATGGTGGCCTGGTCAATCGTCGTCAGGCCGATGCGGGCGTGGAAAAAGTCGCTATCGCGTGGATCGCTCAGCAACTCCCGATCGCGTTTCGGCGTCCCGCGCACGTCGACAAAGGCATGGCCGATTGCCGACTTGGCCATTTGCGAGCGGGTCCGGTACCAGGCGTACCAGGTCGCGAAATTGCTCATTTCTTCGTTGTAGGTGCAGCGCGTGCCGCTGCAATCGGTGCGCGTAATGGCTTTGGCAAACGTCTGGCCGGATTTGATGTCGACCCGTTGCCAGCCGCTGAAGTGGACCTTGGAATATTCGTTGGTCTTGGTCGCCTGGCACGTGGTGCCAGCATCGTTGCACCACTCAACATTCACATTGTAATAGAACGGCGCCCCCTTTTTGACGCTCAGCTTCCAGTAGGTGCTGCTCGGATAGGAGTAGGTGCCGCCATAGACGGCTTCCTTGCAGTCGGTCTCGCTTTCGTCGCACCACTTGCGCTCCGGGTATCCGGCGGCCAGGTCGATCATCGTATTTGGCGCGATACTCGAACAGCCATCGTCACCACCGGTGGGGTAGCAAGGGTATGCCTGTGCCGGTTCGCGGTACAGCTTGTCGATTTTCTGCACGCCGTAGCCGTCGCTCGGTACCATGTTCCATGGCGCGCCATACGCAGTGCGCCCGTTGCCGTCCGCCTTGCGGCTGCCATCGGCGTTTACCGGCCACTGGTAGCGCACGTTGGGGTTGTAGTACAGCTTGTTGAAGGCGCTGGCGAAGTACGGCGGGTCACCCTGCGCGCACACGGCCGCGTTTTCATTGCCGCCCTCATCGCGGCACCAGCGGCCAAACACCCAGTCCGAGCGCATGCGCACGTAGTCAGGCATATAGTCCCATGCCATGCTGCCCGAATTATCCAGGTCCAGCATGATGTTGGGCAGGATGGACACGGTGGTGGCGTTCGCCAGTGGCTTGTTCGCCAGGTCGGTAGCGGCAGCGCGCGGCACGAATGCCAGCAGCATGCTGGTCGCCAGCAGCTTGGCCGCCAGGGTGAAATTGAAGTGTGGCCTCATGGCTTGGTTTCGCATTATTGGAGAATGACTGCCTGCACGTAGCTGACGTTGGAGCGCGGGCCTTCCACCCGCACCGTGATTCGGTAATAGACGCGGTTGGCGGCGTCGTCCCAGGAACCTGGCTGGTAGGTCAGCATCTGGCGCGAGCTGCCTAAGCTTTTGCCGTCCATGGTCATGGATTCGGTGGAACAGGTCTCGGCGTTTATCTTGCCCGTCGTCCTGCACATGCGGTGGATGACGTATGACACCCGATTGTCGACCGGGTCCTTTTCCAGCTTTGCGACAGCACGGCTATTGCTCCAGTTCAGGTTGTCGCCGGTCGCCGGCGTGGAATTGCCGGTCAAGTCCAGCGCATCCTGGCTGGTGGCGTAGTAGCCGTCGCTGGCCAAGTCATTGTCCAGGTTGTCCACATTGAGCCCGAGCCACCCGAGCGCCGCTTCTACCCCGGCATCGGCGCTGAGGGTGGCGCTTTGCTTGAATGCCAGGTTGCCGGCGATCAGCGATGAGGTGTCGACCGAGCGCATCAGGGCCAGGCCGGCCAGCGTCAGCGCCACCAGCACGATCAGGGTCATGACCAGCACCACGCCCTGCTGCACACGCCGCGGGAAGCCATGGCGCTTCATAGAATGCCCCAGATGACATTACGCAGCGGGATCACCGTTTCGAACACCTTGTAGCGATAGCAGGCCCAGTCGCTTGGGTAGGCACTGGTCCGGAAGGTGGCCCACGTCGACCAATTCGCGACGTCGGTGCTCTTGGTGGCACTGCATTGCTGGCCAGGCACCGGCTTCTCATACTGGCTGCTGCGCGCAACCAGCACAACGCGCACCGCCTTGATGCGGCGCCAGCGGGCCGGTGTGGAAGCGGCCCAGTCGCCCGTGGCATCCAACCAGCCTTCCGGCGCGACGTCCTGCACACCTTCCTCCGCCACCCCGTACTGCGCTTGCAGATCGATGATATCGGCCATCACCAGTTCATCGGTCACGACCGGGGTCTTGGTGTTATCGCTGCGCAGCAGCTGACGCGTCGTCGTCTTCACCGAATACTCGCGCTTGAAGACTGGCGAATTGGCAGCCGCCTTGAAGCAGGACACCCGCGCCCCCTTGGTGTAGGCGGGCCAGTTGTTATCCTTCTGGTAATTGAAGGGCGGGTTGTGGATGCCCGCCTTGCCCGGGCGGTGCTGCAGTTTGATCGGGTTCTCCTGCACATGCGTAAGGGTCATCAAGGTGCAACTGCCCGCCTGCGAGACCAGCATCGGTTGGTTCTCCTCGCAACCCTTGGTCGTATCAACCTTGAGTTCTGCCGACGAGGGCGGCATCGTGTCGCGTATCCGCGCGCTGGCGGGCAGCTTGAAGCTGCTGAGATCCGGGTCGGAGAAGTACTGCACCGCGATCCGGTCCGGGCCACCGTTACCGCCGTCCACGATGCGCACCGGTGCAAAGGTCAGGCCAGTCAGCGGACCTTCGGTGCCGCCGCATGCCGCGCTCCCGTTGCAATAGGTGTACAGGTTGTCACAGCCGGAAAAGATACTGTTCTCCATGCCCCAACCCGCCATCTTGGTGTCGCGTTCGAGCATGTACAGCGCGATGGCACCGCTGGTTTGCGCGTCGGCGCCGCCGGTGGTGGTGCGCTTGCGCGCTTCGGCGTTGGAGAAGAACTGCAGCACGACCAGCATGGCCAGCATGCCGATCACCAGGCCGACCATGATTTCGACCAGGCTGAACCCGCGTTGTGTACGTCGCATGAAAGATTCCTCAGGCATTGATCTGGGCGACCGCCTGGTAGCTGCGGCGGCGCGTTTCGCCGGGCGCAGTCCAGGACAGCGTGATGGTGACTTTGCGCCCGTCCACAGTCACAGTGCGCTTGCCGTTGGGCAGGCCGGCATAGTCCTCGTTGTCTTCCTCGAACGCGTCCAGGTCGGAGCGTTGCGTCCACATCTTGCCTAGCAACTGGTTGGCAGCGAAGCTCGCTTCGATGCGGTATTTGGACTCGGTGACCTGGCGCGTGGCCGCCGCCTGCATCCAGGCAAAGCCCAGCACGCCGGCCGAGAAGATCACAATGGCGATCAAACCTTCGAGCAACGCCATCCCATCCTGGGGGCCAGGAAGTTGTTTGCGAATCATGAAAATGCTCCTTAACCGCAGCCTTGGGGATTGGCCGGGAATGTCAGCGCTGGGTCGCACATGCGAATCTGGCCGCCGCTGGCGATGGTGACCACGTAGCGGCGCGCCTGGGCGAGCCTGGCGTTGGTGATGTCGATGCGATTAATTTCCGCGCTGCCGGCCAGCGGCGCGCGACCCAGACCGTCGAAAGCCACGCTGGCCACCAGGTTGCTGCCAGCGACAATCGCCGTGCCATAGGCGCCGATCACGCGCTCGACACCGACGCGTGCATTGCCGCCGTCCTCACCCGACTGGCGGCTTTGGATTGTCGCCGGACAGGTGGTCGTCGCGGCCACGCAGCCCACTTCCCAGGCGACCCTGCCGCTGGAATCGGTCAGCTTGAAACGCACGGGCGTATTCCGGCGCAACGATTCCATGCGCGCCAGCTGCAAGCCATTCATGACCGATTCGGCTGCGGCGCGGTTCTGCGCATCTTGCAACCAGCGGGTAAAGTGCGGCATGCCCATGGCCATCAGAAACGCCATGATGCTGATACCGATTATCAACTCAAGCAGCGTCAGGCCCTGCTGCCGGCGCACTAGCATTGGCCGCCTTTTTTGGTTACCCAGCAATTGACCGGGACACTCCCCCAGCTGGCTGGCAAGGAGGTGGTCTTCCTGATATTGCGGTGGTCGATCGTGTAGATGAAACCGGCCATCTTGCCTTTGCCGGTGGCAGTCAGGGTGAATTCTTCGGCGCTTGGAATATTGCAGCTGAACGTGAACTCGGCGCTGGTCGGCGGCTCAACCGGGTTGCCGGTATTGCAAGCGTCGGTGTACTTCCTGTTATCCTGGAAATACTGCTCCAACTTGACGCGCATCTCGCCCAGGGTCGCCGTGGCCGGCGGAATATGGCCGCGCGTCACGTAATCCCGGTAGCTTGGCAACGCAATCGACGCCAAAATGGCAATCACCGCCACTGTAACCATGAGTTCGATCAGGGTAAATCCCCGGCCGCGATTCGTGGGTGCTTTTCTCACAACTCTTCCTCTAATAGTGGGATTCTTATTGCCAAATCACAATTTGACAGAAGTTTAACGTTAACTTGCTAATAAGTCGCGCACTTGTTGCCGTATTGCATCACTATTTGCGGATGGTCGTGCGCGCCGCCCCGGCCGGCGCCGCGCACGGGCAGCTTTGGCGCGCCCGCTCTAGGGTAGAATGCAGGGTTTAGCGCGCACCGCGCGGCATGACCTGACACCCTGAAGAAATGACCACCCTGCCCTCCGAAATCAGCCCTGACGCCGTCAAAAACAGCCCCGCAGAAAAAGTCACGCCCATGATGCAGCAGTACCTGCGCATCAAGGCCGACTACCCCACCATGCTGGTGTTCTACCGCATGGGCGACTTCTACGAACTGTTCTTCGACGACGCCGAAAAGGCCTCGCGCGTGCTGGGCATTACGCTGACGGCGCGCGGCAGCCAGAATGGCGTGCCGATCAAGATGGCCGGCGTGCCGTTCCACTCGCTCGACGGCTACCTGGCCAAGCTGGTCAAGGTGGGCGAATCGTGCGCCATCGCCGAGCAGATCGGCGACCCGGCCCTGGCCAAGGGGCCGGTCGAGCGCAAGGTGGTGCGCGTGGTGACCCCGGGCACGCTGACCGATTCGGACCTGCTGCCGGAAAAGTCGGAACGCCCGCTGCTGGCCATGACTATGCTGAGCAACCGCAAGCATGTGACCTGCGGCCTGGCCTGGCTCTCGCTGGCCTCCGGCGCGCTGCGCCTGATGGAGTTCTCGGGCGACCAGCGCAGCGTCAACGTGCGCCTGCAGCAGGAACTCGAGCGCATCGTGCCGGCCGAAATCCTGCGCGGCGACGATGCCGACATGTTCGACGACATCACGCTGTGCCACGTCAACAACGTGCCAGCCTGGCATTTCGACGTGGTGCACGGGCACAAGGCGCTGCTGGACCAACTGGCCGTCGCCACCCTGACCGGCTTTGGCGCGGAAGGCCTGGGCGCCGCCTTTGGCGCCGCCGGCGCCCTGCTGCGCTATGCGCAGGCGACCCAGGGCCGCGGCCTGCAGCACGTGAAGAGCCTGAGCTGCGAGACGGAAAACGAATACATCGGCCTGGACGCCGCCACCCGCCGCAACCTGGAACTGACCGAAACCATCCGCGGCCAGGAGTCGCCCACCCTGTTCTCGCTGCTGGACCACTGCCGCACCGCAATGGGCTCGCGCCTGCTGCGCCACTGGCTGCACCACGCCAAGCGCGACCAGTCGGTGGCGCGCGCGCGCCACGACGCGATCGCCGCGCTGATGCAGCATGACACCACCGGCTCGCTGTCCTACCACCTGGCGCAGGTGCCGGACATCGAGCGCATCACCACCCGCGTCGCCCTGCTCTCGGCCCGTCCGCGCGACCTGTCGGCGCTGCGCGACGGCCTGCAGCAGTTGCCCAAGCTGCAGCACGCCATGCTGCGCGCCCTGAGCCACGATAATGCCGACGGCCTGCTGGCCAGGCTGCACCACGGCCTGGCTTCGCCGCAGGAATGCGTGGACCTGCTGGTGCGCGCCATCCTGCCGGAGCCGGCCACCATGGTGCGCGACGGCGGCGTGATCGCACGCGGCTACGATGCCGAACTCGATGAACTGCGCGGCCTGTCGGAAAACGCCGGCCAGTTCCTGGTCGACCTGGAAACGCGCGAGCGCGAACGCACCGGCATCGCCAACCTGCGCGTCGAGTACAACCGGGTGCACGGCTTCTACATCGAGGTGACCAACGGCCAGGCCGACAAGGTGCCGGACGACTACCGCCGCCGCCAGACACTGAAGAACTGCGAGCGCTACATCACACCGGAGCTGAAGGCCTTCGAAGACAAGGCCCTGTCGGCGCAGGACCGCGCCCTGGCGCGCGAGAAGATGCTGTACGAGGAATTGCTGGCGGCGCTGGCGCCCTTCATCGGCCCGCTGCAGGCGATCGCCCAGGCGCTGGCCCAGGTCGACACCCTGTGCGCGCTGGCCGAACACGCACTGCGCAACAACTGGTGCGCGCCCAAGCTGGTGGCCGAGCCCTGCATCGACATCGTGGAAGGCCGCCACCCGGTGGTGGAAAACCAGATCGAACGCTTCATCGCCAACGACTGCAAGCTGCTGGCCGAACGCCGCCTGCTCTTGATCACCGGCCCCAACATGGGCGGTAAGTCGACCTTCATGCGCCAGGTGGCCCTGATCACCCTGCTGGCCTACGTGGGCAGCTACGTGCCCGCCGCCAGCGCCACCATCGGTCCGATCGACCGCGTGTTCACCCGCATCGGCGCCACCGACGACCTGGCCGGCGGCCGCTCCACCTTCATGGTGGAGATGACGGAAGCGGCCACCATCCTGAACGGCGCCAGCGAGCACTCGCTGGTGCTGATGGATGAAATCGGCCGCGGCACCTCGACTTTCGACGGCCTGGCGCTGGCGTGGGCCATTGCGCGCCATCTGATCGAGACGAGCCGCAGCTTTACCCTGTTCGCCACCCACTACTTCGAACTGACCCAGCTGCCCGACGCGCATCCGACCGCCGCCAACGTGCACCTGTCGGCGGTGGAGCACAAGGATTCCATCGTCTTCCTGCACGCCGTGCAGGACGGCCCCGCCTCGCAAAGCTACGGCTTGCAGGTGGCGCAGCTGGCAGGCGTGCCGCAGCCGGTGATCAAGGCCGCGCGCAAGCACCTGGCGCGCCTGGAAGCGCAGGCGCTCGACGCCACGCCGCAGCTGGACCTGTTCGCCGCACCGGTGGCCGATGCCAACGACGACGAGGGCCCGGCGCATGCGCCGGGCGGCGCGGCCGTCGCCGACCCGCGCGCCGAGGAGTTGCTGGCGACGCTGGACGGCATCGACCCGGACGCCCTTACCCCGCGCGAAGCGCTGGACCGCCTGTACCAGCTGAAGCGCCTGGCGCAGGCATGAAGCGAGCCACGGCTCCGGCTGCACCGCGCCGCCAGGCCCTGCGCCTGGCGAGCGCGCTGCTGGCTGCCGCCGCACTGGCCTGCCTGGCAGCTGCGCCGCCGGCGCAGGCGCGCCAGGACAAGGCTGTGCGCAAGGGCCAGTTCACCTTCGCCCTGCTTGGCCACAGCTTCCGCAACGGCAAGACCGAGGATGCGGACGGCCCCGACGCCGAGTTCCGCCGTCTGCTGGCCGAGGCTAGCCAGGCCGAACCCGTCTTCATCATCGCCACCGGGATCAAGGCGGCCAGCGAAGCCTGCAGCGACAGCCTTTACCTGGAACGGCGCACGCTGATGGACGGCGCGGCGCGTCCGCTGGTGCTGCTGCCGGCCGGCAGCGACTGGACCGGCTGCCGCAACTCCAACGGCAAGTCGAACGCGATCGAGCGCCTGAACCGGATCCGCGAGCTGTTCTTCGCCGGCGGGGACGCGCTGGGCAAAGGCAAGCTGGCGCTCAGCCGCCAGTCCGCCATCCGCAAGTTCCGCGACTACGCCGAGAACGTCCACTGGGAACACGAGAACGTGCTGTTCGTCACCCTCAACGTGCCGGCCCCGAACAACCATTACCTGACCGAAGCGGGCCGCAACAGCGAGTACGAAGACCGCATGGTGGCCAACCGCGCGTGGCTGCAACGCGCCTTCCTGACCGCCAAACGCAAGAAGCTGGCCGGGATGGTGCTGGTGATGGAAGGCGACATCGGCGCCCACGTCGAGCAAGGCTTCTTCGCCCGCCTGTCGCAAAAGAAGGATGGCTTCACCGAAACGCGCCGCCTGGTGCGCGCGCTGGCCGAAAAATACACCGGCCAACTGTTGCTGGTCGACAGCCGCAAGCAGGAAAAGGCGCCTACCGCCATCGAATGGAACAAGAACATCGGGCACCTGGCGCTGGGTTCCGAATGGGCTGCGCTGCACGTCATCCCAGGCAGCGCCGCGCTGTTCTCCCTCGGCGGCGACTAGCTCACCGCTTCGCGCGCCGCCCCGCGGGCAGGTGGAACACGCTCATGGCCTGCGCCAGCTGCACGGCTTGCTGGTTCAGGCTGTCCGCCGCGGCGGCGGCCTCCTCCACCATGGCGGCATTCTGCTGCGTCCCCTGGTCCATCTCGCCGATGGCCTGATTCACCTGGTCGATGCCGATGCTCTGCTCGCGGCTGGCCTGCTCAATCCCGTTCATGATGCGCGACACGTTCTGCACGGAGGCGATGATTTCCTCCATGGTGTGCCCCGCCTCGCCCACCAGGGCTCCGCCGCGCTCGACCTGCAGCACGGAACTGTCGATCAGCGCCTTGATGTCCTTGGCGGCGGCCGCCGAACGCTGCGCCAGGTTGCGCACTTCCGAGGCCACGACGGCAAAGCCGCGCCCCTGCTCGCCGGCGCGCGCCGCCTCCACGGCGGCGTTCAGCGCCAGGATGTTGGTCTGGAACGCGATGCTGTCGATCATGCCGATGATGTCGACGATCTTGTGTGCCGAGGTGCTGATCTCGTCCATGGTTGCGCCCACCTGCGCCACGTTGCTGCCGCCCCGCAAGGCCACTTCCGCCGCGCCTTGCACGAGCCGGTTCGCCTGCTGCGCGCTGTCGGCATTCTGCTTCACGGTGGCCGAAAACTGCTCCATGCTCGAGGCGGTTTCCTCCAGGCTGGAGGCCTGGGCCTCGGTGCGCGCCGACAGGTTCTGGTTGCCGGCCGCGATTTCGCGCGTGACGCTGTTCATGGCAGCGACGTTGTTGTGCACGTCGCCAATCATGGCCTGCAGGTTGACATTCATCTGCTGCAGCGCGCGCAGCAGTTGGCCCATGTCATCGCTGCGCTGCGCCTCGATGTTGCCGGTCAGATCGCCGCCGGCCAGGGCGCGCGCAGCCTGGGTCGCCGTCCGCAGCGGCGCCACGATGGCCGCGTGCAGCATCCAGACGCCGGCCAGGGTCGATGCGATGCCGGCGCCTGCGGCCAGCAGCAACCACAGCGCCGCGGCGCCTTGCACCAGGCTGGCCGCCGCCACGCCCATCCCGACAAACAGCATGCTGGTGAAGCCGGCCATGGCCACCAGACGCGCGTGCAGCGACATGTCCCGCAGCGCGTGCAGGCGGCCGCGCCAGCCGCGCTGCACGGGCCGGCCCTGGCGGATCTCGAGGTCGGTGGCCGTGCCGGCATTGATGGCGCGATACAGGCTGTCCGCCTGCGCCACCTGGGCCCGTGTCGGCTTGTTGCGCACCGACATGTAGCCGGTCACGCGCCCGTCTTCGCGCACCGGCGTGACATTTGCGTTCACCCAGTAAAAGTCGCCGTTCTTGCGCCGGTTCTTGACCATCCCATTCCACGGCAGCCCGGCCTGCAGGCATTGCCACAAATCGGCGAAGGCCTGGGGCGGCATGTCGGGGTGGCGCACGAGATTGTGCGGAGCGCCCAGCAGCTCTTCCGCGGCAAAGCCGCTGACCTCGACAAAGTAGGGGTTGACGTAGGTGATTCTGCCCTTGAGGTCGGTCTTGGAAACGATGGGACGCCCATCCTCCATTTCGAACTCGGCAGCAGTGACTGGCAGATTTTTTCTCATTTCTCTATGGCAATAAAATGTTCACAGACGAAATATATGACTTACTTCCGGTCATGCCAATAGCAATACCACCATTATGAGTCGACTCCTAAAAAAAAGCCCCGCAAATGCGGGGCCAATCGATGCGGCGTGGTTTTTCAGTGGATCGGATGGGTGCGGAAGTGGTCACCTTCCTCGCCGTCTTCATCTTCGTCGGCATCGTGATGGTGATGGCCATGCGGGCCGTGCACGTGCTCGTGGGCGATCTCTTCCTCCGTCGCGGCACGCACCTCCACCACCTTCAGCTCGAAGCGCAGGGCCATGCCGGCCAGCGGGTGGTTGCCGTCCAGGACCACCTTGTCTTCCGCGATCTCGGTCACGGTGAAGATCATGGCGTCGTCGTCCTCGCCGCCCTCCGGCAGGCCTTCGAACTGCATGCCGATTTCCAGCGGCTCCGGCAGGCGGGCGCGCTCTTCCACCTTCAGCAGGTTGGGATCGTAATCGCCAAAGGCGTCTTCCGGTTCAATCTGGATCGTGGACGCGTAGCCCGCTTCCTTGCCGTCCAGTTCTTCTTCGATCTTCGGCAGGGTGTTCTCGTAGCCACCATGCAGGTAGACCATCGGCTGGCGACCATCTTCGATCAGATTGTTTTGCGCGTCAGACAGCTTGTACTCCACCGTCACAACAGTATTCTTGGCGATTTTCATCGAGCTTCCTTTCATATCTAAGCTGGTGCGATTATACCGCTTGCTATAATCGCCCCCATGAAAAAACTCACTCTCCTCGGCGACATCACGCCGGCGCAATTCCTGCGCGACTACTGGCAAAAGAAGCCCCTGCTGATCCGCCAGGCCATCCCGGGCTTCAAGCCGCTGCTGCCTTTTGACCAACTGGCCGAACTGGCCACCAAGGATTATGTCGAAAGCCGCCTGGTCACCAAGACCGACAGCAGCTGGGACATGCAGCATGGCCCGCTGAAGGCGCTGCCGCCGCGCAGCCAGCGCGAATGGACCATGCTGGTGCAGGGAGTCAACCTGCAGGACGAGCGGGCCGACGCGCTGCTGCGCCAGTTCCGCTTCCTGCCCGATGCGCGCCTGGACGACTTGATGGTCAGCTTCGCCACCGATGGCGGCGGCGTGGGACCGCACTTCGACTCCTACGATGTGTTCCTGCTGCAGGCCGAAGGCCAGCGCCGCTGGAAGATCAGCGCGCAGAAGGACCTCACCCTGATCGAAGGCTTGCCGCTGAAGATCCTGAAGAAATTCAAGCCCAGCGAGGAATTCGTGCTGGAGCCGGGCGACATGCTCTACCTGCCGCCGCACTACGCCCACGACGGCGAGGCCATCGGCGACTGCCAGACGTATTCCATCGGCTTCCGCTCGCCGTCTTACCAGGAACTGGGCGAAGCGTTCCTGCAATTCATGGCCGACTCCATCGACTTGCCGGGGCGCTACGCCGATCCGGAACTGGAACCGACCAATAAACCGGCCGAGATTCCCAAAGCCATGCTGGCAAAACTGGCCGACGAATTGAACAAGGTCAGCTTTACCGAGGACGATTTCGCGATCTTCCTGGGCGAGTATCTGTCCGAACCCAAACATAATGTCTTCTTCCAGCCGCTGGAAAAGCCGCTCACTGCCGGCAAATTCCAGCAAGCGGCGCAAAAGAAAGGCGTGACCCTGTCGCGCAAGACGCAAATGCTTTACCGCGGCAAGAACGTCTTCATCAATGGCGAATCGTTCGCCATGAACAAGTCCGATAAGGCGACGCTGGAAACCCTGGCCAATACGCGCGGCCTGGATGGCGAGGCCGTGGCCGGCGCCTCGGAAGACGTGCTGGAAGCCCTGTTTGCCTGGTATGCCGACGGCTGGCTGGAACTCAACAAATAAGCGGAGGTAACATGGAGAAGCAGCCTTTTGACAGCCGCAGCCAGTTCCAGGCCCTGCTGCTGGACTGCATCTCCCGGGCCCGGCTGACCCTGCAATGTTTCGATCCTGACTATGCCTGGTGGCAGCTCGGACATTCCAGGACGGACGCCCTGCTGCGCCTCTTCCTGCAGCACAAGGGGCGGCTGCAGCTGGTGGCCCACAGCAACGCCCACCTCGAGCGCAACGAGCCGCGCTTCCACAAGCTGCTGGAAGACTATGGCCACCAGATCGAATGCCGCCTGACCAGCCGCAGCATCCGCACCCTGACCGACTCCTTCTGCGTGGCCGACGGCATCCACATCGTGCGCCGCTACCACGCGGATCATTTCCGTGGGGAAGCAGATTTTAATGATCCTTCGTCAACCCAAACCAGTCTGGAACGTTATGAAGCTATCTGGGCTGAAACCCAGCCGGGCCTGCGACCAGGCACGACTGGATTGTGAGCCAGAAAACTGTAAAATGCGGCTGTTCGAGGTATGACGGTAATGGCTGAAGTTGCAGGCAGAACGGCGCCGAAAAAAAATATTGCGATTCCGCAAAATAGTTGTGTAAACGGCCTGTTTAGCTATTGCGACGCAGCAGAAAACGCTATAATATCCGGTGTGTTTCCGTGTCTGGTCGACCTTTTTCTGAAGGTTGGAAAGGCCGACGAAACGCCGTACG
>JAJTCO010000025.1 GCA_021323265.1 Pseudoduganella sp. | reverse complement strand
ATAATCCCCAACTGGGGAAAATTGGGCTCCCCTTGACAACTGCCCAACCATCGCGACCGGCCCATACGCGGCACATGTCAGTTGCCCAGCGCTGGTCCGGGGCAGTCGCCACAGAAGGCAAAGCCTGGACGCGTGGTCGGAATCCAATGGGCCGTTTCTTCACTTGCCAGCCGCGCAGCTGGAAGATCCGCTGCACGGTGTTCTTGTTGAAGCCAAGCAGGGCTGCCACGGTGCGATAGCCGAACGAAGGCTCCTCGTTGATCATGACTTTAACTGGATCGGCAAAGCGTGGCTGCACCTTGTGCGCCGCCTTGACGGACTTGTAGTACATCGTCCGGCGCGGCATGTCGAACCATTGGCACAGCTTGTTGATCGAAACGTTGAATCCGTCTTCTGCGAGTCCCTGGCGGATCGTCTCGATCACTTGTCTTCCTCGCCCAGCAGGGACGCCAATTTTTTTCTGGCGCGTAGCTCCAGCATCGCCTCTCCATATGCTTCCTGGAGCTCCTTGATCTGGCGTTCGTATTGCTCGCGCACGTCCAGCGGTTTGGCCTGCAAAGCGTTTTCCATGCCGCGCTTCGCTTCATCCACCCATTCTTCGATCTCAGAAGGCGGCATATCGAAGGCCCGGCTGGCCTCCGCCACCGTCGTTTTACCTTGGATGATCTCGGTGACGAGCGCCGCTTCGCGCTTCGCCGTCCAGCGTTTGACTTCCTCTTCCATAACCATGCTCACTTGATGTCCTTTCAGTATTATCACCAGAGCAGGAATTCATTGGGTCATTACACGGTCGCCAAGGCGGTAGGTTCGAAAGGCATGGCCCTGCAGGGCCATCCCGCTCCGAATCGCCCAATTGCTGCCGCTGCGCGGCAGCCTCGCGCGCCGAGGGTGCGCGCCTATCCATACACTTCAGGCTTCGCAAGCGACCACAGCCATTCGGCCTTCAAAACACAAATTGCGGCACCGAGTTTGACAGCGAATTTATCTACGTTTTCGGCAAGGCTTATGCCATACTTGATAAATTCACAACAAGAGGGCGCCCGATGCTAAAACAAATCTACAACGCTGCTCCGACGAATCCCGTTCAAGGACTCGACATCGTCCGCATCGGCGTTGCCCTGATCATCCTCATGCACCCGCTGCATGGCTTTTGGGATTACGAAAACATCGGCACCAATCTGGGCGGCTATCTGACCGACTTAGGCTATCCAATGGGCGTCGCCTTGGCTTGGTTGGTGCTGATCGTGCAAACCCTGTCCAGCCTTGCCTTGATCACGAACCGGGCGGTCATTACGGCTGCATCGGCCACATCGTGATCGTCACATTCGGCTTGATTCACTTTCACCGTCCGCATGGCTGGTTTGTCACCGGTCCCGGCCAGCATGGCATGGAATGGGGTTTCATCCTCCTTGCATGCCTGTTTGGCGTATTGAGGGCCTACTGGCCGCGTCGCGCCGCGATTTAGCAGTCACGTTTCGTCGCTATCGGACGGCCCAGTCAGTTTGCTCGATCAGCTGCTTGATCTGGCGTTCCGCCTCCGGCGCCAGCTGGAAGCTATTACGCCGCGGCCAGGTTGGAGGTGAACGAGGCCTTTGAGATTTCCAGCTGCGCGATATCCACGTGCCCCTGGAAGCTGCCATTGCCACGCGCGTCGCTGTTCTTTTCAATCTCCAGCGCGAACTTCACCGCAGGGTCTTGCGCCAGCTTGCGCATATAGCGTGCGACGTTGGGGAAGGTCTCTTCCAGCGCGAACAGCTTGTGGTACTCGGCCCAGCGTCCAATGGCGAACAGGTAGGCGTCGGCGACGGTGGGTTTCGTCCCGCCCAGCAGCCATTCGCGGTCGGCCAGCAGCTCGTCCAGGTAGGCGTATTCCACGCGCACGCTGTCTTCGCCGTACTGGCGCAGCACGCTTTTCTGCACCGGGTCGTTGATGCCGGCATCGTACAGCTTCCATAGCGGTGCGAAGGCTGCGAACAGGTCGGTCACCAGGTAGGACAACATCGAGGCGAGGCGGTCGGCATTTGGCGTGCCCGGGATGAAGCCCAGGCCCTGCGCCACGCCGCGCTGGCCAATGTGCTGCAGGATGGCCAGGCTTTCGGTCAGGCTGTCGCCCTGGGCGGTCAGCATGGCCGGGGTCTTCATGCGTGGATTCACTCGGGCGAATTGCTCCGGCCATTTGTCCATCATCTCGATGCGCACCAGGTGGTAGGGCTGGCCAAGCCATTCGGACGCAATGACCGATGCCAGCGAGCAGCCGCTCGGTACGCCGTAGAAGATGACAGGTTTCAGTTCTGCTTTCATTTGATTTCTCCGTTTGGTGGGTTGGTGGGTAGAATATAGTTTCCTGAACGATGATTGAAAAGTAGGTAAAAAATGATTTCAAAGTCTCTAATTCGGAACGATAAATGCGCAACCTGAACGACTACTACCTCTTTGTGCAGGTCGTGGACCACGGCGGGTTTGCGCATGCGTCGCGCCATACCGGGCTGCCGAAATCGACCATCGCCACGCGCGTGGCGACGCTGGAGGCGGAACTGGGCGTGCGTTTGATTCAGCGCACGTCGCGCCGGTTCTCCGTGACGGAACTGGGCCAGCAGTTCTATCGCCACGCTGCGGCCATGCTGATCGAGGCGGATGCGGCGGAGGATGTGGTCAAGGGACGCCTGGCCGAGCCGAGCGGCACGGTGCGCGTGACGGCCTCCGTGCCGACGGTGCAGACGGTGCTCGCGAAAGTACTGGTGGACCTGGCGGTTGCCCATCCGAAGATCCAGGTCTCCGTGCATGTGACGGACCGTTACGTGGACATGGTGCAGGAAGGCTTCGACATCGCCGTGCGCGACCACTTTTCGCCTTTGCCTGATTCGGGCCTGGTGCAGCGGCGCGTGTCGACGGAGGGCGTGCACCTCATTGCGTCGCCTGCCTACTTGGCCGCGCGCGGCACGCCCGTGCAGCCGCGAGACCTGCTGCAGCACGACGGCCTGATGAACACGATGACCGCCGGCGCCTGGCGTCTTGAAAACGAAGAGGGCGCGCGCGAAGAAGTATCCCTGACGCCGCGCATGCATGCCGATGAATCGACCGTGCTGCTGCGCGCTGCGGAAGCGGGCCTTGGCATCGCCTGCCTTCCGCGGCGCATGTTCAGCGAGGCGCTGGACGCGGGGCGCGTGCAGCTGGTGCTGCCGCAATGGCGCGCCGGCACGGTGACAACGACCTTGCTGATACCGCACCGGCGCGGCCAGCTGCCGTCGGTGCGCCTGGTGGCCGATGCGATTGCCGCCGCCTGATTTCCTGACGGTGACGCCAGCCGCATGTGGGACAATAGCGGCCGCAATGAAGACCAACCCCCTCACAGAAATCTACCGCGACCAGTGGCTGCTGGCGGTGCATAAGCCGGCAGGCCTGCTGGTACACCGCAGCCCGATCGATCCGCACGAAACGGAATTCGCGCTGCAGTATGCGCGCGACATGAATGGCGGCGAGTACGTCTATGCGGTGCATCGGCTGGACCGGCCGACATCCGGACTGCTGGTGTTCGCGCGCGATCCGCAGACGGCCAGTGTGCTGGGTAAGGCTTTCATGGCGGGCGAGGTGCACAAGCGCTACCTGGCCATGGTGCGCGGCTGGGCGCCGCTGGAAGGCGTGATCGACCATCCGCTGCGCGAAGAGCCGGAAGACCGCCGCTGCAAGGACGAGGAGGCGCCGATCCGCGAGGCGCTGACGCGCTACCGCCGCCTGGCGACGACGGAGATTCCCGTCGCGATCGAGGGCTATGCCAGCAGCCGTTACAGCCTGGTCGAGCTGTTCCCGGAAACCGGGCGGCGGCACCAGCTGCGGCGCCATATGAAGCACATCAGCCACCCCATCATCGGGGACGCCAACCACGGGCGCGGGCGGCACAACCGCTACTTCGCCGAGCGTTTTGGGGTGGGCCGGCTAATGCTGGCGGCAGTCGGCATGTCGTTCAAGCACCCGGCAACGGGCGAGTTGCTGGAATTGTCCGCCGCGCCGGAGGCCAGCTTCCTGCAGGTGCTGTCAATCTTCCCCGGCGATAGCGGCGTTCGCGATGCCATAGGGGACGTGTCCGGTGGGGACGAACTCGCGCGCTGAGTCGCAGTGCACCGGCTGATCGTCGAAGAAGATGTCGGCGCCGAATGCCTTGAGGAAGGCGCCCTTGGACATCCCGCCCAGGAACAGCGCTTCGTCGATGCGGATGTCCCAGGCGCGCAGGGTGCGGATCACGCGTTCGTGCGCGGGCGCCGAGCGCGCGGTGACAAGGGCGGTGCGGATCGGCGAGTCGTCCGGGCCGGCTGCGGCCTGGATCGCGTGCAGGGCAGCCAGGAAATTCTTGAAGGGGCCGCCCGGCATCGGGTCGCGCGCCGCGTCCTTTTCGTTGCGGGAAAAGGCATCCAGGCCAAGCTGCTTGTAGATGCGCTCGGAGTCGTCGGAGAACAGCACGGCGTCGCCATCGAAGGCAATGCGCAGCTGGCCGCTGTCGTTGTCGCGGTTGGAAGGCAGGATGGTGGCTGCAGCGTGGCCGTGCGCCAGCGATTCGCGCACGTCGCTTGGATCGGTGGAGAGGAACAGCTGCGCGCCGAAGGCTTCCACATAGCGGTGCGCGCTGGCGCCCGAGCAGAAGGCGGCGCGCTTGATGTCGAGCTGGTAGTGCTCGATCGAGTTGAAGATGCGCAGGCCGGTGTCGGCGCTGTTGCGCGACAGGAGCACCACTTCCACGCCCTTGTTCAGGGCTAGCAGCTTTTTCACCAGGGTGAAGGCGGCGCCGGGTGCCAGCACCACGTGTTCATTCTCGCGCTGGTGGGCGCAATACGCCTCCACCCCTTGCGTTTCGAAGATCGCGTGGCTCTCGTCCAGCTGGAACAGGGCGCGCGAGGAAATGGCGATGACAAGTTTCATGCGGCTCTCGCAAAATACTGTATATAAAAACAGTATAACATCAAGAGCGAATGCGCCGCCAAAGTTTGATCAGCCATTCCATGGTGGCGGCCATGGGCTTGCGCAGGAACGGCACGTCATAGGACAGCAGCAGCAGGCCGATGACGATATCCTCCACACCCAGGATGGGCAGGTAGGGCAGGAAGATGCCGACGGCGATCAGCACCAGCGCCAGGGGGATGCGCACCCAGCGCGCGCGGTCGGAGCGCACCCATTCGATGAAGCGCCGCGCCTTGCCTGGCACTTCGCGTTCGAGGTTGTCGACCGCATGGTCGAGCTTTTGTTTGCCGTCCGTAGCCATGGCCTTATGCTACAGCGCCCCATTGAAGGGGCGCGCGCGGCAGGACAGCCCGCCTCAGAGCTTGAACGTCAGTCCGGCATAGACCGAGCGGCCCATGCCCGCAACGGCAATGCCGTATGGGACGCCGTTCAGCGACATGGTCACGCCCTGGCCGACGTAGGCCCCGCCCAGCGGCAGGTCGTAGCGGCGGTCCAGCAGGTTCTCCACGCCGAAGTCGAACTGCACGTTCTTCCAGGCGTAGCTGGTACGCAGGGCGGCCACGGCGTAACCGCCGGTGCGCAGTTCGTTGCGCAGGCGGGATACGCGCTCCTTGCCGGTGACGGCCTGCACCTCCAGCGTGCTGCTCCACGCGCCCAGGCGGTGGTTGAGCGCCACGCGGGTGTTAAGCGGCATGATGTTGTACAGGTTGTCGCCGGTGCTGCGGTTCTCGCCGCGCACGTAGTTCACCAGCATCTCGCCGGACAGCGCGCCAAAGCTGCCGGCTGCCAGCGCCGCCTGGCCGGAGACTTCGGCGCCGTACAGCGTCGCGTCCACGTTGGCAAAGCGCAGGTTGACGAACATGCCGGGCTTGCAACTGGTCAGGCAGCGCGCGTCGATGTAGTCGTTGACGCGGGTGTAGTAAGGTGCGAAGGCGAACGACCATTGCTCCTGCGCCGGGTCGTGCCATTCCACGCTGCCGGTGGCCATGTGCGCCACTTCCGGGCGCAGCGAGGGATCGCCGACGTAGCCGTTGCCGTCGCCGGCAATGTTCACCATGGCCATCGCCATGCCGCCGGTGGACCAGGTGTAGCGCTCGTACAGGTTGGGCGAACGGGTCTTGCGCGCGTAGCCGAACTTGACGGTCATCTCCTTTGAAGGCACGTAGCGCGCCTGCGCGGTCAGGTCCAGGTTGTCGTCGTCGCGTTTGCGCTCAAGGGCGTTGAAGGGGGCGGAGTCCTTGAGGTAGCCGGCGTGATAGCCCTGCACCTTGCCGGTGTTGCTGGTGACCTGTTCGCCGCGCACGCCGAACTGGCTGAACCACTCCTGGTTCCAGCGGCGGTCCCATTCGGCGAAGGCCGCAAGGCGGTCGCGCTGGCCGTCGCGGATGTTCCAGAAGGTGTCGGGCGCCATGCCGCCGCCGGAAGGATCCCACCAGTCGTCCAGGCGGTAGCGGCGGTAGTCGGCGCCGATGCGCAATGTGTCGCGCTCGGACAGCTTGCCGGTGGCTTTGATGGAGAAGCCGGTGTTCTCGCCTTCGGTATCCATCGGCATGCCGGGAATGTTCTTCAGGGCGCCGTACCAGAACTGCTTGTCCGGGCCGAAGTTCATCGCGTGGCGCGTGTGTTCGCGGTAGGCGCGCGCCTCCAGCGTGCCCCAGCCGAAGCGTTCCAGGTAGCGCAGGTTGACCTGCTCGCTGTCGTTGCGGGTCAGGTCCATGCGCTGGTTCGGGAAGCCCTGGTAGGGCATGCGCTGAAGGCCCAGCTTCAGCTCCAGCAGGCGCGCATCGGAGCGCATGGCCAGCGTGAGCGAATGGTTGCGCGATTCGTAGGCGGTGGAGCCCACTTCGCGGCCGTCGCCGGCGTCGTAGTTGTTGGACTTGACCGACTGGCCGCGATAGCTGGCGGAGAAGGTGTCGCTGGCCAGCGTGGCGGCCAGGCTGGCGTCGCGCACGTTGCCGTTGCTGCGGTAGACAAACGTGGCCTGGCCTTCGCGCAGCAGCGCGCCGGCTTCGGCGAATTTCGGATCGGCCGAGCGCACGCGGATGGTGCCGCCGATGCTGTCGCCGCCCACGCTGACGGGTGTGATGCCGGGCAGCACCTGGATCGATTCGACTTGCGATGGCGCGATGTACGACAGCGCGGGATTCATGTGATTGGCGCAGGACGATACCAGGTCCATGCCGTCGACCTGGATGCGCAAGCGGTCGTCCGACAGGCCGCGGATCGATGGCAGGGCGGAAACGCCGCCGCCGCTGACCATGCTGACGCCTGGCACGGATTGCAGCAGGGCTGCGGTATCGCTGGGGAAGCCTTTCTTGCTGATGTCAACTTGCATGACGTCGGCGTTGGTGCCGGTGATGATGACGGTGGGGAGGGTGGTTTGGGCGTAGCAGGGAAGGGCGGTGGCAACAGACATTGCAAGCAGGTGCTTGCGTAACTGCGGTTTCATTATTTTCTCCGGTGTGACGAGGTGTGCGCCGCGGGGGCGCGGCGCATTGGAATAAGAGCAGGTGTCACACTGCGAAGGGTGGGGCGCGCGCCTGTTGCGGCAGATGGGATTCGCCATCGTGCTTCGCCGCGATGATGGCGGTCCGAGGACCTGTGAGGTCATGCGGTGCGGGGGCGGAGGGCTTGCTGAAGCCAGGTGCCAGCGCAGGGCCGCTGCATAGCTGGCACTGGGCAAGGCAGTCCGCCATCCCGTGATCGTCGTGAATGTCTTGCTGGTCGTGGTGGCCGCTGCAGGCGGCGTGGTCCACCATCGGCATCGTCACCTGCGCCGCTGCGGCATACCCTTGCAGCGCTACGTACAGCAGCAACAGCAGGGTGATACAGCGGCGAGTGAAACGGTGCGGGAACATGTGTCCATCGTAGCGATGGACTGGCGGTCATTCCATGAACTCGATCAAGAATTCCAGAGCTGGCAACGCCTAGCGCATTTTCTCGATGACGGCGGGCGTGATGACGCCCGAGTAGGCCACGCGCTGGCCCTGCGCGCCGTACCAGTAGCTGCGCGGCTTCTCGCCGCGCCAGCGCGGGTCGATGGCGTAGCGCAGGCGCTCGGGTGCCAGTGCACCAAAGCTCCAGGCGTCGGCCAGCAGGTCGATGGAAGCGAGGCGCTTCTTCACCATGCCGGAAAGGGCGGCGTCGGCCAGCGGGTCGGTGGTGATGGTGACGATCTCGAAGCCGGGATTGGCGGCGCGCGCCTTCGACAGCACGTCCAGGCTGTGTTGGCAGAACTCGCAATCCATCGACCACACCAGCACCACGAAGGGCTTGCCCTTGTGGCTTGCCGCGATCCGTTCCACGCTGTGCGGTTCGAACGGTTTCAGGCCGCCGGCACTGGCTGCGCCGGCTGCGGCGATTGCGGCAGCCGCCAGGGCCACGATGGAAAGTGTACGCAGCAGGTCCATGTTCAATCCTCGATTTTCCGTACAACGAAGCCTTCATCGGCGGTGCGCCACAACAGCCAGATCGTGTCGCCATGGCGCAGCAGGTGCGGATGGTCGGACGTGCCCTGGGTGGTGGCCAGAGTGCGTTCGCTCCAGGTGGCGCCGCCATCGCGCGACACCTTGGCATGGATGCCGGTGGCTGTGCCGTCGAACTCCTTCCAGGCGACGGCGACGTGCATGCCGACGGCCGTCACTTCGCCATGCTCCGCCAGCATGCCGCCCAGGCGCATCAGCTTCCCATTGCCCGAGTAGAACAAGCCGCCTTCGTCGTTGGCAGCGGTGAACCAGACCTGGTGGCGCTGGCCGCTGCTGTCGAAGGCGAGCGACGGGCCGTGGTGCGGGCAGGCGTCGATCTTCCAGCCGTCCTGCGTGGCGCGTTGCGCCGCTGCGGGGCGGCCGTTGGCGGGCAGGATGGCAAGCGCATGGTCGCGGATGTTGGGCTCGAAGATGTGGCGCCACATGGCGTTGACGCGTCCCTTCTCGTCGATGGCGGTGGCGATGCGGCAGCACTCGCAGGTGTGGTCGGCCAGCTTGACGTCGCCGCCGAAACTGGCGCCGCCGTCGCTCGACACGGCGTAGTAGATGGCGATGCCGCGGTAGGGCCGCTGCGCGGCCAGCGCCGCTTCCTTGTCGCGCTTGTCGAGCCAGGCCAGGAAGATGCGGCCTTGCGCATCGACCTGGATATCGTCGAAGCGGTGGCCGATGGGGGCGCGGTCGCGCTGCACGGTGATCGGCGCGGAAAAAGTCTGGCCGCCGTCCAGCGAACGTACGAAGCGGATGTTGCCGGTATGCGGCTTGCCCAGCGCCTGCGTGTAGCTCAGGTAGAGCTGGCCCTGCGGGCCGAAGGCGAGTTTGGGGCGCGCCTCGCCATTGGCTTCCACTGTTTCCGGCTGGGGCAGGATCTGGCGCGCGGCAGTCCAGCTGCGGCCCTGGTCGGTGCTCGATTGCAGCACGATGCCGCCCTCGGCGACGTGGGCCACCCACAGGCGGCCCTGGGCGTCGAAGGCGCCGGACGTGCCCAGCGTGGGACGGGGCGGCGCGGCCATGGCAGCGGTTGCGGCGAGCGTGGCGGCGGCGAAAGCGGAAAGCAGGCGGGTTTTCATACCGGCGATGATCGCGCAGCATCGACTCCCGCTGCCATGACGCAGATCAACTTATCCCGGTGACGATTGGAGAGATTCAAGCCCCGCCTGGCGCAGTACAATGCGGCACCCAACCAAAGTGTTTTCAGCCCGCCTCTGGCGGGCTCTTTTTTTTCGCATCACGCCTTGCTGGCGGCGGGCAGCGGCGCGGCGCGGAAAGCAAGCGCGCACAGCGTCAGCAGGCCGATGGCGGCCAGCACCAGCCAGGGCAGGGCGGGCGTGCGCACGGCGCGGCTCCAGTCCAGCAGCCAGCCGCCGGCGGTGTAGCCGAACAAGCCGCCCAGGGCAAGCCCGAACCGGCTCAACCCCATGTAGCTGGCGCGCGCGGCCGGCTGGGGTCAGGGTCACGGGCACCAGCAGCATCAGTTGCACGGTCAGGATGTAGTAGCCGCTCAGCGTGAGCACCAGCAGCAGGAAGGGACGGTCGCGCAGCGGCGTGCGCATGGCCGCCAGCGCGGAGGTGCCGGGCGGCGCCGCGCGGTAGGCCGGCAGCAGCAGCTGGTTGGCCAGCGCCGCCAGCACGAACACGGCGCAGCCGCCCAGTGCGACCCATTGGAAGTTCAGGCCCAGCAGCATGGTGCCAAGCAGGGCGCCTGTCACCGCGGCCACGCTTTCCTGCACCATCAGCAGCGCGTAAAAGCGCGGCCGCTGCGCCGGGCGCGTGAGCTTGGCCACCAGGGCGGCGCGGGCCGGGTCGAACAGCGCGCCGCCCAGGCCCGACAGCACGCAAGACAGCAGCAGCACGGCGGGATTGGCGGCGAAGGCCATCACGGCAAAGCCGAGCGCGCGCAGCAGCATGCCGGCGACGATCATCGGCTTGGCGCCGAAACGGTCCGACAGCGAGCCGCCGAACAGGGCCAGGCCCTGCTGCGACATCTGGCGCACCCCGAGCGCCAGGCCGACCGCGGCCGCAGCCCATTGCAGCTGGCCGACGAAATGCAGGCCGATGATGGGGAACACCAGGTAGAAGCCCGCCACCACCAGCATGTGGTCGAACATCAGGAACCGTTTGCCCAATTGCCTTGCCCGTGCCGCCTTCGCCATGCTTTCCCCCTTGCTGAGTGCTGACAGTCTAGGCAGGGTTAAGACATAATAGAAGCCGCCATCTCATGATATTTCGTATTGGATTCTCTTATGTCTCTTAGCGTCGACGACCTGGCCTTGCTGGTGGAAATCGTGGAGTCGGGCAGTTTCAGCCAGGCCGCCGCGCGCCGCCGCTGGTCGCAGCCGCAGGTCAGCCAGCGCGTGGCGGCGCTGGAGGGGCAGCTTGGCGTGCAGCTGTTCGCGCGCCACCGGCGCGGCGCCACGCCCACGCCGGCCTGCCAGATCTTCCTGCCGTCGGCGCAGCAGGCGCTGGCCGCCATCGAGACGGGCCGGCAGGCGGTGCAGGGGGCGCCGGCGCTGCCGCAGGTGACGCTGGCCTGCGTGCCGTCGCTGACCTCGCTGATCTTCGGCCCCTTGCTGCCCAAGCTGGCCGATGCGCCGCTGGAGATCCGCTGCAGCACCGACCATTCGCCCGTCATCATGGACAAGCTGCTCACCGGACGCGCGCAGCTGGGCTTTGTGCTGAAGTGCCCGGCCATTGCCGGGATCCAGCTGGAACGCCTGTACGTGTCGCCCATTGTGGCGGTGGTGCGGCGCGGCCACCCGCTGGCGCGGCGCCGTGCCCTGAACCTGGCCGACGTGGCCAATGCGCGGCTGGCGCCGCAGTTCTGGGGCGAGCCCTGCGATGAGCTGATACGGCTGCTGCGCGCGCACCGGCGCAGCGACAGCGCGATCCACGCCATCCAGCCGGCCAGCGCGGCGATCGAGCTGGCGCTGGAGCACGGATTCCTGACCTTCATGCCGGAGATGGCGGCGGCGCGCCAGCTCAAGCTGGGCAACCTGGTGAAACTGGAGATTGCGGACTTGCCGCATTGGGAGTGGGAAGCGATGGTGGCCTGGCGCAGCGGCAAGCGGCCCGATGCCGCCAAGCAGCGCGTGCTGCAGGCCGTGCGCGAACTGCAGCTAGCGGCGTGAGGTCAGTGCAGTGAGCGCGCGCTGTCGTGGCGGCGCTGTTCCGGATAGGCCAGCACGCGCAGGATCACGCTGCGCGGCACCTGCTTGCTTTGCATGTAAATCCAGGCGTTGGCCGCGCCCATTTGCGCGAGCAGTTCGATGCCTTTGTCCACCTGGATTGCCAACTGCTGGTTGTAGCGCGTGTCGCTCATGATGCGGCCCCCCGAATAATTATCCGGATATTATCGAACAATACTATCAGGCGAGCAACTGGTTTCGAGGAAACCCAGCAGCACTTCGTTGACGGCAGCGGCGTGCGTGATGGGCGCCATGTGGCCGCCGTCGGTCAGGCGCAGCTGCGCTTGCGGCAGTGCAGCAGCGAGCGTTTCAGCCACGCGGCGGGTGGAAACCGGGCCTTTGGCGCCGGCCAGCACCAGGGCCGGCATGTCCAGCTGCGCCATGTCGGCCACGCTGGCCGGTTCGCCGAGTAGGGCGATGAAGTCCAGCTTGACCTTGGCGATGCCGGCCGTGAAGCGCGCGCGCTGCACGTCGGGCAGGCTGTCGAAGGCGCCGGCCCGGTTCCAGTAGTCGATGAAGGTGCGCGTGGCCTCTTCCGCCGTGGCGGCGGCGCCGATGCGCGCCACCACCGCCTCGATTTCCTGGCGTCCGGCGTCCTGCGGCGACAGCAGGTGGAAGGCCACCGGCTCGAACAGCGCCAGCGACAGCACGCGCTCGCGCATCTGGCGCGCCAGGCGCAGGGCCGTGGCGCCGCCGTAGGAGTGGCCGATCAGGTGGAACGGTTCGCCCGCGTCCAGGTGCGAGGCCAGGGCGGCGGCCACGGCATCGGCCTCGTGCGCCAGCGTATAGCCGGCGGCGGCCGCTTCGGTCGGGAAGGCGGCCTTGCCATAGCCCAGCAGGTCGATGGCGACGCAGCGGAAATTGGCTTCCTGTTCGGCCATCAGGGCATTCCATTGGCTGCGCGAACTGAGGGAGCTGTGCAACAGGACGACTGCGGGGCGTGGGTCTTGCGTAGGGTGCATCTTCTTCACTGAAAAACCGATATCCAAAAGACAAGCCCGCTATTATAGCGCGCCGCAGCATGCGCTCGCGCAAGCGGCCGCCCCTTCAAGCGCTAAATGTCGAAATTTCTTACAGAAAACTAGAAATTCGGCAACCTTCCCCTTGGCAGTCGAGACATGGCGCAGAATTTGCTTAATTGGGCGTAACGACTGGGAGGCCCAAAGTGATCATGGAACGCTCTGTTTTGCCCGTGCTGTTGCTGACGTTGCTACTGGGATTGCTGATGCAAGGGATGCTTGCGGGGCTGCACTTTGACTCCCCGGGCGTGGAATGGATGTACCGTTCCCTCTACCTGGCGGCGTTGCTGTTGAACTTGCTGGCCGTGCGCCGCTTGAATCCCGCCACCTTGTCGGCTGCGGTGCTGCCGCTGGCGCCCATCGTGATGGCGGTCGCGATCACCTACTTTTCCGTCAGCGACCCGGCGGCCCCGCTGGAACTGGCGCTCGTGCTGCTGCCCGTCGTGCATGGCGCGGCGGCCGCCAGCATGCTCCTGCTGCCGCTGGAGGAAGACGAGCGCTAGCGCGCGCTGGCAACCTTGTCGCGCAGTTCGAGCGCCTGGCGTGCCAGGCGCAGGGTTTCCACGTCCACCTTGGGCGGCACGCTCACCGGCGGCTTCTTGACCCAGCGGCCGCGCCCCAGTTCCGAGGGCGGCAGGACGAAGTATTCCTTTTCCAGGGCCGGGCGCGGCGCGTTGGGCAAGGTTTCGCACGGGCGGTCGGTCAACATGGTGACGCCTTGGCGGTCGATGCAACGGTACAGGGTGTCCTGGGCGCTGGCCGGCAGCGCGACAGCGCAGGCGGCGCACGTCGCACAAGAGATCAGTATTTGCCGCATGGCGCACCTCCTTCTACTTGGTGCAGCCAGTGTGGGCGCGTGCGGCCTCAGGGTCTGTGCGGCGCCTCACCGTGGGCCCGCAGCAGCGCGTCCCAGGCCGGTATTGCCGCGCGCCAGAAGCCGGCCAGCGACTCGGCCTGCAGTTCCAGGCCGAGCAGGCGCGCCGCCGGCAGCAGGGCGCTGCCGAGCAGGCTTTCCGCCGGGGCGCCCGTGTCGAACGCGGCGGCCCCGGTTTGCTTGGACAGTTTCTCGCCGTCGGCGTTGAGCACGACCGGCACGTGCAGGTAACGCGGCTGCGGCAAGCCGAGCAGCTGCTGCAGGAAGATCTGGCGCGGCGTGGAGTCCAGCAGGTCGGCGCCGCGCACGATGTCGGTGATGCCCTGCGCGCCATCGTCCACCACCACGGCCAGCTGGTAGGCCCAGAAGCCGTCGGCGCGGCGCACCACGAAGTCGCCCACGTCGGCCGTGATGTCCTGGCTCACCTCGCCGGCGAAGCGGTCGTGGAAATGGATCACGCAATGCGGCACTTGCGGCGTGCGCAGGCGCAGCGCGCGCGCCGTGCGGCCGGGCGCCAGGCCGTTGCGGCAGGTGCCCGGATACACCAGGTTGGGTGCGCCGGACTGGCCCAGGCGCAACTGGGAGTCGGCGATCTCGCGGCGCGAACAGCCGCACGGGTAGATGTGGTCGCCCAGCTGGCGCAGGGCCGCTTCATACAGGTGTTCGCGCCGGGTCTGCCAGGTGACCTCGCCGTCCCACTGCATGCCGCAGCGCTGCAGCGAAGCCAGGATGTGCTGGTCGGCGCCGGCCACGTTGCGGTCGCGGTCGATGTCCTCCACGCGCACCAGCCACTGGCCGCCGTGCACCTTGGCGTCGAGGTAGCTGGCCATGGCGGCCACCAGGGAGCCCAGGTGCAGCGGTCCGGTCGGGGAAGGCGCGAAACGTCCGATGTAATGCGTAGCGTTCATGGCCGCGTAGCATACCATCCCGCATGCTGCGCTGCAGCTTGGCGCACGGCGCAAATCCGCTAGAATGCCCCGCTTGGATAAACACTAGAGAAGCCATGAAAAAACTCCCGACCTTCATCGTCTCCGCCCTGGCCGCCAGCGTGGCGCTGGCGCTGCCTGCCGTTGCCGCCAACAAGGCGGCGCAGCCGGTGGTGCAGGAAGCACCGCTGCGCGCGCACCTGGCCTTCCTCTCCAGCGACCTGCTCGAAGGGCGCGGCACCGGCCAGCGCGGCGGCGACCTGACCGTTTCCTACCTGGAGAACCAGGCCATGGCCGCCGGCCTGAAGCCGGGCAACGGCAACAGCTATCGCCAGCTGGTGAAGATTGCCGGCGTGAAGACCGACGCCGCGGCTTCCAGCCTGCGCCTGCTGGTCAACGGCGCCGCGCTGCCGGTCAGCTTCGGCAAGGACTGGGTGTACGCGCCGGGCGATGCGCAGGCGGCGCACAGCTTCAATGCCGACATGGTGTTCGTCGGCTACGGCATCACGGCGTCGGAAGAAGGCTGGGACGACTACAAGGGCCATGACGTGAAGGGCAAGGTCATCGTCATGATGGTCAACGACCCGCTGCCGACGGCCGAGGCGCCCAACCGCTTCGGCGGCAAGGCCCTGACCTACTACGGCCGCTGGACCTACAAGTTCGAGGAAGCCAAGCGCAAGGGCGCCATCGGCGCGCTGCTGATCCACACCGACGCCTCCGCCTCCTACGGCTACAGCGTGGTGCAGAACAGCTGGGACGGCGTGGAACGCTTCCAGCTGGCGCAAGGCACGCCGGGCACCGAGCTGCAGGGCTGGCTGACCAACGATGCCGCCGTGGCCCTGTTCAAGGCCGCCGGCCTGGACCTGGACCAGCAGCGCGCCGCCGCCGAACGCAAGGACTTCCAGCCGGTGGCGCTGAAGGCCAGGCTGGTGGGCGACATGAAGGCCGAAGTGCGCAAGGTCGACCAGTACAACGTGGCCGGCGTGGTGCCGGGCACCGATCCCAAGCTGAAGGACGAAGTGGTGATCTACACCGCGCACTGGGACCACCTGGGCAAGCAGGGCACCTCCGGCGACACCATCTATAACGGCGCGGTCGACAACGCGTCCGGCACCGCGGCCCTGCTGGCCATGGCGCAGGAAGCCGTGAAGGCGCCGGCCAAGCGCAGCCAGATGTTCCTGTGGGTGGCGGCGGAAGAGCAGGGCCTGCTCGGCAGCGCGGCCTATGCGGAAGCGCCACTGTGGCCGCTGGAAAAGACCGCCGCCAACCTGAACCTCGATTCGCTGAACTGGATCGGCACCACGCGCGATATCGGCACCGCCGGCAGCGAGCGCACCGACCTGGGCAAGATGGCCGCCGCCACGGCGCGCAACATGAAGATGGTGATCGCGCAGGAGCGGCCGGACCTGGCGGGCGGCTACTTCCGCTCCGACCACTTCAGCTTCGCCAAGGCGGGCGTGCCGGCGTTCTCGATCACCTCGGGTAGCGACTACCTGGGCGACAAGGCCAAGGCGGAGCAGATGCGCGCGGCCTACCGCAAGAGCTATCACCAGGTCAGCGACGAGTACGACGCGAACTGGTCGATGGCGGGCATGACGCAGATGGCGCAGTTCACCCTGAACCTGGGCCGTATGGTGGCCGATGCGCCGGCGATGCCGGCGTGGAAGGCGGGCGACGCCTTCGGCAAGGCGCGCGCCAACTAAGGCCTGCCGGCCTTACGCGGCGGCGCTGAGCCGCCGCGTGGCCGCGCTGCGGCGCCCCTCGTTCTTCCTGGTTTCGCGCATGGTCTGCTGCACGAAATCGAGGTGGTGGTGCGCCGCGCGCCCGGCCACGTCCATGCAGCGCTCGCGCACCGCGTCCCAGATCGCGCGATGCTGTTCGCGCAGCTGGGCCCATAGCTCTGGGCGCGCATTCAGGTATTCCAGGTTGCCCTGCACGTGGCCTTCCATCACCTTGTGCAGGCTGGAGCTCAGGTGCCCGATCAGCACATTGTGCGACGCCTCCGCGATGGCCTGGTGGAATTCGACGTCGGTCTCGATGCACCGTTCCAGGTCCTGTTCCTCGAAGGCCCGTTCCAGCGCCTCATAGCAGCTGCGGATGCGGTCGAAGTCTTCCTGCGTGCCGCGCTCGGCGGCCAGCTGCGCGGCCTGGCCTTCCAGCATGTGGCGGAACTCCAGCATGTCGCCATGGATGTCCGGATGGTCGTTCAGCATCTGTTGCCAGGGGTCGGTGAATGCCGCCTGCATGGAATCGGTGACGAAGGTGCCGCCGCCATGGCGCGTAATGAGCAGGCCCTTGGCCACCAGTGCCTGCAGCGCCCCGCGCAGCGAAGGGCGCGACACGCCCAGTTCCACCGCCAGTTCGCGCTCGGCCGGCAAGCGGTCGCCCGGCTTGAGCGAACCTTCCAGGATGCGAGTTTCAAGTTCAGCGGCGACGACGTCGGACAGGCGTTGGGCGGATGGCATGATGTCAATTGGCCTAATGGTAAGACCACGGGATGCTATCACAATTGACCCGCGCGCGCGCCGTGGTCTATATTGCTATGATGCTTAATCTTGTGTTATCGACCATTGTCGCCGCGGCCAGCGTGAATGGCACGGGCTACCCGTCCGTCGCGGCGGCGCTCGAGGCGTTGAAGGCGCGGCCCGACGTGACCGTCACCGTACAAGACGGCTGGACCATCGCGGACGACAAGGCCAACAGCACGTTGTGGTCGTTCACGCCGCCCGGGCACGACGCGCATCCGGCCGTGGTGCGGCGCACGGTGGTCAACCAGGATGGCCAGCCGTCGATCCGCATGCACACGCTGTGCCAGGGGCGGCGCGACGCCTGCGATGCGTTGACCGAGGAATTCCGGCGCGTGAACGCGGCCCTGCAGCAGGCGCTGGCGGCGCCCGCGACGCCGGCCGCGCCGTGGAAGCCGAGCGCTTCGCAGAAGAGCCGCGTGGAAGAGTTGAGCCGGGCGTACTTCGCCGACAAGGATGCCCAGCGCTACCGCGAGGCGTGGGCGCGCCTGGCCGCGGCCGCGCAGCAGCAATCGAGCTTTGCGCAGTGGCGCAGCGCGGCGGCGGAGACGGCAGCCAAAGCCGGTGCGCCGCTGCAGCGCGAGGTGAAAAAGGTGACGGTGTACCGCAGCGCGCATGGCGGCACGCCGGGCACCTACGCCGCGGTCGACTTCACGGGCCGCTTCGCCAACGCCGACACCTATTGCGGCTACCTGGTCTGGAGCGAGCAGGCCGACGGCAGCTTCCTGCTGGTGCGCGAGGAAGAGAACTTCATCTACAAGGCCACCGACGCCCAACTGACGCCCGAGCAGCGCGCCAAGATGCGCGGCGTGTACCGCTGCGCGGAGTGAGTCATTTGGCCGCTTGCGCGCGCAGCGCCTCCAGCGTGCGCGGCAGGCTGCGCCGGCTCATCATGTCCACGATCCAGCCCAAGCCGAAGGGCACGGGGCCGGGATCGGCGTAGACGTGGTACTCGACCAGGGTGTGGCCGCCATGGGCCCCGGGCTGGGGCGTGAAGAGCCAGTAGCCGCTGGTGTCGGCAATGGTGTCCGCCGGCGCCAGGCCGCTGGGCACCAGGCGCCAGGCCAGGCGGCAGTGCGTGGCGTCGGCGCGCGGTTCCAGGCGCAGGCGGTATTTCTTTTCCTGCCCGAGCGGCAGGTCCAGCGTCATGTCCACCAGCACGTAGCCTTCGCCGCCGGCGAGCGGCTGCGCGCTTTTCGTGTTCGGCATGTAGGCGGCATAGGACGGGTAGTCCTGCACCAGGGCGCACAGGCGATCCACGGAGGCGGGCACCAGGGTCCAGGCCGTGAAGGCCTTGCCCGGCAGGCCGGGGCTGGCCACCGCGCTCACCTGGACCGCGCCGCCAGCCAGCGCCGCCCAGTCCGGAGCAGGCGCGCCGGCGCGCACCGCTGGCGCCAGGAGCAGGGCCGCGGCCAGGGCGGCGTACAGCGGGTGCGGGACGTGTTTCACCGCTTCAGCGACAGCGTGATGACCGTGCCGGTCAGGTCGATGCCGCGGATGGCGATGCTGCCGAAGGACGGCCCGCCGGCAGCGGCGCCGTGCACGCGGATATTGCTGAAGTTGATCTCGCCGATGGTGGTGGGCAGGTTCAGGCTGATCGAGCCGTCCGGATTGATCGTGGTGGCGGCGCGCTGCGGCGCGTACACGACGTTGTGCACGCTGACGTCGGCATCGAGCACGCCCAGCACCGGGTTGACCAGCTTGGCCAGGTCGCCGACCACTTCCACGCCGTTGCGCTTGAGCTGCTCGCGCACCTGGCGCACCAGGTCGTCGTCCAGGCCCTGCGCCGACACGGCACCGAGTTCGGCCTCCGACAGGGCGCCGCGCGGCAGGACGGCCGGCGTGCTGACGGCGGCAGGGGCGGCGGCCAGCGCTTCGGCGGCATAGGCTTCCAGCGGCGCGAAGATGGCGCTGATCAGGGCCGCCGCCATGCGCACGCGGCGCTGCTTGCGCAGCATGTCCTGCACGTGCTGCTGCGTCACCAGGTTCCATTCGGCGAAGATCTCGCCCAGGCGCTGGCCGGTGTCGCGCTGCTGCGCGATGGCGCTGTGCAGCTGTTCCTCGGTCACCAGCTTGTGCTTCACCAGCAGCTGGCCGAACAGCTGCGCGGGGTGCTCGGGTCTATACCATGCCATGTCGTTCTCCATGATTGGCCAGGTCGGAAGGCGTCATGCCGAACCAGCGCTTGCAGGCCCGGTAGAACGCGCTCGGTTCGGAAAAGCCCAGCTGGAAGCTGAGCATCTTCAGCGACAGCTCGCCCGCTTCCAGCGACTGGCGCGCCAGCGCGCGGCGCGTGTCGTCCACCAGGGCGGAAAAGCTGGTGCCTTCCTCCGCCAGGCGCCGCTGCAGTGTGCGCTCGCTCATTGCCAGCAGGCCTGCCACGGTTTCGCGGTGCGGCGGACCCTTGGCCAGCAGCGACGCGAGGATTTCCTGCACCCGCGCGGTGAAGGCCGGCGGGTGCGCTTCGGCCAGGCGCGCCAGCACCGACGCCCCGGCGGCGTCGCCTGCCTGCGGCATGCCGCCGTTGGGCAGCGCCGCCACCAGGTCGGAATCGGAAAATTCCATCACGTTGTGTGGCCGGTCGAAATGCACCGGACAGCCGAATGTCTGTTCGTAGTAGGCGGCGTTGGCCGGTTCCGGGAAACTATACTCCACTACCACCGGTACCGCGTCGTCGCGGCCGGATGCGCAGCGCAGGGTACGCAGCAGCACGCACCATACGAAGTCGTAGCGCTGGCGCGGCACGGCGCGCCGCAGGCCGGGCAGCAAGATGCCCACCCGCGTGCGGCCGTGGCAGCGCTCGATCGTGCTTTGCAAGGTCGGCGAGACCAGCATGATGTGCCCCATGACCCCCAGCCAGCCAAGCCGGTGCGGCGTCGAGACTTTCAGCCCGATCAGGGGATCGCCGGAATGCTCGACCAGCAAGTCCCACAGGTGACTGAGCTTGTCGGACAGCGTCAGCGCATCGCAGGCGATGCCGTCGCCTTCGTCCAGGCCGGCCTGCGCGAACAGCTGCTCGGCCTGGACGCCCGAATGCAGTAAGCGCGATTTCACACCGCGCACCAGGTGAAGAGCCGAAGAGTAGCTCATGGCCCGGTCTCCGCTCAGGGCGTCACTGCGCTGCGCAGGCGGCTGCCGATGCGCTGCTGCAGTTCCTGCAGCCTGGGGTCGATCACGGCGCGCGTGTCGGCCGCCACGCTCTCGCCCAGCTTCTTCTGCAGTTCCGGCAGCATCGCTTCGAACTTCTTCTTGACCGGCGACTCCAGGATGGCGATGACCTGGCGCAGCTCCTCTTCGCTGAAGCGTTCGGCCAGCATCGGCGCCACGGTGCTGCCGACCAGCTTCTGCGCGCTCGCGTGCGCCAGCGGCTTGTTCTCTTCCATGAACTTGCGCGCGTCGGCCAAGATCTCCTTCAGCGCCGCGTCGCGCCGTTCGGGCGAGACGCGTCCCTGCAGCACCGCGCGTGCCTGCTGCACGGCGTCGCCCACCGGCGCCTGCAGCATCGATTCGCCGATCGATTCAGGGTGCCACAGCTGCAGCACGCGGTTCACCAGTTCCTGCTTGGCAGGCGTAGCTGCCGCCTGGGCGGTGCCGCCGATGGCCAGGGCGGCGATCATGATCGCAATTTTTTTCATGGTTGTGCGCTCCTAGAAACGTTCAATGAGGCTGAATCCGACATAGCGGACCTTGATGTCGCCGGACACGTCGTGGCCGGCATAAGGGTTGTAGATGATGTTGAGGAATTTGCTGCTGTTCATGTTGTCCGACGATTCGGCCGGCGCATCGAACCGGCCCTGCATGTAGCTGCCGGTCAGGTTCAGCTCGTACTGCTTGTTGATGCGCCAATGCAGGCCCACGCTGTACAGGCGCGTGTCCGGCAGTGGCGCGATCAGGTCGATCTTGCTGGCCGGGACCGACGTCTTGCGCGGCTCGTAGCCAAGGCGCAGGGCCGCGCCCTCGAAGGGAAAGAGCTGCAGGCCGTAGGCCATGTTCAGCACGCTCTTGTAGCCGCGCGGGATCTTCAGCCTGGTGGAGTCGGGAATGCCGTACAGGCGCGCCACTTCCAGCAGCTTGACGCTCTGGTCGAACTCGAAGGTGAGCTGGTTCCAGTCGCTCCAGCGCGCATAGCTGGCGTCCACGTTCAGCTGCACGTAGCGCACCGGCTTGAACTTGACCCCGACCTGCAGGTGGGCGGGGAAGGGGATGCTGGCCGACATATTGCCGTGCTGCGTTTCCGGGATCGAGGTCGGCATGCCCAGCACCGCGCCGGCCACGGGACCGAACAGGCTGGAGTTGAGCCCCTTGACGAAGTTGCGCAGCATCGGTTCCGTGTCGAACTGGTAGTGGCCCGTGTAGCGCGTCTTCGAGCCGCCCTGGTAGGCCGCGCCCAGCGCGAACCAGGGGCGCGGTTCCCACAGTACGCCAAGGTTCAGCGTGGGGTCGACCGGCGCCGTCATCTGCAGGCGCATGGCGGCCGCCTTCTTGAACGGGTTGACCATGCCTTCCTTGCCGCCGCCGCACAGGCCGAAGCCGAAGGTGTCGATGATGTTGCCGCCTTCCTCCGGGCACCAGCCCGACTGCAGCTTGCCGAAAATGCCCAGCAGCTCGTTGGGAAAGCGCATGTGCGTGTCGACCACGAAGGCCGAGTGGGCAATGGGCACGGCGGCGCCGAAACGCAGCGTTTCCGAATACTTGTAGCCGACCGCTGGCGAGGCGTACACCAGGCGTTGCAGCTGGACCTGGCGGCCGTCGAAGCGGCCCGGGTCGTTCGGGTCGGTCGTTCGGTCCAGGCTGATCGCCTGCGCCATGTAGGAGTTGGTGGCGAAGGTCCAGGGCGAGCCGGGCTTGTTCCAGGCGAAGCCCAGGCTCGGCACGATCACGCCGGGCAGGCGCCAGCCCGGCATGCCATAGCCGGGCACGTACATGGTCTGGCGCATCGGGCCGGTGCTGGTGCCGCTGACCGGGTCGTCCTTCCAGCCGCCGATGTCGAAGCCGTCCGGGCGCCGGAAACTGGCGCGGGCGCGGATCGATGCGCCGAACGCGGCGTGCTGTGCGCTGTCGCCCTGCAGGCGCGCCAGCCCGGCGGGGTTGAAATGCACCGAGTCGATGCCGGGCGGGTCGGCCGTCACGGCATTGCCAAGCGCCATGGCCACCACGCTGGTGGTAAGGTTTTCCACCAGCGCGGCGCGCGCGGGCAGGATGCAGGTGAGCGCGGCGGCGCATGCCGCCAGGCGGAGCGGGGCTCGCATGGCCGTCCCGTCAGAACGCCAGCGGCAGGTTCAGCCCGACCGAGAAGTTGGGCGAGTCGCTGGTCAGGCCGATGCCGACCGACAGGTTGACGGTCTTCTTGGGCGTGACGCGGTAACCCAGGCCAAAGTTCAGCAGCGCCGAGGTCTGGGTATTGGTGCGCACGTTCAGGCCGTCCGCAAAGCGCAGCTTGGCGCCTTGCGCGATGGCGCCCTGGAACGACATGGTGGTGGAAATGCCGTAGGAAAGCGCGTAGGCGAAGCCCATGCCGAAGCCGAACTGCGTGCCCGGCGCCACGCGCGTCAGCACGCGCGTGCCGTTGGCCTGGTGCAGGCCCGTGGCCGGCGCGCTCGCCGTCAGCGACATGGAGCCGAACAGCGCCACCGGGTCGACGATGCGGTTGACGTTGACGCCGGCCGACAGCGAAGCGACGCCGCTGCCGGTTGCCTCGCCGCTGCCGGCGATGATCTTGAACGGGCTGCGTCCGCTGGGCAGGCGCAGGTTGCTGGTCAGGGTGACGTTGGCCGTGTCGCGCCGCGCTTCCCATGGCTGGTAGCGCGCGCCCAGCGCGATGTCGCCCAGCGAGTAGGAGGTATGGTTGCCGCCGCGCGCTTCGGCGAACTTGGCGATCACGGGCAGCGTCACGTTGGCGGTCAGGTTGTCCCACACGCCGTAATCGGCGGACAGGGTGTTGGTGACGATGTGGGCCGACACGTTCTCGATTTCGAACAGGGTCAGGCCGTCGGCGGCAATATCGGTGACGATCTTCTCCTGCCCGATGTAACTGTAGTTCAGGTCATAGGTGAACTGCGAGCGGCCCTTGCGGATCAGGGAGTACTGCTTGTCGACCGCGGTCAGCGTTTCCTTCAGCAGGGCGCTCTGGTCGCCTTCGCCTTCCTTCTTCGCCAGCGCTTCGCGCGCGGCCGCGGAACTATTGGCTGCCGTGCCTTCCTGGGCGCCGGCGGTCGAATGCACCAGCAGCGCGGTGGCAAGCAAAACAGGCAGGGTTGCGTATTTCATGCTCGGTATCCTTATTGTCGATGCATCCAGGTGCGGGCTGCGCCCGAGTTCACGGCGCGCTCCAGCAGCTGCGTTGTGTTGTTGAAGGGATCCAGCTGGCCGCGATGGGTCACGCGATCCATGTCGACCACGCCCAGTTCCAGGTCGTTGAGCGCCAGTTGTGCCGGCGCCTTGTGTCCGGCGGGAGCGGACAGGATGAAGAGGGTGTTCTTGTCCCATAGCGTCGCGAACTCCTCGACCGAGAAGGCGAGGTTGCCGGCGGAAGGATCGGCGATGAAGACCACGCCGTCGCGGATGCCGCGCAACACCACGAAGTGCTTGCTGCCCGCATAGTCGATTGGCACGATGGCCGGTTCGTTCAGCGTCAGCAGGTCCTTGACTTCGGCGCGGTAGCCGGCGGCGGGTACGTTGAGCGAGGCGGCGTAGCGCTTCATGTCCAGCAGCGAGAAGCCGCGCCGCTCGATGATCTTTTCCTTCTCGCCCTTTTCCAGCATGCCTTCCATGGCCTGCTGTTCGGTGACGTCGATCCCGATGTGGAACTTGAGGATGGTGACCAGCGCCGCCGAGCCGCAGCTGTAGTCATACGCCTGGCGCACGATGTGGCGGTATTTCAGTTCGGAGAACGGCTCCATGCTGACCGACTGCGCATAGGCGCCGCCCCCCAGCATGGTTTGCGGCATGTCGTACTGGCCTTTGGGGCGGTCCTGGATTTCGTGGCGGGAGAGGGCGGCGGAACCGCCGATCAGGGCCGCCAGCACCCCCATCAACAGCATCAGCATGGCAGCTCCCGATCGTAGGGGTGAGCGCTGCCCTGGCGCGTCGAACGCGCGTCGAAATCTGCTCCCATGACGTCTCCAAGTTTATGCGGACGAACGTTCGTCCTTGCTCTTTTGTTATTTATTTACGCACGTTTTTTTGCGCACGGGATGCAAAAAGATTAGATGCACACCTCTAGCTCGTGCGCGAAAACTTATGCTAAAGCACGCAACACGTCGGCAACAGGCCGGCAACGGCGCTCTTCCTCTGGATGGCTCGCCAGGCCAAGCGTTTGGCCCGCACGGTCAGCGCAACATGCTGGACCCTGGCGAAAGAGGGCACCTATCATAAATTTAATTAATATTGAAACAATATTAAGACGGCGCTTCGTCGCACCGGGCCCACCAGGCCTGGCCGCCGGCAAGGGGGCGCACAGGAGAAAACCACACCAATATTCGAACGGAGATAAACGCTATGAAACGTATTGCCACCGCTGTAGCAGTTGCCCTGTCCACCCTGGCCCTGTCGGCATCCGCCATGACCCCGATCCAGGACGCAGAACTGAGCACCGTCACCGGCCAGGACGGCGTGTCGATCGGCGCCAACCTGAACATCAAGGTCGAGTCCTTCGTCTACACCGACACGGACGCACTCGACGCCAACGGCCTGGGCGGCGGTTCGGTGAGCTTCAACAACATCAAGGTCAATGGCCTGATCGCCGCGTCCATCGACATCCTGTCGCGCGCTTCCTTCCTGCAGGCGGCCGGCGCTGCCGGCGTCACCAACCCGGGCACCTTCTACAACGCCGCCAGCGGCGGCGACGTGGTGCAGATCGCCATCCCGGCCGATGTGCAGGTGGCCGCCGGCAAGCTGCTGAACATCTCGGTCGACGCGATCAAGATGGGCGGCAGCAACGCATCCTATGGTTCGATGGCGATCAACCAGCTGGACATGCGCGGCACCCAAGTGTGGATCTGGGCACACTGATCGGCTTTGCGGCTGCCTCATGCAGCCGCATCCTCGAGTCCTCGATGATGGAATCCCGTCTCTTTGCGGCCGCGCTCGCGGCCGTCTTTTTCTGCGCTCCGGCTGCCGCGCAGCTGCGTCCCATGAGCGACGACGACCTGTCGCGCGCACGCGGGCAGGGCCTGCTCGCCATCAGCAACAGCACGCACCAGGGTTTCGACTTCATGCGCATTGCGCTGGACGCGGACGTCGAGCTGAATGCGAGCCTGCGCCATATCCGCCTGGGCGACTACCGTTTTCCTTCGCGCGAAGGGACGGGCGCCGACATCGACATGCCGCTGCTGCAGTTCGGGCAGAACGGCGGCAAGGTGTCGATCACCAATCCCTATTTCGAAATCGTGTACCGCGACAGCGCAGACGCTGCCGCGCCGCGCGAGGTGGTGGGCATGCGCCTGGGCTTCGACACGATCCGCGGCGACGTGGGCCTGAAGGTCAACAGCCTTTCCGGCTCGCTCCTGGTCAGCGGAGTGGACGCCAACGGCCAGCCGGCGAGCGTCGATTCGCGCAGCGATCCTGGCGGCGGCAAGCGCTGGGATGGCGCCGCGTCGCTGGCCGGCGTGCGCGCGGGCGACGCCTCCGGCCCCAGCCGGGATTTCTGGATTTCCGTGCTGAAGTCGGGCGTGCAATTCCAGGCGCCGGCCGGCACGGCGCAGGTACCCGACCTGGCGCAGGCCGGCGTCTGGCTGAACTGGCGCGACAAGCTGGTGTCGCTGACGGCCCTGCCGGCCATGCCGCCGCCGGCCGCGCCCACGCCCGCCGCGCCGCCCGTCTTGCCGACGATGCGATGATGGCGCGCCCCACACCGACCATGTGCGCCAGCCTGGCGCTGCTTGCCGGCGCCGTGCTGGCGGGCACGCCGGCCTGGGCGCAGGGGCTGCGCCCCCTGAGCGACACGGCCCTGTCCGACGTGCGCGGACGCGACGGTGTCAGCTTCGACCTCAGTGGCTACGCCATGAGCGGCGACCTGCGCGTGACCTATACGCGTCCCGACGGCGCCAGTATCTGGGCCGCCAACCCGAGCGCGTCGCGCAGCGACAGTGCCCAGCCGTTCGCGGACCCCTATCGGTTCGACATCGTGCGCGGCCCGCCGGGGCTGGCCGACATTGCGCAGCTGTCGCTGCCGCAGAACGCGGGCGGGGAGCAGAAGTGGCAGCTGGCGTACGACTTCGGCGTCAATGCCGATGGCATCGGCCGCGAAGGCGGCGCCGTCGTCGTCAGCGATCTCGCCCTGTATGGCGGCGGCTGGCAGTTTTCCACGCCGCGCACGCAGGACGGCCTGGCCTTTGGCGCCGCGCTGCGCATGGACATCGGCGCATGGTCGCTGCGCCCGAACGGGCGCGCCAACAGCGGCGGGCAGCTGGCGTTGGAGAACGTGCGCATCGGCGCCACCGACGATGCCGGCAACTTCACCGGCCTGCCCTGGGCCATCGCCGACGTCGTGCGCCAGCCGGCCGTGGTCAATGCGCTGGCCGACGCCAGCGGGCCGCGCCTGCACATCGGCATCGGCGCGCCGGACGCGCAGTACGGCAGCGGCCAGGCCGCCAGCGGCGGCATCGAGATCGGCAGGATCAGCTTCACGGCACCGGGCGGCAGCGTCGATCTCGGTGCCTCGCGCATCGGCAACATCCAGATCAACTACCTCGACATCCGCTTCCGCCAATGAGACGACTTGCCGCCATGTTGCTGTGCCCCGCCTTGCTGCACGCCGCGCCGCCCCGGATGCTGGACGACGCCGAACTGTCCCGCGTCGAGGCGCGCGACGGCATCGGCTTCGCCGCCCATATCGTGGTGAACGATCCCAACCTGGCCGGCGCCTTGAGCGACAGCCGCCTGTCGCTGGGTTTTCATGACGGCAGTACGCCGCGCTACATCGTGCTGCGCAATGTGCGCGGCACGATCGACATGTTCGCCCTCGGCATCGACGTCAAGTCCCGCCCCGACGGCGGCGGCGACTATCTTGCCATCACGCTGCCGGCGCATTTGCGCTACGCGAACTTCGGCTTCGAATCGATGAGCGTGCAGAACGACCCGCATGGCGCCGTCAGCGGCAACCTGGGCAGCGTGAACATCAACGGCAACTTGCAGATGCAGGGCGAACTGCGCGTCTGGGCGCACTAGGCTGGCGCGGCAGGTCGCCGGCTGCGGCCCCGCAACAAAATTGCCGCTGGTGGGTTACTATTTCCGCATGAAAGCGATCTCCGCCCTCTTGCTCTCGCTCGCGGCCGTGGCGCCGGCGCACGCCGGGCAACTGGTCGTGCTGGTCGACACCAGCACGGAAATGCCGTTGGCGGACATCCAGCACGGGCAGCTGCGGGGCGGCATCCATCGCGACCTGGCGCAGGCGCTGGCGCGCAAATTGAACCGCACGCTGGAGGTGCAGGTCCTGCCGCGCAAGCGCATTGCCCAGGCGCTTGGCACGGGGCAGGGCGACCTGCTTTGCCTGTACCTGCCGGAATGGCTGCCGGGACGCTTCCAATGGACGCAACCGTTCTTTCCGCAAACGGAGCTGCTGGTCACGGCGCGCGTGGCGCCCCAGCCGCAATCGCTGGGCGACCTGGCCGGGCAGCCCATCGGCACCGTGCTGGGCTACAGCTACCCGGAGCTGGAGGCGGCACTGGGAACGCGTTTTCGGCGCAGCGATGTGTCCTCCAATGTCATCAACCTGCGCAAGCTCGCCGCCGGCCGCATTCCGCATGTGGCCACCATCAAGACCTTCTACGATTACCAGCTGCGCAAGGGAGAGCGGCTCAATGCGCACCCGCCCCTGGTGATCAAGCAGTACCTGACGCGTTGCGCGCTTTCGCCCAAAAGCAGTGTGGCGCTGGCCGAGGTCGACCATGCGATCGCGCAGCTGGTGAGCGAGGGGACGGTCGGCAAGATCCTGTCCTCCTACCAATGATTTCTGGTGGATCGGTTACTATTCCGGCATGAGGGCGCTATGTATATTGCTGATTAGCTGGCTGGCCATGGCGGCGGCGCAGGCCGACCATCTGGTGGTGCTGGTGGCCACCAGTGTCGACATGCCGATGGCCGATATCCGCGACGGCAAGCTGCACGGCGGCGTCCACCTGGACCTGGGCAAGGCGCTGGCGAACAGGCTGCGCCGCGAGCTGGTCATCGAAGTCCTGCCGCGCAAGCGGCTGGCCCAGGCCCTCGAATCCGGGCGCGCCGATGTCCTGTGCACCTATCAGCCGGGATGGCTGGAGGGGCAGCACGCATGGACGCAGCCCTTCTTTCCGCAGTCGGAACTGCTGGTGTCCGCGGCCACCGTGCCGCGGCCGCTCACCGTCGGCGCCGTGCGCGGCCAGCAGGTGGGCACCGTGCTGGGTTTCGCCTATCCGGAGATGGAGCAGGCATTGGGCGACGGCTTCGTGCGCTCCGATGCGCCGTCGGCGCTGGCCAACCTCACCAAGTTCAGGCTCGGACGCATCCAGCACATCATCATCGACAAGGCCTTCTACGATTATCAGGTGCGGCTCGGCATGAAGGTCGACGCCCATCCGCCGCTGGTGATCAAACACCAGCTCACGCGCTGCGCCGTGTCGCTGCGCAGCAAAGTGACGCTGGCCGAGGTCGACGCCGCCATCCTGCAGCTGATGCGCGATGGCGCAATCAACAAAATCCTTTCCAACTACCGATAAGCACAATGCTCAAGAAACTTGTCCTGGCCGCGATGCTGGCCCATGCCACCGCCCAAGCCGCAGCACCTGTCAGCAGTACCGCCACCGCCACCGCGCGCCATGCGCGCCAGGCCTACGGAGAAAAGGTCATTGGCAGCCTGGCCACCATGGTCAGCTTCAATACCGTGGCCGATCCCAAGGTACCGTTCGAGAAGAACCCGCAGCACATTGGCTTCAAGCGTTTCGTCAAGGAGGAAGCGGCGCGTCTGGGCCTGGACTACGCCGACCATGGCTACATCCTGATCGTCGGCCTGGGGCAGGGCAAGGAAAGGATCGGCGTCATCACGCACGGCGACGTGCAGCCGGTCGACCCGGCGAAATGGAAGCAGTCCCCGTTCAAGCTCGATCGCAGCAGCGAACCGGGCCTGCTGCTGGGACGCGGCGCGGAAGACGACAAGGGTCCGATCGCCACCGCCATGTACGCCATGAAGGCGATCAAGGACCGCAAGGTGCCGCTGAAAAAACGCATCGAGCTGTATATCTACATGGCCGAGGAATCGGACTGGGCGCCACTGGAAGCCTTCCTCAAGACCCACACGCCGCCGCAGACCAATATCACCATCGACGCCGAGTATCCGGCCGTGACGGCGGAGAAGGGCTGGGGCAGCGTGCGTGTGACCTTGCCGAACACGGCGTCCGCGCCGGGCAGCACGCCGCTGGTGGCCAGCTTCACGGGCGGCTTCTTCGACAGCCAGATTCCGGAAGACGCGCGCGCCGACATCGACAACGCCGACGCGGCGCTGGAGGCGGCCATCCGTGCCCGCGCCGCGCAGCAGGTGGGCATGAGCTACCGCTTCGCCTGGGATGGCAAGCGCCTGAGCGTGAGCGCCAAGGGACTGGCGGCGCATTCCTCCAAGCCGCAGGAAGGCGTGAACGCCATCGCCATGCTGGCCGATGCCTTGGCCGTGCAGCGCTGGCGCGGCAGCCAGGCGGGCCTGATGGTCGATTTCGTCAACGACATGATCGGCACCGGACTGCATGGTGAGAAGTTCGGCAAGATTGCCTACAGCGACAGTTTCATGGGCCCGATGACGGTGGCGCCCACCACGCTCAAGGCAAGCGAGGAAGGCCTGGTCCTGGGCATCAACCTGCGCCGCCCGCGCGGAAAAACAACAGCCGAACTGACAACGGAAATCAACGCGGCCTTCGAGGCATGGAAAGAGCAGAACCAGGCGCGCGCCACGCTGGCGGCACAGATCGGCGAGCCGTGGGTGCAGGACAATGCGCCGCAGTTGCCGACGCTGATGAAGGTGTTCTCCCACTACACGGGTATCCAGGACCCGCAGCCGATCGCCATTGGCGGGGGCACCAATTCGCGCCTGTTCCCGCGCGCCGTGAGCTTCGGCCCGACCATGCCGGGCAAGGTCTACACCGGCCACTCCGAGCATGAGTACATTACGGAAAAACAACTCCTTCTCAACCTGGAAATGTACACCGCCGTGCTCGTGGAATTGGCGAAATAAAAGTTGCCGCACGGCAGATCGTACTTTATGATGGGCAACAAGGCTTCCGATGAAGGAAGCCTCAGCCCATGCCTGGCTGCGCTACAGGCATCGAATGAAAAGATGCCATGTTCCGCAAGCTTGTCTTCCTGACTGCATTGTCTTTCTCCCTGTCGGCACACAGTATGGATATGAGTATCCCGCCGGCGCACGCCGCCGCGCCTGCCGATGCCATCCAGCTCAGCGACGTGCCGAAACGCGGCGCGCTGTACCGTGTGCATCACGAAGGCAAAACCTCTTACCTGTTTGGCACCATCCACGTGGGCAAGCAGGACTTCTTCCCCCTGGAGCCCGAAGTCACCGAGGCGCTGGCCAAGTCCAGTGCGCTGGTGCTGGAACTCGACGTGCGCGCCAGCGCCGCCTATCACCGCGCGCTGGCGCGCCACGGCCAGTATCCGGCCGGGCAAACCCTGCGCGACCACCTGTCGCCGGACGCGCTGGCGCGTCTGGAGGTGGCCCTGGAGAAGGTGAAGCTGCCGCTGCGCAGCGTGGAGCACTATCGCCCGTGGGTGGTGGCGAACATCCTGGTGGGACAGGAAATCGAAAAGAGCGGCTTTCACCGCGGCCTGGGCGTGGAAGGCTACCTGCTGTCCAAGGCCAGCAAGAAGCCCTTGCTGGAACTGGAAAACGCGGACTACCAGCTGGGCCTGTTCAGCGCCATGGATGACGCGCAGCAGGAAGCCTACCTGCTGGAGAATATCGACGAGATCAACAATGGCGCGGCGCTGCGCAAATCGGCCGGCTTGATCGATGCGTGGAGCGCAGCCGATGCGGCACGCATCGCCGCGCTGACGCACGAGCTCACCACGGGCGACACGGTGTCCGCCCGCTTCATGGACCGCACCTTGCTGGGCAAGCGCAATCCCGAAATGGCAGCCAGCATCGAAGCCATCATGCGCAAAGGCGACGCCTTCATCGGCATCGGCCTGCTGCACCTGGTGGGCGACAATGGCGTGCCGGCACTGCTGCGCCAGCACGGCTACGAAGTGGAAAAGGTCTACTAGTATTTCGGGCTGGTGCTCAGCGTGCCGTTCGCATAGCGCACATTGTCGCCGACGCGATAGCTGGGCATGCTGTCCACACTGATGGTTTCCAGCGTGCCGTCCGCCTTTTTCACGGTGACGCGATAGCCGCTGCCGCCGCCCGCCGCCGTGGCGCCCACGGCACCGCCGGCCGACATCGAACCGGCCGGATCAATCGACTGCACCACGCCATCCCAGCTTGCCATGGTTGGGCTGCCTTCGCTCGCGGTAGCGGTCGAGGTGCTGGTCTCATCCAGGTCTGCGGTTTTCTTGCTGCTGTCATGGGCGCAACCCGCCAGGGCCAGGCTCATCAGCATGATCACGGTGTATTTCATACATCCTCCCTTTGAAAGCCACGGAAAGTTTGCGCGCCGGGGAAGTGTACGCCGTTCCGTTTACGGCCGACGCACGTGTCACGCGGCAGGACGCTTGCGCAGGCTCCACAAGGCCCACATTACGGTCGCGGCAATGATCGCGGCAGCCATGTCGACCAGCCAGTCGTCGACGGAACCGTGGCGGTAGGGGAAGAAGGACTGCACCAGCTCATCGATGGCGCCCAGGATGGCGACGCCGCCCACGGCCTTCAGTGCGCGTTGCGCCGGCTCGCCGCGGCAACCGGTAAACAGCAGGAAGGCCAGCACCGAATAGCCGAAGCTGTGCAGCACCAGGCCGCTCGCGTATTGCGCCGCTTCGGCGCGCGCGCCGGGGATCGAGCCGACGATGCAGTTGAGGGTGAAGAGGGTGATGGCACCCCAGAAGCGCAGGCGCGCATGGGCATCGCTGAGGAACAGCAGGGTCAGGAATTTTTGCATGGGAGGGAAGATACCACAGGCGCCGCCAGGAAGCGGTTGCGCCGGCACAGGGCCGGCGCACCTTCTGCCACCACGCATATCTGTTGCGTGTGTCGCAGATGTAGCCATTATAGGGAGCCGGTGTGACGGCACCATGACATAGAACAAGTTTTGCTCAGACCTTGAAGAAGGCCACAGCGTCGAGCAGGGTTTCGGCCTGCGCCGCCAGCTCTTCCGCGGTGGCGGCCAGTTGTTCCGCCGCCGCCGCGTTGCGCTGCGTGGTGTCGCTCAACTGGTTGATCGCTGCGCTGATCTGGCTGGCGCCGCTGCTTTGTTCGCGCGACGCGGCGCTGATCTCCTGCACCAGTTCCGAGGTCCGGCGGATGCCGGGCACGATGTCCTGCAGCAGCTTGCCGGCCTGGTCGGCCACGCTCACGCTGTCGTGCGCCACGCCGCTGATTTCCTGCGCAGCGACCTGGCTGCGTTCGGCCAGCTTGCGCACTTCGGCCGCCACCACGGCAAAGCCGCGCCCGTGTTCGCCGGCGCGCGCCGCCTCGATTGCCGCGTTCAGGGCCAGCAGGTTGGTCTGGTAGGCGATGTCGTCGATGATGGCGATCTCGCGCGTGATCTGCCGCATGGCCGTGACGGTGCGCGCCACGGCAGTGCCGCCTTGCACGGCATAGTCGGCCACGCGTGCCGCCACGTCGTCGGTGTCGCGCGCATTCTCGTGGTTCTGGAAGATGGAGGAACTCATTTCCTCGACGGCGGCGCTGGTCTGCTCGACGCTGGCCGCCTGCTCGGTGGAACTGGTGCTGAGCGCTTGCGCGGTGGCGCTCGCCTGTGCGGCCGCGTTGGACAGGGCGTCGGCGGCCTGGCGCACGCTGGTGACGGTGGCGTGCAGACGGTGCGCCATGTCCTGCACCATGTACGCCAGGCTGCGGCGGTCGGACGCGTGCAGTCGTATGCGCTGCGTCAGGTCGCCTTGGGCGAGCCGTTCCAGCAGATGGCAGACGGCGGCCGGTTCACCGCCAATCTGGCGCACCAGGTGGTGGCTGATGGCATAGCCGACCAGGGTGGCCAGCGCGGCAATGGCCAGCACGGCGCCGGCCAGCAGCTTGCGCGTGTCGCGCTGCTGCTGCAGGCGCTGGCCGATGCGTGCCGTCAGCGTTGCCATGGCGGCGTCGGCGGCGCCAAACTGCTGGTCGATGGCGCGCGTGGTGGCGCGGATATAGTCCGGCGCGGCGTAGTCAAGCGTGCCGGCCAGGACAATGCGCGTGCGCGCCAGTTCGGTCACTTCGGCGGCGCCGGCCACGGCGGTGGCCACCGTGGGGTCGAGCGTTTTCTTCAGCGCGCCATTGGCATGGTAAGCCTTGCCCAGCGTGCGCTGCATGCCGGCGCTGGCGTGGCGCGCCTTGCTGAGCAGGCTGTACAGGATGGCGCGGCCTTCGATATCGATCTTGCGCGCGGCCAGGTAGCCGGCGCCGCGCGCCCGCATCTGCCCCAGGTCTTCCGCCACGCGCGGCAAGTCGAAATAGACGGCGCGCATCAGGTAGTAAGAGTCGGCCTGCGGATCGAGCGACAGGCCCGACTGGTCAGCCAGTTGCTCGATGAACAGCAGCGTGTACTCGCACAGGGCGGTGTGGCGTGCATAGCTGTCCAGCGTGGTGGCGCTGCGCGTGCTGACGTCGCGCGCCAGGCGGGCCCAATCGTCGCTCATGCGTGCCAGCATCTTGCGCTCTTCGCCCCGGCCCCCGGCCAGCAGGCCCGCCATCCCCAGCAGCAGGCGCGTCACTTCCGCTTCCTTGGCGCTGCGCTCGTCGGCCAGCTGGCCGCCGCCGATAAAGGCCGCCGACAGGCCGCGGTGCTGCTGGATCGCCTGCAGCAGGTCCAGCGCCTGGGCGCCCGGCGCGAGGCCGCCCTGTTCCTTGAGGGAGAAGTGGATGGCGCGATTGTTTTCCAGCAAAAACAGATAGAAGGGCGGGGCGACCAGCAGGACGCCCATCAGGCCCAGCAGCGCGAAGCGCTGCCACAGCTTCAGTCGGCTCAACAGTCTGTCCACCGCAGTCCCTCCTCGCTTTCCCAATTGTAATGTTCGGCAAGCAGCGTGGGGAAAAAACGGACAAAAAAAAAGCCCGCTGGTTAAAGCGGGCTTAAACTATTTTCTTGGAGGAGAATAGTGGAGACATGTGCAATTATGGTGCATTGCCGCATATCAGTCCAATTTTTGTTTCCGATAATCGTTATTCACGTTTCGTATAACTATTCTTTAACTGGTACAACGTAGTTCAGCGCCAGGCGGCCACCATCCACGAACAGCGTCTGTCCGGTCATGTAGCTGGCATCGTCGCTGGCGAGGAAAGCGCAGATGGAAGCGACCTCTTCGGGCTCACCGCAACGCCCCAAAGGAGTGCGCGACAAAATGGTGCGTTTCGCTTCCGGGCTGGCCAGCACGGCCTGTTTCGCCAGTTCCGTCAGGATAGTGCCGGGGCCGATGCCGTTGACGCGAATGCCATACGGGGCCAGGTTCAGCGACATGACCTTGGTCAGCTGGTTGACGCCGCCTTTCGACACCACGTAGGGCACCTGGTCGGGGATGGCCAGCTCCGAGTTCACGCTTGACATATTGATAATGCAGCCGCTCTCCTGCTTGACCATTTCGCGCGCGACCGCCTGGCCGCACAGGAACATGGATTTCAGGTTGATGCCGAGCACGCGGTCGAAATCGGCTTCGGCCAGGTCGAGGAAGCTGCACTTGTGGGTGACGCCGGCGTTGTTGACCAGGATGTCGATGCGGCCAAAGGCGGCCAGGGTGGCCGCCACCATGGCGTCCACGTCGGCCTTCTGGCTGACGTCGGCCGCGCAGAAGCGGGCCTGGTCGCCCAGCGCTTCGGCAGCCTGGGCGCCTTCCGGCTTGATGTCCACCAGCATGACCTGGGCGCCTTCGGCGATCAGGCGCTGGGCGCAGGCCAGGCCGATGCCCTGGGTGGCGCCGGTGACGATGGCTACTTTATTCGTTAATTTCATGTTGGCTTCCACTTTTGCTGAGGAGGCTCATTTTAGAGGATGACCGCGTCGTTGGGCAGCTGGTTCGGACGTTCGCCGCCGGCCGGGTAGAGCCGCGCCAGCAGGGTGTTCAGCTGTTCCAGCGCCGACAGCGTGCTGGCGTGGTAGTCGCCCCTGGCGAAGCCGCCGGTCATGGTGCGGCAGATGGTTTGCCATTCGGTGTCCGCCACCGCGCGCCCGACATGGCGGTCGGCGACGATGTCGACCTCCCTGGCGGCCAGGTTGATGTAAATGAGGACGCCGCAGTTTTCCTCCGTATCCCAGACACCGTACTGCGCGAACAGGGTGCGGGCGCGCTGGCGGTTGCTGACGTTGTTGAAGGCGGAGCGCGCGTCCAGGCCGGGTTCGACGATCAGGCGCACTTCGGCGCGATGCCGCTGCTCGCCTTGCGTGATGGCCTGCTCGATGGCTTCCAGCGTGGCGGGCGGGAAGGCGCGCTTGCCGGCCGCGGTGCCGGTCGTGGCGTGGTGCCAGGCGCGCCGCAGGCGCCCGAAGAAGCTTGAGGGAAGGGTTGCCATCACCAGTCTCCCGAGGCGCCGCCGCCGTCGAATGTGCCGCCACCGCCGCCAAAGCCGCCGCCGCCACCGAAACCGCCGCCGCCGCTCCAGCCGCCACCGCGGCTGCCCGCGCTCAAGGCGTTGCCCAGGGCCGCCCCCAGCAGTACGCCGGTCGCATCCGAGCCCCAGCCGCCGCGCCGCAGGCCGTGCCGCCGCTTGCCGCGCAGGAGGGGCATGATGACGAAGACGCCGAACAATAGCAGGGGAAGCAGCCAGCCGCTCGATGCGCCGTCGTCCTGGCCGGCAGCGCCCGCCCCGCTGCGCGCGGCGGGCGGCAACTGCTCCTTGTCCAGCAAGGTGGCGATGGCGCTCACGCCCGCGGCCAGGCCGCCGTAATAGTCGCCCTGGCGAAAGTGCGGCGCGATCACATCCTGCAGCACACGCTTCGATTGGGCATCGGTCAGCGTGCCCTGCACGCCGCGCCCGGCTTCGATGCGCAGGCGGCGCAGCGCGCTCGGGTTGTCCTTTGCGACCACCAGCAGCACGCCATCGTCGACGCCGCGCCGCCCCAGCTTCCAGGCATCGGCCACGCGGATGCTGTACTGCTCGATCGCCTCCGGTGCGGTGGACGGTACCAGCAGCACGGCGATCTGGCTGCCCGTCTTGCGTTCATAGTCGGCCAGCACGCCATCGAGCGCGCTGCGCTGCTGGGCGTTCAGCATGCCGGCCAGGTCGGTCACGCGCGCCGCGTGCGCTGGCACGGCGACAAAGCCGGCGTCGGCGGCGCGTGCCGCGCCCGTGACGACCAGCACCAGCAGGACCGCCAGGGCCAGGCCGGCCACCACGCGCACCCAGGGCGATCCCGGCAGCAGGTGCCAGCGCCGGGCGTTCTCCGCCAGGCCGCCGCTGCGGCGCGCCAGGTCGCGGTCGCGCAGCGGATCGCTCAGGCGGTCCTCGTCGCGGCGCGAACCCTTGCCGTCGCCGCGCGTCTGCCGTGGTGTGGCCATGACGGCTCCTTACTTCTTGTTGAAGTCCACTGTCGGCGCGGTCGAAATCGCCTTTTCGTTCTCGACGGTGAAGCTCGGTTTCACGTCATAGCCGAACATCATGGCCGTCAGGTTGGTCGGGAAGCGCCGCGCCAGGATATTGAACTCCTGTACCGAGGCGATATAGCGCTGCCGCGCCACGGTGATGCGGTTCTCCGTGCCCTCCAGCTGCGACTGCAGGTCGCGGAAGCTGGCATCGGCCTTCAGGTCGGGATACTTTTCCGCCACCACCATCAGCCGCGACAGCGCCGTGCTCAGTTCCCCCTGCGCCTGCTGGAACTTTTGCAAGGCGCCCGGATTGTTGAGCACATCGGGCGTCACCTGCATGCTGGTGGCCGACGCGCGGGCCTTGGTCACCGCCTCCAGCGTCTCCCGCTCATGCGCGGCGTAACCCTTGACGGTGTTCACCAGGTTGGGAATCAGGTCGGCGCGCCGCTGGTACTGGTTGACCACCTCGCTCCACTGCGCCTTGACCGCCTCGTCCTTGGCCTGGAAATCGTTGTAACCGCAGCCGGTCAGGCAGGCCGCTGCCAGTACGCTCATTGCCACAATTTTTCGCATTCTTCGCTCCCTGGAAGCTATTATCGAAATATACACGCAATTGGCCACTGCCCGTGTGCGGCAAGGCACACAGTCACACCGTTATAATGTAGGGTTTGCAACGCCAAGATTAAAGAGGCCCGCCGTGACATTCATCGATAAACTATCCGCTGCCTGGGCAGCCAACGACTCGCTGCTGTGTGTTGGCCTGGACCCGGACATGGCGCGCCTGCCTGCGCAATTCCAGAACGATCCGCAAGGCATCTACCGCTTCTGCACCGAGATCATGGACGCCACGGCCGACCTGTCCTGCGCCTTCAAGCCGCAGATCGCCTATTTCGCGGCGCTCGGCGCGGAAGAGCAGCTGGAAATGATCTGCGCCTATGCCAGGGAGCACTACCCGCACATCCCGGTGATCCTGGACGCCAAGCGCGGCGACATCGGCGCCACCGCCAAGCAGTATGCGCGCGAAGCATTCGACCGGTATGGCGCGGACGCGGTGACCGTGAATCCGTACATGGGCTCGGACTCGGTCGAGCCGTACATGGAGTGGAGCGAGCGCGGCGTGATCATCCTGTGCCGCACGTCCAACGCGGGCGGTTCGGACCTGCAATTCCTGAACGTGGACGGCAAGCCGCTGTACCAGCACGTGGCCAGGCTGGTGGCGCAGAAATGGAACACCAACGGCCAGTGCGCGCTGGTGGTGGGGGCGACCTTCCCGGAAGAGCTGGCGCAGGTGCGCAGCATCGTGGGCGACATGCCGCTGCTGGTGCCGGGCATCGGCGCGCAGGGCGGGGACATCGCGGCCACCGTGGCGGCGGGCCGTACCGGCAATGGCACGGGCATGATGATCAATTCTTCGCGCGCGATCCTGTATGCGGCGCCGCAGGCGGGCGAGGACTTCGCCGCGGCGGCGCGCCGCGTGGCGCTGGAAACGCGCGACGCCATCAATCAGCACCGCGCTTGAGACGGTAAGAACCGGTAAACCGGTGCCGGGGGGGCCGGCACCCGCTCATCAGTGACGCTCGGGTACGATCATTTCCGCGTAGTCGTACAGGGCCGCCAGCAGTTGCTGGCCGCGTTCGTCGGCCTCGGCACCCAGGCGGTCCAGCTCCGCAAACAGCTCATCGACGGTGCGGGCGCCGCCGGCGCCTTCGAACAGGCGCGCGGCGCGGTGCTGTTCCCAATGCTCATGTTCCTCCTCGCTCAGGGTGTGCGGGAAGTTGCGTGCGCGGTAGCGGAACAGCAGTTCGCCCAGGCGCTCATCCTGGAAGTGCGGCGACGCCGCGGCCAGTTTGGCCGGGCTCTCGCGCCGCAGCGATTCCAGCAGGCGCTTGTCGCCATTGCCGACAAAGCCGCCGTACAGGTCCTCGTCCACGTCGGCCGGCTCGCTGGCCGGGCGCCAGAACACCTGCTCCCAGACAGCCGCCATGTCCGGCCCTGCCGCGGCGCGCGCCGCGTGGGCGCGCGCCGCGTCCAGGTCCAGGCCCCAGCGCTCGGCCATTTCCGGGCGCAGCGTCTTCAGGTTCGCCACCAGCATGGGCGACTTGTTGAGGTGGATGCTCTTGATCGGCAGGCGCGTCATCCCTTCCGGCATGGCGTCGCTGCGGGTGAACATGCGCAGGCGGATGGTGTCCGCATCCAGCGCGAACAGTTCCTGCGGGTCATGCGCGCAATCCCACACCAGCAATTCGTTCTTGTTGCTCGGGTGCGGCGCCAGCGGCCACACCAGGGCCAGGCAGCCGCGCTCGGCCGGGAACATGCCCGACACGTGCAGGAAAGGCTGGCGCAGGTGGGGCGCCAGGTGCAGGCCGATTTCCTCGGCCACGCGGTCCTTCTTGTGCAGGGCCAGGCAGAAATCGAACAGCCTGGGCTGCTTTTGCCGGATCAGGCGGGCCAGGGCGATGGTGGCGCGCACGTCCGACAGCGCATCGTGCGCCGCCTCGTGCACCAGGCCGTTGGCCTTGCTTAAATGCTCAAGTTTGAAGCTTGGCTTGCCGTTATCATGGATAGGCCACTCGATGCCTTCCGGGCGCAGGGCATAGGTCATGCGCACCACGTCCAGCAGGTCCCAGCGCCCGCACTGGTTTTGCCACTCGCGCGCATAGGGATCGATCAGGTTGCGCCAGAACAGGAAACGGGTGACTTCGTCGTCGAAACGGATTGTGTTGTAGCCTACGCCTATGGTGCCGGGCTGGGCAAAGGCCTGCTCGACCGTTGCGGCGAACTGGTATTCGGGCACGCCCTGCTGCAATGCTTGCTGTGGGGTAATGCCCGTGATCAGGCAAGCGGTCGGGTCGGGCAGGTAATCGTTGGCCGGCTGGCAGAACAGCATGATCGGCTCGCCGATTTCGTTCAATTCGGCATCGGTACGGATGGCGGCGAACTGGGCGGGGCGGTCACGGCGTGGCACGGCGCCGAAGGTTTCGTAGTCATGCCACAGGAAAGTATGGTTACTCATGGTGCAAAGGTTGGTTCTCGTTATCGAATGCTGAGGCAAGGAGGACTGTTGTGTCAAATCCCATTTCCATCAATACCCGTGCCACGCCCGCCGCAGCGAGCAATGACACGGCGATTTCGGCGCCCGCGCGCGCCAAGATGCAGCTGAATGTGTCCATCCTGCAGGAATCGGCCGCCGTGTCGCTGAGTTCCGAGAACGACCCGTTGGCGCTGCTGTACAAATCGGCGATCACCTCGCTCAACGAGCAGCTGGAAGCCGATTTCGGCCCGGACGCGATCCAGAACGCGCTGGGGCAGGACAATTCGCCGGAAGCGACGGCGGGGCGCATCGTGTCCCTCTCCACCGCGTTCTTTGGCGCCTTCCAGCAGCAGCATGCCGGGCTGGAAGGCGACGAGGCCCTGAACCGTTTCATGGAAACGATCAAGGGCGGCATCGAAAAAGGCTTCAAGGAAGCGCGCGACATCCTGCAAGGCTTGCAGGTGCTGAACGGCGACATCGCCGCCAACGTCGACAAGACCTACGAACTGGTGATGAAAGGCCTGGACGACTTCGTCGCCAACCAGGGCCGCAGCGCCTCCACCGATGAGGCCGCCACCGGCGCTTAACGGGAAGCTAGCCGACCATCACGCAATTGCGGCCCGCTTCCTTGGCGCGGTAGAGGGCCGCGTCGGCGCAGGCGATGAGGGCGGTGTCGTCCTGGTGGGGGGCGAGCGCGGCCACGCCGAAGGAGCTGGTCACGTGCGGCAGCGGCAGGCGCATGTCGCTGAAGACGACGGCGTCGCGCATGCGCTGGCACAGGCGGCCGGCCACCGCTTCGGCCACCTGCACGTTCGTGTCGGGCAGCACCACCATCATCTCTTCGCCGCCGTAGCGCACCGCGAAGTCGGTCGGGCGCAGCGCGCCGATCAGCACTTGCGCGGCGGTGCGCAGGGCCTGGTCGCCTTGCAGGTGGCCGTGGCTGTCGTTGAATTTCTTGAAGTGGTCGATGTCGAGCATGATCAGCGACAGCGGCTGACCGGTGGCCTGGGCGCTGGCGACAAGCTGCGGCAGGAAGTCGTTCAGCCAGGCACGGTTGTACAGGTTGGTCAGGCCGTCGACCATCGACAGCTGACGGTAGAACTCGCCCAGCTTCTGGCGCCGCCGCAGCTGGGCATTGGCGGCGCGGATGCGGAAGGAGAGCAGGCGCAGGAGGTTGCGCGCGACGCCGTTGGCGGCGTCGATCAGCTGCCAGGCGAGATCGGCTTCCAGGACCAGCAGTTCGCTTTGCTCGAGCGCGGTGATGGTGGCCTGGTTGGCTTCGTCGTCGAGCACCGCCTGTTCGCCCACGCTTTCGCCGGGCAGCACCTTGCTGACGGTGCCGTCGGACATGCCGGTGCGCGTGTCGGCCGCCACCGACAGGGCGCCGCGCAGCACGATGTACAGGCGTGCGTGCTGCGGGTCGCTGACGCTTTCGCCCTGTTCCACCTGCACGATCGGGCAGTCCTTCAGCAGTGGGGTGAGGCGCAGGCTGTCGGCGCCACGGAACAGCTGCAGTGACTGGATCTGGTAGGCGGAGGTGCCGAAGGTGCCGATTGCTTTCAAGATGAACTTTCTTACTGCGGAGGTAACAGGTGTTAATGATAGCCTAAGTGTGGTTCAATACCGCCCATGAAATACACCGATATCCTCGGCCAGCAACACGCGGCCGATCCCCATGCGCGCATCGTCTCCCTGGTGCCGTCCATTACCGAGCTTCTGTGCGACCTGGGCCTGGCGCCGCAGCTGGTGGGGCGCACGGGATTCTGCATCCACCCCGCCGACGTGGTGCGCGCTATCGCGAAGGTGGGCGGCACCAAGGACGTCAACATCGAGAAGATCCGCCGGCTGGCGCCGACCCACGTGGTGGTCAACATCGACGAGAACGAGAAGCCGACGGTGGACCTGCTGGCGCAGTTCGTGCCCAACATCGTGGTCACGCATCCGATCGAGCCGCGCGACAACCTGGCGCTGGCGCAGCTGATGGGCGGCGTGTTCTGCGCGCAGGACAAGGCGGCCGCGTGGTGCCGCGCCTTCGAGGCGGAACTGGCGGCGCTGGAAGCGCTGCCACGGGGCCGCCCGCAGCGCGTGCTGTACTGCATCTGGAAGGATCCGTGGATGACGGTGTCGCGCGACACGTATATTGCGCGCATGCTGGCGCTGATCGGCTGGTCGGTGCCGGCAATCGGGGACGTGCGTTATCCGGTCTTCCAGTGGAGCGATGCGCTGCTGCGCGATATCGACCAGGTGCTGCTGTCGTCGGAACCCTACCGCTTCACGGAGGAACACGTGGACGCGCTGGAGCGCCAGATCGGCAAGCCGGTGCAGCTGGTGGATGGGGAGATGATGTCCTGGTATGGCAGCCGTGCCCTGCAAGGTATGCGCTACCTGAAAGGCTTGGCTGCCACGGGCTGAAGGCTATTCTTCGGCCTCTTCAAAGTTGGGCTGGGCGGGGTGGCGCTTGCTGTCGTTCAGGCGGCCCAACGCGCTGTCGATGGCCCGTTGCAGCTTTTCCGCCGCGCCGTTGATGGATTGATGCAGGGTGGCGTCGTGGCCGCTGACGGCAATCGGCTGGTAGCCGTTGACGCGCGCCTCGATGGTGCAGCGGATATCGCCGTCGGAGGACTTCTGGGCATTGCCTTCGCTGAGGTGGACGTCGATACGTCCGATGTGCTCGCCGAACCGGTTGAGTGCAGATTTGACGACTTCCCTGACATGGTCGTCCAGGCCTGCGGTACGTTCGATGGTTTTGTCGGTGTTCACATTGATTTGCATATGCTGCTCCCGTTTGTTTACCAGTACGTGTTGCCACGCGATTCCATCTTACTCCTACATCAGCGATGCTGCCATATTCACAAATAGACCCAGGATAAGAAGATTGAAGAAGAAGCTCAGCACTGCCTGGCCCAGCACCAGCCTGCGCAACCTGGCCGATTGCACGGTGACGTCGGACGTCTGGGCGGCGACGGCGATGGTGAAGGAGAAGTACAGGAAATCCCAGTAGTCCGGCTGTACTTCGCCGCCGGGGAAGGCAAGGGGGCGTTGCGGGCTGCGGGCGTTGTAGTACAGGTGGGCGTAGTGGAAACAGAACAGGGTGCCGGCCAGGAACCAGGAGCCGATCAGCGTCACCACCACGAAAGCGTAGTGCAGGCCGCGCTCTGGGCGCGGCAGTTCGCGCAGGCTGGCCAGTTCGCTGCTGATGGCCACCAGGCTGGCGACGGTGGCCACGACCAGGCTGGCCAGGATGACCGCGGCCTTCTCATCCTGGCACGCGGCGATGCGCCGCACTTCATGGTGGTCGGCGCGCATCATCATCGTGCCCACGGTAAGCAGGTAGATCCAGACGCCGATATCCCAGGCGGTGAGCACGCGCACCAGCAGCGTCCATTCCGACGGCAGGAAGAACCCGGCCACGGCGCCGGCCAGGATGGCGACGCTCAGGTGCGGGCGGCTGCGCAGGATGTGGTAACTCATGTGGCCAATGTTACTCCTTGTGATGCGGGAAGCGGTCCATGCGCGAGAGGATGGGGAAGCGCCAGGCCCAGATGCCGGTCACGGCCAGCGTGGCGACGCCGCCGAAGACCACAGCGCGCGTCAGTCCGAGCCAGCCGGCCGTGATGCCGGACTCGAACTCCCCCAGCTCGTTGGAGGCGCCGATGAAGACGGCATTGACGGCGCTGACGCGGCCGCGGATGGCGTCCGGCGTCTCGAACTGCACCAGCAGGTGGCGCACGTAGACGCTGATCATGTCGCCGGCGCCCAGCAGCAGCAGGCAGGCCAGGGCCACACCGAAGCTGGCGCTCATCCCGAGGATCACGGTGCAGACGCCGTACACGGCAACGCCGCCGAACATCCAGGCGCCGACGCGGCGCGTGATGGGCCAGAAGGCGAGTGCAATGGAGCAGACGGCGGCGCCGGCGCCGGGCGCGGTACGCAGCAGGCCTAGGCCGGTGGGGCCGACATGCAGCACGTCGTGCGCCAGGGCCGGCAGCAGGGCGGTGACGCCGCCGAACAGCACGGCGAACAGGTCGAGCGAAATGGCGCCGAGCATGATGGGGCGCGACCTGACGAAGCGCATCCCTTCCAGCACGCTGTGCCAGGTGGCCGGTTCCTTGCGCGTGGCCTGCGGGGCGGGGCGCGTCAGGCACATCAGCGTCACGGCCAGCAGCAGCATGGCGGAGGTGACGCCGTACACGGTGCCGGGCCCGGACAGGTACAGCAGCCCGCCCAGCGTGGGGCCGACAATGACGGCGACGTGGAACGTGGAGCTGGAGAGCGCCACGGCGCGGCTGAAGTCTTCGGTGGGCACCATGTTCACCAGCACGGCCTGCGTGGCGGGGCTCATGAAGGCGCGCGCGCTGCCGTACAGCACCAGGACGGCGAAGATCGGCCACACGGCGTCAAAGCCGCTGTGCGTGTAGGCCAGCAGCCCGAGGCCGCACAGCAGTTGCGCGCCGAGACAGGTGGCGATGATGTTGCGGCGGTTGTAGCGGTCGGCGGCGTGGCCCGCGTACAGGATCAGGAGCAGGAAGGGGGCGAACTGCGCCAGGCCGATCAGGCCCAGGTAGTACAGGTTCTTGGTCTGCGCGTAGACCTGCCAGCCGATGGCGACGTTCTGCATCTGCACGGCGATGGTGCCAAGCAGGCGGGCGGACAGGTAGAAGGCGAAGTTGCGGTGGCGGAGGACTGAGAATCCGTTCGATGACATACGTTTGCGTGCTGTGTGGCGCTACGCGCCCCACGGCACGCAGCGCATGGGGGAGGGCTTAAGGTTGCTGCAGGTCCGCTTCGGACGTGAAGGCGTCGGCGTAGAACTCGTCTTCGGGCAGCCGGCACAGCTTGACGAAGTCGCGCTTGGCCGATTCGACCACGATCGGCGCGCCGCAGGCGTACACCTGGTGGCCCGACATGTCGGGCAGGTCGTCGATCACGGCCTGGTGCACGAAGCCGGTGCGGCCGCTCCAATTCTCTTCCGGCAGCGCGTCCGAAACCACCGGCACGTAGCGGAAGTTCGGCAATTCCGCCGCCCACTGGCGGCACAGCGCATCCATGTACAGGTCCTGCGGACGGCGCCCGCCCCAGTACAGCGTCATCGGGCGCTGCGAGCCGCTGGCGCGTTCATGCTCGACGATGGCCTTGATCGGCGCGAAACCGGTGCCCGAGGCCAGCAGCACCATCGGCTTGTCGGAATCGTCGCGCACGAAGAAGGTGCCGAGCGGGCCTTCGAAGCGCAGGATGTCGCGCTCCTTCATGGTGCTGAACACCTGGTCGGTGAACAGGCCGCCCGGCATGTGGCGAATGTGCAGCGTGATCGGGCCGCCTTCGGGCGCGGTGGCGATGGAGTAGGCGCGGCGCTTGCCGTCGCGCAGCAGGAACTCGAGGTACTGGCCGGCCTTGTACTGGAGGGTTTCGTTGGCTGGCAGTTGCAGCGTGAGCACCATCACGTCCGGCGCCATCTTTTCCAGCGCGTTGACGCGGGTCGGCATCTTCTTGATTGGATTGTCGCCGCTGCCCACCACTTCGCGTGCCTGCAGCACCAGGTCCGAATGCGGAATGGCGCAGCAGAACAGCGACATGCCGGCCGCTTCCTCTTCCTCGCTCAGCGCGCGGCGCTGGTGCGCCTTGTGGCTGACGGCGCCGGACACGACCTTGCCCTTGCAGGAGCTGCAGGCGCCGTTCTTGCAGCCGTACGGCAGGCCGATACCGGCGCGCATGGCCGCGGCCAGCACGGTTTCGTCTTCTTCACAGCTGAATTGGTGGCCGCTTGGCTGAACAGTAATTTGGAAAGACATACAATGTTAAGAATGGAAATCAGTAAAAAATTCAACAAGCCGCGCCTGCTGATCATCGGCTGCGGCGATGTGGGCATGCGCTTGCTGCCCCTGGTGCGCGCGCATTACCGCGTATTTGCCTTGACCAGCCAGCGCGAGCGCTTTGCCGAATTGCGTGCGGCGGGCGCCGTGCCCCTGCTGGCCAACCTGGACCAGCCGCAGACGCTGCGCCGCCTGGCCGGGCTTGCGCATCATATCGTGCATCTGGCGCCGCCGCCCGGCGAAGGCGTGTACGACCGGCGCACGCGCAATGTGACCGCCATTTTACCTGACCGGGCGCGCGTCGTTTATGTCAGCACTACCGGGGTGTACGGCGACCTGGGTGGGCGCTGGGCCGACGAGACGCAGCCGGTGGCGCCGCGCAATGCGCGCGCGCTGCGGCGGGTGGACGCCGAGCGCGTGCTGCGGGCCTGGGCGCGCCGGGCCCAGGCCCGGCTCGCCATCCTGCGCGTGCCCGGTATCTACGGCGCCGACCGCCTGCCGCTCAAGCGCCTGGAACAGGGCACGCCGGCGTTGCGCGCGCAGGACGACGTGTATACCAACCATATCCATGCCGACGACCTGGCGCGTGCGGTGCTCGCTGCGCTGCGCCGTGGCGTAAACAACCGTGTATATCATGCGGTGGATGACAGCGAGCTGAAAATGGGGGAATATTTCGACATGGTAGCCGATCATTTCGGCCTGCCGCGCGCCCCGCGCCTGGCGCGGGCCGAGCTGGCCCAAGTGGTGGCGCCAACGCTGTTGTCCTTCATGTCCGAATCGCGCCGTCTGGCGAACCGGCGCCTGAAGGAGGAGTTGCAGGTGCGGTTGCGCTACCCCGATGTGGCGGCCGCCTTGCGTTGCATCAAGCGCCAGTGATGCCGTTGGCGCTATCGTGTGCCAATCTCAGCCAAGGAGGGCGCCATGTATAGCCATCCCACCAAGGAGCAAGTGCGCGTGTATCTGGCCCAGCGCGGCCATGCCCACCTGCCGCCGCCGTCGCCGGAGGAAATCCGGCGCCGGCTGGACTGGCGCACGGACGCGGAGCCCATGCCGGCCGCGCTCATGTATCTGCCGCCCGCCCTGTTCTGGATAACGTTTACCTGGCTTTGCCTGCCTTTCGTGCCGTTTTCCTTGGCAAGAAATGACCAAAAGTAGTTTTTTATTAAACTATCTTAATTCCTAGCACAGCTTTGCACGCTAGAATCTATCAAAATCCCACTTTCGTTGCCGTGCGTTAAGCGAACGGCAATAAAAAGGTGTATCATACGGGCCGTGTGCCGAAAATTGCGTCAATAACGGCTTTTTCTGGCGCTCTTTGTCGAAAATTCCGCCAATTATTTTGTTGCGATATCGCAACATTTGAAAAAGTACCAAGTCATGAGCTCTCTGAAAGAAATTACCGCGTCGCCGACTTACAATCCGAATCGCGTGCTGGATGCCATCATTGAAAAGCTGCAGTTGAAGAACGATGCCGCCCTGTCCCGTGCGCTGGAAGTTGCCCCACCCGTGATCAGCAAGATCCGTCACAACACGCTGCCGATCGGTGCGACGATCCTGATCCGCATGCACGAAATCAGCGATCTCAGCATCCGTGAACTGCGCGACCTGATGACGCACTAAGCACGCCCAGCGTGCAATGAAAAACGGCCGCCCTTGGGCGGCCGTTTGTTTTGCGGCGTTGCTTACGCTGCGGCCAGGCGCGGACGCTCCCCGTAAAACTTGCTCACTTCCGCCGAAGCCGCCTCGCTGCCGACGCGGCCCGAGTAGGCAGTGGTTGCGCTGACGCGGCCCGAGTACGCGGTCTGGTCGGCAACCCGGCCCGAATACGCGGTCTTCGCTTCGGTGGCCACGCGGCCCGAGTAGGCGGTCTTCGCCTCGGTGGCGACGCGGCCCGAGTAGGCGGTCTTCGCCTCGGTGGCGACGCGGCCCGAGTAGGCGGTCCTGGCATCGGCCGCCACACGGCCCGAATAGGCCACCTGGTTGGCGACGCGGCCCGAGTAGGCGGTCTTGGCGTCGGCCGTCACGCGTCCGGAATACGCCGTCTGGTCGGCGACGCGGCCCGAATAGGCGACTTCGCTGCTGACGCGGCCCGAGTAGGCGACCTTCGCTTCCTGTCCCGGTTCGGCCGCTACGCGGCCGGAGTAGGCCACCGCTTCCCCGGCCACCCGGCCCGAATAGGCTGCTTGCGCCGGCTCCGTTTCGCGCAGGTAGGCTTCGCCGAAGGTTTCCTCGTACAGCTCCTTCATGCGGTTGCCCACGCGCTCATGCGCCTGTTCATCGTCCTCGCCGCGCAGGCCGATGTATGGGAAGTGGTGCAGGTAGTAGCCGAACACGTTCTCGCAGTCGATGAAGTACTTCATCGTATCGAGGATGTGGTAGTGCCAGAAAATGTCCACGTCCATCAGCGGGGCGGTCTGTTCGTTGGGGAACATTTTCATCAGGTACAGGAAGCGGCGGTATTCAAACTCAACGGCATTGACCTTTTCCAGCGACCAGCCTTCGCCGGATTCCACGTGCATTAGTTTCACCTTGATTGGTTCGAGGTCGAGTTCGGCGATGGCCTTGTAGCTTTCAGCAGAAATCATGAGTGACATTCCCTATAAAAGTGAGCGAATTTAAAACCGATGAGAGAGAGTGAGAAAGACGCCGTTCGGGAGGGCTGTGTCGTCGCCTGGGCATCTGAAGCGTTCGGAGCTGGGAACGCAGTGTTGATGTGGGTCAACTAGCTCAAGTATAGACAGGGTCCCCTCAAATGCAAGTAACAATTCAATCGAACGCGGCTTAAACAACACTGGATTGGTCCTTTCAAATCAATAGCTTGTCGCGTCGTCAAATGTTACATATGCATTTTTGCTGAGCTTGGGAAAGGGTGTTTGATTTGGATCAATAAGGGACCGGTCAATTCCTAGGGCGTGGTAAAAACGCCTACGCGCTCAGGCGCATGTCATCGGCCGGTGCCACCCGGTAGCCGACCGGCACGGCAATGCTGACCGTGGTGCCGCCATGCGCCAGGCTGTTGATCGAGCAGTTCCCGCCTAGCAGGCTGATGCGCTCCTCGATGCCCACCAGTCCGAAGGAGCCGGCCTTGTGGCGGCAGGCGGTCTTGATGCCGATGCCGTTGTCGCTGATCGTCATGCGCAGCATGCCGTGCGACTGGTGCAGTTCGACGCGCACCGCGCTGGCGGCGGCGTGCTGGTGAATATTGCTCAGCGACTCCTGCAGTACCCGGAAGAAGGCAGTGGCGCAATGATCGTCCACGCCATGATCGGCGATGCCGTCTTCCACGAATTCGCACTGGATGCCCGAGCGCTGGCGGAACTGGGCGATCTGCCATTCCACCGCCGCCGACAGGCCCAGGTCCAGTACGTTCGGCCGCAGGTCGTTGATGATGTGGCGCACGCTGCGGATTGTGTTGTCGATCTGGTGCAGCGTGGCGCGTGCCCGCGCGTGCAGGCGCGGATGGCTCTTCTCGGTGCGCGTGGCCAGGATGTCGGCCTCGATGCGCAAGGCCAGCAGGTTCTGTCCCAGATCGTCGTGGATTTCGCGCGCGATGCGCTTGCGCTCTTCTTCCTTGATGTGGTCCGCATGCGCGGCCAGGCGGCGCAAACGGTGGTGCGACAGTTGCAGGCGTGCCTGGCTGTCGCGCAATTCGCGCGTCATGGCGCGCGCCATCTTCACGGCCCGGCGGCGCGACGAGGCCAGGGTGAAGAACAGTGCGTACAGCAGGGCGCTGGCGACAAAACCCAGGCTGCCGGCCAGCATGGGGAGGAACTGGTCGAAGCGCGAATACAGGGCGTGCTTGGGCACGCTGAACCAGGCGCGCCAGGTGCGGCCATGGAACTGGACCGGCAGGTCCAGCGTGAAATGATCGCTGGACGCAGCCGGCGCGTTGGGCCGGCTGTCGAACAGCAAGGTGGGCTTGTCGGCGGTGCTGCTGTCGCGCAGCACCACGCGCATGGCCTGCACCGGCATTTCGCCCAGGGCCGCGCTGACCAGGCGCGGTACGCTGAAGCCCAGGCCCACGGAACCGATGCAGGCGGCGCGCCGCTCGGCGACGCTGCGCGTGGGCATGCCGCTGCGGTAGATCGGAATGCGTATGGCCATGCCGACATGGCTTGGCGCGCTGCGCAGCGGAATGGGCTGGCCGGAACTGCTCATGACGCCCTGGTCGCGCGCCGCGAACAGGGCTTCGGCCACGCCGGGCCGGGCCGCAATGTCGAGGCCATAGCGGTCGCTGAAGCCGGAGAGCGGTTCGATCAGGGTCAGCACCGCGTACTCGCGCCGCACGCCGGCCGGGTGGCGCTGGAAGGGGGGATAGTCCAGGTCGGTGAACGCCTGCTGGCGCGTCTCGGCGGCGGGGCGCACGGCGTCGGAGTAGTACTCGGCGAAATTGATATTGTCGATGGCCGGGTAGTTGCGTTCCAGGTCCAGTCCCTGCACGTAGCGGTGGAACGTTTCGCGCGTGACTTCGCCGCCGGCCTGGAAATAGCTGGCGGCCGCACGCAATACGTCGGTGTAGGCCTTGATGCTGGCGTTGATGTTGAACTGGGTGTTGCGCGCCTGGTTGTCGAAACGCTCGCCTGCCGCGCTTTCCACGGACCGCGTGGCCAGCGTATGCAGCCCCAGGCCCACGCCCAGGGCCAGCGCGATGCCGAGCCACCACAAGGGCTTGGAGAGGGTGGGCAGATGTGGCGGAACGCGGCTCATTGCTTGACTATAAGAATTTCCTAAGGTCATGGTCAAGTTGCAAGAAAGCCACTTTGATTGAAATCAAACCAAGACAATAAAAATGCCCCGCAGGGGCGGGGCATTTTGTATGCTGCGAAAATCCTTTTCCTGGCCGTCGCTTACTTGGCCCAGCTGTCCTTCAGCGTGACGATGCGGTTGAACACGGGCTTGCCCGGTTGCGACAGCACGCGGTCGGCCACGAAGTAGCCGTGACGCTCGAACTGGAAGCGTTGCTCGGCCACGGCGGCCTGCAGGCCGGGCTCGAGGTAGGCTTGCAGCACTTCCAGCGCTTTCGGGTTCAGGAATTCCTTGAAGTCCTTGCCGCCGGCGTCCGGCTTTTCCTCCGTGAACAGGCGATCGTACAGGCGCACTTCCGCCTGCAGGGCTGCTTCGGCGCTGACCCAGGTGATGTTGCCTTTCACTTTGTAAGTATCGGCGCCCGGGGTGCCGGACTTGGAATCTTCGAAGTACTTCACGCGCACGGCGGTGACTTTGCCGTTTTCATCCTTGTCGAAGCCGGTGCACTCGGCCACGAAGCCGTACTTCAGGCGCACGCGGCTGCCCGGCTGGTCGCCGGTGGGCGGGGTAAAGCGGAAGTAGCCCTTGGTCGGCACTTCCATGAAGTCTTCTTCCTCGATCCACAGTTCGCGGGTGAAGGGGAAGGTGCGCTGGCCCAGTTCCGGGTGGTGCGGGTGGACCGGCGAGGTGCATTCGACCGACTGGCCGGCCGGGAAGTTCTCGACGATCAGCTTGAGCGGACGCAGCACGGCGATGGCGCGCGGCGCCTTCGGGTCCAGGTCTTCGCGCACGGCGCCTTCCAGCACGCCGAAGTCGATCCAGCCGTCGGACTTGGTGACGCCGGTGCGTTCGCACATGAGCTGGATGCCTTCCGGCGTGAAGCCGCGGCGGCGCATGCCGGCCATGGTCGGCAGGCGCGGGTCGTCCCAGCCGTCGACGATACCTTCTTCCACCATCTGGCGCAGCTTGCGCTTGGAGGTGACGATGTAGGTCAGGTTCAGGCGCGCGAACTCGAACTGCTTGGGCACCGGCTGCTGGAAGAAGCCGCCTTCGGCCAGGGTGGCCAGCAACCAGTCGTAGAACGGACGGTGGTCCTGGAATTCCAGGGTGCAGATCGAGTGCGTGATGTTTTCCAGCGCATCCGAAATCGGGTGCGTGTAGTCGTACATCGGGTAGATGCACCAGTCGTCGCCCGTGCGGTGGTGGTGCGCGTGGCGGATGCGGTAGATGGCCGGGTCGCGCATGTTCATGTTCGGCGCGGACATGGCGTCTTCCGTGATCTTGGCGCGCAGGATGTGCTCGCCATCCTTGTACTTGCCCGCCTTCATGTCGCGGAACAGTTGCAGGTTTTCCTCCACCGAGCGGTTGCGGAACGGGGAGTTGGTGCCGGGCGTGGTGAAGTTGCCGCGGTTGGCGGCCATGTCGGCGGCGCTCTGGCTGTCGACGTAGGCCTTGCCGACCTTGATCAGGTATTCGGCCATGTCATACAGCTTGCCGAAGTAGTCGGAAGCGTAGTACAGGTGGTTGCCGGCGCCCACCGGGCCTTTGTAGTCCCAGTCGAAGCCAAGCCAGCGCACGCTGTCGATGATGGAGTCGACGTATTCCTGCTCTTCCTTTTCCGGATTGGTGTCGTCGAAACGCAGGTGGCAGCGGCCGCCGAAATCGCGCGCCAGGCCGAAATTGGTGTAGATGGACTTGGCGTGGCCCACGTGCAGGTAGCCGTTGGGCTCCGGCGGGAAGCGGGTAATGACGGGCGGCAAGCCTGCGCGGCTGTGCGTACCGGCGGCCAGGTCGGCTTCAACGATGTTGCGCAGGAAATTGGGCGCGGGGGCGTGGGTTTTGTCGTTGCTCATGTATGTTCTTTGTATAAACCCCGGTAAACCTTGCTTTATGGAAAATTTATATAATGTGCTCGGTGTCGCGCCCAATGCCTCTGACGAGGAAATCAAGAAGGTCTACCGTTCCCTGGCCATGCGCTTCCATCCGGACCGCAACCAGGAGCCGGGCGCCGACGCCCGTTTCAAGGCCATCGTCAAAGCGTACGAAGTGTTGTCCGATCCCGTGAAGCGGGAAGAGTATAACCAGAGTGTGCACCACCGCATCATCATCGACCCGGAAGCGGAAGCCTACCAACAGTGGCGCTCCATCTTCAGCGTCAACGGCGTGACCATCCCCGCCGCCTGAACCAGGAAAGTAGCAGCAAATGAGAAAAGTACACCCAGAGTTCGCCTATCAGGCGCGCGAACTGGAAGGGCAGATCGAGGGCATCCTCGGCGATCCGCCTGACCACAAGAACTACAAGAAAATGGTCGACGCCCTGCGCACCGAATACCTCAACGGCGGCGGCATCGATGACCTGAACATGATGGCCTTTGCGCTGGTGGACGTGATCGAATTCCACGACCCGAAGGCCGCCCTGGCCGATGCCGAGGACTTCGAGTACGGCGACCCGGCGCGCGTGTTTGGCGCGGCCAGCTGCCCGAAAGCCGCCGGCCTGCTGGAAGCGCTGGAAGAGAATCACCCGGACCTGGCGCGCCAGGCCATCATCACGGCGCTGCTGCACAAGCATCCGCGCATGTGGGACGACGAGGACACTTCGCTCGAACGCCTGGCCGAAGGCGACGAAGGCGACGATGAAGACGATTACGCGGATGATGTCGCCACCGACGACTTCACCGGCATCTTTGACCAGCAGGAGGATTAAGCTATGTCCGACAAGAATCTGCCAGCCATCCGCAAGCAGGTCACCGAACTGGTGCTGGCCGGCTCCCTGGAGCATGCCGAACGCGCCTTTGCCGAAGCAGCCGACACGCACGGCGACCTGGCCGTGATCGAAGTGCTGCAGGAGCTGCCGCCGCACGTGACGGCGCTGCACATGTCCGGCTTCGACGGCGGCAAGCTGTCGCTGGCGACGCTGCTGGTGCCGCCCAAGCAGTGGGCCGAGAGCCTGGCCTACATCGCCGCCACCTGGCCGGACGACATGATCGAGGACGACCCCGAGCGCGTCGCCGAATCGCTGTTCGCGCACATGCACGGCGTGATCTTCGGCACCGAAGACGAAGAACGCCGCGCCGAGCTGCTGAAGGAAGCCTCGGCCACGGACTGGGGCTGCACCGCCTTTGCCATCCTGTTCTCGCTGGCGCCGAAGGAAGTGCTGGAGGTGGCGGGCGAAGTCATCTCCAAGGGCGCCTACCTGACCGGCCAGACCTCGTCCGACAATGACGTGGTCCCGGTCGCCGTCGCGCTGGCGCAGGCCAACGAGGACGGCTGGGACCGTGCGCTGTTCGAACTGTTCCCGGAATTCCGCCACAGCGCCGACCTGGCCGACGCCGAGTTCAGCGACGATCCGGACGCGGAGCCCGAGCACCTGCAACGCTCCACCAAGGAACTGCTGTACCGCCTGCGCAAGCAAGTGCCGACCACCCGCAGCGGCAGCGGCCGCGAACGCGTGCGTCGCTCGATCGGCACGGGGATCTTCGGCTGATGCTGCCCGCACTCGTCAAAGAAAGCCTGCCGCGCCTGACGCGCGCCATCAAGCTGTTGCCGGGCGACGAACGCGAAGACGCGGCGCTCGTGCTGGCCGAGGAGTTGAGCGGCATCACGGCCATGGTGGCGGACAAGTTCACCAACAACCGCACGGCCGACGGCATCCAGCGCGCGGTCAACCTGACCGTGGGCGGCGTCTCGCTGGGCCTGGAGCAACTGCTGACCGTCGATTCCGACGAGCTGGCGCTGGACATCCTGGTGGAGCAGGGCGCCGAGCTGGCCTTCCAGGCGGGCTTCCGCCAGTTGAAGGACCTGGCGGCGATGCCGGAAGACACCTTGATCGGTGAATACGACAACGACCCGACCTATGCGCAGCGCCGCCTGCGCGACCTGTTCTTCGACATCTGCTTTACCGAGCCGGGCGCCAACTGGGACGGTCCTGCCAAGTACCAGGCCCAGTTCAAGCAGCGGCAGGAAGTGCAGGCCGTGGTGCGGCTGGCCAACTGGCTGCGCCGCCATAACGCGGACGGCGCCATCAAGGATCCGGACCTCAACGCCGAAGGGGTGATCGCACTGGCGATCATCTTTGCGGTGGAGGGCGGCGGGCGCATCGTGGCGCGCACCGGGCAGAAGGAGTTCGAACGCTTCGTGAAGGCCGTGCGCAAGGCAAAGCCGGACTACGAGGCCGGCCTTGCCGCCCTGGTTGCCGCCGTGCCCGAGCAGCACCGCCCGGTGCTGCTGAACCGCATCGAACTGTATCGCCGCACCTGCACCGTGCTGCACAAGTTGCCCGGGCGCTTTGCCATGAAGACCCTGTGGACCGAGCTGGAAAACTACGCCGGCTCCGAGCTCGACGCGGATTACGACTAATCCTCCAGCGCAATGCGCATGAACGCCTCCACCAGCGGGCTGTTGTCGTCCTTGCGCTGGGCCAGCTGCAGCGAAGCCAGTGCGCCCTCATCGTCGAGCGGCCGATAGACAACGCCTTCCAGATGGATGGAGTTGAAGGGGGAGGGCAGCACCGACACCCCGATCCCCGCCGCCACCAGGCCAATGATGGTGGCGGCCTCTCCCGCCTCCATTGCCACCTGCGGCACGAAGCCCGCCGCGCGGCACATGCCCAGGATCGCATGGTTGATGCCGACGCCTGACGCGGGCGGATACATGACCCACGGCAGGTGCGCCAGGTCCGCCACCTTCACCTTGCGCTTGCGCGCCAATGGCGAGTCGCTGGCCAGTACCAGCAGCAGGGGATCGCGTCGCAGCGTCGTCAGCGAGAGCTGCTGCGGCAGTGCCACTTCCGGCGGGCGCACGAATCCCAGGTCCAGCTTGCGCGCTTCGATCGCATCGAGCTGGTGCAGCGTGGTCATTTCATGCAGGGTGAGCGCGACGTCGGGATAGAGCTGGCGGTAGCGCCGGATGGTACGCGCAAACAGCGGCGTGAAGGGCGTGGAAAAGGTGAAGCCCACCCGCAGTTCGCCCGCCTCGCCGTGCTGCGCCCGGCGCGCCCGCTGCGCCGCCTGCTCCGCCTGCGCCAGGATGGCGCGCGCGTCGGTCAGGAACAGCTTGCCCGCCTGCGTCAGCCGCACCCAGCGCTTGCTGCGCTCGAACAGGCGCGCGCCCACCTCGGCTTCCAGCGCCTGAATTTGCTGGGACAGGGGCGGCTGGCCGATGTGCAGGCGCGCCGCGGCCCGCGTGAAGCTCAGCTCCTCGGCCACGGCCACGAAATAGCGCAGGTGACGCAGTTCCATCATATTTAGAAGCGATTAATAACGCCTCAAATATATATTGGACTGTATTACAGGGCAATCCTAAGATGGGTCCACCATGAGAGCCCTCCGCCACCCCACCAACCGCGCCATGTTCCTCGGCGGTTTTTCCGGCTTCGCGCTGCTGTACGTCGTGCAGCCCCTGTTGCCGCTGCTGTCCCGGGAATTCGCGCTGACGGCGGCGCAGGGCAGCCTGTCGCTGTCGATTTCCACGGCCGCCATGGCCGTGTCGCTGGTCGCCTCCAGCGCCTTGTCCGACCGCTTCGGACGCAAGCCGCTGATGGTGGGCGCGCTTGCGGTGGCCGCCTTGATGACGGTGTTGTGCGCGCTGGCCGGCAGCTTCGGCCAGCTGCTGCTGGCGCGCGCCCTGCTGGGCGTGGCCCTGGGCGGCATGCCCGCCGTGGCCATGGCCTACCTCGGCGAAGAGATCGACGCGGATGGGCTGGGCCTGGCGATGGGCTTGTACATCAGTGGCAGCGCGTGCGGCGGCATGGTGGGGCGCATGCTGGGCTCGGTGCTGAGCGACTTCTATTCGTGGCGCGCGGCGCTGGTGGTGCTGGGCCTGGCCGGCCTGCTGGCGGCGCTGGAGTTCTGGCGCAGCCTGCCGGTGTCGCGCCGCTTCCGTGCCGGCGCCGGCCGCTGGCGCGACCTGCCGCACGCCATGCGCCGCCATTGCAGCGATGCCGGCCTGCCGTGGCTTTTCGCGCTGGCCTTCCTGTTGATGGGGTGCATGGTGAGCGCCTACAACTACATCGGCTACCGCCTGCTGGCGGCCCCGTTTTCGCTACGGCAAAGCCTGGTCGGCGGCATTTCCCTGTTGTACCTGCTGGGGATCTACAGTTCCGTCTGGGCCGGCAAGATGGCCGACCGCCATGGCCGGCGCGGCGTGCTGTGGCTGGTGGTCGCCGCCATGCTGGCGGGACTGGCGCTGACCTTGTCGCGCGCGCTGCCGCTGGTGCTGCTTGGCATGGCCTTGTACACCTTCGCCTTCTTTGCCGCACACTCGATGACCAGCAGCTGGGTCGGCCGCCGGGCGCGCGGGGCGCCGGCGCTGGCCTCGGCCCTGTACCTGTTTTTCTATTACCTGGGCGCCAGCGTCATCGGCTGGGCCACCGGCGTGCTGTGGGCGCACGCCGGCTGGGGCGGGGTCGTCGCGCTATTGGGCAGCTGCCTGCTGGGCGCGCTGGCCATTGCGTTGCACCTGCGGCGGTTGACGCCAATTGCACCAATGTTGAGCCAGATCAAAGCCGAGGCAGGCTGACTGAACCGCCTTGCGTCAATGCACTCCAAGTCGGACCGGCACGCTCGGTGCCGTTTCAACCAAGGAGACGATCATGATGCACGACAGGGAAATTCGTACCAGGCTCAGCAATGTTCAATGGGCGGTCAGCCAGGCCGCGCGCACCTTATCGGCGGAGCGGCACCTGACCGGTGAGCTGCGCGAGACGATCCAGAAGCTGGACCGCCGTTCCGACGACATCAGCGAAATGCTGGTGAGCGAAGACTACGCCAACGTGCCCAAGCTGGTGAGCGACATGGAACTGCTTGGCGCCCGCGCGCGCCGGGTCTGTGCCAGCGAGCGCATGCAGGTGACGCCTGAGATGAAAGCCGCCGTCAACCACATGCACCGCGAACTGTTCGACTTCAAGCAGCACCTGCACTGAGCTGGCGAGCGGCCGCGCCCGTGTCCACCAAAGGGGCTGACCCCAAGGTGGACACGGGCTGGGCGGTCGTTAGAGGACGCCCTGGCTGCGCAGGCGGGCGATGTCGGCGTCGCTGTGGCCGAGCACGTCGCGCAGCACTTCGTCGGTGTGCTGGCCCAGCAGGGGCGGGGCGACCTGCGTCTCGGCCGGGCTGGCGCTCAGGCGCATCGGGCTGCGCACCAGCTTGACCTTGCCGGCCGTGGGGTGCGGCGCTTCCATCACCAGGCCGCGCGCCTGCACTTGCGGGTTCTGGAACACGTCGTGCAGGTCGTTGATCGGGCCGCATGGCACGCCGACGGCCTCCAGGCGTTCGATCCACCAGTCGCGCGGCTGCTGTTTGACCATCTCGGCCAGGATCGGCACCAGCTCGTCGCGGTTTTGCACGCGCAGGGGATTGGTGGCGTAGCGTTCGTGCGTGGCGAGGTCGGGGCGGCCGCCCGTTTCGACGAACTTCTGGTACTGGCCGTCGTTGCCGGTGGCGACGATGATGTAGCCGTCGGCGCAGGCAAAGGTCTGGTAGGGAACGATGTTGGCGTGGGCGTTGCCCCAGCGCTTGGGCGCCTTGCCGCTGTTCAGGTAGTTGGAGCCCATGTTGGCCAGCATCGCCACCTGCACGTCCAGCAGGGCCATGTCGATGTACTGCCCTTCGCCCGTGCGGTCGCGGTGGGTGAGGGCGGCCAGGATGGCGATGGTGGCGTACATGCCGGTCATCAGGTCGGTCAGCGCCACGCCGGCCTTTTGCGGACCGCCGCCGGGCAGGTCGTCACGCTCGCCGGTCACGGACATCAGCCCGCCCATGCCCTGGATCAGGAAGTCGTAGCCGGCGCGGTGGGCGTACGGGCCGTCCTGGCCGAAGCCGGTCACGGAGCAGTACACCAGGTCGGGCTTGATGGCTTTCAGGGAGTCGTAGTCGAGGCCGTACTTTTTCAGCTGGCCGACCTTGTAGTTTTCCAGCACGACGTCGGCGTGCTGCGCCAGTTCGCGGATCAGGGCCTGGCCCTCGGGCTTGGAAATGTCCACCGTGACCGAGCGCTTGCCGCGGTTGGCGGACAGGTAGTAGGCAGCTTCGGTGGTGTCGCGCCCTGCGGCATCCTTGGCGTAGGGTGGGCCCCAGGCGCGCGTGTCGTCGCCGGCGCCCGGGCGTTCGATCTTGATCACGTCCGCGCCCAGGTCGGCCAGGTTCTGCGAGCACCAGGGGCCGGCCAATACGCGGCTTAAGTCCAGTACGCGGATGTGTCCAAGGGCCTTCGGGGTCATGTTGTCTTCTTCCTACTGTTTTCAGGGAGCGTTAGCTTAACGCATCCAACCGTGTTAGTGTCTTAATCCATGTGGCCATACCCTAAAATCGTTGCGCATCGCGGTGGCGGCACGCTGGCGCCGGAGAACACCATTGCCGGCTTGCGCGCCGGCCTGGCGTATGGCTTTCACGCGGTGGAATTCGACGTCATGCTGTCGTCCGACGGCATCGGCGTGGTCATGCACGATCCGCATTTCGGGCGCACGATCTATGGCGACGGTTACGTCCCCAATTTCACGGCCGCCGAACTGGCGAAGATGGATGCCGGGCGCTGGTTCGCGCCGCAGTTCCGCGGCGAGCCGGTACCGCTGTTCCTGGAGTGGGTGGACTACTGCAAGGAACACCGGATCTGGATGAATATCGAGATCAAGCCGGCCGAGGGGCAGGAAGTGGAAACCGGCCGCTGGGTGGCGCACACGGCGCGCGCCCGTTTCGCGGCGGAGGTGGCGGCGGGCGACCCGGCGCAGCTGCCTTTGCTGTCGTCCTTCAGCATGGCGGCCCTGGCGGCGGCGCGCGACGCGGCGCCCGACCTGCCGCGCGCTTGCCTGTTCGATAAGATCCCGGCGGATTGGGAACGCACGGCGCGCGAACTGGGCGCGCAGGCGGTGCACACCAACCACAAGTACCTGACGCCGGAACTGTCGCGGGCGGTGAAGGCGGCCGGCTGCGGGCTGTTTTGCTATACCGTCAACACGCCGGAGCGGGCGCGGGAAATCCTGGCCTGGGGCGTGGATGGCTTCTGCACCGACCGCATCGACCTGATCGGGCCGGACTTCGCCGAGCGGGCCTAGAGGCCCCCGCCCACCGCAACGGCGGGCGCTTCACGTATAATCAACCCTTTGCACCAGCCTGCAACCTTCCCTTTTACGACATGAAATCTGCTGAAATTCGCGAAAAGTTCCTGAAATTCTTCGAATCCAAGGGCCATACGATTGTCCGTTCCAGCCCGCTGGTGCCAGGCAACGACCCGACCCTGCTGCTGACCAACTCCGGCATGGTGCAGTTCAAGGATGTGTTCCTGGGCCAGGACGTGCGCCCGTATTCCCGCGCCACCACCGTGCAGCGCTGCGTGCGCGCCGGCGGCAAGCACAATGACCTGGAAAACGTCGGCTACACCGCGCGCCACCACACCTTCTTCGAGATGCTGGGCAACTTCAGCTTCGGCGATTATTTCAAGCGCGATGCGATCCAGTACGCGTGGGAGCTGCTGACCAAGGTCTACGGCCTGCCGCCTGAAAAGCTGACCGTCACCGTGTACCAGGAAGACGACGAAGCCTACGACATCTGGGCCAACGAAGTGGGCGTGCCGCAAGAGCGCATCATCCGCATCGGCGATAACAAGGGTGCGCGCTACGCATCGGACAACTTCTGGCAGATGGCCGACACCGGCCCATGCGGTCCTTGCACCGAGATCTTCTACGACCACGGCGCCGACATCTACGGCGGTCCTCCAGGCTCGGCGGAAGAAGACGGCGACCGCTTCATCGAAATCTGGAACCTGGTGTTCATGCAGTTCAACCGCGACGAAGCGGGCGTGATGCACAAGCTGCCCAAGCCTTGCGTGGATACCGGCATGGGCATGGAGCGCCTGGCCGCCGTGCTGCAGCACGTGCACTCGAACTACGAGATCGACTCCTTCCAGGCCCTGATCAAGGCCGCGGCGCGCGAAACCGGCGCGACCGACCTGGAAAACAAGTCGCTGCGCGTGATCGCCGACCATATCCGCGCCGCCGCCTTCATGATCGTCGACGGCATCATCCCTGGCTCGGAAGGCCATGGCTACGTGCTGCGCCGCATCGTGCGCCGCGCGCTGCGCCACGGCCACAAGCTGGGCCAGACCAAGGCCTTCTTCTACAAGCTGGTGAACGACCTGAATCAGGAAATGGGCGGCGCTTATCCTGAACTGGCCGAAGCCAAGGACCGCGTGGCCCAGGTGCTGAAGGCCGAGGAGGAGCGTTTCGGCGAGACCCTGGAAAACGGCATGAAGATCCTGGAAGCCCAGCTGGCCAAGGATCCGAAGAACCTGGACGGCGCCACCGCCTTCACCCTGTACGACACTTACGGCTTCCCGCTGGACCTGACCGCCGACATCTGCCGCGAACGCGAAGTGACGCTGGACGAAGCCGGCTTTGGCGTGGCGATGGAAGAGCAAAAGCGCAAGGCGCGCGAAGGCGGCAAGTTCAAGAAGATGGCTGCCAACGTCGAGTACACCGGCGAGAAGAACAAGTTCGTCGGCTACGACCAGCTGCAGCACAACTCGCACGTGGTGGCACTGTACGCCAACGGCGCGCCGGTGCAGGAACTGAAGGCTGGCGAGCAGGGCATCGTGGTGCTCGACACCACCCCGTTCTACGCCGAATCCGGCGGCCAGGTGGGCGACCAGGGCCTGATCCAGGGCGCCACCGGCAAGTTCGAAGTGGCAGACACCCTGAAGATCCAGGCTGACGTGTTCGGCCACCATGGCGTGCTGGCATCGGGCTCGCTGAAAGTTGGCGACGCCGTCGGCGCGGAAGTGGACCAGCATGCGCGTGGCCGCACCATCCGCAACCACTCGGCCACCCACCTGATGCACAAGGCCCTGCGCGAAGTGCTGGGCTCGCACGTGGCGCAGAAAGGCTCGCTGGTCGATCCTGACAAGGCGCGTTTCGACTTCTCGCACACCGCGCCGATGACCGCCGAGGAAATCGCCCGCGTGGAAGCGATCGTCAACGCCGAGATCCTGCAGAACCACGCGACCCAGTCGCACCAGATGTCGTTCGACGACGCGGTCAAGCATGGCGCCATGGCGCTGTTTGGCGAGAAGTACGGCGACGAAGTGCGCGTGATGGACATCGGCAGCTCCAAAGAGCTGTGCGGCGGCGTGCACGTGCAGCGCACAGGCGACATCGGCCTGTTCAAGATCGTGTCCGAAGGCGGCGTTGCGGCCGGCATCCGCCGCGTGGAAGCGGTGACGGGCGAAGGCGCCCTGGCGCTGGTGCAGGGCATGGCGCGCAAGCTGAACGAAGCCGCGGCCGCGCTGAAGTCCAACCCGGAAGAGCTGACCGTCAAGATCGCCGCCGTGCAGGACCAGGTGAAGACGCTGGAAAAGGAACTGGCAGCGCTGAAGTCGAAGCTGGCCTCCGGCCAGGGCGACGAACTGGTGGCCAAGGCAGTCGACGTCAAGGGCCTGAAGGTCCTGGCTGCCACCATGGAAGGCGCTGACGTGACGGCGCTGCGCGAGACCATGGACAAGCTGAAGGACAAGCTGAAGAGCGCGGCCATCGTGCTGGCCTCGGTCAGCGACGGCAAGGTCAGCCTGATCGCCGGCGTGACGGCCGACAGCATCGGCAAGGTCAAGGCGGGCGAGTTGGTCAACTTCGTGGCACAGCAAGTGGGCGGCAAAGGCGGTGGCCGCCCCGACATGGCGCAGGCCGGCGGCACCAATCCGGACGCACTGCCAGGTGCGCTCGGTGGCGTTGCAGCATGGGTGGAGTCGCGTATCTAAAGGCTGCTGCGGCCCGCCCTCGCTAGGGCGGGCCTTTCCAACATTGCAATGTCGTTGTGATTTTGCAACGCAACATTAACTATTTTGGTGCAGTGCGTCAGACGCGCGAAATTGGAGTAGTATGTTGGAAATCAGTAGTACAGAAGCGAGATATTGATGAGCGAAACTCTTACTCTCGAGTCCGAGACCATGGATTTTCATAAGGACCTCGACGCCCGCGGGCTAAATTGCCCGCTGCCTATCCTCAAAGCCAAGAAAGCCTTGGCTGAGTTGGAGAGCGGACAGGTCCTGCGAATCGTGGCCACCGACCCGGGTTCCGTGCGGGACTTCCAAGCTTTTGCCAAGCAGACTGGCAACGCGTTGTTGTCGCACGTCCAGCAGGGCACTGAATTCACTTTCCTGATGCGCCGCAAGTAAGTTTTGCGGTATCCTTCCGGTTGCTGATTTTTCGGCGCCGGATTGTACTTAAAAAACGCACGACCGTGCTTTTATTCGATAAGACTGATCGAATTCCCATATAATCTAGCCCACTAATTTACTTATCACTTTTTCAAAGGCACACCTATGAAAGTCCTGGTACCTGTCAAGCGCGTCGTCGACTACAACGTGAAAGTGCGCGTCAAATCCGACGGCACTGGCGTAGATATCGCCAACGTCAAGATGTCGATGAACCCGTTCGATGAAATCGCGCTGGAAGAAGCGACCCGCCTGAAAGAAGCGGGCAAAGTGACCGAGGTGGTGGCCGTTTCCGCCGGCGTGGCCCAGTGCCAGGAAACCCTGCGCACCGGCATGGCGATCGGCGCCGACCGCGGCATCCTGATCGAGACCGCCGTCGAGCTGGAGCCGCTGGGCGTGGCCAAGCTGCTCAAGGCCGTGGCCGACAAGGAGCAGCCGCAACTGATCATCCTGGGCAAGCAGGCCATCGACGACGACTCCAACCAGACCGGCCAGATGCTGGCTGCGCTGCTGGGCTGGCCGCAAGCTACCTTCGCCTCCAAGGTTGAACTGGGCGACGGCAAAGTGACCGTGACGCGCGAAGTGGACGGCGGCCTGGAAACCGTGGCGCTGCAACTGCCCGCCATCGTGACCACCGACCTGCGCCTGAACGAGCCGCGCTATGTGACGCTGCCGAACATCATGAAGGCGAAGAAAAAGCCGCTGGAGACCGTGACCCCTGAAGCGCTGGGCGTCGACGTGACCCCGCGCCTGAAAACCCTGAAAGTGACCGAGCCTGCCAAGCGTTCCGCCGGCATCAAAGTGCCTGACGTAGCGACCCTGGTGTCCAAGCTGCGCAGCGAAGCAAAAGTCATCTAATTCACCGAACACTAGGAACTCAATCATGGTCGCACTCGTCATCGCAGAACACGACAACGCATCCCTGAAGGGCAGCACCCACCATACCGTCACCGCCGCCGCCAAGTGCGCGGGCGAAGTCCACGTGCTGGTCGCAGGCTCCAACGCCGGCGCCGCCGCCGCCGAAGCCGCCAAGATCGCCGGCGTCAGCAAGGTGCTGCACGCCGACGCAGCCCATTTCGCCGACGGCCTGGCCGAAAACGTCTCCGAGCAGATCCTGGCGATCGCCGGCGCCTACTCGCACATCCTGGCGCCGGCAACGGCCTACGGCAAGAACATCCTGCCGCGCGTGGCCGCCAAGCTGGACGTGGCACAGATCTCCGAAATCACCAAGGTCGACGCGCCTGATACCTTCGAGCGCCCGATCTACGCCGGCAACGCGATCGCCTACGTGCAATCGTCGGACAAGGTGAAGGTCATCACCGTCCGCACCACCGGCTTCGACTCCGCAGCCGCAGAAGGCGGTTCCGCTACCGTGGAAACCGTGGCCGCCGCCGCCGATTTCGGCAAGTCCGCCTTTGTCGGCCGCGAAGTGGCCAAGTCGGACCGTCCGGAACTGACCGCCGCCAAGATCATCGTGTCCGGTGGCCGCGGCATGGGCTCGGCCGACAACTTCAAGATCCTGGAGCCGCTGGCCGACAAGCTGAACGCCGCCATGGGTGCGTCGCGCGCCGCCGTGGACGCTGGCTTCGTGCCGAACGACTGGCAGGTTGGCCAGACCGGCAAGATCGTCGCGCCATCGCTGTACATCGCCGTCGGCATCTCCGGCGCGATCCAGCACCTGGCCGGCATGAAGGACTCCAAGACCATCGTCGCCATCAACAAGGATCCGGAAGCGCCAATCTTCTCCGTTGCCGACTACGGCATCGTGGGCGACCTGTTCGAGGTTGTCCCTCAACTGGTCAAGGAACTGGGTTAATCTGAAAAAGAGTCCGACGACGGACTGAGTACCGGGGCCACGCAAGTGGCCCTTTTACTACCTTGGAGAGGTGTCATGAGCTATCAAGCCCCAATGAAAGACATGCTGTTCGTGATGAACGAACTGGCGAACCTGGCAGGCGTGTCCGCGCTGCCAGGCTGTGAAGACGCGACCGCGGAAACCGCGGAAGCCGTGCTGGAAGAGAACGCGAAGTTCGTGAGCGGCGTGGTCGCTCCCCTGAACCATACGGCCGACAAGGAGCCGAGCTACTGGGCCGACGGCAACGTTACGACCTCCAAAGGCTTCAAGGAAGCCTTCCGCCAGTTCGCCGAAGCCGGCTGGCAGGGTTTGCAGCACCCGACCGAATTCGGCGGCCAGGGCCTGCCCAAGCTGATCGGCACCCCATGCGTGGAAATGCTGCACGGCTCGAACCTGTCGTTCGCCCTGGTGGCGCTGCTGTCCGACGGCGCCATCGAGGCGCTGCTGACCGCCGGTTCCGACGAACAGAAGGCAACTTACCTGGAGCCCCTGGTCACCGGCAAATGGACCGGCACCATGAACCTGACGGAGCCGCAGGCCGGTTCCGACCTGGCCGCGGTGCGTACCCGCGCCGTGCCGCAGGAAGACGGCAGCTACAAGGTGTTCGGCACCAAGATCTTCATCACCTACGGTGAGCACGACATGGCCGAGAACATCATCCACCTGGTGCTGGCCCGCACGCCTGACGCGCCACCGGGCGTGAAGGGTATTTCGTTGTTCATCGTGCCCAAGTTCATGGTCAACGCCGACGGCTCGCTGGGCGCGCGCAACGACGCGCACTGCGTGTCGATCGAACACAAGCTGGGCATCAAGGCGTCGCCAACGGCAGTGCTGCAGTTCGGCGACAACGGCGGCGCGGTCGGCTACCTGGTGGGCGAGGAAAACCGCGGCCTGGAATACATGTTCATCATGATGAACGCGGCCCGCTTCGGCGTCGGCATGCAGGGCGTCGGCCTGGCGGAACGCGCTTACCAGCAGGCCGCCACCTTTGCCAAGGAACGCGTGCAGTCGCGCGACCTGAACGGTTCGCCGGCCGGCGTGGCCATCATCAACCACCCGGACGTGCGCCGCATGCTGATGTCGATGCGCGCCCAGACCGAAGCGGCGCGCGCGCTGGCCTACGTGGCCGCCGGCATCCACGACGTGGCACACCACCACGCCGACGCCGAGGTGCGCGCATCGAACCAGGCCGTGTACGAATTCCTGGTGCCGATCGTCAAGGGCTGGTCGACCGAAATGTCCGAGAACGTGGCGCGCGACGGCGTGCAGGTGCACGGTGGCATGGGCTTCATCGAGGAGACCGGCGCAGCGCAGCACTACCGCGACGCCAAGATCCTGACCATCTACGAAGGCACCACCGCGATCCAGGCCAATGACCTGATCGGCCGCAAGACCGTGCGCGACGGCGGCGCGCTGGCCAAGTCCCTCATCGCCCAGGTACGCGCTACCGCCGACGAGCTGGGTCAGGTCAACAGCCCTGACTTCGACGCGCTGCGCAAGCACCTGATGCAAGGTGCGAACGACCTGGAAGCCGTAGTGGACTTCGTCGTCACGCGCTTCAAGTCCGACATCAAGGGCGTGTTCTCCGGCTCCGTGCCGTACCTGAAGCTGGCCGGCATCGTGTTCGGCGGCTGGCAGATGGGCCGCGCCGCGCTGGTGGCGCAGTCCAAGCTGGCCAACGGCGAGGGCGATGCGGCGTTCTACCGCGCCAAGATCGTGACCGCACGCTTCTTCGCGGACCACATCCTGTCCGCATCGAGCGGCGTGCGCGCCTCCATCGTCGAGGGCAGCGCCGGCGTGCTGGGCCTGGACGTGGAGCAGTTCTAAGCGGCGTCACGCGCCTCGTGCGCAAGGAGCCACTCCTTGCGCGCGAGGCCTCCGCCATAACCTGTCAGCGTCCCGTCCTTGCCGATGATCCGGTGGCAGGGGATGATGATGGCGATCCGGTTGGCGCCGTTGGCGCCAGCGACCGCGCGCACCGAGTTCGGCGCCCCGATGCGGGTGGCCAGTTCGGCATAGTGCGTTACTTCCCCGAACCGCATCGCGCGCAGGGCGTCCCAGACGCTGCGCTGGAAGTCGCTGCCCGGCGCGTCCAGCGCCACGGTAAAGGCGCGCCGCTTTCCTTCGAAGTATTCGCCAATCTGCAGCACGGCTTCGCGCGTGTGGGCATTCTCGCCCGCCAGGATGCGTGCCTTGAAGCGGCGCTGCAGGTCGCGCAATTCGGTCTCCAGCATGCGCCGGTCGGTGAACTCCAGCAGGCACACGCCGCTCTCGCTGGCGCACACGAACATTGGCCCGAGCGGCGTGGCGAAGCGGTGCAGCACCAGCTGCTGCGCGTCCTGGCTTGGCGCGGCGCCTGTCATCTTCTTGTAGGTATAGGCAAAGCCGCTGAGCGATTCATAGCCGCTGTCGAGCGCCACGTCGGTGGCGCTGCGGCCCTGCTTCAGCTCCGTCATCGCCAGGTTGATGCGCAGCATGCGCTGGTAGGCCTGGAAGCTGAAGCCGTGGTGCTTCTGGAACCAGCGCCGCACCAGCTCCGGGCTGATGCCCAGCTCGCGCAATTGGGCATCCTGGATGCGCCGCTTGGGCTGTTCGCGCACCAGGGCCACGGCGCGCGCCACTTGCGGCGGCACGTCCGGCGCATTCTCCGTGGGGCGGCACACCTTGCAGGGCCGGAAGCCCAGCGCGAGCGGTTCCTTGATGTCCGAGAAGAAGTCGACATTCTCGGCCTTGGGCTTGCGCGCGCGGCAGGTCGGCAGGCAGAAGATGCCGGTGGTCTTCACGGCCGCGTAGAAGGCCCCGACGTGTTCCGGCGAGCGGTCGACCAGGGCCTGGTAGCAGCGCTGGATGTCGGCGGGATTAGTGAATTTCATCGGCAAACAGGGGGGCGAAAGTTTGTTGGCCGCGAACGGCCGCCAGGAGTGCCTGCAGCTGTCGCGTGAGGGCGCCGTGCATGAAGTTGCCCATGCTGATGCGGCGCACGCCCAGCTTGGCCAGGGTGGTGAAATCGGGCAGGTCCGGCATGCACATCACGTTGACGGCGCAGTCCATTGTACCGGTAACGGCATGAATGTCGTCCGGCGCGCTGATGCAGGGCACGAACAACCCATGCGCGCCGGCAGCGGCATACATGCGGCTGCGCGCGATGGTTTCCTGCAGCGCGTCGGCGCCGCCCAGGAGGAAGGTGTCCGTGCGCGCATTGAGGAACAAGCCGGGCAGGGCAGCGCGCAAGGCCGCCAGCCGCTGTGCCAGGAAGTCCGGCGGCAACAGCGCGCGCTGGCCGCCGCTGACGCGGCTGTCCTCGATGTTGATGCCATCGATGCCCAGCGCCGCCAGGCGTTGCACGTTGGCCAGCATGGCGGCGCAGTCCGCGCCGTAACCGGCCTCGATGTCGACGCTGAGCGGCAGGGTGGTGCTGGCGCGGATGCGGCGCACCACGAACAGCAGGTCGTCGAACGGCATCGACTCGCCGTCGTCGTAGCCCAGCATGGCGGCGATGGCCGCGCTCGAGGTGCCGATGGCCGCGTAGCCCGCCGCCTCGGCGGCTTGCGCGCTGGGCGCGTCCCAGGCGTTGGCCAGCAGGAGTGGGGCAGGGGAGAAGAATGGGGACATGGCGTTTTCCGTTGGTGGTCAGTGATGGCCGGAGCTTAGCGGCGCCCCGGTCCCGGCCACAACCGAAAAACGGACGACTATTTTTGCGGCGCCAGCGCCCCGCTGGCGCGCAGGCCCTCCACCTCGAAGTCGCCATCGTCGACCAGGCGCTCGCCGCCCGGCATCAGGCCCAGGCCCAGGGTGCGGCCCAGCGACAGCAGCAGGCTCTGGCCCGGCGCCGCGCGTTCCGGCGTCAGGGCGTAGACCGGGTCCTGGAAGGCCTGCTCGGGCGTGATGATGGTCCAGCCCATGTCCTTGAATTGCGCGATCACGTCATCCAGCCAGAGCGCATTGATCAGGTTATGGTGCAGCAGCAGGACCTGGGCGATGTCGCGTCCCTGCAGCTGCTGCGACAGGGATCGGTACGCCTGCGCGCGCTGGCGCACGTGGGCCAGGTAGGCCTTGCGCAGCGGCGCCGTGTCGGCCGCCGGATTGGCCTGCAGCAGCTTGACCAGTTCCTCGTTCAGGCGCCAGTCGCTGGTGTCGAGCGACACGTAGGCGTTGCGGTAGCCTTGCTCGCGCAGGAAGCTGCGCATGCCGTCGCGCTTGGCCGGCGTATTGCCCTCGCGCAGGAAGGTATAGCGGAACCATTTTCGGTAGCCCGGCAAGGTGCTGATCAGGCGGTCGCATTCCAGCACTTCCTGCTGGTAGGCCGCCAGCTCCGTCTTGTGCAGGTCCGGATGGGTAACGGTGTGGTTGCCGATCGCATGTCCCGCCTCGCCCCAGGCGCGCGCCAGCGCCCGGCCCTCGGGCTTGTTGGCGCCGCTGCCGGCCGTGACGAACAACGCCGCCTGCACCTTGTGCCTGGCCAGCGCGGCCAGCATGGCGGCGTTGCGCTCGCCGGCTGTCATGCGCGGCGTGCTGCCCAGGTCCGGACCGTCGTCAAAGGTAAAGGCGACCGATTGCGCCTGTGCCGAGCAGGCGGCGGCCAGCAGGGCTGCGCCAAGCAGGCGGCGCATCATGCGCCACCCAGCGCATCAACGATGGCCTGGTAGACCCGGACCGGCTCCTCGGAGATGCGATTCAGGACGTACAGGAAGTGTTCCTGCCCGAATACCGCGTACTCGCGCGTCGCAAAGCCCGCATCGCGCAGATCGGCGATGTTCCGCTCCCCCAGCCCGATCAGCGACTCGAACTCATAGTGCCCGGCAGGGATGCCGTCGGCGCGGATCATGGCCGACAGTTCATCCTGGATGGCGCGGTCGTGGGTCGCGATCGAACAGGCGTGGCCGCTGCGCAGTAGCAGGGCCGCATAGCGGCGGTAGGCGGCAGCCAGTTCGGCGCTGTTGCGCGGGTAGGCGATGTCCGCCGGTTCGAACATGGCGCCCTTGACGAGACGGATGCGGCCCGGCAGGCGCATCAGTGCCGGCAGGTCGTCCGCCGTGCGGTGCAGCTTGGCCGGCACCGTGATGCCCACGTTTGACAATCCGTCGCGCTCGTGCAGGCGGGTATAGCACGCATAGATGCCGCTGGTGCGCTCGGACGCCTCCATCGAGATCATGACCTCTTGCCCGATGGCGTCGGCCGCGCGCGCAATGCGCAGTGCATTGCGATAGCCCAGTTCCGGATCGACCAGCGACCCCACGTGCGACAGGTCGAAGGAGATCGAGCAATCGAGTTTCCGCTCGCCGACCGCCTGCACCAGCTGCAGGAAGACTTCCGTCTCGGCATTGGCAAGGCCCTCATCGCGCACGCTCTCGCCCATATACTCGGCCGAGGCGCGGTGGCCATTGCGGTTAATCAGGGCCACGCGCTGCACGGCCTGCGCCACGCTGCTGCCGGCCACATAGCGCCGCGCCACGCGTTCCATGAATGGGCGCAGTTGCGGGTCCTCCAGGAAGCGCGCCTTCGCATCCTCGTTGACGGCCAGCTCGCGCAAAGCGCTGGCGGCCTGGTCGACCAGCGGCTGCCACTGCGGCGGAAAGGTGGGCGTGGTATGGTTTTGCACTAGCGTCTCCTTGCGAGTTCGACGCCTGCCGGAGCGCGGGCGCACGTTGTATATTAACTAAAGTTTCCATTTGGAGCCGACCATGGATTTTTCAACGCTGATCTTGTTCGTTCCCGCCTGCTTCGCGCTGAACATGGCGCCAGGGCCAAACAACCTGCTCTCCGTCAGCAATGCCACGCGCTACGGCTTTCGCCGCTCCTGCCTGGCCGGCGCCGGACGACTGCTGGCCTTCGCCGGGATGATTGCGCTCGCCTCCGCCGGCCTGGCGGCCGTGTTGCACACGTCGGAACTGCTGTTCTATGGGATCAAGACGGCCGGCGCGGCCTACCTGTTCTATCTGGCGTGGCAACTGTGGCGCGCGCAGCCCGGCACAGGGGCGGACGATGGCGGCGCACCGGCCGTGGGCTGGTGGCCGCTGGCGCGGCAGGAATTCCTGGTCGCGGCGGGGAACCCGAAGGCCATCCTGATCTTCACCGCCTTCCTGCCCCAGTTCGTCGACCCTGCGGGCGCCGTCGCGCTGCAGTTCAGCGTGCTGGGTGCCTTGTTCCTGCTGCTGGAGGTGGTGGCGATGGCGGCGTATGCCTGGATGGGTGCGCGCATGCAGCGCTGGTTCGCGCAGCCGCGCGGGAAGAAGATTTTCAACCGCAGTTGCGCCGGCCTGCTGGCCGGCGCGGGGATGGGACTGTTGCTGTCGCGAAGGACTTAAATGCGGTTCAGGTGACCGTTCTCGCGCTTGACCTTATCGCCCTTGCGCAGGTGCGGGTCTTCCTTGAGGACGACGCTGCCGATCTTGCCGGTGTCGTATTTGACACTGATGTGCCACTCCTTGACCTTGTTCATCTTGCCTTCGATGGCCTTGCCAGCGTAGGCGCCGCCGGCCGCGCCGGCCACGGTGGCGATGGCCTTGCCGCTGCCGCTGCCGACCTGGTTGCCCAGCAAGGCGCCCGCGACGCCGCCGGCGATGACGCCGGTGGCACTGCCTTCGCCATCCTTCTCAACGACCTTGATGGCGGTCACGGTGCCGCACTCGGCGCAAACGGCTTTCTTCGGTTGCGCATACGCGCCGGAAACCGTTACGGCCAGAATGGCTGGCAAGAGCAGTTGTTTTAATTTCATGTGTGTTCTCCAAAACGGTGGTGGTGACTGAAAGTATAGGGCAACAGTTTCCGTTTGGAATGCACAATTGTGACAAGACGTTGCGACAGCTCAGTCCGCCGGATGGCCGTCCCGTCCACCTTGGGGTCAGACCCTTTGGTGGACACGGGGTCAGCCGTAGGCGCCGCCGGTGTAGAGCAGGTCGAACAGGCGGGCGATCGTGGCGATCAGGCCGAAGGCGCCGAACAGCAGCGTCGTCACCAGGATCACCGCCAGCGGCCATCGCGAGTCCGTGCGCTGGGCGCTGCCGGCGTTGAAGGCGGCGTCCCATTTTTCGTCGGCCATCAGGCCCAATACCAGCGCTTCCAGGAAACCAGCCAGTATCGACACGATCAGCGGCAGCAGCAGGAAGTAAGGGTCGGCATGCGGCCAGGCGGCAAACACGGCGGCGCAGCCGAGCAGGCTGGCGGCGTGCAGCCAGCCCCATTTGTCCGCCAGCCCGCGCAGGTAGAAGCGGTGCAGGCCGAGTCCGCCCGTCAGGAAGGCGAGCAGGGTGGCGAAGGTTTTGTTCTTGTGTAAAACAGTCATGGTTGCTGCCGGAAGGTGCGAAAAACCGGCAGTATCGCACAACAAAGCTGTTGCCGCCGAGGCCGGAACGGGGGATAATCCCGGATTGTCCAATTCCCCACCAATTTGATTAATCTTGCGGGTCGGTGTCAAAGCGCGCTATAATTTGCGGCTTTTTCCGACTCAGCACACTTTTTTTTGGAAATATTATGGTCGTTATTCGTTTAGCTCGTGGTGGCGCCAAGAAGCGTCCTTTCTACAACATCGTTGCAACCGATTCCCGCAATCGTCGTGACGGCCGTTTCGTAGAACGTATCGGCTTCTTCAACCCAATGGCTACCGGCCAAGCAGAAACCTTCCGTGTTGCTGCTGACCGTCTGGCTTACTGGCAAGGCGTTGGCGCTCAGCTGTCCCCAGCTGTTGCCAAGCTGGTTGCTACCCAGAAAGCAGCTTAATACGCTTTGAGCAGCAAGACCGCATCGGGGGCGCAAGCCCCGGCTGACCTGGTCCAGGTCGGCTTTGTTTTCGGTGCCTATGGCATCACTGGCGGGGTCCGTGTCCGGCCCTTTTCCTCGGAAGCCGATGCGCTGCTGCATGCCACCACCTGGTGGCTCGATAAGCCAAGCCTGCACGACGTTGAAGTCAAGCGGGCCAAGCTGCATGGTGGCGACGTGGTCACCCAGATCGTCGGCATGACGGACCGCAATGATGCGGAAGCGTTGAAAGGTGCCTCGGTCTTCGTGTCGCGCGCCGACTTCCCGCAGCTGGAAGAGGATGAATACTACTGGGGCGACCTGCTCGGCCTGGCAGTACAGAATCTACAAGGCGAAAGCCTTGGCACGGTCGTGGATTTGATGAGCAATGGACCACAGTCCATCCTGCGCGTCGAATACCAGGCCGAAGGAAAGGCGCAGGAGCGCCTGATCCCGTTTGTAAGCCAGTACGTTATCAAGGTGGACAAGGACGCGAAGCACATCATCGTGGACTGGGGCCTGGATTACTAATCCGGAACCGCACCATGCAATTCGACGTCATTACGCTGTTCCCCGAGATGTTCGCTGCCCTGACGCAGTCCGGCGTGACGCGCCGCGCGTTCGAGCAGAAGCGCTGGGGCCTGTCGCTGTGGAATCCGCGCGATTTCACCACCGACAACCACCGTACCGTGGATGACCGCCCCTATGGCGGCGGCCCGGGCATGGTGATGCTGGCCAAGCCGCTGGAAGAAACGATCCAGGCTGCGAAACAGCGCCAGGTCGTGTCCGGCCTGCCGGCGCCGCGCGTGGTGTACATGTCGCCGCAAGGCAAGCAGCTGACGCACGAGCGCGTGATGCAGCTGAAGCAGGAACCCGGCCTCGTGATCCTGTGCGGCCGGTACGAGGCGGTCGACCAGCGTTTGCTGGACCGTTGCGTGGATGAGGAAATCAGCCTCGGCGATTTCGTGCTGTCCGGCGGCGAGCTGCCTGCCATGGCCTTGATGGATGCCGTGGTGCGCCAGCTGCCCGGGGTACTGAACACCGATGCGTCGGCGGTCGAAGACTCGTTCGTCAACGGCTTGCTGGACTCGCCGCACTATACGCGGCCGGAGAATTACGAAGGCGTGAGCGTGCCGCCGGTGCTGTTGGGCGGCAACCATGCCGAGATCGAGAAGTGGCGCCGCGAGCGCATGCTGGAAGCGACGGCGCGCAAGCGTCCCGACCTGCTAGACAAGGCGCGCGCAGCGGGCCTGCTCTCGAAGAAGGATGAAAAGTTTTTGGCGGGTTTGTAAAAACCCGTTGTAGTACCGTGGCAGGCATGTTGCCTGTCGTGTTTAACCCCATCCTCTACCGGGCATCCTTGATGGCGCCGGCAAGATGGTTATAGGAG
>JAJTCO010000024.1 GCA_021323265.1 Pseudoduganella sp. | reverse complement strand
GCCTGCACGGGTTCAAGGTCTTGAAATCGCTGGCCGGCTGGGAATCGCGCGAGCCCGAGCAGCCCAGGACCATCCTCCAGTTGATCCGCAACCAGAAGGCGCTGAACTTCAAGCCGGGCCAAGCCTTTTCCCCCGGCGGCGACACGCGCCTGGTGCTGCTGGCGAAAATCGTGGAGGCGGTGTCGGGGCAGGCCTTCGATGTGTTCTGCAAGAACCAGATCTTCGCGCCGCTCGGCATGTCGAACACGGTATTCGCTTATGACAGCGGCCTGCTGCTGCCGAATGTGGCGGTACCTTACCGGGCGGGCGAGAACGGCACCTATAAGAAAGACTACGGCAGCGGCGTTGCTGGCCCGATGAACCTCTATTCATCCGTACGCGACCTGTCGCTCTGGCGCGCGCATCTTTCCTCGCAGGCTCCCCTTATCAAGGCCATTGCCGGCAAGCTCAATACGCCCATCCGTCTCGATGGCGGCGCCACCATCAAAGACATCTCCGGCATTTCCAATTACAGCCAGCACCACGTCGGCCTGGAACGCGGCATTCCCAAGGTCTATATGATTGGCGGCTATGGCGGCTACGCCAGCTCGATCTTCAGCTTCCCCGTGCAGAACTTCACTGTCATCACCTTGAGTTCGGGCCTGGCCTACAGCGGCAGCTATGGCATGCGCCTGGCGACCGTGCTGCTGGAAAACCAGTTCCCCGAACCGGCGTCCATCGAGTACGACAAGATCAATCGCGTGCAGCTGCCCCTCCAGCAATTGCAGAAATACGAGGGCAGTTACTGGAATCCCGTGCGCGCCCTGGCCGGCAAGGTCTACCTCCAGAACGGCGCCCTCCATTTCAGCCGGGCCGATGGCGTGGAAGGGCGGGAGTTGATTCCGCTGGGCGACTCCCTCTTCCAGGTGAAAGTGGAAGGCGACGACAAGTTCATGATCAGGTTTGTCGACAAGAACATCCACTACAGCATGAGCGGCAGCGACCCGCAGGTGTACGAGCCGTACCAGCCGCCGCCCTATACGCAGGACGAGCTGGCGCAATTCAGCGGCACCTTCCATAGCGAGGAGCTGGATGTGTCGTATGTGTTCGCCGTCGGGCAAGGCGTCCTCACCGCCAGCAACCTGCGCGCAGGCAGCGTGAGCTTCAAGCCCATGAAGCGCGATATGTTTGCGGGCGACAAGCGCTTCATGGCGGGCATCAAATTCATCCGCGGCAAAAACAAGGAAGTGACCGGCTTTCAGGTCGTGGTGGACGAAGTGCGCAACCTGGTATTCAAAAAGGTGCGCGCCAGCTAGCCCGTGAGGTGTGATGTAGCGTACTCCTGTCGTATCGAAAAGGTCCGGCCCGGACCACCTGCTCAGGCAGAATGTCCGGGTCATTCAACTGATTCGCAACGAAATCCCCCACGATTAAGACACACTCTATTTCAGACGCTTGTGCCTATTTTCCCATTCCCAAATGCCTGACCCTAATATCCCTACGCATTTGACTTCTGTTGGTTGTCAAGTATGGGGGATACCACGTAGAATGCGGGGCACGCGGGTGTAGTTCAATGGTAGAACGGCAGCTTCCCAAGCTTCATACGAGGGTTCGATTCCCTTCACCCGCTCCAGTTTTTCACGGATGTCCAGCTACCCCAGCACCCGGGGGAGAGTCCAGCGGACCATGGCCAAAGCGAACTTCCAGGTATTACCCTGCGGCGACGCGCGCATCCAGGCGGTGGAAGCGCATAGCGGGCAATCTTTTTCCCGCCACACCCACGACGCCTTCGGCATCGGCCTCGTCACGCGCGGCGCGCAGAAGTCGTTCAGCGGTTGCGGCATGGTGGAAGCTTGCGCGGGCGACCTGATCACCGTCAATCCGAACGAAGTCCACGACGGCACGCCCTTGGGCGATGCCGGCCGCAGCTGGAAAATGCTGTACCTGGCGCCGCATCTCGCTGCCGAGCTGCTGCGCGAGGCCGATAAGGGCCGCGCCGGCACCCTGGAGTTCAGCGCCCCGGTGCTGCGCGACGAGCGCCTGGCGACCGCCTTTGCGCGGGCATACGACGCCGCCACTTCCACGCTGCCGGCTGCGCGCCTGGCGGCCGAGCAAACCCTGCTGGACCTGATGGCGCACACCCTGCTGCGCCGCCGCGCCCAAGCCGGGATGGCGGACGCCGCGCGGGGCGCCCCGTCCACCGCCACGGCGCAATCGATGATGGAAGACGACCCGCTGGCCGACTGGTCGCTGGCCGAACTGGCGCAGGCGTGCGGCTTGAGCCGTTTCCAGCTGGTGCGCTCCTTCGCGCGCAATACCGGCTTCACGCCGCATGCCTATCTCCTGCATCGCCGCATCCTGCTGGCGCGCCAGCTGATCGCTGGCGGCACGCCCCTGGCCGCCGCCGCTGCCGCCAGCGGCTTTGCCGACCAGAGCCACATGACCCGCGTGTTCGTGCGCAAGTACGGCATCGCCCCGGGCGCCTTCGCAATTTCGTTCAAGACCTGAGCCGGGGCTCCCGCTAGCCTGCAGTTTTCTTCTGCGGAGGGCGGCAAATGGTGGGATATCTGTTTTGTGCGTTGGCGATGGTGACCGTCGGCAGCACGGTGGTGGCGAGCAAGGTGATCGGGGGCGCGTTGCCGCCGTTCACGGCGACGGCCTTGCGCTTTGCCGTGGCCTTGCCGGTGTTCGTGGCATTGTGCTGGCTGCTGCGCGCGCAGCTGCCGCGCATGGGGTGGCGCGATGCGCTGCTGCTGGTGCTGCAGGCGTGCGCGGGAAGCGTCGGCTACACGGTGCTGCTGATCGCCGGCACGGCGCACACGTCCGCCGCCAGCGCGGGCGTGTTGATCGGTACCCTGCCCATCGTCTCGGCAGTCTTTGCGGTGTTCGTGCTCGGCGAGCGGCCCACGCTGCGCCTGTTCGCGGCGATTGCATTGGCGACCGTTGGCGTGCTGGCCGCCAGCGGCGTCTCGGCGGCAGCGGGCGGCGCGGCCGGGGCGCCGCATCTGCTGGGGGCGGCGCTGGTACTGGCGGCGGTAGCGTGCGAAGCCCTGTTCATCCTGCTCAACAAGCGCTTGCGCACGCCGGTCGAGGCGCTGCCCCTGTCCACGCTGATGTGTGCACTGGGCCTGCTGTTTGCCGGCGTGGCGGCGGTGTGCGTGGAGCAGCCGTGGCAAGCCGAATTCGATGCAGGGGCGGTGCAGGCGGTGCTGTACTACGCGCTGGTACCCACTGTTCTGGGCTTTTTGCTCTGGTATGCGGGGGCGGCGCGGGTGAGCGGGATGGAGGCGGCCTTGTTCACGGCGCTGGCGCCGGTGTCGGCCGTGCTGCTGGCCAGCGCCATCCTGCACGAGCCGATCTCGCCACAGCAGCTGGCGGGCATGGCCTGCGTGCTGGCGGCCGTGGCCAGCCTTGCGTGGCAGCGGCCAGCCTATGGTAGGGTGGAGCTTTGACGAGGAAGTACGCCATGCGCATCGCACATCACATATTGGCCCTGTTGGCCGCACTGGCCCTGGCCGCCACGGCCCACGCGGCAGAGCCGCTGGACGCATTGACCCAGAAGGAAGCCAGCGGCGGACTCAAGGCGGCACTGGAGGCGGGTTCCGTGGCGGCCGTGTCGAAGCTGGGCGTGGAGGGCGGCTTCCTCAACAATGAGGCGGTGCGCATCAAGTTGCCGCGCGTGCTGGAGCGGGCGCGCCCCCTGCTGGCCATGGCCGGCCGCGCCGAGCAGCTGGACGAGCTGGAAACGGCCATGAACCGCGCCGCCGAACAGGCGGTGCCGCTGGCCAAGCCGCTGCTGGTGAATGCGGTCAAGTCGATGACCGTCAGCGATGCCAAGCAAATCCTGACCGGGGGCGAAACGTCGGTGACCGACTTCTTCAAGGAGAAAACCGCGGCTCCCCTGGCGGCCAGGTTCAAGCCGATCGTGAAGGGCGTGACGGATAAATCGAAACTGTCGGGCAAGTTCAACAAGGCCATGGCGCAGGCCACGCAGTTTGGCCTGGCCAGCGAAGAACAGGCCACGGTGGAAGGCTATGTCACGCAGCGCGCGCTCGATGGCCTGTACCTGATGATTGCGGAAGAGGAAAAGAAAATCCGGGAGAACCCGGTTTCCTACGGCAGCAAGGCCATCGCCAAAGTATTCGGCCTGCTCAAATAAGCGTGCGCCTGCGCGGATTGCGCGCCTGCGCTGCCGAGTTCAAAATTTCCAGCTGGCCGGACTTGAAGGTTTGCTGGTGCTCGCCGTCGCTGTCGCGCCAGCGGCAGATCACGTCCTCGTCGTCGCCCAGGCCGGTGCGCCCCGGCAGGGTGCGGATTACCAGCATCTTGTGGTGCCAGCCGATCGGCCGCACCGCATCGCCCGCCTTTGCCCGTTCACGTTCCATGGTTGCCTCCCGCACGCTGCTGCGGACATGATACGCCGCCCGGGCAAGGCGGGGCGCACGGCGCTTAGCTGCCGATCAGCTGCACGGCGTCCACCGCCAGGCGTTCGGTCGTCACGTTGTTGGACTTGGTGATGCGCGCCGCCTTGACCTTGTAGCTGGTCTTTTCGATCGGCTGCACGTACCAGGTGCGGGCGCCGCGCTTGTCGTTCTTGACCGTGTTTACGCCGCTCCAGACGACGTTCCACTTGCCGTCCGTGTCCTGCAGTTCCAGCTTGGTGATGCCTTCCATGCCGTCGCCGTCGGGGATGGCGACGCGCAGCTGGGTTGCGTGGACGGGTTTATCGAAGCTCACTTCCAGCGATTCGAAGCCGACGTCGCTGTTGTTGTTGGCCCAGTACTTGCCGTCCACCTTGCCCGTGGCCAGGGCGGAATCGTAGCTGGAACCATAGATCGAGGTGGCCTTGGCGGCGCTGGCCCACTGGGCGTTCTGGTCGCTGATGTAGCCGTCTTCCATGTTCGAATAGTCGAGCTTGGCCTGGCGCTTGGCAATTTCCTTCTGCTCCTCGCTCATGTTCTCGACGTCGACCTGCGGCGTTTGCAGCGGGCCGTTGCCGGCGGTCGCAGCGGCAGTGGCGGTGGCAGGCGCCGGTGCCGGGGCCGGGGCGGGGGCGGCGGGCGCCGTCGTGGCCGGAGGCGCGGCTTCCGGGGCGGGCTCCGGCGCCGGTTCCTTCTTGGCGCAGGCGGCCAGCAGCAGGGCAGGTAACAGCAAGGCGTACTTGTTCATCTTCGAGACTCCCTTATTGATTATCAAAACAACAAGTAGCCGATGATGTCACAAAGCGGCCCCGCGTTCAATCGTGCGCGGGGTGCGGTAAGTCACTCGCTGCTATTTATGCAACGTTAATGTCTAGCAATACGGCGTAGGACAGGCGTTTGCCTTCGTACAGGTGGCCGCCGCGGATCACGGCGTCGGTGGACGTGAGCTGGCCGGGGATTTCCTGGCGCGCCAGCATGGTGCGGAAGGCTTGCGCATCCTTCGGCGCCAGGTAGCCCACCATCTGGTTGCTGAGGAAGACGGCCACCGCCTTGTCTTCATAAGGATTGTTATCGTCCGGCAGCAGCAGCGCCTTGTGGTGGACGTCGGCCGGTGCGTCGCCGTGCTGGCCGGCCAGCGCATGGATGCTGTCTGCATAGCGCGATTCGCCCAGCACTTCCAGCTGGAAGCGGCCGCCGTCGGTCCAGTGGTGCACCGGCTCGCCCTGCGGCAGCGGGGTGTAGGAGCCGCCCGCCGGCTTGGCCGCCACCGGCGCCGCCTTGGGGCCGCCCTTGAGCAGGAAGTACAGCGTTACCAGCGCCAGGAGGATGATGACGATATTCAGTGCGAGGGCCATAAGGAGGGGCTTCCAGGGTTGCGTGACCCGCTATTATCGCAGCCGGGCGCCAAAGGCGGAATGGTATAATCGTCCCTTTTCCTTGCACGTTTAGCCATGTCTTCCGAATCCACGCCGAAGGGCAAAATGCTCTATGACCCGACCGAACACCGCATCCGCAGCTTCGTTACGCGGGCGGGCCGCCTGTCCACGGGCCAGGAACGTGGCCTGAAGGAATTCGGCCCGCAGTTCCTGGTCGAGTACAAGAAGGAAGCGCTGGATTACGAGCAGACCTTCGGCCGCAAGGCGCCGGTGATCCTGGAGATCGGCTTCGGCATGGGCGGCACCACGGCCCATATCGCCAAGGTCATGCCGGAGAAGGATTTCATCGGCGTGGAAGTGCACACGCCAGGCGTGGGCAGCCTGCTGAAGATGATCGGCGAGGAAGGCATCGGCAACCTGCGCGTCATCCAGCACGATGCAGTGGAAGTGCTGCGCGACATGATCCCTGCCGCATCCTTGGCCGGCGTGCACATCTACTTCCCGGACCCATGGCACAAGGCGCGCCACAACAAGCGCCGCCTGATCCAGGGCCCGTTCGTGAAGACCCTGTGCGAGCACCTGGCGCCGGGCGGCTACATCCACCTGGCCACCGACTGGGAAGACTACGCGGTGCAGATGCTGGAAGTGCTGAGCGCCGAGCCGGCGCTGCAGAACACGGCGGACGGCTACGCGCCGCAGCCGGCCTACCGCCCGCTGACCAAGTTCGAGAACCGCGGCCTGAAGCTGGGCCACGGCGTGTGGGACCTGGTCTTCACGAAGAAGTAAGCCTGGCCCCGGCCGGCGCTGCCGCCTTGGCGCGCGCCGGCATGAAGGCCAGCAGGTTGCCGCCGATGACCAGCAGCAGCCCGGCCAGCGCCAGGCCGCTCCACTGGTAGCCCTCGAAGAAGGTGGACACCGTCAGCGCCACCACCGGGAACAGCACCGTGCAGTAAGCCGCGCGGTCCGGCCCGATCCTCCCCACCAGCATCAGGTAAGCCGTGAAGGCAATCACCGAACCCGGTACCGCCAGGTAGAGCAGCGCGCCGACGTAGTGCGGGCTTGGGTCGAAGGTGAACGGCATCTCCAGCAGCAGCGCCCCCAGCGTCAGGATCGTCGCCCCGCACAGCATGGCCCAGGTGTTGGTCAGCAGGGGCCGCATGCCCAGTGCCTGCATGCGGCTCGAGAGCAGGTTGCCGGTCGAGAAGCACAGAGTACCCAGCAGCGCCAGGCCGAGGCCGGCCAGCATGCCGCTGTCGTTCCAGTGCCCCTGCATGGATGGCAGGAACAATAGCGCGATGCCGGCCAGTCCCAGCAGCGCACCGCCCAGGACTTGCGGCCGGATCGGGCGTTGCATGAAGAGGCGGCCGTTGAGCGCGTTCCAGATCGGCGCCGTGGAGAACACCACCGCCACCAGGCCGCTCGGCACCCACATGGTGGCGTAGTAGAAGCACAGGAAATTGCAGCAGAACAGCGCCAGGCCTTGCGCGAGCAGGTAGCGCCAGGCCGAGCGCGGCGGCAGCACTTGCTGCCGCCGCACGAGCAGGATCAGCATCAGCACCAGGGCCGCAATCCAGAAACGGTAGGCGATCGATACCGGCGCGGCGACCACGCCGAGCTGGAATTTGATCGCGATCCACGTGGTGCCCCAGATGAGCACCGTGATGAGGTAGAGGGAAATGTTCATGGCTGCCAGCATGCCTGCGATGGCGCCGTTGCGCTTGTCTGATCTTGCGCATTTGTTGGCGGCGCCCGGCAGCGTTCAGACAGGCGTGCTAGACTTTTTCGCATGAAGGCCAATGCTGGACAACTTGTCAATGCCCCGGGCGACGCGATGTCGCACGCGGTGTTTCGCACCATGTCCGGCACCGACGCGACATTGGAGCGCTTCGCCTGGCTGGGCGACGGCCTGGCGGCGGCGGTCTGGCAGCGCAGCACGCCGGAGGCGGTGACCGAGTACCGCCAACCGGGCCACCACACCTTGTCCTGCTACCTGGGCGGCGGCTATGAAGTCGAGCGGGAAGGCCTGCCCGGCCAGTATGGCGCGCCGCAGCGCCTGTGTTCGTTGCCCGACTGGCATGAGTCGGAATGGGTGGTGCGCGGCCAGTTGCGCATGCTGCATCTGTACTTCATGCCCGAGCACTTCACGCAGCGCGCCGTGGCGGAGCTCGATCGCGAGCCGCGCGAGCTGACCTTGCAGGACCGCACCTATTTCGAGAATGGGCAGCTGGTACGGCTGTGCGGCGCCCTGCTGCAGCAGCCGTGGCAGGATGCCGACCAGCTGTTGCGCGCCAACGAAATCGCCCATGACGCCTTGAGCGAGTTGCTGCGCTCGCAGGCGATGACGCGGCCCGGCCTGCGCCTGCGCGGCGGCCTGGCAGCGCCCGTGCGGCGCCGGCTGCACGACTACATCGAAGCCCACCTCGATCAGGCCATCACGCTGGGCACGCTGGCGCAACTGGCCTGCATGTCCGAGTTTCACCTGGCCCGCATGTTCCGTACCAGCTTCGGCATGCCGCCGTCGGCCTGGATCGCGGCACGCCGCATCGAGCGTGCGCGCGGTCTGCTGCGCGCAGGCACCCTGCCGCTGCAGCAAGTCGCGCATGCCTGCGGTTACGCCGACCTCAGCCACTTCACCCACCGCTTCAGCAAGGCCGTCGGCATGGCGCCGGGCCGCTACCGGCAACTGGCGGGCAGCTTCACGTCCTGACGGCAACGCCGCTTGCATCCGGTTATGGCGGAAAGCGCTATCGTCCCTGTGCGCACGATTGGCGCCGGCGCGTGCCGTCGGCGCAGCATAAGCTCTTGTCCAACCAACGGGAGTCAGCCATGCCCAAGCTTGCTCGACTACTCGTCTGCGCATTGGCGCTGTTGGGCGGACTGCATCGCATCGCCGGCGCGGGGGGGCAAGAAGAATCAGGAGGATGGCATGCTTAGCTTGAAGAGATTGCTCGCAATCGCCACCTGCTTGCCGGCGCTTGCGCTGGCCCAGGTGCCCGCCGCTTACCGCGGCCTGCCGCTGCAAACGGGCATCTGGTCGCACATGGCGATCAACGACCTGGGGCAGGTCGCCGGGACGACGGTGGAAGGCCGCCCCACGGTCTGGAATCGGGATGGCAGCGCGACGACGCTGGTGGGCGACGTGACAGGCGCCCTGCTGTTCTCGATCAACAATAGCGGCACGGTCGTCGGCGCGGGAACGGCGCCTTGGTACAGCAACGACCGCGTGCAGCCCCTGGTCTGGTATGCCGATGGCGGCGTGGTGCGCGTGCCGCTGGAGGGACAGTCCGGTGAAGCCAAGGGCATCAACGGTCGCGGCGATATCGTCGGCAGCGTCGGCGATGTCTTCGCGCCGGGCGGATGGTTTGGTTTCATTCACCGGCAAGAAGGAACGCTGTATTTCGACGACTTCCATCCCGTCGCCATCAACGACGCGGGGGAGGTGGTCGGATCGGGGCCGCTCGGCTTGCAGCGGTGGCGCAACGGCCAGTTGAGCCAGGTGGAGTCCATGCCGGGTGCCTGGGCCTTCGCCCTGAATAGCCATGGCTGGATTGCCGGCGCCATCGTCCACGAGACGGACTGGTACGCCACGGTATGGCTGCCCGACCAGCCGGGCAATTCGCTCGGGCAGGGAATTGCCTACGACGTGAACGATCAAGGCATGGTGGTGGGCGTGTCGCACGGTCGCGCCATGCTGTGGCACGAAGGCGCCGCTTACCGGCTCGACGATCTGTGGCGGCAGGAATACCCTGGCGAGTGGGAATTGCTCAGTGCGGAGGCCATCAACGAGGGCGGCGACATCGCGGCGCTGGCGCGCAATACCCTGACCGGGGACGCCATGATGGTCCTGCTGTTGCCGGTGCCCGAGCCGGCGGCGGTCTGGCAGATGCTGGCGGCGATGGCCGTGCTGGGCACCTTGCGCCTCAAGTCAGGTCGGCGATCAGCCTGACGATTTCGTCGCCGTAGGAGACCAGCTTCTTTTCGCCCACGCCGGAGACCACGCGCAGTTCGCCCAGCGAAGCCGGCCGCACCTTGGCGATCTCGCGCAGCGTGGCGTCGTTGAAGATGACGTAGGCCGGCACGTTGTGCTCGCGCGCCGCGCCCATGCGCCAGGAGCGCAGGCGGTCGAAGATACGCTGTTCCTCGCCACTGAGGTCGGTCTCGACGTAGCCCTTGGGTGTCGAGGCCCGCTTCTGCTTGACCGGTTTCTGGTATTGGCGCAGCTGTACTTTCTGGCCGCCTTTGAGCACCGGGCGCGCGGCGTCGGTCAGCTTGAGCGAGCTGAATTGTTCATGGTCCACCGTCACCAGGCCGAGCGCGATCACCTGGCGCAGGATGGCGCGCCATTCCTGCTCGCTGCGGTCGGCGCCGATGCCGAACACGGACAGCTTGTCGTGGTGCCAGGTCAGGATGCGCTCGGATTCGACGCCGCGCAGCACGTCGATCACATGGCCGGCGGCAAAGCGCTGGTCGCAGCGGTAGATCGCCGACAGCAGCTTTTGCACCGGCACCGTGCCGTCGAAGGAGACGGGCGGAATCAGGCAGGTGTCGCAGTTGCCGCAGGGCGTGGCCGGTTCGCCGAAGTATTCCAGCAGGCGCACGCGGCGGCAGCTCAGGGTTTCGCACAGGCCGAGCATGGAGTCGAGCTTGGTGGACAGCACGCGCTTGAAATTCTCGTCCGCCTCGGACTCGTCGATCATGCGCCGCTGCAGCACCACGTCCTGCAAGCCGTAGGACATCCAGGCGCTGGCGGGCATGCCGTCGCGGCCGGCGCGGCCGGTTTCCTGGTAATAGCCTTCGATCGACTTGGGCAGGTCCAGGTGGCAGACGAAGCGCACGTCCGGCTTGTCGATGCCCATGCCGAAGGCGATGGTGGCCACCATGACGATGTTCTCCTCGCGCAGGAAACGGGCCTGGTTGTCGGCGCGCTTGGCGTGGTCCATGCCGGCGTGGTAGGCCATGGCGCGCACGCCATGCTCGTTCAGGAATTCCGCCGTCTCTTCCACCTTCTTGCGCGACAGGCAGTAGACGATGCCGCAGTCGCCCGCATGCTCGGTGGTGATGAAGTCGAGCAGCTGCTTGCGGCCGTTGGTCTTCTCGACGATCTGGTAGCGGATGTTCGGGCGGTCGAAGGACGACACGAACTGCGCCGCCTCGTTCAGCGCCAGGCGATGGACGATTTCGTCGCGCGTCTGCTGGTCGGCGGTGGCGGTCAGCGCGATGCGCGGCACGTTCGGGAACTGCTCGTGCAGCACCGACAGCTTGATGTATTCCGGACGGAAGTCATGGCCCCATTGCGACACGCAATGCGCCTCGTCGATGGCAAACAGCGCGATCTGCGAATCCTGCAGCAGGTCAAAACAGCGCTGCGTCAGCAGGCGCTCCGGCGCCACGTACAAGAGGTCGATCTGGTTGGTGCGCACCAGGCGTTCGATGCGCGCCGCTTCCTCATAGGTCTGGGTGGAATTGAGGAAGGCCGCGCGCACGCCCACCTCGGCCAGCGCGTCGACCTGGTCCTGCATCAGCGCGATCAGCGGCGACACCACCACGCCCACGCCGTCGCGCAGCATGGCGGGGATCTGGTAGCACAGCGACTTGCCGCCGCCGGTCGGCATCAGCACCAGGGCATCGCCGCCGTTGCCGACATGCTCGACGATCTGTCCCTGGTGGCCGCGGAAGGCGGGGTAGCCGAATACGGTCTGCAGCAGGTGCAGTGCGCGCTGGCTGGTGTCTAGCTGGTCCATCTATCAATCAATCATTCATGCCATGTGACCGCGCCCGTGTAGGCGGTGGCCAAAACCACGATACCGAACACGATGCGGTACCAGGCGAAAAAAGCGAAGCCGTGGGTGCTGACGTAGCGCAGCAGCCAGCGCACGCACAGGAAGGCGGACACGAAGGCGGAAATGGTCCCCACGGTAAACATCGGCAGGTCGGCTGCCGTCAGCAGCGCGCGTTCCTTCCACAGCGAGTAGAAGGTGGCCGAGAGCAGGGTCGGAATCGCGAGGAAGAAGGAAAACTCGGTGGCGGCCTTGCGCGACAGGCCGACCAGCAGGCCGCCGATGATGGTGGCGCCGGAGCGGCTGGTGCCGGGGATCAGGGCGAAGGCCTGGGCGCAGCCGACCTTCAGCGCGTCGCCGATGCTCATGTCGTCCACCGACTGCACGCGCACGGTCACCGGGTTGAGGCGGGCGCGCCGTTCGACCCACAGGATGACGAAACCGCCGACGATGAAGGCCAGCGCCACCGGCACCGGGTGGAACAGGACGGCCTTGATGCTTTCGTTAAACAGGTAGGCCAGCAAGCCGGCAGGGATGAAGCCGACCATGATGTTGATGACGAAGCGCTGCGCCTTCGGCTCGTGGAACATGCCCGCCAGGACTTCGCCGATCTTGCGGCGGTACTCCCAGATCACGGCCAGCATGGCCCCGCCCTGGATCACGATCTCGAACACCTTCATCTTTTCGCCGGTGAAATCGAGCAGGCTGCCCGCCAGGATCAGGTGTCCGGTGGAGGAAATCGGCAGGAATTCGGTGAATCCTTCGACCAGGCCCATGATCAAAGCCTTCAGCAGGAGAATGATATCCATTGTGGTTTTGTTAATGTGTCGGTGGCGGGATGCAGCGCGGGCACGAAGCTTACCATGAGCGCCCCAGGCCGATACACTTAATCCAAGATTAACGTCCCTGGCCGCCGCACGGTTTGCGCTGCGTCAGGAGTGGACCCGTACCAGGCGGGCGCTGGCGGCTACCAGCAACAGGGCCCCGCCCAGGGCGGCAAAGGCCAGGTTCAAGCTGGAAACATGGGCCACCAGCCCGATCAGGGCCGGGCCGGCCAGGATGCCGGCATAGCCGATGGTGGTGATGGCGGCAATGGCCAGGCTGGCCGGCATGGCGTCCTGGTTGCCGGCGGCGGTAAACAGGATGGGCACGATGTTCGAGGCGCCCAGCCCCACGAGCACGAAGCCGGCCAGGGCCAGGGCAGTCGACGGCGCCGCCACTGCAGTGAAGAAACCAGCCGCCGCGCACAAGCCGCCGGCCAGCAGCACGCGGCGCCCGCCGAAGCGGCGCACCACGCGGTCGCCGGTCAGGCGGCCGGCGGTCATGGCCACGGCAAAGGCGGCGTAACCGAGGCCCGCGCGGCCTTCCTCCAGCCCCCGCTCGGCGCTCAGGAAGACGGCGCTCCAGTCCAGCATGGCGCCTTCGGCCAGGAAGACGATGAAGCACAGGGCGCCGATGAAGATGACGGCGCCGTGCGGCAGGACGAAGGTGGGGCTGTCGTCCGCGCGCACTTCCGGTTCATGCAGCAGATCGGGGCTGGCGCGCCAGAGCAGCAGCGCCACCAGCGCCACGATGGCCAGGCAGGCGGCCAGCGGGCCGCTGCCCAGCCACAGCAGCAGGGCCATGCCGCCCGCGCCGGCAAAGCCGCCCAGGCTGAACATGCCGTGGAAGCCGGACATCAGGGCACCGCCGCTGGCTTTTTCCACCATGACCGCCTGCACGTTCATGGCCACGTCCATCGTGCCCAGGGCGGCGCCAAAGACGAACAGCGCCAGGCCAAGCGTCAGGGGCGTGGGGGCGAGCGCCAGCGCCGGCAGGGCCAGGCAGATCAGCAGGGACGACCACAGCACCACCGCGCGGCAGCCGAAGCGCGCCGCCAGCGCGCCGGTAAGCGGCATGGCCAGCAGGGAGCCGGCGCCCAGGCACAGGAGCAGCAAGCCCAGCGGACCTTCGGCGAGCGCCAGGCGCTCTTTCGCGTAGGGCACCAGCGGGGCCCAGGCGGACATGGCAAGGCCTGCGGTCAGGAAGGCAAGGCGGGTGGAGCGGCGGTGGCGGTGGTCGATGATTTGGTTCATGGCTGAACATTCTAGCCTGAACCGTTGGCGGCGCGGCGCCCGGGGCGCGTCAATCCGGCGCCGTGGCCCGTTCCAGCGCCGTCAGCCAGTGCATGGCCTGTTCGCGCGTTGCGCCGCACATTTCCGCCGAAGGCTGCAGCCCGGCGCAGAAGGCCGGCCGCTCGGGCTGGCCGAAGATCTTGCAGCGCTGGTCCGCGCCCAGTTGCACGCAAGGCACGCCCGCCGGCTTACCGTTCGGCATGCCGGGGATGGGGGAGGTGATGGAGGGCGCCGTGCAGCAGGCGCCGCACGCAGGGCGGCATTGGAAACTCATTGTGGGGCGATATTCTACCCGTTCATGGATCTGTTCATGCCTTGGCCCAGCCCAGCCAGCGCATGGCCTGTTCGCGCGTTTCACCACAAACCATTTCGTCGGCGGCGAACTCGATGCACACCTGGGGCCGCTCGGGCCGGCCATACAGCTTGCAGCGGCGCTGGGCGTCGAGCTGGGTGCAGGGCATGCCCGCCGGCTTCCCTTCGGGCATGCCGGGGATGGCGCTGGAAATCGCGGGCGCCGTGCAACAGGCGCCGCATTGCGGACGGCACGGAATGGGGGCGCGGTTCATGCAGTTTATTTTAATCGTGTCGTGGGAATTCGAGAGACATTTCCAGGGCAGTCGCTTGCATAATGCGCGCATGAATAAATTACCAATTTTGCTGCTCGCAGTGCTCGGCGCGGCGCATGCCGCCGAGACCGCCTCCATGCCTACCGCTCCATCGTCGTCCAGGGATTGGCGCGCCATGGCCGCCACTGATTTGGAGGCCGCGCGGGCCGCGATCCGCGCCGACCATCCCGGCTACATCGACCAGCAGAACCCGGCTTTCCGTACCTGGGAGGCCAAAGGCTACGAACAGGCCCGCGCCTTGCTGGCGCGCGTGAACAGCTATGACAGCATGGTCGCCGCCGTGAGCTACTACATCGCGGGCTTCGAAGACGGCCACCTCAGCTACTCCAGCGCGCCGGCGCGCAACGGCGAGCCGGTGACGATGGCCGGCTGGCGCCTGGATTACGTGGACGGCGCCTACCGCGTCGGCGCCCAGTTGCCGCACTGGCCGCGACCTTTGCCGCCGCTGGGCGCGCAGCTGCTGTCCTGCGACGGCATGGCGCCGGAGCAGCGCCTGCGCCAGGTCGGCAAATATAACGATGGGCGCGACCTGCCTGGCGTCTACCACGACCTGGCCAGCGTCTTTACCTCGCTGGACATGCCGGGCGAGGAGCTGCGGCAATGCAGCTTCCGCACGGCCGACGGCAAAGTGGCTACGTTCCGCCAGGACTACCGCCAGGTGCCGTATGCCGACTTCAAGGAGTTGTTCAAGACGCTGCCGCAAGCGCAGCGCTTCAATGCCTACAGCCTGCAGGATGGCGTACTGTGGATCCGCGCCGCCAACTTCAATCCTGACCGCGCAGCGGCGCAGAACATCGAGCGGATGGTGGAGGAGTTGCCGCGCCTGCAAGGCGTGCGCAGCATCGTGTTCGACACGCGCGGCAATGGCGGCGGCAATAGCGCGATCGGCGACCGCATCTTCGACGCGGCCACGGGTGGGCTGGAGTACGACAAGACCAACCTGGACAGCGTGCCGCGCATCTATGCCCAATGGCGCGTCTCGGACGACGCGATCGCGAGCCTGGAAAGCCGGATCGCGCGCATGAGCGCGGCGCAGGGCGCGGACAGCATCGACGTCAAATGGGTTACCGCACTGCGCGACAGCATGCGCAAGGCGAAGGCCGACGGCCTGCCATGGATCGAGCAGCCGGGCAGCGCCGCGCGCCTGACACGCGCCGACATCGTGGCGCGCAACGGTAAGCTGCGCCGCTTCAGCGGCAGCGTGGTGCTGCTGACGGACGAGAACTGCGCCAGCTCCTGCCTGAACTTTGCCGATTCGCTGCGCAAGGTGCCGGGCGCCATCCACATGGGCCAGGCCACCAGCGCCGATACGGTCTACATCGACGTGGGCCACGTGCGCCTGCCGAGCGGGAATCACCTGGTCATGCCGCACAAGGTGTGGCGCAACCGCCTGCGCGGCAACAATGAAGCGCTGCAGCCGGACGTGCCGCTGCAAGTGAACATGCGGGACGATGCGGCCGTGCGCCAGGCGGTGCTCGATGCCTTGTCCCGCTAGTGCATGACGTGCTGCGAGCGGCTGCCGAAGGCTTTCAGCGCCTCGCTCAGCGATACCTCGATCTGCCCCAGGTGGGCGTCGGCCATCACCCACGGCGTGCAATCGCGGGCGGACTGGCGCTTGGCCACCTCGCGCTCCACCATCGCCGCCATGCGTTCGTGCAGCACTTGCTGGTAACGGGGGGAATCGGGGTTGCCAGCCTGGGCCCGGGCGTACATGTCCGCCCCTTCCCACAGTTCCTGGATGCGCTCATCCCCCAGTCCCGAGGCCGCAGCCAGGACTTGCAATGTTGTCTTGTTATGCATTTTCTCTCTCCCAGACGCGTTCGTGGACGCGCATTTACCAGTAAATACCTTTGGCAGCGGTTTTTCCACTAATTTCTTGATTCCACATCCGTAGCACAACATTTGTTGCTAAAATCTCAGTAGTTACGTGATTGGTGCCATCTTGCTAGCCAGCAAGGTGGTGAAACGGGAAGCCGGTGACGCGCGAGATAGCCATCTCACGCCAGTCCGGCGCAGCCCCCGCTGCTGTAAGCCAGACGACGCTGACCAACGCCACTGTGCATCGCACGGGAAGGCCGGGTCGGACTAGGATGAAGGCGAGCCAGAAGACCGGCCAGTCATGTTTGATTGTGCGCAACCCGGGGTGTGGTTGCGCGTGCTCGGAATACCTGTGCCTACCTCAATCCTTGCCCGGACCATGATGGTCCTGCTCTGCGCGTTCGCCTGTGCGCGCACTAACGCTGCGACGCTGTTCGCCATCGTGACCGAACGCGCGGCCCCGACTGCCATCGAGGCGGCGCACCGCCACCTGGCGCGCCACCCGCAGGACCGCATCGTCCTGCGCACGCCGGCGCAATGGCTGGCGGCGGACGAGCGGCAGGTTGCGCGCTGGCTGGCCCAGGCCGACAGTGTGCTGGCGGTGTCGCTGTTCGGCGACGCGGCGCGGCGCCTGAAGGACGCCCTGCCGCGCCACGCGCGCGCCGGCGCCACCTTCCTGGCTTTCAATGGCGAAGCGACGCTTAGCCTGCTCTCGCGCAGCCGCCAGGGGCGCCTGCACGGCGTTTCGGCGGAGACGCTGCGCCAGCTGTCGGGCGAGCAGCCGCCGCCGGCCGCGCTGCAGGCGGCGCGCGCCCTGCCGGCGGCGGGGCACTGGCTTGCCGCGCGCCAGGTGTGGCAGGCCGGGGGCCGCGACAACACGGCGGCGCTGTTCGCCCATTTGCTCGACCCGGCCCGTGCGCTGGCCGCGCCGCTGCCCGAACCGACCCTGCGCCTGCGCATGGGCGAGCGCGAGCTGCATGACGCGTCGGCCTGGGGCAGGGCGGCGCAGCTGGGCGTGCAGGCGCGCCCCACCGTGGTGGTGCTGGACCTGTCGAACATGGATGGCATGGTGCCCGCTGCCGTGTGCCGGCATATCGAGCGCGCCGGCCAGCAATGCGTGCAGGTGCTGCCGCGCTGGGGCGGCGCCTCGCGCGAGGCGCTGGAGCGCTTGCCCGAACTGATCGCGCCCGCCGTGCCGGCGGCGCTGGTGGTGCTGCAGGACTTCGTGGTGGGCGCGGCGGAAAACCGCGAGGCCGTGAGCGAAGCGCTGAAGCGCCTCGATATTCCCCTGTTCAAGGCAATCCGACTGTCCGACCGCAGCGCCATGCAGTGGCGCCTGTCGCCGGACGGCTTGCCGCCGGACTCGGTGCAGTACCGCGTGGCGCTGCCGGAGCTGCAGGGCATCGGCCAGCCGATCGTGGTGGCCGCGCTGGGCGCGCCGCAAAGCGACAGGCTGACCGGCATCGAGAACCGCCCGCCCGTGGTGCTGGAAGCGGAGGCGGAGCGCCTGGCCGCGCGCGTGGAGCGCTGGCTGACGCTGCGCGCCAAATCGAACCGCGACAAGCGCGTGGCGCTGGTCTACTACAACCACCCGCCGGGGCGGCAGAACATCGGCGCCGACAACCTGGACGTGCCGGCCACGCTGTTCGACATGCTGCATGCGCTGAAGGACGCCGGCTATTCGGTGGGCGAACTGCCCGCTACGCCGGCGGCGCTGCTGGAGCGCATCATGGCGCACGGGGTCAACCTGCCGGAGGACCGCGGCGCCCTGCGCGAGCTGGCCGCCGCGGTGAACAGCGTCGGCGCCGCCGACTACGCCAGGTGGTTCGCCACGCTTTCGCCGCGCGTGCAGGGTGAGATGACCAGCGGCCTCCTGGGGCGCCTGCACGCCGACGTGCTGCAGGCGGAAGCCGCGGGCGAATGGGCGCTCGGGCGCAAGCAGGCGCAAGTCGTGATCAAGGAACTGCAGCACCTGGTGGAGGGCGCCGACCATCCGCGGCGCGAGGCCGCCATCGCCGACCTGGCCGCGCTGGCGGACGGCTACGACAAGTGCCTGCAGGCGCGCGGCAACGCTACCCGCCGCCGCTGCACGGCGCTGGCGCCGCTGTACCGCCGCCTGCAGGGCTACGGCATCGAGGGCCTGAAGGGCTGGGGACCGGCGCCGGGCAAGATCATGGTCGAGCGCGGCAAGCTGCTGGTGCCGGGCCTGGTGTTCGGCAACGTCTTCATCGGTCCGCAGCCGCCGCGCGGCTGGGAGGTGGACGAGGAACTGCTGCACGCGAACACCAGCGTGCCGCCGCCGCACCAGTACCTGGCCTTCTACCACTGGCTGCGCGACCGCTTCAAGGCCGATGCGCTGGTGCACGTGGGGCGCCACTCGACATACGAATTCCTGCCCGGCAAAGCCGTCGGCCTGGCGGCGGACGACTTTTCCAGCCTGATCGCGGGCGACCTGCCCGGCATCTATCCCTACATCGTCGATGGCGTGGGCGAGGGCACGCAAGCGAAGCGGCGTGGCCTGGCCGTCATCGTCGACCACCTGACACCGCCGCTTGCCGCCACGCCGCTGTACGACGAGCTGCTGTCGCTGCGCCAGGTGGTGGAGAGCTACGAGGCGACCAGCTCGGAGTCGCTCAAGTCCAAGGCCGCGCAGCTGATGCGCGAGCGCGTGGTGGCGCTGAACCTGCGGGCGGAGCTGGAAGCATCCATGGCCGACGTGCTGGCGGTGCGCGGCATCGGCTTCGATGCGGCGGACGACGACCTGCTGGCGCACGAGGTGGGACATTACCTGACCAAGCTGCAGGAAAAGTTCATGCCGCATGGCCTGCACATCTTCGGCCGTCCCTGGCGCCAGGAGTCGATCGACCTGATGCTGGGATCGATGCGCAAGGGCGGCATCGACGATCCCGAAGTGGCGCGCAAGCTGGCCGGGTCGCCGCGCAGCGAAATGCGCGCACTGCTGGCGGGCCTGGATGGCCGCTTCGTCGAGCCGGGCAAAGGCAACGATCCCTTGCGCTCGCCCGAGGCGCTGCCGACCGGCCGCAACTTCCATGCCGTGGACGGCGATATCCTGCCGACGCGGATCGGCTACCAGATGGGTGCGGGCCTGGCCGCCAAGGCGGCGGCGCGCGAGCGCTCGGCCGCCGGCAGCGAAGGCATCCTGCTGTGGGCGTCCGACGCGGTGCGCGACGAAGGCGTGATGGTGGCATTCGCACTGGCCATGATGGGGGCGGAGCCGGTATGGAATGCGCGCGGCATCGTCAGCGACGTGCGCCTGTTGCCGGGCGCGGTGCGGCGCGACGCGCTGGTGACGACCTCGGGCCTGTTTCGCGACCTGTATCCCAACCTGATCCGCCTGATCGACCGCGCCGGGCGCATGGCGCTGGCCGCCTCCGCCGCCACACTGGCCGAGCAGGAGCCGGCGCTGGCGCCGGCACTGGAAGCGGCGCTGGCGCCGCTGGGCGGCGGCGGCGCCAGCGCCGCCTGGGGCCGCGAGAGCGCTGCCGGCAACCGCGTGGCGCGCGAATGGCTGGTGCGCCTGCGCGCGCTGCAGGCTGGCGGCATGGCGCCAGCCGACGCCGGAAGCGCCGCCGCGCAGCGCATCTTCGGCGATGCACCGGGCGCCTACGGGGCCGGCGTCAACCGCCTGACCGAGCGCTCCGGCGCCTGGCGCGAGCGCGACGAGATCGGCCGCGCCTACCGCCTGCGCATGGGGCACGCCTACGGGCTCGATGCCAGCGGAGAAGCCAGCCACGCCGCCTTCGACGCGGCGCTGGACGGCATCAGCCGCACTTACCACGGGCGCGCCAGCAACCTGTACGGACTGCTGGACAACAACGACGCCTTCGATTATCTGGGCGGCCTGTCGCTGGCCGTGGAAACCCGCACCGGCCGCGTGCCCGAAGCGCTGATCTTGCAGCACGCCCAGCCCGGCCGCGCCGACGTCGAGCCGCTGGCGGCCGCGCTGATGGGCGAGCTGCGCGGCCGCTTCCTCAACCCGGCCTGGCTCAAACCCCTGATGGGGCACGGCTATGCCGGCGCCCGCACCATGGGGCAGGAATTTTTGGAGAACCTGTGGGGCTGGCAAGTCACGCGCCCGGACCTGGTGAAGAACTGGGCCTGGGACGAGGTGAAGTCGGTGTACTTCGACGACGCGCACAAGATCGGCCTGCCGCAATTCCTGGGCGAGCGCCACAACGCGCACGCCAAGGCGCACATGCTGGCGATCTTCATGGTGGCAGCGCAGAAGGGCTACTGGAAAACCGATGAAGCCACCGTCCAGCGCCTGGGCGGCGAACTGGCGCGCCTGGTGGCCGGCAACGGCTTGCCCGGCAGCGGGCACACCGCGCCCGAGCACCCGATGTGGCAATGGCTCGCGCCGCAGCTGGATGCGGCCGACGCGCGGGCGCTCAGCGCCACGCTGGCCAAGGCGCGCGGCGACGACCTGCCGGCCGAGAGCGCAACGGCGCCGCAGGCGCACCCCGCTCCGCGCGCTACCCATGCCGGCGCAGCGGCAGCCGACCCAACTCCCGTCCAGGCCGAAGCGCCCCGCCAGTCCGCCTACGAGCTGCGCGCCCTGGGCGACCCGCAGCCAACCCCCGCCGAGCGTGTGGCGCGCCTGCTGGCGCTGCTGGCCGCCATGTTCGCGCTGGCGGCCCTGTTCGCCCTCGGCCTGTTACGCGGCATCCGAAACCCCATCCCTCAAGGAGCATACCAATGATCGATCACCTCTCCTACGCCTGGCTGCACGACGGCGTCAGTCTGCTGCTCGCGCCGGCGCTGCTGGCCTTGCTGGTCGCCTGCGCCGTGGCTGCGCTGGAGGCCGGCATCGCCGTCGGCGAGCGCTTCAACGGCCTGGCCCGGCTGCGCGCCGCAGGCAACGCCGCGCACGTGCAGACGCTGGCGCGCCATCGCCTGGAACGCGCCGACCTGCTGGCGCGCATTCCCCCCATGCTCGGCCTGATGGCCACCATCATCCCGCTCGGCCCTGGCCTGGCCGCGCTCGGGCAGGGCGACCCCGCCCAGCTGGCCAGCGCCGTCACGGTGGCCTTCGACGCCACCGTCCTGGGCCTGGTGGCCGGCATTGCCGGCATGGTGATCGGCAAGCTGCGCCGCCGCTGGTACGAGGAGACCCTGGACGCCATGGAGCATGCGGCATGAGCGCGCCTGCGCCAACGTCGGCGCGCAAACGCCTGCGCCTGTACCGCCACCTCGACGCCCGCTTCGACCAGGGCGACGAAGACCCGCGCGCCAGTCTGGTCAACCTGGTGGACGTGATGCTGGTGTTCGCCTGCGGCCTGATCGCCGCCATCGCCGGCAGCCAGGGTGCGCTGGCCAGACACAAGCCGGTGGAGAAGGGGCGCCAGATCGAGCGCCCGGCCGCCGGCGTGAGCCAGGCCGGCAGCGGCTACGACCGCGTCGGCGAAGTGTTCCGTGATCCGAAGACCGGCCAGCTGGTGCTGGTCGAACCCGCCAAGAACCAAGAAAAACAATGACATTCAAAGTACGCTACATCGCCGCCGCTGCCGCCATCCTGTGCAGCGCCACGGCAGACGCCAACGATATTGCCATGCCAACCGTCACCGTCAATGGCGCGGCCGCCGACGCCGGCCTGGGCCTGGGCCACAAGGCCGCCACCGGCAGCCGCCTCGGCCTGAGCATCGGGGAGACGCCCGCCAGCGTGGAAGCGCTGGACGCCGAGACCATCCGTGCCCGTGGCGACCTGCAGGTGAAGGAAGCCATCACCCGCAGCACCGGCCTGACCGACAGCAGCTCGCCCGGCAACGGCATCAGCTACTCGGCGCGCGGCTTCAACGGCAACAGTTCGGTGGCCATGCTGGAAAACGGTCAGCGCCTGCTGGTCGGTTCCGGCACCGCCACCACGCCTTCCGACCCGTGGGGCTACGAATACATCGAAGTGCTGCGCGGCCCTGGCTCCATCGTCCACGGCAGCGGCACCACGGGCGCCACCATCAACGCCGTGCGCAAGGCGCCGCAGCGCGCCACGACCTTTGAAGCGCTGGCCGGCGCCGGCGGCGGGCGCGCCCTGCGCGGGGGCGTGGGCGGCACGGGTGCGTTGGGCGAGCGCGGCGCCTGGCGCATCGACGCCTATGCCGGCCGCAGCGACGGCTTCATCGACCGCGGCGAGGCGCGCCACGCCAAGGTGCTCACCAGCGCGGCCTTCGAGCTGACGCCCGGACTTGACCTCGGCCTGCAGCTTGACCATGCCGAGCAGAAGCCGCAGCGCTATTTCGGCACGCCGCTGGTCAATGGCGGCATCGCCGCCGAGCTGCGCGGGCAGAACTACAACGTGGGCGACGCGCTGATCAAGTACGTGGACGACAAGGGCGTGCTGCGCCTGGACTGGCGCGTTTCCGCCGCGCTGGCCATCAGCAACGAGCTGGCCTACATGAAGGCGCGCCGCATCTGGCGCAATGTCGAATACTACGTCTACGATCCGCTGGCGCAGATGGTGGAGCGCAGCGACTACATCGCCATCCGCCACGACCAGGAACACACCGGCAATCGTCTCGAAGCGCGTTGGAACAGCGGCGCGCACCGCGCCGTTGCGGGCTGGGAAGCCGCCACGATCAACTTCACCCATACCAACAACTCGCCCTACGGCGGCGCGTCGCGCGTGGCGCCGACGGGCTTTGCTCCGGGCGTGTTCACCAGCCCCGATCCCTTCCGGCCCAACTTCACCACCGACACGCAGACCAGCGCGCTGTACGCCGAAGACGCCTACGCGCTGGACGAGCAGTGGCTGCTGCTGGCGGGTCTGCGCCATGACCGCTACCGCGTGACGCGTACCAGCCTGCTGGGCGCGGCGGGCTTTGGCGCCACGCTGAGTGCGAACGCCGTACGCCTTGGCGCGAGCTGGAAGGCGGCGCCGGGCACCACGCTGTACGGCCAGGCCAGCACCGGCAGCGACCCGGTCACCAGCCTCTTGTCGCTGAACCTGGCCAACAGCCGCTACAGGCTGACCCGCTCGCGCCAGCTGGAAGCGGGCATCAAGCAATCGCTCGCGCAAGGCAAGGCGGAATGGACGGCGGCGCTGTACCGCATCACCAAGGACGACATCATCACGCGCGACCCATCCAATCCGGCGCAGTCGGTGCAGGGCGGCGCGCAGACTTCGCGCGGCGCAGAGTTCGCCGCCAGCGCCACACTGGCGCCGGGCTGGCGCGTCGACGCCAACGCCGCCTACACCGACGCCTCCTTCGACCGCCTGCTCGAAAGCGGCAACGTCTCGCGCGCCGGCAAGCGCCCGGCCGACGTGCCCAAGCTGTCGGCCAACGCATGGCTGGCCTACCGTGTCGCCGCATGGCGCGCCGCGGCAGGCCTGCGCCACGTCGGCAAGCGCTTCGTCGACAATGGCAATACCCAGGCGCTGCCTGCCTACACCACGCTTGACGCGACGCTGGGCTGGCATGCCAGCCGCAATGTGCAGGTGCAGCTGAACCTGCGCAACGTGGCCGACAAGCTGTACGCACTGACCTCGTATGGCGACAGCCAGTACCTGCTGGGCGAGCGGCGCCACGCGGAATTGACGGTGCTGTGGCAATACTGAAGCGCCAGCTGCACCTGTGGCACCGCTGGCTGGGCATCGTCCTCGGCTTGCTGGTGCTGCTCTGGTTCGGTTCCGGCGTCGTGATGATGTACGTGCCATACCCGGCGCTGACGCAGGACGAACGCATGGCCCGGCTGGCGCCGCTCGATGCCGCCGCCGTCCGGTTCAGCGCCGCGCAGGCCTGGCAGGCCTGCGGCCGGCAGGGCATGCCCGTCTCCGTGCGCCTGAATACCGTGGCGGGACGGCCGGCCTATCATTTCCGCGCCGGCGACGGGGCAGGCAGTGCCCTGGTATCCGTATGGGCCGACAATGGCGCACGACTGGCAGTCGGCGCCACGCTGGCGGCGGCCAGTGCGCGCCGCGGCGCGGGCGCCGTGTCGCCAACGGTCGAACGCATCGACCTTGACCAGTGGAGCTTCGGCCGCATTGCCGTGCACCGCCCGCTGTACCGGGTGGCGCTGGGCGACGCCGAAGGCAGCGTGCATTACGTTTCGGGCCGCACGGGGGAACTGGTGCGCGACACGACACGCAGCGAACGGGCCTGGAACTGGGCCGGTTCGGTCATCCACTGGCTGTACTTCACGCCCCTGCGCGCCGAAGGCGGGCTGTGGCGGCAAGCGGTCATGTGGAGCTCCGGCGTAGCGCTGGCGCTGGCGCTGACCGGCATGGTGGTGGGCATCCAGCGCCTGCGGCTGCGGCGCCGCTATGCCGGCGGACGGCGCTCGCCTTACCAGGGCTGGCAGGCCTGGCACCATTGGCTTGGCCTTGGCGCCGGCACACTGACGCTCACCTGGCTGTTCAGCGGCTGGCTGTCGGTCACGCCGTTCGGCTGGCTCGACTCGCCCGGCATCACCGACGCCGACCGCCTGGCGTTTGCCGGTGGACCGCTGCAGGAGGCCGACCTGGTGCTGGACGCCGCCGCCATGCTGCGTGCCCATGCCGGCGTGCTGGAACTGGAATGGCGCCGCGTGGGCGGCAAGCTCTATCTCGCGGCCCTGGAGCGCGGCGCACCGCGCCTGCTCGATGCGCAGGACGGCCAGGCAGGCGGCGCGCTGCCGCCTGCACGACTGCTGGAGGCCGCGCGCGCCGTGCGTCCCGGCGTGCCCGTGCTGGAAGCGGTCATGCTCGCCAGCGAAGACGGCTACTACTACAGCCACCACCACCGGCAAGCCTTGCCGGTGCTGCGCGTGCGGTTCCGCGATCCGGCCGGCACAACCCTGTACGCCGACCCGGCCAGCGGGCAGCTGGCCGGCTACGCGGACCGGCACAGCAAATGGCGGCGCTGGCTGTTCAACGGCCTGCACCAGCTGGACTTCGTGCGCGCCCGTCCGGCCTGGGACGTGCTGGTGGCATCGCTGTGCGGCCTGGGTGCGCTGCTGGCCACGAGCGGCCTGGTGCTGGGCTGGCGGCGCCTGCGCCGCTAGGCGCCGTATAATCGGGGCACCGACACCGGAGCGTTTTCTGCCCATGCTGACATTCTCGCGCACCCTCCACACCATTGACGCCCACACCGGCGGCGAACCGCTGCGCATCCTGATGAACGGGCTGCCGGCGATCCCCGGCGCCACCATCCTCGACAAGCGCGCCTGGCTGAAGGAGCACCGCGACGACCTGCGGCGCTTCCTGGTCAACGAGCCGCGCGGCCATGCCGACATGTACGGCGCCTACCTGCTGCCGCCGCTCACGCAAGGCGCGGATTTCGGCGTGGTCTTCATCCACAACGAAGGCTATAGCGACATGTGCGGCCACGGCATCATCGCCCTGGGCAAGGTACTGGTGGAACTGGGCCACGTCGAGCGGCAAAGCCCGCTCACGCGCATCGGCTTCGACACGCCGGCCGGCTTCATCGAAGCGCACGTCGCATGGGATGGCAGCCGGGCAGGGGAGGTGACGTTCAGGAACGTGCCCGCCTTCATCCTGGTGCGCGACCTGGACGTGGACACGCCGAGCTTTGGCCGCATCACCGGCGACATCGTGTTCGGCGGCGCCTTCTATTACTACGTCAATGGCGCGCAGGCCGGGCTGGCGGTGCGCCCCGAGCAGGTGCGCGCCCTGATCCAGCTGGGCGCCGAGACCAAGGCCGCCGTCATCGCCAAGACAACCATCCGCCACCCGCTGGCGCCGGGGCTGGACCAGCTGTACGGCACCATCATCGATGGCGCGCCGAACCGGCCCGGCGTGGACCAGTCGAACGTCTGCATCTTTGCCGACCGCGAGGTGGACCGTTCGCCCACCGGCACCGGCACCTCCGGCCGCGCCGCCCAGCTGTTCCTGCGCGGGCGCCTGGCGCTGGGCCAGCCGTACGTGAACGGCAGCATCGTCGGCAGCGCCTTCTCGGTGCGCGTGACGCAAGCCTTGCGCGTGGGCGAGTTCGATGGCGCCATCACGGAAGTGACGGGCAGCGCCCACATCAGCGGCTTCAACCAATGGGTGCTGGAAGACAGCGACCCGTTCCCGACCGGGTTCTTCTTCCGCTAAGGCCATGCAGATCTTCGACCCTGCACAAACGGCGCGCGCCCTGCCGTACGCTGCCCTGGTGGACGCCCTGGCCCGCGCCGCCGCCGAACTGGCCAACGGCACCATCCATGCGCCGGAACGGCTGGCGCTCGGCATCGACGCCGGCGGCGGCGCCGTCGGCACGCTGCTGTGCATGCCCGCGGTCGGCCCGGACCTTGGCATCACCAAGCTGGTCACGGTCCACGCCGGCAATGCCCGGCACGGCCTGCCCGCGATCCAGGGCGAAGTGGTGGTGTTCGACGCCGCCACCGGGCGCCGCCTGGCGCTGCTCGACGGGCCGACGGTGACGCAGCGCCGCACGGCGGCCATGACCCTGCTCGGCATCCGCACGCTGGCGCCGCGCAGGCCGCACACGGTGGTGTTGATCGGCACCGGCGCGCAGGCGGCGGCCCATGCCGACGCGCTGGTCGACTTCTTCGGCGTGGCCAGGCTGTGCATCGCCGGCAGCAGCCCGGCCAAGGCCGCCCAGTTTGCCGCCGCCCTGCGCGTGCGCCACCCCGGGCTGGCGGTGACGGCCCTGGCCGAGGGCGAACTGGCGCCGCATGCCGCACAGGCCGATGTCGTGATCGCGCTGACCACGGCGCGCGAACCCGTGATCCCGGCCCACCTGGCGCCGCACACGCTGGCGATCGGCGTGGGCGCCTTCCGCCCCGAGATGGCCGAATTCCCGCCCGAACTCCTGCATGCGCGGCCGGTGGTGGTGGACGACGTGGCCGGCGCACGACACGAAGCGGGCGACCTGCTGCGCGCCGGCATCGACTGGGACCAGGTGCGCTCGATCGGCGCGGTGCTGGCCGATGCGGGAGCGCGCGGCCCCCTGACCCCCGTGTTCAAGACCGTCGGCCAGGCGGCCTGGGACCTGGCCGCCGCGCGGGTCAGCAGGAATTACAGCTGCACGCCGTACTTGGCGTAGATCCTGGCGATGACACCCGAGCGTTTCATCGTCAGGATGGCGTCATCCAGTTCCGGCAACAAGGCTTTCTTGCTGGGGTGGACGCGCATCGACACATCAAACGAGCCCAGCACGTCGCCCAGGACGAACGCACGGTACTTGGGCACCATGAGCATGCCGTACTGCGCGACCGCCTTGTTGATGAGAATCTGGTCCATGCGCCCGGCTGCGAGCATGGCCATGAGCTGGGTTTCGCTGACGGCGTCGGAGCGGTGCACGACGCCGCTGTCAAACAGTTCGCGCAAGTCCGGATAGGTGTAGCCCCTGACCAGTCCAAGTGTCTTGCCACTCAGATCGCGTGGCGTGTTGATGCGAAAATGTTTCCCTGGTGCAAACACAAGGACGTCGACCACCTTGCCAAACGGTACGGAAAATTCACCGGGAACCCGTTGCTGCTTTACCCAGCCGGGGAACACGCCCGGTTCGAGGTCGATCTGGCCCAGGTCGAACTCTTGGGCCAGGCGGGCGTAGGGGAAGTACTGGATGTGAAAGCGATGGCCGGTGATTTTGCTCAGCTCGTCCAGGATTTCCTGATAAATGCCCGTCCGCCCGCTCTTGATCATCATGGGCGGGTAATTGTAGAAGCCGACCCTGAACGTGTCGGCGCGCGCGTCCGCACACCAAGCGGCGAACACAAGGCATGTCGCGTAAACAAGGTGTCTCATGTTGTTCCGAGTAAGGCGGAGTCGGGGCGCACGCCGCGCAACGGCATTGGCGAGCGCGCCCGCATTCCGCACCAACTATTGTGCCGCCGCAGGGCAAAGTCAAGCGCCGCGTTGGCGTGGCGGCAGCAGCGGCAGGCAGACCTTGACGCCGTGGGAAGGGGGCTCTAAGATTAAATGACCGATAAGTAAGTTACCTGAATCACCCAACATGGAAGTTTCCGACACCAAGCCGCGCTGGGAACGGCGCAAGGATGCGCGTCCGCAGGAATTGCTGGCGGCCGCGCTGGAGTTGTTTGTCGACCGCGGCTTTGCCGCCACCCGCCTGGAGGACGTGGCGCGCACCGCCGGCGTCTCCAAGGGAACGCTGTACCTGTATTTCGAGAACAAGCAGGAATTGTTCAAGGCCGTGGTGCGCGAGACCATCGTGCAGACCATCGGCCAGGCCGAGAGCGACGCCGCCGCCGCCGAGAACATGCCAAGCGACCAATTGCTGCGCCAGATGCTGCGCCGCTGGTGGATCCAGGTGGGCGCCACCAAGGCGGCCGGCCTGACCAAGCTGATGATGGCCGAGTCGGGCAATTTTCCCGAACTGGCCCAGTTCTATAATGAGGAAGTCATCGAACGCAGCAGCGCGCTCCTGACCCGCATCCTCGAGCGCGGCGTGGCGCGCGGCGAATTCCGCCCCCTGGACCCGGTCATGATGACCAACGTCCTGATCGCCCCCGTGCTGACCCTGATGATGTGGAAACACAGCTTCTTCTCCTGCGAAACCCATGACAGCATCGATGCCGACGCCTTCATGGATGCCTTCCTCGGCCTCGTGCAGCAAGGCCTGGCACCGCAAAAGTGACCGTGATTTGCCGTTTTCGGTCGTTCACCCCCCCAAATCTGCAGACTGTCGCAATTTTCCGCCATCCGTTGTCTTAATCGTTAATATGCCCACCTGACCAGTTCAACGATAAAATGACGGATTATTTATCCCTCACCGAGTCAACAAGATGAATATCGAACAAGCCCGCTTCAATATGATCGAACAGCAAATCCGCCCTTGGGATGTGCTGGATGCTGACATCCTCGATCTGTTGCTGGTCGTTAAACGCGAGAATTTCGTGCCAGAAGCCTACAAGAACCTGGCTTTTGTCGACACGTTCATCCCGCTGCCGGGTGGCGAGCAAATGCTGACCCCGAAGCTGGAAGCGCGCATCGTGCAGGATGCGCAGGTCAAGAAACATGAAAACGTGCTGCTCGTGGGCACCGGCACCGGCTACCTGGCCGCCTTGCTGGCCCACCGCGCGCGCCACGTGACCGCCGTGGAAATTGCGCCGGAGTTGAAGGCGCTGGCGGAAAAGAACCTGGCGGAGAACGGCATCGCCAACGTGACCGTGGAACTGGGCAATGGCGCCCAGGGCTGGTCCAACGGCGCCCCGTTCGACGTGATCGTGTTCTCCGGTTCGCTGCCGGTACTGCCGGAAGCCGTGCTGCAGCAAGTGAAGGTAGGCGGCCGCATCCTGGCCATCATCGGCGAATCGCCAGTGATGTCCGCGCACCGCATCACCCGCACCGGCGAGCACGGCTACGATACCGTGAAATTGTTTGAAACCGACGTCAAGCCGCTCGACCTGGCGGTGAAACCTTCGTCGTTCACTTTCTAAGGGAACGGCATGCAGCACTTGACCGCACCGGAACTGGCTGACTGGCTGAACGATGCCAGCCGCGCGCAGCCGTTCCTGCTGGACGTGCGCGAGAACTGGGAGTACGAGACCTGCCATATCGCCGGCTCGACCCTCATGCCGATGCAGACCATTCCGGCCCGCATCGACGATCTCGACGAGGATGCAGCGATCGTCTGCATCTGCCACCACGGGGCGCGCAGCCTCAACGTGGCAGCCTTCCTCGAGCATCACGGTTTCAGCAAGGTAAGCAATCTGACAGGCGGGATCCACGCCTGGGCTGTGCAGGTGGACAGCTCCATGCCGAAGTACTAGGCACGAAAACTAACCCTTTTTGACGACTCCAACGGAGATGCAAATGCAGAAACCCCTTCTCGCCGTGCTGATTTCCAGCGCACTGTTCTCGCTCAATGCACAGGCGGCTGACCTGGTCCAGGTATACAAGCAGGCGCTCGCCCACGACGCCACCTTCGCCAGCGCCCGTGCCGCGCTGTCGGCCGGCCAGGAACGCACGACCCAGGGACGCGCTCTGCTGCTGCCTACCGTGTCCGCCTCCGGCTTCAACATGAAGAACAATGGCGAAGGCGCCGGCGACAAGATTGCCTACCGCGACCGCGAGAACTACAACGGCCAGATGCAGGTGCAACTGAGCCAGCCGCTGTTCCGCTGGGCCAACTGGGAAGGCTACCAGCAGGGCAAGCTGTCGGCGGCCGCGGCCGAAGCCATCTTCGCGCAGGAGCAGCAAAACCTGATCCTGCGCGTGGCGCAGGCGTATTTCGACGTGCTGACCGCGCAGGACAACCTGACCGCGACCCAGGCGCAGAAGGCGGCCACCACCGAGCAGCTGGCATCGGCCAAGCGCAATTTCGAGGTGGGCACGCAGACCATCACCGACACGCATGAAGCGCAAGCGGCCTACGACCTGGTGGTGGCGCAGGAATTCGCGGCGCAGAACGACCTGGAAGTGAAGCGCACGGCGCTGCTGCAGATCATCGGCAGCCTGCCGAGCTCGCTGGCGCCGCTGCGCACCGGCGTCACCATCGCCAGCCCGCAGCCGGCCACGCTGGAACCGTGGGTGTCCGCCGCCGAAGAGCAGAACTACGGCGTGACGGGCGCCAAGCTCAACGTCGAAATCGCCAAGCGCGAAATCGGCAAGCAGCGCGCCGGCCACATGCCGACGCTGGACCTGGTGGCCAACTCCACCCGCACCACGGCGACCGGCGCCGGCTTTGGCGGCATCAACAAGAACAACGCCGTCGGCGTGAGCTGGAACGTGCCGATCTTCAACGGCTTTGCCGTGACCAGCAAGGTGCGCGAATCGATCGCGCTGGAAGACAAGGCGCGCAACGACCTGGAAGCTTCGCGCCGCCAGGCCGCGCAAACGGCGCGCCAGGCCTTCCTCGGCGTCAACAGCGGCCTGGCCCAGGTCAAGGCGCTGGAAGCGGCGGAAGTGTCGTCCAAGTCCGCGCTGGAGTCCAACAAGCTGGGTTACCAGGTGGGCGTGCGCATCAATATCGACGTGCTGAACGCGCAGCGCCAGCTGTACACCACGCAGAAGGACCTGTCGAAGGCACGCTACGACACCATCATGAATGGCCTGCGCCTGAAATCGGCCGCCGGTGCGCTGAAGGAAGCGGACCTGGAGCCGATCAACGCCCTGCTGCAGCACTAAGCTGCCGTCACCCGATGCGCCGCGCCAACGGTGGCGCGGCGCTGCCCTCGCTTAGCGCAGGCCGGCCCCCTGGCCGTCGAAGCTGCGCTCGATCAGCTCGATCTTGTACCCGTCCGGATCGGTCACGAAGGCGATCACCGTGCTGCCGCCCTTGACCGGGCCCGGCTCGCGCGTGACGTTGCCGCCGTTGGCGCGCACGGCGTCGCAGGCGCTATAAATGTCTTCCGCGGAAATGGCGATGTGGCCGTAGGCGTTGCCCATGTCGTAGCGCTCGACGCCGTAGTTGTACGTCAGTTCCAGTTCCGCATGCTCCGGGTTGCGCCCGTAGCCGAGGAAGGCCAGCGTGTACTTGTATTCCGGGTTATCGCTGGTGCGCAACAACTGCATGCCCAGCACCTTGGTGTAGAAGTCGATGGAGCGCTGCAGGTCACCAACCCGCAGCATCGTGTGTAGGATTCGCATGGCGGCAATTGTATGCGCTTTTGGCCAGTGCCGCTCAGCGCGGCGCCGGCGCGACGCGCCACACGACATTGCCCACGTCGTCCGCCACCAGCAAGGCGCCCGCCTTGTCCACCGCCACGCCCACCGGGCGGCCCTTGGCCTTGCCGTCGCGCGTCAGGAAGCCGGACAGGAAGTCCACCGGCGGCCCGGACGGGCGCCCCTCCGTGAACGGCACGAACACCACCTTGTAGCCGCTGAACTGCTTGCGGTTCCAGGAGCCGTGCTGGCCGATGAAGGCACCGCCCTGCCAGGTGGCGGGGAACAGCTTGGCATCGTAGAAGGCCAGGCCCAGCGAGGCCGTGTGCGAGCCCAGGCCGTAGTCCGGCATCACCGCCTTTTGCACCATGTCCGGGCGCGGCGGCTTGGGCCGGGTGTCCACGCGCTGGCCGAAATAGCTGTACGGCCAGCCGTAGAAGGCGCCATCCTTGACCGAGGTCAGGTAGTCCGGCACCAGGTCGTCGCCCAGCTCGTCGCGCTCGTTGACCACGGTCCACAGCACCTTGGTCTTCGGTTCCCAGGCCATGCCGTTCGGGTTGCGCAGGCCGGTCGCGAACAGGCGCGACTTGCCGCTGGCGCGCTCATACTCCCAGATGGCGGCGCGGCCCTGTTCCTTGTCCATGCCGTGCTCCGCCACGTTGCTGTTGGAGCCGACCGTCACGTACAGGAAGCGCCCGTCCGGGCTGGCCGTGATGTTCTTGGTCCAGTGGTGGTTCAGCGGGCCGGCCGGCAAGTCCATCACCTTGATGCCGGCCGCGCTGATCGAGGTGGCGCCTTCCGCGTAAGGGAAGCGCACCACCGCGTCGGTGTTGGCGACGTACAGGTCCTTGTCCACCAGCACGATGCCGAAGGGCGAGTTCAGGTCCTTGAGGAAGGTGCCGCGCGTCTTTGCCACGCCGCGCTCGTCGATGTCGCGCAGCAGCGTGATGCGGTTGGCCGACGGCGTGGCCGCGCCGGCCTTCTTCATCTGGTGCTTCATGATGGCGCCCTTGATGCCCTTGTCGTCTTCCGGCTTGGGCGGCGCGGCCGATTCGGCCACCAGCACGTCGCCGTTGGGCAGCACGTACAGCCAGCGCGGGTGGTCCAGGTCGCGCGCGTAGGCCGTGACGGTGAAGCCCGAGGCGGGCACGGGCTTGTCGTCGCCCTGCCAGCGCACGACCGGCGCCACGTTCATGGTCGGGATCAGTTTCTTGTTGGGCTCGGGCAGCACCGGGTTCGGGCCCCAGCCCATCGGGTAGGTTTGCGCCAGCGCGGCGCCAGCTGCAACGACGGCCAGGCCGGCCAGGGTGGAGAGGATGGCGGTGCGCATGGGGGGCCTCAGTCGCGCTTGGTGCCGGGCAGGGGATTGGCCTGCGCGTTGCCGGGTTGCCCTTTTTGCAGTCCCGGCTGGCCGTGCAGGTCGGTATCGACCAGGCCCTGTTCGATGTCTTCCGCCGCCTGGCGGATCACGCTGCGGGTGCGCTGCTGGGTTTCCCCCTGGGGCGACTCGTCGCGTTCGTGGGGCAGGCGCTTGCCGCCGCTGCGGTCCACCGGCTCCTGCGTATTGACCTCGCGGTCCTTGCTGTTCGGTTCCATGGTGTGGTTCCTCCTCGCACCATGGTAGCGAAGCGCGGCGTGGACAGTCGCCAGATTGACCACGTGCAATTGTGCTAAGAAGTCGGTAGCATTGCGGAATGGAACCAGCAATCGACCAGCACTGCCGCAACTGCGGCGCCGGCACGACCGGCAATTTTTGTCCTATGTGCGGCCAGGAGACGCGCCTGCACGCACCGAGTTTCAGCGAGTTCATGCACGAATTCATCGGCCATTACGTAGCACTGGAGGGCCGGCTGTGGGGCACCATTTCGCGCCTGCTGTTCCGCCCCGGCCTGCTGACCAACGAATACCTGGCCGGGCGCCGCAAGCGCTACGTCGAGCCGCTGCGGCTGTACCTGTCGTTGAGCATCATCTTCTTCGCGGTGCTGAAGCTGAGCGACACGACCGTGGCGGACGTGGACGTGCGCCCGCAACCGCCGGCCGCGCGCAGTAGCGTGGAACGGCAGAAAGCGCCGCCGCCGCCGGAGATCGTCAACGAGAACCTGGAGCAGGTCCTGGCGCGCGAGGCGCCAGGCGTGTTCCAGGCGTTCGACCGTTTCGACAAGATGTCGTCGCCAGAGAAGAGCGCGGTGATGCAGGCCGGCTTTTACAAGTACGCGCCGTACGCGATCTTCCTGCTGATGCCGGTCTTTGCGTTGTGGCTCAAGCTGCTCTATGCCGGCAGCGGCAAGAAGTACGGCGAGCATATGCTGTTTGCGCTGCACGCCAATTCCTTCGCCTTCGTCATGCTGGGCGTGTTCATGTTCCTGCCCGATGGCTTCTTCAAGTTCGTGGCGTTCTGCTGGGTGGTCGGCTACCTGCCGTGGGCCATGCAGCGCGTCTACGGCAAGGGACGCTGGGGCACCTTCTGGCGCTGGCTGCTGCTGGCCTTGCTGCACGGCGCGTCGCTGGCGACGGCCATCCTGGGGGTGATGGCGGCCGGCATCATGACCGCGCACTGATGGCGCTTCAATAGTCGACGCTTCAATAGTCGACGCTTCAATAGTCGAACTTGTTGCTGCGCGCGTTCTTGTTGATGCGTTTGGGGCGTTCGGCAGCGTCGCGCTGGCGCGCCTCGTTCTCGGCGCGCTGGCGCTGGCGCAGTTCTTCCGCCACCTGGGCGCGCGCGGCGCGCTCGGCATAGATGGCGTCGAGCCGGCGCTGCGATTCGTAGCGTTCGCTCATGTTCTGGTAGTGCAGGGTTTGCTGGATGAGGGCGACCAGCCAGGCCAGCGCCAGCGCCCACAGCACCAGCGTGTAGATGGATTGCCAGGTGCCGAACGAGCCTTCCAGCAGGGGCCGCGCGTGGCCCAGCGCGCTTTGCCCGACAAAGGCCAGGAAGCCGGCCATGACGCCCAGCGCCACGGTGCCCAGCAGCTGACGCTTGGCGTGGTGGCGCATTTGCTCAAGTTGGGACTGGGCGGCGGAGACGGCTTCCATGGGGACGACGGGCTCGAACAGAGCAATTCTTCAAGAGCTCGATTCTACCTCAAACTTGCCGCATGGAAAGCATTTGCCGGGGCCTTACTCTTGCGCGGTCGCAGCCGGCTCCCACAGTTCGACCTTGTTCCCGTCCGGATCGATGAACCAGCCGAAGCGGCCGTAGTCGAACGATTGCACGTCGCCCACCAGGGTGCCGCCGCCGTCGGCCACCTGCTTGAGTGCGCCGTCCAGGTCGTCCACCACGAAATTGATCATGAACTCGCGCTTGGAGGGCGCGAAGTAGGACGTCGTGCTTTTGAAGGGGCTGAAGACGGTGGCGCCGTTTGGCGGCATCGCGGCCGGCGCGAAGGAAGCGTAATCCTTCGACTCGTCCGGCAGGCCCAGGCAAGCCTGGTACCACGTCATCAGCGCTTGCGGGTCCTTGGACTTGAAGAAAATCCCGCCCACGCCCAGAGCTTTTGCCATTCTTGCCTCCCTTGTTATATACTGTGCAAATATACAGTATTTATTTGCGTATCGGCCTGCGTCGCAATGCATGGCATGAGCAAGCATTATGGGTTACTCTGCTGCGTGTTGCCACCCCCATATTTTGACCGAGATAGATATGTCCGCTACGCATCCGATGTACAACACGATTGCCCTGGTTGTCCGGGCGAACACGACCGGCATTGAAGAGCCGGTGCGCGCTGTCATCGACTTCCTGAAGCAGGGCGGCTTCAGCGTGGTGCTGGAGGCGGATACGGCGGAGCACCTGGCCATTACCGACATCCCGTCCATGAGCGTGCAGGGCATTGGCGAGCGGGCCGACGCCGTGGTGGTGATGGGCGGCGACGGCACCATGCTGGGCATAGCGCGCCAGCTGGCCGCCTACGACACGCCGCTGATCGGCATCAACCAGGGCCGCCTCGGCTTCATGACCGACATCCGCCAGGAAGACATGCTGCCCGTGCTGGGCCGCATCCTGGGCGGCACGCACAAGGCCGAGCGCCGCACCTTGCTGGAAGGGCGCGTGATGCGTGAAGGGAAGGCGATTTTCTTCGGCACCGCCGTCAACGACGTGGTGGTCTCGCGCGGCGCCGGCGCCGGCATGGTGGAGCTGAGCGTCGATGTCGACAACCAGTTCATGTACAACCAGCGCTCGGACGGCTTGATCATCTCCACCCCGACCGGTTCCACCGCGTATTCGCTGTCGGCCGGCGGCCCGCTGCTGCACCCCACGCTGGGCGGCATCGTCATGGTGCCGATCGCGCCGCACGCGCTGTCCAACCGCCCCATCGTGCTGCCCGATTCGTGCGAGATCGTGATCGAGATCAAGCGCGGGCGCGACACCACCGTGAACTTTGACATGCAGACCTTCGCCAGCCTGGCGAACGGCGACCAGATCCACATCCGCCTGTCGCCGCATACGATCACCTTCCTGCACCCGGAAGGCTGGAGCTACTACAACACCTTGCGCGAAAAGCTGCACTGGAACGAATACCCCTCTACTGACGGCAAAATCTGATGCTTCGAACCCTGTCCATCCGCGATTTCGTTATTGTCGATTCAATTGAACTGGAGTTTTCCCCCGGCTTCACAGTCTTCACCGGCGAAACCGGCGCCGGCAAATCCATCCTGATCGATGCATTGACGCTGGCGCTGGGCGGCAGGGGGGATGGCAGCATGGTGCGCGAGGGCGCGGCCAAGGCCGACATCAGCGCGGACTTCGCCCTGACCGCCCAGGCCCAAGCGTGGATGGAGGCGAACGAATTCGCAGTGGAGGAGGGCAGTGCGCTCCTGCGCCGCGTGATCGACAACGCCGGGCGTTCCAAGGCCTTCATCAACGGTATCGCCGCCACGGCAGGGCAGTTGCGCGAGCTGGGCGAGATGCTGGTCGACATCCACGGCCAGCACGCGCACCAGTCGCTGCTCAAGACCGATTCGCAGCGCGAGCTGCTGGATAACCAGAGCGGGGCCAACGTGCGCGACGTGACGGCGGCGTACAAGGCATGGCGCGCGCTGGCGAAGCAGTTGGAAGAGTACGAGGCCAACGCCGCCAACCTGCAGTTCGAGCGCGAGCGCCTGGAGTGGCAGGTGACGGAGCTGGACAAGCTGGCGCCGAAGAAGGGCGAATGGACCGAGATCGGCCACGAGCATTCGCGCCTGTCGCACGCCGCTTCGCTGCTGGAAGGCGCGCAGGAGGCACTGGGCGTGCTGTCGGAGGCGGACGAACATCCGGTGCTGTCGCAGGTGACGTCGCTGACCCTGCGGCTTGGCAAACTGGTGTCGGTGGATGCCGAACTGCAGCCGGTGGTGGACTTGCTGGAATCGGCCCGCATCCAGTTGCAGGAGTCGGTGTACGCGTTGAACAACTACATGGACCGGGTCGAGCTCGACCCGGAGCGCCTGCGCCAGGTGGACGCGCGCATGGAGGCGCTGCATTCGGCGTCGCGCAAGTTCCGGGTACAGGCGGAGGAGCTGCCGGACGAGCATGAGCGCCTGGCGCAGAAACTGGCGCAGTTGTCCGATGCGGCGGACCTGGAAGGCCTGCGCAAGCAGGAGGAAAAGCTGAAGGCGGCCTACCTGGCGCGCGCTTCCGAGCTGTCGGCCACGCGCGCCGCGGCAGCGCAGGCGCTGGGCGCCGCAGTCACCCAGGGCATGCAGGAACTGAGCATGTCCGGCGGGCGCTTCGAAATCGCGCTGCGGCCGTGCGAGCCGGGCGCCTATGGCGTGGAGCAGGTGGAGTTCATGGTGGCCGGCCATTCCGGCGTGGCGCCACGGCCGTTGGCCAAAGTTGCTTCCGGTGGCGAATTGGCGCGCATCTCTCTTGCCATCTCCGTGATCGCCTCGCACGCAACCACCGTGCCGACCTTGATCTTCGATGAAGTCGATAGCGGCATCGGCGGCGGCGTCGCCGAGGTCGTGGGCCGTCTGCTCAAGCGCCTGGGGCAGGAGCGGCAGGTGCTGTGCGTGACCCATTTGCCGCAAGTGGCGAGCCAGGGCAACCAGCACTTCCAGGTGGCCAAGGGGCAGCTGGAGAACGGCCGGACCGCGTCGCGCATCGAGGTGCTGGACCAGAAAGCGCGCATCGAGGAAGTGGCGCGCATGCTGGGCGGCCTGGAAATTACCGCTACCACGCGCAAGCATGCGCGCGAGCTGCTGGCGTCATGAGGCAACTAATCGAGTAGCAAGTCCGCTTGACGGCGGTAGCGCTGGCGTCGCTCCGGTGAATGAAGCAATGCACGGTCTGCCGCTGCTAGGCGCTGGCGATGGGGGAGGGGACGGCACCGGTGTCAGTCCCGGCGCGGGAGGGACTCGCGGCGCAGTCGGGCGGGCCAAATCGCGTCGATGTGCGTCGGTACGCTTCCAATGGTTCTCGCCAGGGAACAGCAGCGCGACTTCCGCCCAGGCACTGCGGGAGATGCCTTTGCAACGGCAGATAAACTGGTGCGGTGACACGGGATCGCCTTGGTGGACGATGAGGTCGCCGATGACTTCGTGTACGCGGCGCACCGCCGCCATCGGCACGGGCGAGCCATTCCTCGATGGCGATCGGGCGTAGTGCAATAACCGGCATAGGGTGGTGGTGGGTATCGCCAGGGTCGCTATGTCTTTCATGCTGTTTTCCTCCGCTGTTTTCCGCTGTTTTTTTGCATTGGACCGGGAGGCACGCCGGAAGTTCAAAAAACAGCGAAGAACAGCGGAAAACAGCGGCTGATTTCAGCGGAAAAGACATACGCAGTCGAAACGGAGAGGCGCACTTAGCTCGCTGACGCCACCGGCCTTTGCTCGATGGCGGGCGCCTGCTGGGCCATCAGTTCAACGACCCAGTCGATGAACACGCGCAGCTTCCTGCTGATATGCCGGTTGGGCGGATACGCGATGTACATCGGCATCGGATCCAGGCGCCAGCCCTCGAACAGCCGCACCAGTTCCCCTCGTGCCAAGGCGGCCTTGGCCATGTATTCGGGCAGCCACAGCACGCCCATCCCGGCGATCCCTGCTGCGAGGTAGGCATTGCCATCATCGATCGACAACACATGGCGGCCCGCCACCTGCACCCGTTCGTCGCCGCGCAGTAGCGCCGCCGGAAACCCCTTCCCGGTGCGCGACCAGCGATAGCTCACGACGCGGTGCGGCTCCTCGCTCAGCGCCGACGGATGGTGCGGCACGCCGGCCGTGTCCAGGTAGCCGGGCGAAGCGAACATGCCCAGCGCAAGATCGCCCACATGCCGCGCCGCCAGCGACTGGTCGGTCAGCTCGCCGCCGCGGATCACGCAGTCGACGTTCTCGCCAATCAGGTCGACCATGCGGTCGCTGACGCCCAGTTCGAGCTGCAGGTCCGGATAGCGGGCGTGGAACTGCGGCAGGGCGGGAATCAGGATCAGCGTGGCCAGCGGACTGGGGACATCGACCCGCAATTGGCCCTGGGGCAGAAGCGCGCCGCTCGGCAAGCCGGTTTCGACGTCTTCCAGCTCGGCGAGCAGGCGCACGATGCGTTCGTAGTACGCGGCGCCGTCGGCGGTGACGTTGACCTGGCGCGTGGTGCGGTGCAGCAGCTTGACGCGCAGGTGTGCCTCCAGCTGCTGCACCAGCTGCGTCACGGTGGCGCGGCTCATGTGAAGATGGATGGCTGCCTTGGTGAAGCTGCCGCTTTCCACCACCCGCGCAAAGGCCTTCATGGCGTCGAATCGGTCCATTGTTTGGATTATACAAACAGTGTTGCATCGGGTTGCTTATTTATTGTGAACAGCTGCGCCGCTACAGTGCTCCTCACCTTAACTGTTGCTGGAGAGCGCAATGACAAAACGTGATGTGGTATTCCCGCCTGGCCGCCAGGCCTTGTATGAGCAAAACCGCTATGCGCCGGCGGTGCGCGCCAATGGATTGCTGTTCGTGTCGGGCCAGGTGGGCAGCCGGCCGGATGGCTCGCCGGAGCCCGACCTGGATGCCCAGGTGCGGCTGGCATTCGCCAACCTGAATGCGGTGCTGGCTGCCGCCAATTGCAGCTTCGAGGATGTGCAGGACGTGACGGTCTTTATCGTGGAGCCGGAGGCGCGCTTTGAGCGGATCTGGCGTGTCGTGCAGGAGTATTGGGGTGTGGCGCCGCATCCGACGGTCACGGCGGTTGGGGTGACCTGGCTGTACGGGTTCCAGTTCGAGATCAAGGTGGTGGCGAAGTTGCCGCTGCTGGAAAACCGGTAAACCAGTGTCTGATCCGCCGGGTCAGACACTTTCCGGGGGCGGTTTATAATGGCGCGCCTACAAAAACAAAAGAATCCATCATGCCGTTCGCTAAAGAACCTCCGTACCAGCATGGCGCCATCGCCAAAACCGCCGTCGTGCTGGTCAACCTTGGCACGCCTGACGCGCCCACGCGCGGCGCAGTGCGGCGCTACCTGAAGGAATTCCTGTCCGACCCGCGCGTGGTCGAGATTCCGAAGGCGCTCTGGTGGTTCATCCTGAACGGCATCATCCTGCCTTTCCGCTCCGGCCAGTCGGCGCAAAAGTATGCGTCGATCTGGAGCAGCGAAGGTTCGCCGCTGAAGCTGCACACGCAGGCGCAAGCGAAGCTGCTGCGCGGCGCGCTGGGCGAGCGCGGCCACAACGACGTGACGGTGGCCATGGCCATGCGCTACGGCTCCCCGTCGCTGCCGGAAGTGCTCAACAAGCTCAAGGCCGACGGCCATGCGCGCATCCTGATCCTGCCGGCCTATCCGCAGTACTCCGGCACCACCACCGCCTCGGTCAGCGATGCCGTGTTCGACCACTACAAGCAGGTCCGCAACCTGCCCGAACTGCGCTTCGTGCGCGCCTACCACGATCACGAAGGCTATATCGACGCGCTGAAGAAGTCCGTGCTGGCGTACTGGGAGATCCACGGCCGCGGCGAGAAGCTGGTGATGAGCTTCCACGGCGTGCCCAAGCGCACCCTGATGCTGGGCGACCCCTACCATTGCGAATGCCTGAAAACGGCGCGCCTGCTGGCGGAAAAACTGCGTCTGCGCGAGGACCAGTACATCGTCACGTTCCAGTCGCGCTTTGGCAAGGCGGAGTGGCTGCAGCCGTACACGGCCCCCACCGTGGCGCAACTGGCCAAGGATGGCGTGCGCAAGCTGGACGTGGTGTGTCCGGGCTTTACCAGCGACTGCCTGGAAACCCTGGAAGAGATCGCGATGGAGGTGCGCCATGACTTCCTGGCCCACGGCGGCAAGGATTTCAACTACATTCCTTGCCTGAACAGCCACCCGGCCTGGATCGCCGCCCTGGCTGAAATCGCGGAGCAGCACATGATCGGCTGGCCCACCATGTTGTCCTCATCGCAACGCGACCTGCGTAAAAAAGAGGCAGACGCGGCCAAAGCCGCCGCCAGCAAACTGGGCGCCGGTTGTTAGCACTTGCGGTAGAGGAGTGCTAAGCTGCTAAAATAGCTGGTTAGGGGAACAGCTCGCTGAAGACGATCACTGCCGTAGCAAGAAAGCTCCAGGCAATGACCGATGCTGTAATAAATGGCAACTTCATGATGCGCTCCGTAGGACGCGGTGTCCAGGCACCGCATGGATTCATCTTAGCCAAATCCTCCGGTTTACGTATCTCCGAGTTTTGTAATATTTGTAACTCTGCTGTTACAACACCGTCCCACCGGCGTGCGCCGGGCCTTTGCACTGGAGGGCAGAATACCCCTTGAAAACATAGGGTCTATCCCCATTTCTTGCCAGTGCTTTTGTTTTAAATTCGATTTGTAGGAGTCTTTTCGATGCAAGACCAGGAAAACCAGCCAAGCCAGAACCCGGAAGTGGAACAGGCAGAAGCCCCATCGACTCCAGCTGAAGCAACTCCAGCGATGTCTGACCTGGAAGCCCAGCTGTCTGCGACCGAAGCGAAACTGGCAGAAATGCACGATGCCTTCATGCGCGCCAAGGCCGAAGGCGAGAACATCCGCCGCCGTGCCCAGGAAGACGTGGCCAAGGCGCACAAGTTTGCGGTCGAGAGCTTCGCCGAAGCCATGGTGCCGGTGAAAGACAGCCTGGAGATGGCCCTGAAGGTCGAGGCGCCCACGCTGGAATCGCTGCGCGAAGGCGTGGAGATGACCTTGAAACAGTTGAATGCCGCCTTCGAGCGCAACCGCCTGATCGAAGTGATGCCGGCCCCCGGCGAAAAGCTGGACCCGAACAAGCATCAGGCCGTGGCCATGGTGCCAGCCGAACAGGAAGCCAACACCGTTGTTGCAGTGCTGCAAAAGGGATACATGATTGCGGACCGCCTGCTGCGTCCCGCCATCGTGACGGCTGCCCAGCCAAAGTGAAGCACTTGAAAAAGAATTAGATTTTCCACATATAAGAAGCATTCAAAACTTAGTATTTAAAGGAAGAACAAATCATGGGCAAGATTATCGGTATTGACCTGGGCACCACCAACTCCTGCGTCGCCATCATGGAAAATGGCACGCCGAAGGTCATCGAGAATGCGGAAGGTGCGCGTACCACCCCTTCCATCATCGCCTACCAAGACGACGGCGAGATCCTGGTTGGCGCGCCGGCCAAGCGCCAGGCCGTGACCAATCCGAAGAACACCCTGTTCGCAGTGAAGCGCCTGATCGGCCGTAAGTTCACGGAGAAGGAAGTCCAGAAGGACATCTCCCTGATGCCTTACGAGATCACCAAGGCCGACAACGGCGACGCGTGGATCGGCGTGCGCGACAAGAAGCTGGCCCCGCCGCAGATTTCGGCGGAAGTGCTGCGCAAGATGAAGAAGACCGCGGAAGACTACCTGGGCGAAGAAGTGACCGAAGCGGTCATCACCGTGCCGGCCTACTTCAACGACTCGCAGCGCCAGGCGACCAAGGACGCCGGCCGCATCGCGGGCCTGGACGTCAAGCGCATCATCAACGAGCCGACCGCCGCTGCGCTGGCGTTCGGCCTGGACAAGACCGACAAGGGCGACCGCAAGATCGCCGTGTATGACCTGGGTGGCGGTACCTTCGACATCTCGATCATTGAAATTGCCGACGTGGACGGCGAGAAGCAGTTCGAAGTGCTGTCGACCAACGGCGACACCTTCCTGGGCGGCGAAGACTTCGACCAGCGCGTGATCGACTACATCATC
>JAJTCO010000023.1 GCA_021323265.1 Pseudoduganella sp. | reverse complement strand
GGCCGGCGTCGTAGACATAGCTGCGCGTGACGTCGGCACTGACGCCATTGGCCGTGCCCCAGCGGCGGATGCTGGTCGGGTTGCCGAGCAAGTTGCGGGTAATCTTGACGTTAATGCCTTCTGGGGCGGTGATGTCGCCCAGCACTGCCTGGTTCGGGTCGTCTTGCGCCCACATGCTTTGCGTCGTGACCTTGCTGCGTGGGTTGGTTACGCGGGTCTTGAAGCCGCTCACGTACTCGGTGGTCGTGACCAGCACGCCCTTGTCGCTATCGGACTCCAGGCGTGTCGCGCGGCCCAGCGCGTCATACTGCATGCGGCGCCCTGGCGAGCTGATTGCGATGGTGGCAAGGTCGCGCTGCGGGAAGCTTTCGAATACCAACTGGCCGGCTACGTCGAAGGTCTTGACGGCGACCTTGCGAGTACTGGCCTCGCTGCCCGTGTCATAGCTGCGCACCATCAATGGGCGCCACAGCACATCGAAGTACGTGATGGTCCTTGCGTTGCCCTTGTCAACTGTCTGGCGCCAATGGCCAGCGGGCAGGCCGTATTCGGAGCCGCCAGCGCGTTCATAGGTGATCGAGGTGCCGGCCCAACCCGTCGGTGGTGTAATCGAATCGAGCCGGAGCGCGTCGTCGTAGCCATAGCTCCACAGGTTGCCATTGAGATCGGTCCGACCGGTCAACAGGCCCCAGTCGTTGATGTCCGCTTTCTCGAAAGTGCTGTTCGGGCGGTCGATGCGTTGCGGCCGGCCGCGGCGGTAGTCCGTGAACACCGTGGCCTGGTTCCTGCCGTCGATGTACTTCCAGAGATTGCCGTCGCCGTGGTACTCGTAGTTGGCTTGCAGGATGCCGAATTTTTTGGTCGATGTGCGGAGTGCCGTGCCGGGATCGTAAGTGTGCTCCACCATCGGCGCGCTGATACCGTCGACGCTCAGGGTCTTGAGCTGCCCCACCACACCAAGACCGGCGTGGTCCTGGTCGTACACCGTCCGCTCAGTACGGGACGGAGCGCCTACCGTTCCGGAGCGGATGGCGGTGCGCGACCGGCCGCGCGTGTCGAAGTCCGACAAGGCAGTAGTGAACGTGGCGTCGGCGCTATTGCCGACATAGCGGATTTTGCGGTCCTGCGTCTGATTGACGTGGTGGGTTGACTGGCCCTCGTTGATCGGCGGGTAGACGCCCTCGCATGGGCACATGTACCAGTGCATACCGACTTCGGCGCCCAGCGCAAAGCTCGAGTCGCTGCGTTCGAGCAGTTGCGTGCCCGCTGCGTTGAGCGTGTCTTGTGCGACGACACGTTCCTCGCTGATCGACTGGAAGCGGCGGTCGATGTAGAAGACCGAACGCTTGTCGGGTCCACTGACTGTCACGCTACGGAAATGCTCGGCGCCACCGGCAGCCACCGGCGCAGGGTACCCGCCTACTGGCGCCGCCAAGTCGAACGGCCCTGTGAGCCAGCTACGTGGAATGCTGGACTCCTTGTAGGTGCCGTGATTTCCCGAGTAGGTGAAGGTCCAGGTGTAGGGCCCGACGCCGGCGCCGGAACTTGTCTTGCTGACCAGCGAGCGCTTGACGGTGCAATATAGCGCGCGCGACAGCGCGTAGTCGGAAGACCTGTCGTTGTAGATGTCAGGTTCGACGTCGGAACGGTAATGAATGGTGTCGCGGAAAGTGTAGTTGGTCTGCAGCCCGTCCGGGCTGACAATCGTGACCAGGTAGTCTCCGGCTGCAACCCCGCAGTTCGGAACTGTGGTGGGAATGGTATTGAGCCGAATTTCCTGGTTATAGCCCCCGATGCCATTCGGCTTGAAGGCCAGCGCAGACAGGCCGGTGTAGCTCCATTGTCGTCCATCAGGTAAGGTGACGCTACCCTCGCCGTACGTCCAGGTTCGACCATGCGCGCTGGCCTGGTAGACCTGCCCGTTCTGATAGGAGATCGTGATCTCCCGCCCATCACTGGCGCTGATACCGGTCAGGTTTCCGGCAGCGTCGTAGTGGTAGGTTACCTCGTTGTTGAAGCGGTCTTTGATCGTCGAAATCATCAGCAACCGCGTCCGGACGATCGGGTCCTTCAACGCGGACTTGCCGTTGTAGTAGTCCTTGATCTGGTTGAAGGTGTACGTGGTGCCATCGGGGCCGCGGACCACAATGCCCTGCTGGATAATACCTTTCGGGTCGGGAGCGTTGTTGTCGACGCAGCCGATGATCTCGAAGTGCGACTTGGTGAGCTGCTTACCATTTGGCCCAACAAGGAAGGTTTCGGACGTCACGCCTGGAATGTGGAGCAGCTTACCCTGCCAATAAGCATTGGCTGCCACCAGACCGCCGTTGTTGTCGATGACAGAGTCGGCATCGCCAGTGCAGTTCTTGCCGTTGCGCCAGATTATCGCCTCATTCCCCCAGTTCCATCCTGTCGTTGAATGGCCATCCTTCACATCGAGGTAGTTGCCGCGTATGAAGGGGATATTCCATTTCCATCCCGAAGGACCGCCAGTGTCGGAATCGTCGGAAGGAACCCAGCGCTGCAATGCGACCGGAATGGCGAAGTTGCCGGGGATGGAAATGTCGGTCGCCGAGAACGTGACCGTGCCAGTAGCCGGGCTGAAGTCGTCGCCCATTGGCGAGAGGCTGGTCGGGTCCATCTCATACTTCGGCTCGACCACGGTCATCAGCGGGGTCTGCGGATCGGACGCACCAACCACCGCGACCGTCGCGGTCGGCAGTGGGCGGACTTGCCGCGGCGTGGTTGGATGGTTGGGTTTGGCTTGCGCAAGCCCGTTCACTGTGAATACACATGCCAGGGCCAGGCAGTATTTCGCTAGTCGATTTTATTTCGCTAGTCGATTTTTCGTAGTCGCCACGGTACGCACGTATTTCTCCAAGTCCCGCGCCTGGGCTGCGGGGGCAATCAGTCGAATCATGTATGTTCCCTCGGTCGACAACGCCCGCAGGCGGTTGCGCACTGCGAGTGATCGAGATGAGTTAATGGTTGGGATGCGGATTAGGCAGGTCTGTCGGCCAGATCAATTCACATAACACAGCGTCCGGTCTTTTTCCTGGCCTGGCACGCTGGCCTCACTGGCATCCGCTGGTTGCCGCGCGAACCCATACAGGCCATCCTGCTGCATGGCTACCAGCTTGGCGTTGACATTGCCGCTCGGTGCCGCGTAACAGTATCCGAGGGCCCTGCTCTTGGCACCGGCTGGTTCGGTGCCGAGTCCGGCCCCGTCGGCAGTGCGGTACAGGGGAATACGACCGGTTGCGCTGTCCTTGAACAGGGCGAAGCGCATGCGGACAACGTGGTGACCGGCCTCGTCAAACTCGTTGGGATCCGTACCGTAGACTGGTTTGCCGCCGGCAGTATCCCTCGCCTGCCAGCGATAAACCTCCGCCGTTCCGGCACAACTGCCCGGATCGCGCTTGCAGCTCTCCGGCAGCAGCGGCTTTATGCCCTTGCTGTGGTAGGTGAAAGCGTTACGGGCCATTTCCGTGCCCAGGGTCTCGTACAGCCAGGCGTGATAGCGTACAAGATCGCGGGCCGCGCACTTTGCTGCACTCACGCTGCCGGCGCAGTCCTCCAGGCTTCTGCGCAGCGAGCGCGAGACCATGACCAGCTTACCTTCGGCGGCGGCGTCGTCCTGGGCCTGAACGATGGCGTTCAGCCGGTCGAAATGGGCGCTCTCGGACTTGCGCACCAAACCGCTACTGACGATGAACATGGCGTCAAACGGCTTGCCGCCCAGAGCCAGGTCCTGGTTGAAACGCTCGAATAGCTCGATGAGCTTGGTCTTGTACTCCTTGGAGGAGACGCCTGCACGCGCATCGCTTTCGTTTTGCATCCAGATAAGGTAGCGGTGTTGGATGCTACCGGGTCCCACGCTTTGCTCGGCCTTACGGAACTCGCGCAGGGCATCCTGGTAGATGCCTTTGCCGGCGTCAAATTCGCTCCAGTAACCTTTGCCATCCGCCCCTGTGCGTGTCAGCGCCGCGTCGGCTTTGCGAAAAATAACGAAATGCGCTGGGTTCTTGCTTAATGCTGTCCAAGTGTTGGCGAAAGCGGGTGCCACACCGTCCACTGGAGCGGCGTCTGGGCAATTTTCCTTGCAAGGCTGGTTTGCAACTGGCGTGAACTGCGCTCCAACGGTCCAGCTCATCTGCTTGACTTCGCCCGGCGCCGCCGCGGGCGATTGCGGATCGCGCCATCCGGCTTGGCCGACGATGAAGAACAAGTCCGCCGCGCTGCAGGAAAAGGACGCGAAAGACAACGCTAGAAATAGCCATTTTTTCAGCTTCAAACTGGATCCCCTGGGTTTTCATACGTGTTTGATCAAGCCCTGCGGTCATCCCGCCAGCTGCTGACATGGCGAAAGTTGAAATGGATAGTAACGAAAGGAATGAGTCTAAAAACTCTCCAAATGTAATATGTTGCAAAAATATAACATTATGAGAATTGCCTCGAACATTGCGCGTGACGCTGAACCGGCCATGCGTTACAGGTCAAGGAATTGAGGGGAAATTGCGGGAAGGCGAGCTACAGCCTGCCAGGTGGAAGGCTGTAGTCTTTACTGCAGATTCTTCAGGCCAGGATACGCAGCGAGAAGTCGGTGGCTTTCACGTCTTTGGTCAAGGCGCCAATGGAGATGCGGTGTACGCCGGTTTCGGCGATGGCGCGCACGGTGTCGAAGTTGACACCGCCGGACGCCTCCAGCAGCGCGCGGCCGCCGTTGATCTGCACCGCCTGGCGCATCATGTCGAGGTTGAAGTTGTCGAGCAGGATGGACACGGCGCCCGACGTCAGCGCCTCTTCCAGCTGCTCCAGGGTTTCCACTTCGACCTGGATCGACACCTTGGCGTCCAGGCGCTTGGCTGCCGCCAATGCAGCTGTGATGCCGCCCGCCGCTGCGATGTGGTTTTCCTTGATCAGGATGCCGTCGTACAGCGCCATGCGCTGGTTCTGCCCGCCCCCCACGCGCACCGCGTACTTCTGCGCCAGGCGCATGCCCGGGATGGTCTTGCGGGTGTCGAGAATGGCGGCGGTAGTGCCGGCAACCACGTCGACGTAGCGGCGCGTTGCAGTCGCCACGCCAGAGAGCAACTGCATGAAGTTCAGGGCCGAGCGTTCGGCGGTCAGGATCGCGCGTGCCGGCCCGACGATGGTGCACACCGCCGTGTCGGCGGCCATCAGGTCGCCTTCCGCATAATGCCAGTCGATGCCGATAGCGGCATCCAGCGCCTGCATCACGCCTTCAAACCATGGCGCGCCGCAGAGCACCGCTTCCTCGCGCACGATCACGCGCGCGGTGGCGCGGCCGTCTTCCGGCACCAGCTTCCCGGTCAGGTCGCCGGTGCCAATGTCTTCCATCAGTGCCGCCAGCAGGTTGCGCTCGTAGGCGCCTGCCAGCGCATCGTCGAACGGTGCGAACTTGTTGATCAGTGTACTCATGCGGGGCCGATGCCTTGGAACAGTTTTGCTTCCTGCGCCAGGTCGGCGCCCGGTGCCACCTTGGCCTTCTTGGCGGCGGCGAAATCAAGCATGCGGTTGATGGCGCGCTGCGCCTGCACGCCCACGGCCGGGTCGACGTGGATCTCGTTGTTCATGTTCTCCAGCACGTCGGCCAGGTTGCGCAGGCCGTTCATCGCCATCCATGGGCAATGCGCGCAGCTCTTGCACGTGGCGCTGTTGCCGGCGGTCGGCGCTTCGATGAAGGTCTTGCCGGGAGCGGCCATGCGCATCTTGTGCAGGATGCCGTTGTCGGTGGCCACAATGAACTCGGTGGCCGGCAGGCTGACTGCGGCGGCGATCAGCTGCGAGGTGGAGCCCACCACGTCGGCCTGGGCCACCACGTTCGCCGGCGACTCCGGGTGCACCAGCACTTTGGCGTTCGGGTGCTCGGCCTTCAACAGGTCCAGCTCGACGCCCTTGAACTCGTCGTGCACCAGGCACGAGCCCTGCCACAGCAGCATGTCGGCGCCGGTCTGCTTCTGGATATAGGAACCCAGGTGCTTATCGGGCGCCCACAGGATCTTCTTGCCCTGCTCGTGCAGGTGCTTGACGATGTCCAGGCCGATGGAGGACGTCACCATCCAGTCGGCGCGTGCCTTCACGGCGGCGGACGTGTTGGCGTAGACCACCACGGTACGGTCCGGGTGCTGGTCGCAGAAGGCGATGAAGTCTTCCGGCGGGCAGCCCAGGTCCAGCGAGCAGGTCGCGTCCAGGTCCGGCATCAGCACGGTCTTCTCCGGCGACAGGATCTTGGACGTTTCGCCCATGAACTTGACGCCTGCCACCACCAGGGTCTTGGCCGGATGGTCGCGCCCGAAACGCGCCATTTCCAGCGAGTCGGAAACGCAGCCGCCGGTTTCCTCGGCCAGGTCCTGCAGGTCGGCGTCCACGTAGTAGTGGGCCACCAGCACGGCGTCGCGCTCGCGCAGCAGGGTCTTGATGCGTTCCTTCAGCAGGATCTTTTCGTCGGCCGGCACGGGCGCCGGGGTGCGGGCCCACGCATGGGCCACGCAGCTGCCGCCTTCGACCGGCTTTTCGAATTCGACAGTCTTGATGGGGACAACGATTGCGTTCATTTACTCGATGCCTTGGCTCTTCAGGTATTCTTCATAGCCGCCGCGGAAGTCCACGACTTCGTTTTCCTTGATCTCGATGATGCGGGTGGCCAGCGAGGAAACGAACTCGCGGTCATGCGACACGAAGATCAGGGTGCCGGCGTACTTTTCCAGGGCGATGTTGAGCGACTCGATCGATTCCATGTCCATGTGGTTGGTCGGTTCGTCCAGCAACAGGACATTGTGACGGCCCAGCATCAGCTTACCGTACATCATACGGCCTTTTTCGCCACCCGACAGGACGCGCACCGACTTCTTGACTTCGTCGCCGCCGAACAGCAGGCGTCCCAGCGAGGAACGCACGGCCTGGTCGTCGTCGCCTTCCTTGGTCCACTGGCCCATCCAGTCGGTCAGGTTCAGGTCCGTTGCGAATTCCTCGGTCGGGTCCTGCGGCATGTAGCCGACGTTGGCGTTTTCCGCCCATTTCACCAGGCCGGTATCGCTGTCCAGGCCAGTGATGTCCTTGCCGCCGATGCAGCGCAGCATGGTGGTCTTGCCGGCGCCGTTGGCGCCGATGATGGCGATGCGTTCGCCCGCTTCCACCGCCAGGTCGACGTTCTTGAACAGCGTGCGGTCGTAGGTCTTCGAGATACCCTGGGTTTCGACTGCCAGGCGGTGCAGCTTCTTCTCGCCGTCGAAACGCACGAACGGATAGGCGCGCGAGGACGGCTTGATGTCCTCGATCTTGATCTTGTCGATCATCTTGGCGCGCGAAGTGGCCTGGCGGGCCTTGGACTTGTTGGCCGAGAAGCGGCGCACGAAGTCCTGCAGTTCGGCGACCTTTTCCTTGGCCTTGGCGTTGTTGGCCAGCTGCTGGTTACGGGCCTGGGTCGACGCCAGCATGTATTCGTCGTAGTTGCCCGGGTAGATCTTCAGCGTGCCGTAATCCATGTCGGCCACGTGCGTGCACACCTGGTTCAGGAAGTGACGGTCGTGGGAAATGATGATCATGGTGGAATCGCGCTGGTTCAGCGTGTCTTCCAGCCAGCGGATGGTATTGATGTCCAGGTTGTTGGTCGGTTCGTCCAGCAGCAGGATGTGCGGGTTGGAGAACAGCGCCTGGGCCAGCAGCACGCGCAGTTTCCAGCCCGGCGCCACGGCGCTCATCGGGCCCTGGTGCAGGCTGATGTCGATGCCCGCGCCCATCAGCAGCTCGCCGGCGCGCGCCTCGGCGGTGTAGCCGTCGTACTCGGCGACCTTGCCTTCCAGTTCCGCCGCTTCCATGTAGTCGTCGTCGGTGGCTTCGGGGTTGGCGTAGATGGCGTCGCGCTTCTGCATGGCTTCCCACATCTCGGTGTGGCCCATCATGACCACGTCCAGCACGCGCATTTCTTCGTACGCGAACTGGTCCTGGCGCAGTTTGCCCAGGCGCTCGTTGGCGTCCAGGCTCACATTGCCGGCGGACGGCTCGAGGTCGCCGCCCAGGATCTTCATGAAGGTCGACTTGCCGCAGCCGTTCGCGCCGATCAAGCCGTAGCGGTTACCGTCACCGAATTTGACGGAAATGTTTTCGAACAGCGGCTTGGCGCCGAACTGCATGGTGATATTTGCGGTAGAAAGCATTCTGGTGCTGAATTAGATGTTAGAAAGCGAATCGGGCATTATACCGCGTTGCGACATGCGCCGCCTAGGAAGGGCAAGCGCCGCCCCGCCAGAAAATTGTCGAAATCATCACGCCGCCGGCGCGGCTACTGGCGCATCCAGTCGCGCAGTTCGTAGTACCAGTACGTCAGCTGGGCGGCCAGCAGGCCCGCCGGGCCGCCGGTCGAGGGCAGGCCCCAGGCGGAGAACTGCGCGACCTTGCTCAACTCGCCCATCAGGCCGGCGCTCAGCACGTCGCCCGCGAGCGAGGTCGGGCCCACGCCGTGGCCACCGAATCCCATGCCGTACCAGACGCCGTTCGGCAGCCGGCCCAATTGCGGCATCTTGTGCCTGCCGTAGCTCATCAAGCCGCTCCAGGCGTATTCCACCTGCGTGCCCGCCAGTTGAGGGTAGACTTTCAGCATGTCCTGGTACAGCAGGCTGGCCACCTCCTCCGGTCCGCGCGAACGGATCGAGATGCGGCCGCCCCACAGCAGGCGGGTATCCGGCAAGGGCCGGTAGTAGTCGAAGGCGAAGCGCGTGTCGTACACCGCCGCTTTGCTGTCCAGCGCTTGGGGCAATCGGTCTTGCAAGGGCTCGGTCACCATGACGTAAGTGGCGATCGGCAGGATGGCTCCGGCCAGCGCCGGGTAAAGCCGCTCGATGTAGCCGCCGCAGCACACCACCACTTCCTCGCAGTGGACTTCGCCGTCCGCGCTCGCGACACGCCAGCCGCCGCCGGAATCGGCCTCGATGGCGCGCACCCTGCTCTGCTCATGCACGCGCACGCCGCCGGCGGCGAGGGCGCGGCCCAGGCCCTGGGCGTACTTCAAAGGGTGGAAATGGAAGGCATTCTCCTCGTAAAGCGCGCCGAAATAGCGTTCGCTGCGCGCCCGCTGGGCGAAATCGGCGGGCGAAACACGTTGCCATTCGACGCCAAGCTGCTCGCGCATGAATTTCTCGCGGGCGTCCAGCACACGCGGATCATCGAACCAGTTCGCCAGGTAGATGCCGCCATGGGTGGCGTCGCACTCAATGCCGTACTGGCCGATGCGACGCCGGATCTGGTCGACGGCGCCCAGGGTCAGCTGGTACAGCCGCCTGCCCTGCTCCGCGCCGACCGCCGCCAGCAAGGCTTCCTCGTCGAGCGAATAGCCGCCGAAGACGAAGCCGCCGTTGCGGCCCGATGCGCCGTGGCCGATACGCTCCGCTTCGAGCAGCACGACATCGCGCTCGCCATGCTCCATCAGCGACATGGCCGTGGCCAGTCCGGCGAAGCCGGCGCCAACGATGCAGACGCGCGCATGCTGGCGCCCGGCCAGCGGCGCATGGTGCACGCCCGGCGCCGTAGCGCGGTAGTAGTTCTCCGCGCCGTTCATGGGAGCGTCGGGTAGCCGCTGACGGTCAGGTCGAAGCCTTCGGCATCGGATTTCAGGTGTGCCTGTGCGCCAAACGGCAGCGTGCAGCGTTCCTTCACGTGGCCAAACGGCAGCCCGCTCAGGACCGGGAGCGGCAGGCGCTCGCGCAGGAAGGCCAGCATGGCGTCAAAGTCGTAGCCATTGTCGTTGGGCGAGAGCCGGTAGCCGGAGAAGTCGCCCAGCACGATGGCGCGCTGGCGCTCCAGCACGCCGGCGTAGTGCAATTGCAGTAGCATGCGTTCAACCCGATACGGGTGCTCGCCGATGTCTTCCAGGAACAGGATGCCGTCGTCGATCCGCGGCCAGAACGGGGTGCCCAGCAGGTGGTTGACCATGGCCAGGTTGCCGCCCCACAGGGTGCCCTGCACATCGACCAGCGGATTCTCCGTAGCCGTGCCGCGCACGCAATGCACCGGCCCGCGCAGGCAATGCCAGAACTGGTCCAGCGTGTAGCCGACCGGTTCTTCGCGTATGAAGTCGTCGCACATCATGGGGCCGGCAAAGCTGATGCGCCCCGTGGCCTGGTACAGGGCCATATGAATGGCCGTGATGTCGCTGTAGCCGACAATCAGCTTGCCGCTGTCGGCCATGCGGCGGAAGTCGATACTGGGCAGGATGCGGCTGACGCCGTAGGCGCCCCGCAGCGCCATCACGACCTGGCACAGCGGGTCGGCAATGGCGGCGTCGAGCTGCGCCAGGCGGCCCGCGTCCGTGCCGCCGAAGCGCTGGAACTTGTGCTCCGGCTCATAGTAGTTGTGGACGATGCAGCCTGCGGCTTCCAGGCGCGCTATGCCGCGTGCCAGGGCGGGTTCGTCGAGGGCGTAGCCGCCGGGTGCGGCGATGGCAATTCCGATATTTTTCACCCGGACATCTTACCCCGCAGGTGTTGATCGAGCAAGGTTAGCAAACGGCCAACAAGGGCCGGGGGCATGTCGTGCCCCATGCCTTCGATCAGCTCCAGGCGCGCGCCCGGAATCTGGCGCGCGGTGTCGATGCCGCAGGCGCAAGGCAGCAGCGGATCGGCGTCGCCGTGGATCACCAGCGCGCGGCAGCGGATCTTGTGCAGCAGCGCGCTGCGGTCGCCGGAGGCGGCAATGGCCAGCAGCTGGCGCGCCACGCCGTCGCCGTTGACGTTGCGCGCGACCGCCTCGCCGGCCATCCGGCGCAGCAAGGCATCGGGCATCGGGTAGGCCGGGCTGCCGATGGTGCGGAAGGTGTCGACCATCTGTTCCACCACGCGCGCGCGATGGTGGGCCGACGCGGTGCGCCGCAGCAGGATGCGGCGCGCGGCCGGCGTCGGGCCAGGCAAGCCGCGCCGTCCGCTGCTGGACATGATGGAAGTCAGGCTCAGGGTGCGCGCCGGATAGCGCGCGGCCATGATCTGCGACACCATGCCGCCCATCGATACGCCGACGATGTGCGCGGCCGGAATGCCCAGGGCGTCGAGCAGGCCGATGGCGTCGCCGGCCATGTCGCTTAAGGTATAGGGCGCGCGCTGGCGCCAGCCGAACAGGTGGCGCAGGTAGGCCAGCCACAGGTTGGGGGCGCCGAGGTGGTCGAAATGGGATGAGAGGCCGGCATCGCGGTTGTCGTAGCGCACCACGCGGTAGCCGCGTTGCACCAGGCCGTCGACGAACTCGCCGGGCCAGGAAATGAGCTGCAGGGCAAGCCCCATGTTCAGCAGCACAGCCGGGCCGGCCGGGTCGCCGCTGGACTCGTAGGTAATCGTAATACCGTTTATATCAACGCTGGCCATACGCCAGCATAGCATCCCGGCGCAGGCGCTAGAACCACTTTCTCTGCAGTGCGGCGAAGGTTCCGTTGGCCTTCACCGCTTCCAGCCCCTTGCGGAACCGTTCCACCAGCAGGTCGTCGGTGCGCAAGCCGAATGCCATGTAGCTGCCGCCCGTGCCCAGCTCGGCCAGGTGCCAGACGCGCTGCAGCAGCAGGGCCGGCTCGCCGCCCTCGTGCCGCACGATCTCCTGCGCCACGATATCGCTCATCGCCCACAGGTCGACGCGCCCCAGCTTCAGCTTGTCGAAGGTCGTCTTGGGTGCGGAATTGCCGTGCAGGTGGCGGCCTTTGACGAAGCCCTGCGCTTCCAGGTACTGCTCGCGCGCGTCGCCGTTGACGGTGCCGATCTTGTAGCGCTTGGCGTCCTGCAGGCTCTTGAGCCGGATGCCGCGCTCCCGCAAGGCGAACAGGTAGGAGCTGTCGGGCGGCGACACCACGCCCACCCACTTGAACAAGTGTTCGCGCTCAGGCATCCGTATCATCGAGTAGATCAGCACGTTCTCTTCGTGCAAGGCGGTGGCGTAGGCGCGCGCCCAGGGCATCACGCGAAACTCGCACTGCGCACCGATTTCCCGCAGCACGGCTTCGATCACCTCCGTGCTGAAGCCGGTCACCTTGCCGTCTTCCGCGAAATTGACCGGCCGGTTGTCCTCGGTGACACATGTCACGCTGGCGGAAGCCTGCGCGGACCCCGTCCAGCACGCAAACGCCAGGCATCCCAACAGGTGCAGACCCTTGCTCATGCCCGAGTGCCCTCCACCACGGTAGTCACGAGCCATTGTACGCCCGGCCCCGGCCGGCGATCAGGCCGCGTTGTTTTTGCGCAAAGCGCGGCGTTCGGCGAAGAAGTCTTTCAGCATCTGGCCGCAGTCGTCGGCCAGCAGGCCGCCGGTCACTTCGGCATGGTGATTCAGTTGTTCGCTCTCGAACACGTTGACCACCGAACCGCAGGCGCCGGTCTTGGGATCGGTCGCGCCGTACACGATGCGCGACAGGCGGGCATGCATCATCGCGCCCGAGCACATGACGCACGGTTCCAGCGTCACGTACAGCTCGCAGCCCGGCAGGCGGTAGTTGCCCAGGGCCTCGGCGGCGGCGCGCAAGGCCACGATCTCCGCGTGCGCGGTCGGGTCGTGGCGGCCGATCGGCTGGTTGTAGCCGCGGCCGATGATCACGCCGTCCTTGACGACGACGGCGCCGACCGGCACTTCGCCCTCGTCCCAGGCGCGACGCGCTTCCAGCAGCGCCTCGCGCATGTAGACATCATTCGACAATTTCTGCCCAGCAGTTCGGGGTTTCGTGCAGCACCAGCTTGTGCAGGTGCAGGCCGGTACCGAAGCGGTCCTGGAAGGCGGCCTTCAGGATATCCCAGGCCACGGCGGCCAGGTTTTCCACGGTCGGGATGCGGTCGATCACCACGGTCTTGTGGTTCGGCAGCGAAGCCAGGAAGTCCTTCACGGCGGCGTCCTTCTCGTACACGAGGAAGGCGTGGTCCCAGACGTCGACCAGGTGCTCCTTGGCGATCGACTTGACGTCGGAGAAGTCCATGATCATGCCGTTGTCGGAATTGCCTTCCGCCTCGATCACCTTGCCGGTCAGGGTGATTTCCAGCGTGTAGCGGTGGCCGTGCAGGTTGCGGCACTGGCTCTTGTGGTCCGGAATGCGATGGCCGGCATCGAATTCCAGCTTGCGGGTAATGGTCAACATTGCTTAAGGAATATTCAACAGTTTATGGGTTTGCAGGCTCAGTTTCCATTTCGGATTGCGCTTGCAGGTTTCGATCGCCAGCGTGGTATTGAAGGCCGCCAGGGGGCCGTCCATCGGCTGCACGAAGAAATTCTCGAAATCCAGGCCTTCATAGGCGGCCAGGTCCTGGTCCTTTTGCGGGATCACGACCTTGATCTCATTGCCTTTGCTGATCACCAGGGTGGAACCCATCTTCGGGCTGACGCACACCCAGTCCACACCCGCCGGCACGTCGAGCGTGCCATTGGTTTCGATGGCGATGGTAAAGCCCACGGCATGCATGGCCTCGATCAGGGGGGTGTCCAACTGCAGCAGCGGTTCGCCGCCGGTAAACACCACGTACTTGTGCCCGTGGCCAGGCGGCCACAGGCTGTCGATTTCCGCGGCCAGCGCTTGCGCCGTGGTAAATTTGCCACCGCGCTCACCATCAGTGCCCACGAAGTCGGTATCGCAGAATTGGCATACGGCGCTGGCGCGGTCCTGCTCGCGGCCAGTCCACAGATTGCAGCCGGAAAAACGGCAGAACACGGCGGGACGCCCCGCATGGGCGCCTTCGCCCTGCAGGGTGTAGAAAATTTCCTTGATGCTATATGTCACGGGTACTTCCAGTGGTCGGCAACCCTACATTATATCCCGTTTCGCGAAACGAAACGGGTTTGCGCTTAGTCAACATTTGTCGCTTGCGGCGGCGGCACAATCAAGTTCCAGACGCAGTTAAGAATAAGGGCCGCTGCCAAATGAATAGCCTCCTCAAGATCCAGCATCTGACGGAAACTCCCTCCCCGGACCAGCCGCAAGGCTTTGCGCTCAAGCTGATGGAGCTGCTGGTCATTCCCACCTTCGTCCTCGACGCCCAGGGCCGGGTCCTGATCTGGAACCGGGCGTGCGAGCGCCTGACCGGCGTCAGCGCCGAAGAACTGCTGGGCACCAGCGGACACTGGTGCGCCTTCTACGCCGTGCCGCGCCCGACCCTGGCCGACCTGGTGATTGCCGGCCGCACCGGCGAGATCCGCGACCTGTACGACGGCCAGGCGCGCGGCACGGGCGCGCCCCAGGACAAGCTGTGCGCGGAAAACTGGTGCGAAATGCCGCGCACGGCCGGGCGGCGCTACCTGGCGGCGGACGCCAGCCCGATCCACGACAGCGATGGCCGCCTGGTGGCGGTGGTGGAAACCTTGCGCGACCTGACCGAGGAAAAACAGGCGCAGATCGCGCTCGAGCAGCTGGCCACGCGCGACGGGCTGACCGGCCTGGCCAACCGGCGCTGCTTCGACCAGACCTTGCTGGCCGAGTGGCAACGCGCCTTGCGCCAGCAGCAGCCGCTGTCGCTGCTCATGGTCGACGTCGACAACTTCAAGCAATACAACGACGCCTATGGCCACGTCGGCGGCGACGACTGCCTGAAGCGCATCGCCACGGCGGTAGCCAGCGAGATGCGGGCCAACGACCTGGTGGCGCGCTACGGTGGCGAGGAATTCGCGGTGATCCTGCCCAACCAGTCGCTCAAGGGTGCCGCCATCGTGGCCGAGCGCATCCGCTGCCGGGTGGAGGGCTTGCGCCTGCCCAACCAGGGCGCGCCGCGGCATTTCGTCACGGTCAGCATCGGCGCCGCCACGGCGATCGCCTCGCACGAGCACCAGCCGGCGCAACTGGTGGCCACGGCCGACGCGGCGCTCTACCGCGCCAAGCACATGGGCCGCAACCGTATCAGCCTGCCAGGTATGGAGTGAAGCTGATGCCGCCCTGGATGGCGCCAATGACCTGGGCCTGGTTCTCCGCCGATTCGGAAAAGCCCGTCAACACAACGTTGCGCGGCGCCCCCTCGTCGAGGCGCGCCACCCACCAGTTGAGTCCCTCAGCGTCCGGCTCGCGGTTGAGCGCTTGCTGGTAAAGCAGAGTAGCAAACTGGCGGTTGTCGACGGCGCCATAGGTGGCATTGAACTCGGGGCTGCGGATGAAGTCATTGGCCACAGTTTGCAGCGAAACCCCTCCTTCCAAGGCGCGGATCCAGTAGCCAAGGCCGGACAGGTCCGGCACCCTGTCGAACGCGGCCTGGTATAGGCGGTACGCCTGGCCGGCAACGCCATTGATCTCGAATGACACATCCACGTCGCCAAAGCGCAGCAGCTCAACGCCAATGAACTGGTCGGTTCCACCGTTGCCGACATTGTCGGCAACGAACAAGGCGCCATTGGACTGCTGCACCGTGTAGCTCGCACGGGCACCCGCCAACAGCACGGTATCGCGCCCTGCTCCACCATCGAAGATCTCGCTGCCGGCGCCGGCCTGGAAGCTGTCGCTGCCGGACGTGCCCAGGATGGTGCTGATCAGCGGCAATTCGGCCACCGCCACCGTACGGTCGCTGAAGATCAGGGTCTCGATGCCGTCCAGTTTGTCGGTCCCCTCGCCCGTCACGGTGACGCCGCCGGCCAGGCGCTGCACGCTGTAGCTGGCAAAGGTCTTGGCGAAGACCACGGTATCGTTGCCGGCGCCGCCCGAGACTGTGTCGCTGCCGGCCCCCGCATAGACGTGGTCGGTGCCGGCGCCGCCGACAATGGCGCTGCCTGCGGCGCCGCTGTAGACCTGCGAGCCGTAGTTGCCGGTGATCGCTCTCTCGACCGCGACACCAAAGGCCAACCCGATATTGCGGTAGCCGGGCGCCGTTTCGCTGAAGCCGCCCGGGCGCAGGTCGATCGTCACGCGCGTCGTGCAGTTGGAAAAGTCGAAGGTGTCGCTGCCGCCCGCGTCCCAGATGCAGCGCGGCGACATGCCCCCGGTAAAGGTGTAGACGTCGTCGCCCGTGCGGTGCGCCATGTTCGCGCCGTACAGGTACTGGATGGCCTGGATGTCGTACACCATGGGCGTGACCGCATAGCGACCGGTCTGGGCGTGCATGGTGGGCGTCTGGTAAGACATTTGCGTGTAGTCGCCATTGTCCTGCTCGGCCGGCAGGAAGGGCCCGTCGGCGCTGCCGCTGCTGCTGTCGTAATTACCAGGATGTTTCAATCCGAGCATGTGGCCGGTCTCGTGCAACATCACGCTGGGACCGTAGCTGCCGGGCGTATATGTCAGGTTGTACGGCGCGTCCTTGTCCAGGTACATCTGGACTTCGGTGCTCCACGCTTCCGGCAAGTAGGCATAGCCGCTGCTGTCGCTTTGCTGGTTGGTGCCAAACTGCAGTGCGCCGCCGGCAGCAGTTTCCACAAAGGTCAGGTTGGCAACATCGGACCACAGCTTGAGGGTGTCGCGCACAGCCTGGCGCTGGGTACTGTTCATCGGCGCGAAACCGTCGCGGTCTTCCGCGCTGGCGTCGGACGGCGGGGTTTGCAGGAAGCTAAAGCTCAGGGTGCGCGCCGTGCCCGGTTGCGGACTCCAGCTGCTGTACACCAGGGCATCAATTGCAATATTACCGGTCGTGAAAAACATGGCATGCTACGAGGAAAGACTTTGGTGCGGCCATGTTAGCACGGCGTTGGAAGCGTGGCGACCGTACCGTGCGCGGCCACGCCCATCGTGCTGCGGTTGCGTCCGGCACGCTTGGCTTCGTACAAGGCCTTGTCCGCCACGTCCAGCAACCGCGCCGGCGTGTCGTCAGGCCCTGGCGTGACGGAGCACAGACCGACGCTGATGGTGACGTTGCGCCCCACTGTCGACACATCGTGCGGCAATTGCAGCGCTTCGATGTGGGCGCAAATCCACTGGCCAAAGCGCAGCACCGCGTCGACATTGGTGCTGGGCAGCAGCACCACGAACTCCTCGCCGCCATAGCGCGACACCACCTCGCCGGGCCGCCGGCTGCACTGCGCCAGTGCATGCGCCACGCTGCGCAGGCATTCGTCCCCCATCTGGTGGCCGTAGCGGTCGTTGTACTGCTTGAAGTGGTCGACGTCCACCAGGGCCACGCCGAGCGGCGCGCGCTGGCGGCGGTGGCGCGCCACTTCCTGCGCGAACTGCGCATCGAATGCGCGCCGGTTGTGCAGGCCCGTCAGGCCATCGCGGCTGGCCAGCGTGTCCAGGCTGGCCAGCGCCGCCTGCAGGCGCAGGTGGGTGCGCACGCGCGCCTGCACCACGGCGCCATTCAGGGGCTTGCTGATGAAGTCCACGGCGCCCGCATCCAGGCAGGCGACCTCGCTGTCGATGCCGGCGCTGGCGGTGACGAACATCACCGGGCAGTGGCGCAGGTCGGGGTCGGCCATGATGCGGGAACAGACCGCGAAACCGTCCATGCTCTTCATTTCCACGTCGAGCAGGATCAGCTGCGGGCGTTCGGCGCGCGCGATTTCCAGTCCGGCCAAGCCGTTGGTGGCGAACAGCACCCGCGCCTGGTCGCGCAGCATGGCGCTCAGCAGGCGGATGGTCTCGGCATGATCGTCGATGATCAGGATAGTGCTTTCCATGCTTCCTCATTCAGTACGGACAAGGCGGCGCCGAAGTCGAGCGCTTCGATCGCCGTCTCCAGCTGGGCCGCGGCGGCGTCGCCGCGCTGGCTGGCAAGCTGTGGGCGCAGCTGGCGGAACTGGGTCAATGCATCGAGGTCCTGCCGCTGCAGCATTTGTACCAGGGCGCCCATGGCCGACTGCAAGTCCAGCTGCACGGCGGCGTTCACCGGCTGCTCTTCGTCCAGCCAGCGCGCAGCCGCCGCCAGCGTGGCGCTCAAGGCGCGCTGCGCCGTGGCGAAATGGGTTTGTGCTGCGCCCTGGTCGGCGCTGCGCAGGGCTTGCTCCGCCGCCAGGGTGGCGTCGGCGAAATTGCGCGCGCCCAGGCTGCCCACGCCGCCGCGCAGCGCATGCAAGGCCGCCGCAGCGCCGGCCGCATCGCCCGCCTCCCAGCGCGCGCGCGCCGCGTCGAACTCGGCCTGCGACTGGCGCACCACCCGTCCCACCAGGGAAACGATGTTCTGCCGTTGCGGGCTGCGCCCGATCACCGTCAGCAGCTTGCGGATGGCAAACACGCCCGGCTGCTGGTCCAGTTCCGTTGTGGCGGGCGCCGGCGGCGCGGTGGGCGCGGCGGCGGGTGCAGGCGACGCTGCGCGCGCCAGATGGGCGGCAATGGTGCCGAGCATGTCCGCGTAGTCGACCGGTTTGGCGATGAAACCGTCCATGCCGCATTCGAGGCACTTGGCCTGCTCAGTCTCCAGCACGCCAGCGCTCATGGCCAGGATCGGCAGCCGCACACCGAGCTGGCCACGCATCACGCGTGTCGCCTCGAAGCCATCCATCACCGGCATCTGCACGTCCATCAGCACCAGATCGAAGGCGGCGCCGTCGGCGCGCATCAGCTCTACTGCCTGCGCGCCATCCTCGGCCACCGTCACGTGCGCGCCGGCCGGTTCCAGCACGCCGCGCGCCACCAGCTGGTTGGTTGTGTTGTCCTCCACCAGCAGGATGCGCGCGCCGCGCAGGGCCGCCAGTTCGGGCTGCGCCGCCGGCGTCGCGTCCGGGGTCCCGCGTTGCTGGCGCAAGCCTTGCAGCAGCAGGCGCAGCGCGCCGGGCAGCACCGGCTTGGGCAGCGCCGCGTCCTCCTCTTGGCGCGGCGGCCGGTCCACGCTGCGGTTCAGCGCCACCAGGGCCATGCCGGCATACGGCGCGTGGCCGCCGGCGTCGAGCTGCACCGAGTCGACCAGGGCCACGTCCCAGGCGGCACCGGCGCCGGCCGGCGCCGCCGCGTGGGCATCGACCGTGCAGCCCCAGCGCCGCAACAGCGCCTCCAGGTAGCGCAAGGTCGGCACGTGGTCGTCCACCAGCAGCACGCGCAGCCCGTCCAGGGCACCGGCATCGCCCGCCACCGCGCGCTGGCGCAGGGCCAGCTGCAGCGGCACCGACACCACGAACTCGCTACCCCGTCCCGGCTCGCTGCTGACCGTGATGGTGCCGCCCATCAGCTCGACAAGCTGCTGCGAAATCGACAGCCCGAGACCGGTGCCGCCGAAGCGGCGCGCGGTCGAGCTGTCGGCCTGCTCGAAGGGATTGAACAGGCGGCCCAACTGCTCGCTGCTCATGCCGATGCCGCTGTCGCGTACCGTCAGCTGCAGGATCTCCATGGCGCTGCCCGGCGCGCTGGCGCCCAGGTGCACGCATACCTCGCCTTCGGCCGTGAACTTGATGGCATTGCCGACCAGGTTGAGGGCCACCTGGCGCAGGCGTTGCAAGTCGCCCACCAGGCCGTGCGGCATGCCAGGCTCCAGCGTGAGCAGCAGGTCGAGCCGCTTGCCGACGCTGGCCGACTGCATGGCGGCGGCAATCGACTCGGCCAGCTCGTCCAGCTGGAATGGCGCGGCCACCACGGCCAGCTTGCCCGCCTCGATCTTGGACAGGTCGAGAATGTCGTTCACCACGGCCAGCAAGGCGCTGCCGGATGCGCGGATCAGGCGCACGTACTCCTGCTGTTCGGCGCTAAGCGGGGTGCGCTCGAGCAGTTGGCCGATGCCCAGCACCGCATTCATCGGCGTGCGGATCTCGTGGCTCATGTTGGCCAGGAACGCGCTCTTGGCGCGGCTGGCCTCCTGTTGCTGCAGTTCGGCGCGCTTGCGGGCGGTGATGTCGAGCGCCATGATGTGGAAGCCGCGCACCACGCCCTGCGCATCCGTGTCGGGCATGTAGTCGGTCATGAAATGGCGCGGCCAGCCGGCGCGGTCGGCGTCGACCTCGAAGTGCACCTGCTCCCCGCGCAGCGCCGCCGCCACGTAGCCGCGCACCTGGCCATACACCGTCTCGCCCAGCACCTGCTCGATGCTGCGCCCGATCATGCTGGCCGGATCGATCCCCATCATGGTCTGGTAGCTGCGGTTGGCGAAGCGGTAGATCTCGTTGCGGTCGACGTAGCCAATGGCAGCCGGGTTGTTGTCGGCCACTGCGCGCAGGAAGCGCTCCTTCTCCGCCAGCGCCAGTTTGGCCTCCTCCAGCGCCGACACGTCCGCCATCGCCACCACCGCGCCCAGACGGGCGCCATCGGCGCCGGCCAGCACGCTGGCGTTGCTCAGCAAATGGCGCTCGCGCCCGTCGCCGGACACGATGCGCAGCTCCTCGCCTTGCACATGCTCGCCGCGCAGGGCGCGCCGCAACGGCGACGCCTCGTCCTGCGTGGTGGCCGCGGGCGGCAGCGCGCGCGCGGCGCGGTTGGACAGAGTGGTTTCGCCATGGGGGCCGCAGGCCACCACCGCGACCTCGATGGTTTCCAGCACGGTGGACAGCAGCAGGCGTTCGGCTTCCAATTCCTGCTCGATATGGCGGCGTTGCGAAATGTCGCTGACGAAGGCGGCGTAGGATTGCACGCCTTCCACCTGCATCTGGCCCAGGGTCATTTCCGCGTCAAAGCGCATGCCGTCGCGCCGCCAGCCCGTCAGTGCCACGCGTCCGCCGTTGGCGCGCTGAACCATGCCGGCCAGCGCGTCGGCGCCGACCTGCAGCAGCTGGTCGATCGGCTTGCCCAGCGCTTGCTCGCGCGGCCAGCCAAACACCTGCGCCGCACGCGGATTCCAGTCGGTGACGATGCCTTCGCCGTTGAAGGCAATGAAGGCATCCTGGCTAGTTTCGAGAATGGTCAGCATGCGCAGTTCGCTCGCGCGCACGATCGCCAGCGAGCGTTCCAGGTCGGCCGTGCGGTCGGCCACGCGCTGCTCCAGCTCCGTATTGGCCCGCAGCAGCAGCAGTTCCTTGCCGCGCAGCCGTTGCAAGATGGCGTTGAAGGCGCCGCGCACCGTTTCCAGTTCGGTGAAGCTGCCCGCCACCGGCGGCAAGGCGGCCGCGCGCCCCAGTTCCACCTCGCGCGCCGCCTGCGCCGTGTGCAGCAGCGGACGGGTGACGGTACGCGCCGCGCGCCAGCCCAGCAGCGAGAACAGCAGCGCCACCGCCAGCCCGCCCAGGGCCACCGTCAGCTGCAGGCGACGCACGGGCGCGAAGGCCGTGGCGGCCGGCTGGCGCGTCAGGATCACCCAGCCCAAGCCAGGATAGCCATCCTGGCCGCGCGTGCGGGCATAGCCCACCAGGTAGTCGCGCCCATCGCTCCAGCGCTCCTCCACGAAACCGGACGCCTGCCGGCGCGCTTGCGCCAGACTGCCGGGGGCGGCGGGCTGGTCGAGCAAGGCGTCCGCACCGTACAGCACCTTGCCGTCGCGCGAGACGATCAGCGTTTCCGCCTCGCCCTTGCTGTCGAACAAGCCCTGCACCTGGCGCCCCCAGTTCCAGCTCAGGTGCGCGCCGAGAATGCCGGCCTGCTTGCCGGCCGTGTCGTAATAGGGAAACGCCAGGTCCACGAACCGCATGGGGCCGTCGCCGGCGGAAGGCAGCAGCTTGGCCAGCAGCTTGGCCGCATGCACGTCGTGTACATACACGCCCTTGGGCGCGTCGATCCACCAGTTGCGCGCCGACACGTCCGCCCCCTCCAGCAGGCCGCCGGTGCTGACCAGGACCTTGCCGGCATTGTCGGTCAGGCCGATCCAGGCATACAGGGGATAAGTGCGCTGCACATCGTGCAGGATCTGGCGGCGCTGGGCGGGCGACTGGCCGCTGGCCGAGAATTCGGGACGCCGCGCCAGCAGCTGGACCTCACGGTAGCGTTCGAACATGGTAGCGTCGAGCTGGCCGGCGGCGTGGCGCGCGCGCTGCGCCAGCCCCTGGCCGATGTTGCGCTTCAATTCATCGGTCGCGACCACGCCCAGGATCACGACCAGCAGCGCCGTGAGCAGCAGGGAACTGGCCGCCAGCAGCAGGGACAGCAGGGAGCCCAGTCCAATCCGGCGACTTAGCGGCCTCCTCGTGACCTCATCTTTCTCTGGCATGGCGGCTCCGGTTTTCCGATGCCCAAGTATAACCGAGACGCCCTGCGAATGTTGCTATAAAGCTCTCCTTCTGTCACTTGTTGCAGACAGCGCGGAGTGGCGGCTAATGGACCTTGCGGCCGGCGCGCGACTTCTGCGCCTTGGTTTCGCCGTGTTCGCGGCGCTGCTTGTTGACAATGCGGGCCGCGACTTCCTCCTCGCGGCCGGGATAGCGATGCTCTTCCTTGAACTCTTCCTTCAGTTCCTTGTATTCGCGCTCGCGTTTCGGGCTGGCTCCTCGTGGCATGGCACACCTCCTGGCTTTAGGTTGCTGCCGCCATGCTAGCGGAGGCCCGCCGCGGCGGGCGCACATTTCCTTGCGCGTGCCCTGCCCGCCCGGGCGGGCGTCAGAATTGCTCGACCCAGGCCGCCAGCTGCGACGGCGTCAGTACCGCGTCGGCCTGCACCATGCGGCATTCGACGCCGTCGGCACCCGTGCTCATCTGCATGGTGGCGCCGCGCTTGCCCATCCACAAGAGGCAAGCCAGCCAGAAAGCGTGCTGGGAGGAAACTGGCGCGCTGGTCGGGGTTTCCAGGAACTCGGTCAACTGCGACGCCTGCAGGAATTGCGCGCTGGCCGGGCCGGTGGAGCAGAAGCTCGGGCCGAAAGTTTCCGCCAGCAGGGCAAAGGCGTGCGCCGGGTCGGCCCCGCCGTGGCGCTGCTCGAGTTCGTTCAGGTGGTCGCGCACGGCGCAGCCGAAGGCGGCGCTGCGGAAGGCTTCCGAGCTGATCAGGTCGGAGTGGTCCAGCATCAGCCAGTCCGGCTCCGGCGGCGTCATGCCGGCGCTCAGCGCGCCGGCCAGGTAGCTTTCCACCGGGACGAAGGATGGGCCGGCCGCCGGACTGGGGGCGGCCAGGCTGGTCGACAGCGTGTACAGGGTGCCGATGCGGCTGGCCACAGCCTGCTTCTGGCGCACCAGCAGCTTTTCGCGCAGCAGCTGCGAATGCTCCTTCTGCAGCTTGGCCAGGGCCAGGGCCTGCTTCAGTTCCATGCGCAAGGCGGCGATGTCCCATGGCTTCTGGATATAGCGGTGGATCTGGCCCTGGTTTACCGCGTCGACCGTGTGCTCCATCTCCGAATAGGCGGTGGTCAGGATGCGCACGATGTGCGGATAGCGGTCCCACGCATAGAACAGCAGTTCGTTGCCGTAGGCGCCGGGCATGCGCTGGTCCGACACCAGCACGGCGATCTCGTCGGCATGCTCGTCGAGCATGCGCTTGCCCTCCTCGACCGACTCGGCCACATACACGGGCGCCAGCGAGCCGAGCGCGCGCTGGAAGTACTTGAGGGCGGTTGCCTCATCATCGACGTAAAGGATCGCCGGGGCTTGCTTGGTCGGTTGTTCTGTCATGCTCGTTCCTTCTCTCAATCCGGGAAATTCATGGTGACGGTGGTGGAGCAACCCTGCTCGGACTGCACGCGCAGGTGCCCGCCGAAGGATTGCATCACGCGGTTGCAGAAGATCAGGCCCCAGCCGCTGCCGCCTTCGCTGCCGTGCATGGACACGGGATCCAGCAGCAGGCGATTGAGCAGCGCCGGCGCGATGCCGGGCCCATTGTCTTCCACGATGATGTAGGGGCGGTCTGCCACGCCCACGGTGATCCTGATCCGGGGTTCAGGTTGTTCCTGCAGCGCGCGCAGGGCGTTGCTCAATAGCGAAGACAGCACCAGTGCGACGCAATTGGGCGCGGCGCGCACCGTGAAGTCCGCCTGCACCACCACGTCGATCGTTTCGCGCTGGCCGGGGGCGAGAGGATACACGCCCAGCAGCGCGCTCACCATCTGCCCCGCGCTGCCGCCGGCCAGGCGCGCGGCCGGCGCCACGCTGGCGCGCTTGACCGATTCCACGAACGAGGACAGCACCGACAGGCAGTAGCGCGCATTGTCGTTCATGTGCGCCGCCGCATTGCCGATGTCGGCTTTCAGCGGCAGCCCGTTGTCCTGCGCCTGGCCGTTGACGCGGCGCTGGATGTTGCGCGCGAAGTTGGCGATGGTGGCCAGCGGCGTATTCAGTTCGTGCGCCAGGAAGGCCACGGTTTCCTCGATGGCCAGCAGGCTTTGGCGGCGCAGGGCGCGTTCGCGCGCGTTGGCGCTCGCCAGGCGCAGGGCGTCGCGCATGACGGCCGTGTCGAGCGGCTTTTCCAGGATGCGGAATATGTCGCCGCCGTTGATCGTCTCCAGCAGCACGTCCTTGTCGGCGTAGGCGGTCACCAGGATGCGCACCAGGTGCGGATAATCCTGCTCCACCTGGCGCAGCAGCTCGCCGCCCACCCGGCCCGGCATGCGGTAGTCGGTCACCAGCACGTCGACGTCGCTGCCGGGCTGGCGCAGGATTTCCAGCGCCTCGTCCACGCCCGGCGCGGTCAGCACGGTGAAGTCCTCCGCCACGGCCAGCGCAAAATACTTGCGCGCCATTTCCTCGTCGTCCACATACAGGACGGTGGCCACCTGGCCCTTTTCCGTCATCTTTCGCCTCCCGTCACGCGCGGCAAGTCGAAGGTGAACCTGGTCCATTCGCCCGGCACGCTTTCCACCGCCAGCAGGCCGCCGTGGCGCTGGATGACGCTGTAGCAAATGCTCAGGCCCAGGCCCAGGCCCTGCCCCACCTCGCGCGTGGTGAAGAAGGGTTCGAATACGCGGCCGATGTTTTCCGCGGCGATGCCGGGACCGTTATCCTGCACGGTGATTTTCAAGCGGTCGCCGCGCGCTTCCGCGTAAATGTCGATGACCGGCGCGCTGGTGGCGCCCTTGCGCATGGCCAGGGCCGCATTGCTCAGCAGGTTGATCAACACACCGATCACAGCCGCCTCGTCGCCACGCACCAGGGTATCGGGCTGCAGGTGGCGCTGCACTGCGATACCCTTGATTTCATGGCCGACCAGGCGCACCGCCGATTCCAGGGCGCGCTCGAACAGGAACTGCGCACTCTCGTGGTCCGTGCCCGACTTGCGATAGGCGAAAGTCTTCAGGTCCGACACGATGTACTGCACGCGCTGCATGCCCTGCTTGGCGTCCACCAGGCATTCCTTCAGGACTTCGTTGGCCTTGGCTTCCGGTTCTTCCAGGGCAATATCGATCGCCATCATGCAGAAGTTGACCGGGTTATTGACCTCGTGCAGCAGACCCGCCGCCAGCGTGCCCAGGGCCGCCATCTTTTCCTGCTGCAGCATCTGGCCCTTGATCTCGGCCAGGCTGCGGTTGTTCGCCTCCAGTTCACGGTTCTTCAGCGCCACCTCCTCCTTGAGCGCATGCAGCTGGCGCCGCCCGCGCTCGTTGTAGTAGGTATAGACGGTGCTGCCCGCCACGGAGAAGGCGATGATCGTGGTGTGGAAGATGAAGGCGCCCGTGTCGCCAACGCCGCCGGGGCGCGTGACGCACGCCAGGTAATAGGCCGCCATCGTAAACAGGCCGAATGCCAGCGTATACAGGTAGCCGACCGGGAATAGCGTGCCCACCGCAAAAATGGTCAGGATAATGCCGGCGTAGAACAGCGAGCCTTCGCCCTGGGTCACATGGATCATCCAGGCGATCATCAGTTGCGGGAATGTCAGCCAGGCGAACGTTATGATGTGCACGTGGCGCCGGCCATAGCGGGTGTACAGCAAGCCGAGCGCCGCCAGGATGCCTGCTCCCGTGACCGCGCGTGCCAGTGCAAAGCGCAGCACCTGGTCCGGATAGAGGGCGAAATCGAGCACTGTGCCCAGCAGCACCAGCACCAGGACCGTCACCGCACAGGCACGGCTCGACAACAGGTGATAGGCGCCCAGCTCGCGCTCGTAGGAGCTGCCGGTATTCATGGCCAGCGTGGTCATGTCATTGCACCGGGTTGACCGTGGTTTCGGCGAACACGTTCACGCCAGTGGGGTCGGTATAGATGCTGGTGTCGCTGCAGCGTTCCGGCAGGATGGCCTGCATGCGGGTCTCGTCGCGGTAGATCAGGTACCACTCGAGGATGTGCTCCATGCTGAAACGTTCGGGATTGCTGGTATGGACGTTGGTCACCAGCAGCTTGCCGCCGGCGCGCGTGCGCGAGGCGAAATAGGCGTTCAGGCGCGCGCACACCTTGTCGGACAGGTAGTCGAACAGCCCCGCGCAATAGACGGCGTCGAACTCGGCGCCGGTGCCGCCGGGCGCATCCGGCCGCCGCTTGAGAAGCTGGTGCACCGAGTCCTGTACGTATTCGATGGTGCCGGCGCGGCCGGTGCGGCGCTGGATCGCGTCCAGCGTGCCGCGGGTCCATTCCAGCGTCTCGCCGCTGAAGTCGACCAGCTGGAACGACAGCAGCGACGGGTCTTCCGCCGTTTCCAGGAAACGCTGGATCTCCTGCGCCGGGCCGCAGCCCACGTTCAGCACGCGCAGTGGACGCTGCAGGCGCTTGGCCTCTGCCGCCAGACGCTCCAGGTAGGCCACCAGGATCTCGATCCGGTGGCGATGCGCCGTGGCCACCGCCGTATTCAGGAAGGCGGTATTGACGATCTGGAAATAGGTGCTCGGCCCCTCGCGCGGGTCGCCCAGGATCTGGTTCACCATCTGGTAGTCGCCGGCGTAGCCAAGCGGCTTGGTGAAGGTGCGGAACACGAAGGGCGCACGCAGGATCAAGGGATGCAGCGCGCCTTGGGCAAAGGCGCGGTGTGCCGACGATTCTTCTTCGCTGATCTGCGAAGCCTGGAAATTGATCTCGTCGAAGAAGGTCTTGGTCTTGCGCATCAGCGGCGCGGCCAGCTCGAAGAAATAGTCGGCGCGCAGGCGCGTGTCCTCGCGCGGCAGCGCGTCGGACAAGTCGACCTGTTCCAGCCAGCGCGAAACGTCGGTCAGAAAGGAGCGCGTTTCGTTGACGGCGATCTGGTAATCGCGGCGGATGCGGAAGCGCTCGTCCCAGTCCAGCACGAACTTGTTGGCTTCACGGCCCACGGCGCCGGGCTGCAGCACGGCTTCGCTCAGCTCGCGCCATTCATCGATCAGGGTTACCGACACCACGGCGGTCAAGCCGGTGTTCACCATGCTGATGACCACAGCCTTGCCGACGTAGGCGCTGACGGTGCCCATGCGCACGGTCAGTTCGCGCAGCACTTCGCTCACCTGCACGATGGAGTATGGGTTGTAGACTTCCATCACCAGCGACTTACGCTGGAGATTCACAATGGTGCCGCGCGCCGCTTCACCTTGCGTGTTCAGGAAACTGACGACTGGATCGATTTGCGCCTGTGAATACACTTTTCGGAACTTAAATGGTTGCCGTGAATTAAATCGAGTGTACTGACTTGTAGAGGAATTCGCAATGTTTCTCCTAAGAGAATTAGTCCTTGCTTATTCTCGACAAATTGCAGAGATGATAGCTGGTTTTATCAATAAGATAATATTGATGAACTATCCTGCGAGCTTGCCACACGGCGAAGGTTAGCTGCCGCACCGACACGACCGCTGCCCAAAGCAAAACTGACAGCAGGTTTTGGAGAACACAATGGAGCTGCACCACATGCCACCGACGCCCGCCGAACTGGAACGGGCCGAGTTCCACGAAAAGTTTGCGCGCAGTTTTTCCGATGCCCGTTTCGACGGCGTGCGCGACGCCGTCGCCGCGCTGGAAGAACTCGCCTGGCGCCAGTACTGCGAGCGCCGCCAGCCAGCGCACTAGGCGCTTGCCGCCATCGATTCCAGGCGCGACACCAGGCGCGCGGCCATTTGCGCGGACGTAAAGCCCGCGTAGCGCGCAGCCGCGTTGCGCGCCGCCAGCAAGGTCCGCCCATCCATCAACAAGCTGCGCACCACGCTGCGCCAGTCCACCGCGCCCGGCAGGCGCCCGCCGTTGATCGCCACCCCTGCCGCTTCCAGGCGCTGCGCCAGCAGGTAGCGTTCGAGTTTGGTCGGCAGCAGTAGCATCGGCACGGCCGCCAGCAGCGATTGCGCCACGGTGCCCTCCCCGGCCTGGCAAACACACAGGCGGGCCTGCGACAGGACCGCCGCCATATCCACCGGCCCGCGCGCCCAAGCTAGGCTGGTGGCGTGCACCGGCGGTACGGCGCCGGCCGCCACTTCCGGCTGGTAACACAGCACGCGGCAACCTTCCATCACCAGGGCGTGCAGCACCGCCGCGTGGGCCGGATGTTCCTGCCGCAGGTAGACGAAGACCTGGTGCCCTTGGCCGGGCGGCCATTGCGGCGCCTCGCCGGGCGGCGCCACGAACGCCGGGCCGAACCATTGCTCCGAGGCGGCCGGGCGGCCGTAGTGGTCCAGCTCAGGCCAAGCGCACAGTAGGTGCTCCCGGCCCAGCAAGCTGTCGGCCGCCTGCGCATAAGGCACGCCGCCATAATGCACCAGCACCGTGTTCATGACCTTCAGCACGTGCAGCTCCGCTGCCGCCAGGCGCGCCAGATCGACTGCTTCCCAGGGCCGGAAGTTTGGCAATGGCTGGCCCGCGGGCGGCACGGTGAAGGCGGCACCAATGGCCGCGGCTGGAATATCCAGGGTGCGCGCCGCCAGCAAGGCGGTCGGCGCGAACTCGGCCACCAGCACGTCGGGCAGCAGCAGCTCCAGCTGTCCGCGCCAGCCGCGCACCAGGCCATCGAGCGCCTGCGCCTCATGGTAGCCGGCGGCCAGCATGATCTCCGCCAGGCTGGCGGCATGGTGGCCGCTGCCGTGCAGCCATAGCGGCGCTTGCAGCACCGTCACATCGAGGTCGCCCAGCAGCCTGCGCGCCGCGCCCAGGTCGCGCACGGACAGACTCACCATGTGGCCGCGCCCAAGCAATGCCTGCGTCAGCACGCGCATCCGTCCCGGGTGGGCCGAGTCGCCGCCCAGTTCCCAAGCAAGGTGGAAGTGCGTCATGAATCGGTCGCCCGGCCGAATGCAATTGTGTTTTTCACAGTATTTCCGCGCAGTGTCTTTGCTTGAATTTTAGAACACGCTGGCAAACAGGTGTGCAATACTAAAGTCATGACCCTGCCCCGCCTGCTACCACAGAGCTTGCGCGCGCGCATGACCTGCGTGGTGATAGCGTTCGTGCTTGCCGCCACCACCTTGTTGACCTGGCTGGCACTGGCGCTGGTGGAGCGCGACATGAAGAGCGTCATCGGGCAACAACAGTTCGACATGCTCGCGCTGGCCGCTGCCCAGATCGACGAACAACTGGCCACCAAGCGCCTGCTGCTGTCGTCGATCGCGGAAGCGGTACCGCCCGGCGCCCAGAATGCCGGTGTGCTGCGCGCCGCCATCGAGCGCCATGCATCGGTCTCGTCCGAGTTCGCCAACGTGGCGGCATTCGACGCCAAGGGCCGCTACATCACCAGCCTGCGCCCGCCCGCCCAGGCCAATCCCAGCGTGACCGACCGCAGCTACTTCGAGCAGACGATGGCACAAAAGCGCGCCATCATTTCACCGCCGATACGCGGCCGCGTTTCCAACCTGCCGGTGGTGGTACTGACCCACCCCATCATCGACAGCGGCGGCGACGTGCAGGTGGTGCTGGTCGGCAGCATCGACCTGCTGAACTCCGACTTTTTCCACCATTTCAACAATATGAAGCCCGGCAAGACCGGCTACATGTTCATTATGACCACTGAAGGCATCCTGGTGAACCACCCGAACAAGGCGCGCCTGCTCGATCCCATCGACGAGCAGCCCAGCCTCAACCTGGGCACGCGACGCGCCCTGGCCGGCTTCGAGGGCTGGATGGAAGCACCCAACAAGGATGGGGTGGATGGCATCTACGCTTATAAGCGCCTGAACGCGACCAACTGGATCGTGGGCGTGCGTTACCCGACCGCCGAAGCCTTTGCGCCCATGATCGAGATGCGCCAGCAAGCCGTCCTGGCGGCCAGCGTGTTCGCCGCCGTCGCGGGCCTTCTGAGCTGGTGGATGGTCAAGCTGTTGCTGGCGCCGCTGCAAAGGCTGCGCAGCAGCCTGCTGTCGATCCGCACGCGGGGTGGCGACATTGGCGTGCTGCACAGCAGCGGCAAGGACGAGGTCAGCGAACTGAGCGAAGCGCTCTACGAGCTCACCGCCGAGCGCCAGGCGGCGCAGGAGCGTTTGGCCTGCAGCGAAAAGCGGGCGCGCGTCATTGCCGACAATATTCCCGCCCTGGTGGCGTATATCGACCGCGACCTGCGCTACCGTTTCACCAACGAGCACTATCAGTTCCTGCTGGGGATCGACCCGCACGCCATGATCGGCAAGCGCATCGACGAAGTGTTCGGGCCGGATGTGCTGGCGCGGTGGAAGGATTGCTTCGACACGGTGCTGGCGGGCCGCCGCGTGCACATCGAACGTCCTGGGGAAGAGATGGAACGCCACCTGCACCTGATGGCCGAACTGGTGCCCGACAGCGCCCCCGACGGCACGGTGCAGGGCTTCTACCTGATGTGCATGGATATCACCGAGCGCAAGAACGCCGAACTGGCCCAGGGCGCCAGCGAGAAGCGCCTGCGCCTGATCACCGACCATTTGCCGGTCATGGTCACCGCCATCGACCCGGAACATACCCTGCAGTTCGCCAATGCCACCTGTCGCCGCTGGCTCGGCGCCGATCCCGACTCCCTGCCCGGCCGCCCGCTGGCAACCGTGATAGGGGCCGCCGCCTATGCCGAAGCGCAGCCCTGGCTGGAGCGCGCCTTCCGAGGCGAAGTGACCCAGTACGAGTCCACGGCCCGCCTGCATGGCGAGCCGCGCGTGCTGGAGACCACTTTCGTGCCGGACCTGCGCAAGGATGGCAGCGTGCCGTATGTCTACTCCGTCACCAGCGACGTGACGCGCAGCCGCGAAGTGGAAGCGGAGCTGCTGCGCCAGGCGCGGCGCGACCCGCTGACCGGCATTCCCAACCGGCGCCAGTTCGAATTCGTGCTGGACCAGGCCATCGAGCGCGTGCGGCGCCAGGACAGCCAGATGGCGCTGGCCTACCTCGATATCGACAACTTCAAGCACATCAACGACAGCCTGGGCCATGCGGCCGGCGACGAGGTGCTGAAGGAGTTCGCCCTGCGCCTGAGCGGCCATGTGCGCACCACCGATACGGTGGCACGCCTGGCCGGCGACGAATTCGTCATCATCTTCGAGCACATCCGTCATCGCGAGGAAGTCCAGATCCTGGCGGAAAAGGTGATGGCGGCCGTGACACCCGACTTCCGCGTGCTGGGCGCGCCCCTGCGCGTGACCACCAGCATCGGCATTGCCCTCTACGCCGGCGGCACGGAAACCGCGGGCGGCCTGATCGGGCGGGCCGACATGGCGCTGTACGACACCAAACGGCGCGGCCGCAATGGCTTCACCATCGATGACGGCAGCGGTCTGCCGGAACCCGCATTCACGCCGGGCGCCGCAATTCGGTAGAGCGCCCCGTGACCTTGTAAGACTGCTCTTACAACGCGACGCGAATCTCTCCGCTAGGAAACACGCGCCCACCTCCCGATACTGGTTGCTATGCTGACCACACTTCCCCTCAGCCGCAACGTCCCCGCGCCCGCGGGCGGCCCGTCGCGGCAGCTGTACATGCTGCTGCGGGAAGCGCCCGACCGTGCGGCGGCCACCGCCTACCTGCAGCGCCGCCTGGCCGAGGCGACCGCCCTGCCGCCGGCCTGGAGCGGCGGCGTCGCGGGGCTGGAAGCGTGGATCGAACTGCGCGCCCGCAGCCGTGCCGAGGAGTTCCGGCAGTACCAGGCCGGCCGGGCCGAGGGTGCCGCGCGCCGCCATTTCGCCACACTGGCCCAGGCCCGCCGCTTCCTGTCCGTCCAGGCGCCATCGCTATTGGCGGAAGGCGCCTGGCTGCACAGCGTACTCGACCATTGGCGCCAGCCGGCCTACATGCCTCTGGTCAGGCTCTACCTCGAATACCTGGGCAATGGCGTGCCGACGGCCAACCGCGTTGCGCAAGTGCGACAGGTGCTGGCCGTCCAAGCCTGCAACAACTGGCAGGACCAGGAAGATACAAGCTTTGTGCAAGGCGCGATCCGCCTGGCGCTGGCCTGTACCGGCGAGCGCTACTTGCCGGAACTGATGGGTTACCAGCTGGCGGTGGACGACCAGCCGGCAGCCCAGCCGTCATTGCTGCATGAGCTGGCCGAACTGGGCATCGCCCTGCCGGCACCGCCGCCGGGCGACTATGTACTGAACGCCATGCGCGCCATGCTGGGTGCGCGCGCCGACGGTGGTGGCGCCTTCCTGCAGCGCCTCGAGAACGGCTACGCGCTGGGCAAGATCGGACTGCAGGCCCTGCCCGCCACGCCCGAAGGCGGTGCCCCGCAGGATGAACCGGCCACGCAGCCCGCACCCGCCACGCCGTTCCCGCCGCCGCCCAGGCCCACCGAAGCGCCGCGCGCGATTCTGCGCCACAGCTTTCCGCCCGACGAACATGCGTGGGAGATCATCGGCAACGATCTGGGCCTGCTGGAAGCCCAGATCGCCGCCTGCGGCAGCAAGGCGGAAGCGATGACGATGCTGGCGCGCCACATGGGCCCGGCCGTGCACCACCAGCCTCTGGGGCTGATGGCCACCCGCGTGTTTTCCCAGCTATTCTCCCTGGCCTAGGATGCCATTGCCGCCCGCAGCAGGGCCGGTGTCGAGCCGGTCCAGCGCTTGAAGGCGCGGCGGAAGTTGGCGGCGTCGTGGAAGCCCAGATAGCTTGCCACCGCCTCGTTGTCGGCCTGGTGCGCCTGGAACAGGTATAGCGCCACGTGCGTGCGCACCTGGTCCAGTTCGGCCTGAAAGGTGGTGCCGTAACGCGCCAGGTGGCGCTTCAGCGTGGCCGGGCTGACCCCGAAGGCGGTACTGGTGCCTTCCAGCGTCGGGTTGTCGCGCACTTGCGCCAGCAGGTGGCTGTACAAGGCGTCGAGCAGGCTGGGCACCGCCTCTCCTGCCGCCGCCAGCGCCGCCGCGCTGAGGGCGGCATCGGCGCCGGGCCAGGGTTGGCGCGCGGCGTCCAGTTCCAGCAGCATGGCATCGAGCTGGCAGTCGAAACGCAAGTCCGGTCCCAGGTGCACCTCATGCTGCGCGACATGGCGTGGCCGGGCGCGGTTGAAGCAGAAGCGCCAGGGCAGGCGCCTGCCGCCCAGCCAGCGCGCCAGCGACACCACCGCTGCCATGTGCATCTCCACCAATGCGGGCCGCAGGCCAGGCGCGCCGTGGCTATCGGTCCAGTACAGCACGAGCTGGCCACCGGTGGCGTGCAGGCGTGGCCGCAGCAGCGGCGATAGCTGCGCCGGCCGGGAACACAGGATCTCCAGCGCCGCCAGCGCCGACCCGGCGTGGCGCAATGCATTCGCCAGGGCCGCGTCGGCGCCTGGCAGCAGGAACTGCCCCAGCATGAAGCTCGTGTCCGGACTATCGAGCTGGCGCAGCACGTTCCTCAGCAGCTGGAGGTACTGGGCCGGGCTGACCAGCCAGTCCCCGGGCGGCTGCGCCCCATCGCCCGGCATGCCGCTGCCGCGCGCCAGGACTGCCGGGGCAATCTCCGCCTGCAGGGCGTAATCGAGCATGCGCCACGGCCCGCCGCACGCGGCGATGGACGGTTCGTCGGGCAAGGCATAGCGCATCAGGCGGCGCCGGCTTCCAGGGCGGCCGAAACGCGCGCCATTACGCCATCGGCATCGCCTCGCACTGGCGTGCTGGCGTAGCGCAGGGTGACCGGCAGTACGCCGTGCGGGCCATGGTGGCGCATCATGGCCACCACCGCGCACAGGTGCCTGGCCAACTGGCACGCATCGCCCTCCCCCATGCCCGGCAACAGCAGCGCAAAACGGTCGCCGGCATAGCGGCAAAGAAGGTCTTCGTTGCGCAGGTTCAGCAGCAGCATGTGGCCCACGGCCTGCAGTACACGGTCGCCTTCGCGTTGCCCTTGTTCGCGATTGATACGGTGGAAGCCGTCGATGTCCAGCATGACCAGGGCGCACTTGCCCGCCGGGTCGCGCTGCTGTTCCAGGCGGATCTGGTGGCGCAGGTAGGCTGCGTCGGCCAACTGCGTGACGCGGTCGAACGCGCGGTGCTGGCGGAACAGGCGTTCGCGCTTGGCCAGATGGTCGTTCAGCATGAACTGCTCATGGCGCCAGTAATAGATGCCGGCCGTCAGCACCAGCATTCCGAACGGCACCAGCGCTTCCAGCCAGTTGTCCCAGGCTGCCGCCTTGTCTACACGGAAGAATTCGTCCTGGCAGTCGGCCCAGGAGCCCAGCATGACTGCGGCCAGTCCGCCGGCCAGCAGGCGCGTGACCAGGCCGCCGGGCCGGCTGCTCAAGGTCATGACGAACCAGAGACCGGCCATGACGGCCATGCCTCCTTCGGCGACGATGTCCATCCAGCGCCATTGCGCGAGCGGTTTAGGGTCGCCGGCGCCGGCGTACAGGAGCAGGCAGGCTGCCACGGCGAGTGCGGCTGCGGCCAGGGAGTGTCGGTGAAGTTTGAGCATAACCGCGCAGCTTAGGCGCGTCTTGTGACCGCTTCGTTACAGGCGGCGGGTCATTTCGGCTCACGCCGCCGTAACCAGGCTGTCACGCACGCTTCCCATACTTCGCTGCATTCTTCCACTCCATACAAGCGAAATGAAAACCCAACTGACAGCCTTTGCCGCCGGCGTGCTTGCCCTGGTCAACGCCGCAACAGCGCATGCCGCCGACGGCGCCGATGCCAGCCTGGCCGCCACCAGCGTCGTCATTACCGGCCAGCGCGCCGTGCTGGCCAAGTCCATCGCCGCGCAGGACAAGGCCGACAACATCGTCAGCGCCCTGAGCAGCGACGACATCGGCAACCTGCCCGACAAGAACGCCGCCGAAGCGCTGGCCCGCATGCCCGGCGTCTCCGTGCAGCGCGACCAGGGCGAAGGACGTTACGTCACCGTACGCGGCCTGGGCCCCGACCTGAACGCGGTCACCATCAACGGCGCGCTGGTGCCGTCGCCTGAGGCGAGCCGGCGCGCCGTAGCGCTGGACGTGCTGCCCGCGGGGCTGATCCGTTCGCTGGAGGTAAGCAAGACCTTGACACCGGAACAGGACGCCAACTCCTTGGGCGGCACGGTGGAAGTGAAGTCGCTGTCGGCCTTCGACCTGCCCGGCTCCCTCCTGTCGGTAAGCGCAGCCGCATCGCATGATCAGAACACGGGCAAGAACAGCCCGAGCGTCGGCCTGCTGTGGGCCCGGCGCTTTGCCGACGGCAAGGTCGGCGTCGCGCTGGGGCTGAGCGGCGAGAAGCGCAAGTTCGGATCCGACAACGTGGAAACGGGCGGCGCCTGGGACGGTGAGCGCCTGTCGGGTTTCGAGCTGCGCGACTACCTGCCGGTGCGCGAACGGCGCGCGGCCGCGCTCAACCTGGACTACCGGCCGGAAGCGGGCAGCAGCTGGTTCCTGCGCAGCTTCCTCAGCCGCTTCAGCGACGACGAAGTGCGTGATCGCATCACGGTCGGCAATGTCGGCGGCGGCGCCCTGACCGACGGCCTGCCGGCCAGCGCACGCCTGGAACGCCGCCTGCGCCAGCGCAAGTACACCCAGGAGATCCAGTCCGCGGTTGCGGGCACCCAGCAAAAATTCGGCAGCTGGCAACTTGACGTGCAGGCAGGCCACAGCAAGGCCGACGAGGACACCCCGGAAGCCTTGAACGATGGACGCTTCCGCGGCAATGCCAACTTCCCGGGCGTGAGCTTCACCAACGGCCAGCGTCCGTTGCTGCAGGCGCCGGCGGCGGCCTACGAGCCGGCCAGCTACAGCCTTAACGCCATTGCGCTGCAACAGCGCTATTCGAAGGATACCGAGCACCATCTGCGCCTTGACCTGTCGCACGGCTTTAGCCTGGGAGAGCTGCGCTCGCACCTGAAGTTCGGCGCCAAGACCAGCCGCCGCGAGAAGACCAACGACACCAACCAGTGGAGCTATGGCAGCAAGGCCATCAGCGGTCCGCTGTCGATGGCATCCTTCGTCCAGGAACATGAACTGGACTACCCCTTCGGCCGCATCGGCCCCGCACTCGATCCGGCCGCCATCCGCGCCCGCGTCGCAGGACTGGACCGCACCGCGGCGCGCCTGGCAACGGAATCGGCCATCAACGACTTCACGCTGAACGAAGACATTGATTCGGTCTACGTGCAGAACACCGTTTCGCAAGGCGACTGGCGCCTGCTGGCCGGGGTGCGGGCCGAGCATACCGGCTTCGATGCGCATGGCGTGCGCACCAGCGCCGGCAGCATCACCCCGCTGCAACGCAGCCGCTCCTACACCAACTGGCTGCCTTCGCTCCAACTGCGCTACGACTTGGACCGCGACACCAGCCTGCGCGCCGCCTGGACCAACTCCGTGGTGCGCGCCAACTTCAGCCAGCTCGCACCCGGCGTGGCCCTGGCCAGTCCCACCGAAGCCACCATCGGCAATCCGGAGCTCAATCCCCTCAAGTCGCACAACTTCGACCTGGGCGTGGAACGCGTGATCGGCACCGATGGCGCCGTGTCGGCCTACCTGTTCTACAAGGACATCAAGGATTTCACCTACACCACCAACCTGGCCGGCACCGGCCAGTGGACCGGTTACACCTCCGCCACCACCTACGCCAATGGCGACATGGCCAAGGTCAAGGGCATTGAACTGTCCTGGCAGCAGCCGCTGCGCATGCTGCCGGCCCCGTTCAACGGCCTGCTGGTCGGCGTGAACGGCGCCTTGACCGACTCCCGCGCCAGCGTGGCCCGCTTCGACAGCAAGGCCGGCACCATGCTGTCGCGCCGGATCTCGCTGCCGGGCCAATCGGACCGCGTCATGAACGTCATGCTGGGTTACGAGGCCGGCCCGTTCAGCACCCGCATCGCGCTGAACTACAAGTCACCCTACCTGCTGGAACTGGGCTCGGACATCCTGAATGGTACCCAGGACCGCATCGTCGACACGCAGAAGCAGCTGGACTTCTCGCTCGGCTGGCAGCTGGCCAAGGGCCTGCAACTGAGTTTCGACGTTGCCAACGTCAACAACGAAAAGTATTACGTCTACCAGGGCGTGAAACAGCACAATGCACAATACGAACAATACGGCCGCACCTATAAGCTGGGCCTGAAAGCGAGCTACTTCTGATGATGCGCGTGACCCTGATCCCATTGCTGTTGGCCTGCGTCCTGCCGGCAGCGAGCGCCGAGAGCATCAAGTTGCCGCATGGCGCGCGACTGTCCATCGACAAGCGCGGCCTGCAGCTGGAAACGGCCGGCGGCGCCACGCGCGCCAGCCTGCCGCTGCGTGCGCGCCACCTGGACTATCGCAGCGGCACGGCCCTGGTGGTGGATGCCAACAGCGAACGCGCCGTCGCCGTCACGGTGGATGCGGCGGCCGGCACGCTGACCGCGCGCACCGTACTCGATGGGGCTGCCGTTGCACCGGATGCCGCCTGCCTGTACCAGGATACGCAAGGACTGCTGCACGCCTTCGTGGTTGGCAAGGATGGCCAGGCGGAACAATGGCTGCTGCCCGCAGCGGACGATCCGGCCGCTCCGGCCAGGCTGGTGCGCAAGCTCGCCCTGCCACCGCACAGCAATGCGTGCCTGGTGCACGACGCCAGCGCCGCGCTGGTCGTGTCCGAGGAAGACTTCGGGGCATGGGCCTACAACGCCGAAGCCGAAGCGCCGCCTGCGCGCCGCGCGCTGGCCCTGCGCAAGCCGTATGGCAAGCTGGCGCAAGCGCCGCACGGCCTGGCCCCGGCTGGTGGCGGCGTCACCCTGCTCGACGGCAAGGGCAAGGCGATGCAAACCATCGCGCTGCGCAGCGACTTGCCGCCGGCGGTGATCGTGCAGCCGCTGGTGCAAACGGAAACCATGCCGCGCATGGGCGACGCCGCGGACGATCCGGCCATCTGGGCCGACCGCCAGCGGCCGGGCCAGGGGCGCATCCTGGGCACCAACAAGAAGCAGGGCTTGCACGTCTATGACCTGCAGGGCCGTCAGCTGCAGATGCTGGCGTCCGGCCGCCTGAACAACGTCGACCTGCGCCAGGACGTGCTGCTGGACGGCCAGCGCTACGACCTGGCCATGGCCACCCAGCGCGACGAGAACTCGCTGGTGCTCTACACCATCGATGCCGCCGGCACGGTGGCCGAAGCCGCCCGCTTCCCGACGCCGCTGGAGCGCATCTACGGCATTTGCCTGTACCAGCCCGGTACGGGCGGCGTGGAAGCCTTCGTCAACGACAAGGATGGCAGCTTCCTGCAGTACCGCATCGGCCGCAGCGGCGGCGCCTTCACGGCCAGCCTGGTGCGCCGCTTCAAGCTGGGCACCCAGCCCGAAGGCTGCGTCGCCGACGACCGCAACGGCCGTCTCTTTGCCGGCGAGGAGAAGCGCGGCGTCTGGAGCCTGGATGCCCGTTCGACGACGGTTGCCGAGCCGCGGCTGGTGCTGCCGGTCGGAGCCCATTTGCGCGCCGACGTGGAAGGGATGGCCCTGTACCATGGCGCCAGGGCCAGCTACCTGGTCGTCTCCAGCCAGGGCAGCAACAGCTACCTGGTGACCGATGCCGCAGCGCCGCACCGCATCGTCGGCAGTTTTCGCATCGGCTTCAACACCGGCGCGGGAATCGACGGCGCGTCCGAGACCGACGGCCTGGACGTGACATCGGCAAACCTGGGCGGCCGCTTCGAAAAAGGCATGCTGGTGGTGCAGGACGGCTACAAGCGCCTGCCGGACGGCGCGCAGAACTTCAAGTACGTTGCGTGGGACGACATCGCACGCGCATTGGCCTTGCCGTGATGGTATGCTCCCCGGTAAAACCAACCGGGGAGCCGTCGTGTCCATCGTAGAAAAGCTATTCAAACTCAAAGAATCCGGCAGTGATGTTCGTACCGAGGTGGTGGCAGGTTTCACCACCTTCCTGACGATGGCGTACATCATTTTCGTCAATCCAGCCATCCTGGGCGACGCAGGGATGCCCAAGGACGCGGTGTTCGTGGCCACCTGTCTCGCCGCCGCCCTCGGCACGGCCATCATGGGCCTGTACGCCAACTACCCGATCGGCATGGCCCCCGGCATGGGCCTGAACGCCTACTTCGCCTATGCCGTCGTGCTGGGAATGGGCATCGCCTGGCCGGTTGCCTTGGGCGCCGTCTTCATTTCGGGCTGCCTGTTCCTCCTGGTTAGCGTGCTCGGGCTGCGCGAAGCCATCGTCAACGGCATTCCGCGCTCGCTGCGCATAGCCATCACGGTCGGCCTGGGACTGTTCCTCGGCCTGATCGCCCTGAAAGGCGCCGGTATCGTCGTCGCGAATCCGAACACCATGGTGGCGGTGGGCGACCTGCACAAGGCGCCGGCGCTGCTGGCCATCATCGGCTTCCTGATGATCGTCACGCTGGACCGGCTGAAGGTGAAGGGGGCGATCCTGATCGGCATCATGGCGGTGACGATCCTGAGCTTCTTTTTCGGCGGGAACACCTTCCAGGGCGTCTTCTCGGCGCCGCCGTCCCTCGACGCCACCTTCATGAAGCTGGACGTGAGCGGCGCACTGGGTGTCGGCGTGCTGAATGTGGTGCTGGTGTTCTTCCTGGTCGAACTGTTCGACGCCACCGGTACCCTGATGGGCGTCGCCGGCCGCGCCGGCCTGCTCGTCAGCGGCAAGATGGAACGCCTGAACAAGGCCCTGCTGGCAGACAGCACCGCCATCGTGGCCGGTTCCGTACTCGGCACGTCCAGCACCACGGCGTACCTGGAAAGCGCCTCCGGCGTGCAGGCCGGCGGGCGCACGGGACTGACTGCCCTGGTCGTCGCAATACTGTTCCTTGCCGCCCTGTTCATCGCCCCGCTGGCGGGCGTGGTACCCGCCTACGCCACCGCGCCGGCGCTGTTGTACGTGGCCTGCCTGATGCTGCGCGACCTGGGCGACATCGACTGGGCGGAAACCACCGAGAGCATTCCGGCGGCCATCACCGCCCTGCTGATCCCCTTCACCTTCTCCATCGCGCACGGCATCGCCTTCGGCTTCATCACCTACGCGGCGCTCAAACTGCTGACGGGCCGCTTCCGCGACGTCAAGCCCATCGTCTGGGTCATCGCGCTTACCTTCAGCTTCAAGTACGCCTATATCGGAGCCTAGGCAGGAATCTGCACGCGGATCTTCAGCACGCCAATCAGGTTACACAGGCGCATGCGGGCCAGCACGAGGGCGTCGTCGCCCTCAGCCGCCACATCCAGGTCCAGGTTCATGCCGTGCACGCCGGGCGCCATGCGCATGGCGCGCAGTTGCACGCCGCCGCGGCGCAGGGTGGCCAGCACGGCCTCCGCGGCGTCCATGGCGCAGCTGCGTTCGAGGCGCAGGCGAAAAGTTCTCTGTTCGGTAGTCATGGGGCAGATTATCCGGCTGGGGCGCCGGAATAGGCATCCAAAGTTTGCCTCGATTTGCCTGTAGAATAGAAGATTCTTCTTCAAACCCGCCAAAACATGGAACAACTGGACGAATTGGACCGTAAAATCCTGCGCGAACTGCGCCGGGACGGCCGTTTGAGCAACACCAAGCTCGCCGAAAAGGTCGGCCTTTCCACCACCCCTTGCTGGAACCGGGTGCGCGCCATGGAGGAACGCGGTGTCATCGAAGGCTATACGGCGCTGCTGAACCAGCACGCCCTGGGCCTGCCGGACACCGTGATCATCGAAGTCACCCTGGACCGGCACGACGACGACATGCTGCACCGCTTCGGGGAGGCCCTGGCCGAACTGCCGGAAGTCATGGAGGCCTATCTGCTGACCGGCGAATACGACTACCTGATCAAGGTGGCAGTGGCCGGCACGGCCGGGTACGAAGAGTTCTTGCGCCGCAAGCTGTACAAGCTCCCCGGCATCCGGCATAGCCGCTCCACCTTCGTCCTGCGGTGCTTGAAGCGCGCACATTCTGTCGAGCCCTGATAGAATTCAGTTATGAAATACTTCACTTCCATACTCCTGGCCTCCGGCCTGGCGGCAGGGAACGCCCTGGCTGCCGACGATATTGAGCAATCCGGCAACTGGATCATTGCCGCCGAAATCGGCGCAATCAGCACCAGCGGCAATACCTCGGGCACGTCGATCACCGGCAAGTTCGAAGCGCTACAGGACACCCCGCTCTGGAGCAACGAATACACCGGGAACGGCTACCTGAAGGAAGACCGTGCCCGCGTCAACGGGGAAGACATGAACCAGCGCTCGGCGGAACGCTACCAGCTGGGCGCCAAGGCCGGTTACAAGCTGCTGGAAGAGAATTCCACGCTGTACGCCCTGGCATCCTTCGCCGAAGACAAGTTCGGCGCCTACACGCGCAGCGCCAGCATCGGTTTCGGTCACGGTTTCCGCTGGTTCCAGTCCGGCGACAAGACGCTGGACATGGAGTTCGGTCCCGGCTACTTCGACGGCACGCGCGCCAACGGCGAGCAGGAACAAGGCATGATCGTGCGCGGCCGCGCCGCCTTCCGCTGGAAACTGAACGACAACGCCGCCTTCGCGCAGACCCTGACGGTGGAACGCGGCTCCTGGAACATGCATTCGACCTCGGAAACCTCGCTCAGCACGCGTATCAACGGCTCCATGCAGATGAAGGCGGCCTTCCGCGCGCAGAACGACACCAGCGTACCGGCGGACAAGCAGAACACCGATACCCAGACGTCGCTCACCCTGGTCTACTCCTTCTAGAGCCAGCGCACCAGGGCCAGTCCAGCCAGCCCCTGCGCCACCGCGCAATGCCAAAGCAGCACGGTATTGTCCAGCGTGGCGCGGCTGGCTGCCCTGAGCTTGCCGCGCGCGGCCACGTAGAACGCCGCGGCCCCCAGCGTCACGGCATGCAGGCCCTGGTACCCCAGCAAGGCCGCCACCGCAGCGCTCCAGGCCTCGCGCCGTGGCGCCAGCCCGGCTGCCAGATGTCCGTCCAGGTCGGCCGCAAAGGCGCCGAGCAGGCAGGCTCCTGCCGCCAGGATCGGCCAGCCGCGTTCCGCATGCCGCCCACTCCACCAGGCAAATAGCGAGCTGGCCGCGAGCAAGCCCCCGGCCAGCCATGGCCAGGGCGCCGCCGGCAGGCGTGCGCCAGGGGGCGGGCATACTTCCAGCCGCATGCCTATGTGCAGCAGCGTGAAGGCAAACGACGCGAAGATCGCACCATCGACCACCACCAGCACCAGCGTCGCCCACCACGAATGCGACGCGCTGCCGCGTGCGCCGATCGGCAGCACGACATCCTGCGCCACCTGCGCCAGGCGCGGATTGCCGGGCACCGTGCCGAACGGCCGGTCCAGCCCCCATAGCCACGCTACCAGCGTCGCCACGGCGAGCGCCCCGCATAGCCACGCCGCCACGGCCTGTTGAACCGTCAACAGCAGGAAGAAGCCCGCAGTGCCCAGGGCGCACAGGAAAGGCAGCCAGCTGTCGCCCGGCAGCACCAGCAGGTGCGCCAGCCGCGCAGTGCGCCAGCCGGTCACCAGCGTCTCGCGCCGGCCGGTGACCGTGCCGGGCAGCCAGTGCATGCCCGTTTCCACTTCTTGCTCGATGCGCGCCTGGCGCCATAACGGCTCGGCCGAACGCACGTCCGGCTGGCTGCGTGTCCCGTATTCCTCTTGCGGCAACCATTCCAGGCCGCTGGAACGCCATGGATTGCCGTGATCCTGCTGCGGGCGGCGCAGCGTGCGCACCATGTCGATCGTGAACAGCGCCACGCCTGCCGCGAGCAGGCAGGCACCGACCGTGCTCGTCATATTGAGTCCGCTCCAGCCCATCTCGGCGCCGTAGGTATAGACGCGCCGCGGCATGCCCAGCAGTCCCGTGGCATGCATGGGGAAGAACGCGGCATTGGTGCCGATGAAGATCAGGCCGAACACCCAGCGGCCCACGGCCTCCGACATGCGGTGCCCGTTAAAGAGCGGCATCCAGAAATAGGCTGCCGCGAACATGGGGAACACCAGTCCGCCCACCAGCACGTAATGCAGGTGGGCGACGATGAAGTAGGTGTCATGCGCCTGCGAGTCGAACGGCACCGACGCCACCATCACGCCGGTCAGCCCACCCAGCACGAACACCAGCAGAAAGCCGAACACGAACAGCGTCGGCACGTTCAGTTGCACCCTGCCCCGCCACAAGGTGGCGATCCAGGCGAACACCTGCACCGCTGTCGGGATCGCGATCGCCATGCTCACCGCCGAGACCAGCGTGGTCTCCAGCTGCCCCAGCCCGGCGGTAAACATGTGGTGCATCCACAGCGCGAAGCTCATGGCGCCCACCGCCGCGAGCGAGACGATCACCGCGCGGCGCGCCACCAGGGTGGTCTGCACCAGCGCGGGCAGCATGGCCGATACCATGCCCGCCGCAGGCAGGAAGATGATGTACACCTCGGGATGGCCGAAAAACCAGAACAGGTGCTGCCAGAGCAAAGGGTCGCCGCCGCGAGCGGGGATGAAGAAGGGCCAGTCATAGGCCCGCTCCAGTTCCAGCAATGCCGTCCCGGCGATCAACGGTGGGAAAGCGAACACGATCATCAGGGCGACGATGAGCATCGACCAGGCGTACACCGGTATGCGGGCCAGCGTCATGCCGGGAGAGCGCGTAAAGGCGATGCCGATGATCAGCTCGATCGCACCGGCAATGGCGGAGATCTCGATGAAGCCGATGCCGAGCAGCCAGAAGTCGGCGTTCAGGCCCGGCGAATACTGCTTGCCCGTGAGCGGCGGGTACATGAACCAGCCGCCGTCCGGCGACAGGCCAAAGAAGAGCGTCACGATGAAGCCGGCGCCGCCAAAGGCGTACGCCCAATAGGCATAGGCCGACAAGCGGGGGAACGGCAGGTCGCGCGCGCCCAGCATGCCCGGCAGGAGGTAGACGGCGATCGCCTCCACCATGGGGATCGCGAACAGGAACATCATCACCGTGCCGTGCATGGTGAAGAACTGGTTGTAGGTGCCCGCCTGCAGCAGGTCGTTGCCAGGGACGGCCAGTTGCAACCGCATCGCCACCGCCAGCACGCCCGCGATCAGGAAGAAGCCGAACGCCGTGGCCAGGTAGAGGCGGCCGATACGCGTGTTGTTGACCGTCGTCAGTGCGCGCCACCCGGTCGGCTTGCGCCAGGCGCGCTCCAGCGCCTCGTACTCGCCCGGTGGACGCGGCAGGCGGTTCGGCGTGTTCATTGCAGCGTCTCCAGCCAGCCAGCCAGCGCCTGCAAGTCCTCCGGCGGCAGGCTGCTGGCAGGCATGCGCGCGCCCGGCTTGGCCGCCTGCGGGTTGGCGATCCAGCCCAGCAAGGCGGCCCGATTCAAGGGCAGCGCACCGGCGCCAAGGTGGCTGCGGCTCGCCAGGTGGGTCAGGTCCGGACCTTGACGCCCGCCTTCCGCCACGCCGCGCACCGTATGGCAAGCGTTGCAGCGCGCCGCCAGAAACACGTCCCTTCCCCGCAAGCTGGCGTTAAGGGCCGGCTGCGCCTGATGTTCCAGCCAGGCGTCGAACTCCGCCGCAGGAAGCGCCACGACATCCAGCGCCATCGTGGCGTGCTGGGTGCCGCAATACTCCGCACACTGGCCCCGGTGACGGCCCGGCGCATCGGCCCGCAACGTCAGTCCATGCAGTCGTCCGGGGACCATGTCGACCTTCCCGGCCAGTGTCGGCAGCCAGAATGCGTGCAGCACGTCGGAGGCTCCCAGGGCCAGGTAGACCCGCTCGCCGGCGGGCAAGCGCAGTTCGTTCGCCAGCACCGCCTCGCGGCCGGTCCTGGTGTTCCGGTAGCGCACCTCCCACCACCACATATGCCCCGTCACGGAAACCTGGATGCGGGCCGCGCCGGAGAATGGCCATGTCAGGCGCGATCCCTGCCAGCCCGACCACACCATCAGCGCCGCCAGCAGCGGCAAAGGCAGGATGATTCCGCCGCCAATCACCAGCAGGCGCGACGAAGGCCGCCAGCGCCGGCGCCAGATGCTGGCGATGGCAAGTCCCGCCACCAGCACGAAGATCACGGCGCCGGCGCCGAACAACAGCCATGAGAGCTGCGCAAGCAGGGCCGCATCCGGCCCGGCGGGCGACAGGACCGATTGCAGCGCCGGGGTCATCGCAGCGTATAGAGGTAAGCCGCCATGTGGCGCGCGTCCTCCGGCGAGACGCCCATGTCCGGCATCAGCGTGCCGGGCGCCATCGCCTGCGGGGCGCTGATCCAGCGCACGAGCGCCTCTTGCCGGTTCGGCCAGCGGCCCGCCAGGTAGCTGCGCAACGCGAAGCGCTCCAGCGAAGGACCGGCCAGCCCGCGTGCCGATTCCACGTCGGGAATACGGTGGCAGCTGCCGCACTGGTACTGCGCAAGCAGCATCTTGCCCTGCTTCGGATTGCCGCCATCGAGCGTTGGCGTCGCGGGTTTCTGGGGCTGGCAAGCGCCCAGCAGCAGCAAGGCGCCAACGCCCCACACGCCACGCACGATTTGCTGGAAATGCACAGTGGTTTCCTGCACGAATCGTCCCTGCCTTTCCTCAGCTGGCTCCTATAATTCACCGGAGACATCTTCAACCTTTTCCCGATTGTGCGTCGCCTTCTTGCCATCGCCGGTGCGACCTTATGCCTTGCCTTGCTGGCGGGAGTGCTTGCGGGCGCGCTGGTGCTGCAGGCCGGCATCTACGACGTGTCGGCAGTGCGGCCGCACTTCCAGTTTGTGCATACCTTGCTGGAACGGGGGATGCAGCAGTCGGTCCGGTTCCACGCGCGCGACATCGTCGCGCCACCCTCTTCGCCGCAAGCCATCGCGCGCGGTCGACGCCGCGCGCCGCTGGAAGCCCGGCGAGATCTACTGGATCACGGCAAAAGGGATCAAGATGAGCGGGATGCCTGCCTGGGGCTTCCATCTGCAAGAGCGTGAGATCTGGGACATCGTCGCCTTCCTGGGCGAATTGCCCGCAATGACGCCACGCGCCTACCAGGCGGCTGCCGGAAAGCCCGCACCGTTCGGGTTGGCGCCCGTGGACAAGATCGCCACCACCGGTCCCGACCACCGGCGCGGCAAGCTCGCGCTGACCCAGTATGCCTGCCAGTCCTGCCACATGATCCCGGGCGTCACCGGTCCGCGGACGTTTGTGGGGCCGGACCTGGACGGACTGGCCCAGCGCCCCCTGCTGGCCGGCACCCTCCCGCGTAACGAGGCAAACTTGGTGCGTTGGCTGCGCGCGCCGCAGGAAGTCAAGCCGGGAACCGCCATGCCGGACCTTGGCGTGACGGAACGCGATGCGCGGGACATGGCGGCCTACCTTCTGCGGGCGTCCGAGTGAGGTTGCCTGGGAAAGTGCTTGAAACGCAAGCCGGGATACCTTAGATTGCCTCCATTCTCAACGAACCCGGTTCCCATGCATTCGTTACATGCCCTGCCAGCGCTGCTGCTCTCGATACTCGTTTCCGGGTGCGCCACAACCCACCGCGACCACCTGGCCTCGGCTAGCGTGGACGAGACGTTGAAGCTGCTGGCCGAGCGCCACAATGTGTGCGGCGTCGCCCTTGCGGTCATCCGGAACCGCAGCCTTGAATCGATCAGGTTCGCAAGCGGCTGCACGCCGGCCACCACGCCCGGCCCGGACAGCATCTTCCAGGCCGCATCACTGAGCAAGCCAGTCTTCGCGTACGCTGTGATGCGGCTGGCGGCGCAAGGAAAGCTGGACCTGGACGCCCCTGTGATGGACTATCTGCCGCAAGGGTACCGGCACCGTTCGAATCCGCTCCAGGCTGAACCCTCCGAGCTGGTGACCGACGCGCGCCTGCGGGCTGTCACCGCCCGGATGGTCCTGAACCATACTTCCGGCCTGCCCAATTGGTTTTCCGGGCGACTGTCCGTGCACTCGACTCCAGGAACGAAATGGAACTACTCAGGGGAAGCCTACGTGCTGCTGCAGCGGGCGGTGGAAACAATCACCAAGCAAACGCTGGACCAATTCGCACGTTCGGAAGTCTTCAAGCCCCTGGCCATGGCTCACAGCGACTACACATGGAACGATGAAATCGCCAGGAGATTGCTGCCGGGCGCCAAAGCCAATGGAGCGCCGCGGGCAACGTTCGATCTGCGCACCCCTGTGGCGGCATTCTCACTCTACACATCTGCCGCGGACTATGGCAAATTCATGGCCGCGCTGCTTGGCGATTCCGCGGCAATCGCGCAAGTGACCGCGTCACCGGTTACGGTCGATGCACGGCTTGGACTAAGCTGGGGATTGGGCTGGGGAATCGAGCGCGCAGTGGATGATTCCTATATCTGGCAATGGGGGAACAACCCCGGATACCGGGCATTCGCGATCGCCTCCGTTCGCTCCGGAGACGGTTTCGTGATGTTGACCAACAGCGAAAACGGCCTGGAACTGGCCAAACCGCTCGCTGAAAAAATCTTGCCGGGCGACCACAAACTCTTCCACTCTACGCTGCTGGGCTGGGACCCTCTCAACCTGATCTGCAACGCAGTGCGGATTTGCCTGTAAGGCCTACTGGTCCAACTGCTTCTGCGTCTGGTACAGGCGCGCGTAGATGCCGCCCTTGTCGAGCAGCGCCGCATGGCTGCCCTGCTCCGCGATGCTGCCCGCGGACATGACGACGATGCGGTCGGCGTTTTCGATGGTGGACAGGCGGTGCGCGATGACGACCGTGGTGCGGCCCTTCATCAGCGTCTCCAGCGCCGCCTGCACCTGGCGTTCGGACTCGGTGTCCAGCGCGCTGGTCGCCTCATCCAGGATCAGGATCGGCGCGTCCTTGTACAGCGCGCGCGCGATGGCCAGGCGCTGACGCTGACCGCCCGACAGGCGCAAGCCGTTCTCGCCGACCTCGGTCTGGTAGCCCTGCGGCTGACGCATGATGAACTCATGTGCGTAGGCCGCACGGGCGGCGGCCTCCACACGCGCGATGTCCGGCGCCGGGTCGCCGTAGGCAATGTTCGCCGCCAGCGTATCGTTGAACAGCACCACGTCCTGGCTCACCAGGGCGATCTGGCTGCGCAGGTCAGGCAGGCGGTATTCGCGCAGGTCGACCCCGTCCAGCAGGATACGGCCGCTGCCGACGTCATAGAAGCGCGGCAGCAGGCTGGCCAGCGTTGTCTTGCCGCTGCCCGAACCGCCCACCAGCGCCACGGTCTCGCCCTCGGCGATGTCCAGGGACACGGAACGCAGCGCGGGCGCCGCCTCGGGATCGTCCACGTTGTAGCGGAAACCCACGTCCTCCAGCACGATGCGGCCCTTGGCATGCGCCAGTGGGCGGGTGCCGGTATCGGCTTCCATTGGCGCGTCGATCAGGCCAAACACCGATTCGGCGGCGGCCAGGCCGCGCTGCAGCGGCTCATTCAGCTTGGTCAGGTTCTTGATCGGGGTCTGCATCGCCATCAGGCAGGTAATGAAGGCCACGAAGGCGCCCGGCGTCAGCGCACCTTCCTGCGCGCGCAGCAAGGCGTAATAGATCACGGCCGACAGCGTGGCGCCGACCATCACCATGATCAGGCCCGAGTTCATGGCCGCCGTGGAAGCGTGCTTCACGGCCAGGCGGCGGTTCAGGTTCACCACTTCGTCGAAGCGCTTCTGCTCGTAGGCCTGGCCGCCGAAGATCTTCACCACGCGCTGGCCGCCGATGCTCTCGTCGAGCACGCGCGTCAGCTCGCCCATGGCATGCTGGGCGCTCGCACTCAGGCGGCGCATGCGGCGCGCGGCGATGGTCACCACCAGCGCCACCAGCGGCAGCAGGGCCAGGCAGAACAGGGCCAGCTTCCAATCGATCTGGAACAGCGACGTGAGGAAACCGGCCACCGCCACGATATCGCGCACCGCGATAGTCAGCACGCTCAGGCCCGCCTGCGTCACCTGGGTCGCGTCGAACGCGATGCGCGACAGCGTGGTGCCGGTGGAGGACTGGTCGAAATAGCGGTTCGGCAGGCGCAGCACGCGCCGGAACATCTTTTCCCGCACATTGGCCTGCACGCGCTGGGTCAGCCACGCCGAGCCGTAATCGCCGGTGAAGGTGCTGACCATGCGCAGCAGTGCCAGCGCCATGATCAGGGCGGGAATGGCCCACAGCGCGGCCGCGCTGGGATCGGCGGGCAGGAAGCGGTCCAGCAGCCGGTGAACGCCGGCCAGCATGTCGGTCTGGGCGATGACGCCGCCCGGCGCGCGCGGCTGCACCGCGTCCACCACGTTCTGCAGTTGCCGGATCAGCAGCACATCGGTCAGCGAAGCTACGCCCACGCCGAGCAACGTCACCAGGGCGGCCCATTTATAGGGAAGGAATTCTCTGAGCAGGCGGACGTAGAGTTGGCGGCTTTGCACTATGGTGATGGGAATGATTGGCAACCCCGAATTGTACCAAAGCATCCAAAGCAGGAATGGCGGAAGCGTGGCAGAATGGTCCGCCCTACATTGTTAAGGAAAAGATCACATGCGCAACGACATCCAATTCCAAGCGCTGCACCGGGATGGCATCCTGATGCTGGCCAATTGCTGGGACGGCGGCAGCGCCCGCATCGCCGCGCTGGCCGGCGCCAAGGCCCTGGCTACCAGCAGCGCCGCCGTGGCCTGGGGCCATGGCTATGGCGATGGTTCACAGCTGCCCACGGCCCTGTTGCTGGAAACGGTGCGCGACATCGTGCGTGCCAGCGACCTGCCCCTGACCGTCGACATCGAGGACGGCTATTCCGCCGACCCGGAAGTGGTCGGCCAGTTCGTCGGCCAGTTGCTGCAGGCCGGCGTGGTCGGCATCAATATCGAGGACGGCGGCTCGCCGCCCGAGCTGCTGGCGCGCAAGATTGCCGCCGCGCGGGCCACGGCGGACGCGGCCGGCATCGAGCTCTTCATCAACGCCCGCTGCGACGTCTACCTGCGCGGGCTGGCCGAACCGGGCGCGCGGGTGGCGGAAACCCTGCGCCGCGCCGCCATTTACCAGGCCGCTGGCGCCAGCGGCCTGTTTGCGCCGGGCGTGACGGACGAAGGCGAGATTGCCGCCCTGGCCCAGGGCAGCAGCATGCCGCTGAATGTCCTGGCGCGCACCAACCTGGCGCCGCCTGCGCGCCTGGCCGCGCTGGGCGTACGCCGGCTGAGCGCCGGGTCGGCCCCGGCGGAAGCGATGCTGGGCCGGCTGCGCGTCTATATGGAACGCTTCCAGCAGAGCGGCGCCATCGACGACGAACAGTCGTTCAGCTATGGCCCGCTGAACCAGCTGATGTCTACTGCACGATAGTGGCAGGTTCGCTCCAGTAGAAGTACAGGTCCTTCGCCCGCCCCGGCTGCACCTGCAGCACGCGGCGCTGGACCTGGCCGTCCGCGGCAGTGGCCGTCACGCGGTAACGGCCCGGCTCCAGGTTGACGAACATGAGGGGCCCGGCATCGCGCGCGTGCACGCTCACGTTCCCCTTGCTGTCGCTGATTTCCACCTGCACGTCGGAGCGGTATTCACCGCTGCCGCGCGTGGCAAAGGTCATGCGCACGTTGTAGTCGGGCTTGCTGGCCAGCATCTGGCTGCGCTCCTCCATCCCGACGCCGCCCGTGACGAACTGCGGCTCGCCGGCCGCGATGGCGGCGCCCAGGACACTGCACGCCAGGGTGCAGGCAATGGTAAAGTTGCGTACAAGCATGATTCGCTCCTTGCAGTGTATGGCATGCCGCCAGTATTCACCCGCCCGGCCCGTCGCGCTATCGGTGATTGCGTCGAATCTGTGTCGGGGAAAGCCTACACCTGACTGTTTCCGATCGACACGAAATGTTAGACTCTTGATCTTTGCAAGCCACTGCATGCAACATTGTTAAAAAAATCATATCACTGCAGGGCATTAGGGGTAATCATGTTGAATCACGGGGCGCCGCTGCGCCCAACTTTGCTGGCGGCCGCGGTCGCCGCCATCCTGTGCGCGCCTGCGGGCGCAGAGAACCAGCTGCCCGAAGTCCTCGTGACCGCGCAGCGCATCGCCACGCCCGAATCGCGCACGCCGGTCGCCATGTCGGTGGTGACGGGCGACCAGCTGGACAAGCTGGGGATCGACAACGCGGCCGGCCTGGGCAAACGCCTGCCCAATGTGCACCTGGACGGCGCGGCCGACGGCCTGCGCATCACCATCCGCGGCGTGTCCAACTCGGACGCCACGGAAAAGGGCGACCCATCGGCCGCCTTCATGCTGGACGGGATCTACATCGCCCGTCCGCAAGCCCAGACCCTGAGCTTCCTCGACGTGGACCGGGTCGAGGTGCTGCGCGGCCCGCAAGGCACGCTGTACGGGCGCAATACCACGGCCGGCGTGATCAACGTGATCAGCCATGCCCCGGTGCAGCGCCTGGAAGGCGCCGCCAGCCTGGCGCTGGGCAACCATGCCTCGCGCGTGGCCACCGGCATGCTGAACGTGCCGGTCAGCGACTGGCTGGCGCTGCGCGCCGCGGTCGCCATGCACAAGCATGACAGCTACCTGCGCAACGGCCAGGGCACCGGCTTCGCACTGGGCCAGGACCGCGACGACCGCGCCGCGCGCCTGTCGGCCAAACTGGCGCTGGGCCATGCTGCATCGCTCACGCTGCGCTATGAGCGCGCGCGGCGCGATGGCAATATCGATGGCATCGTCCCCGACACCAACTTCTTTAGCGGCATCGCCAGCGGCAAGCCGGTGTGGGTCGAGTCCAGCACCGGTGAGCGCCTGACCAACCGCTTCGTGCCGTTCAACACGCGCCTGGAGCAAGGCTTCAGCCGCAAGAGCACCGACGGCTTCGGCGCGGACCTGGCCTGGGACCTGGGCCCGGCCACCCTGAACTACCTGGGGTCGCACCGCAAGAGCGATCACGACTTCCTGGCCAACTTCTATTACCGCGCCTTGCCCACGCTGGCCATCGGCGTGCACGAGGACTTCCACGGCAGCCAGCGCCAGGATTCGCACGAACTGCGCGTCGCCAGCAATGGCGAGGGGCCGCTCAAGGCGCAGGCCGGCCTGTACTACTTCCGCGAAGAGTCGCACCAGCTGTACGTGTTCCGCGACCTGCAGGTGCTGAAACTGCCGCCGTACTATGTGTTCCCGCACGGTCCGACCATCGCCCGCAGCAAGGCCGCCTTCGGCCAGCTCACCTACAGCGCGACCCCGTCCCTGCGCGTCACCGCCGGGGCGCGCTACACCGACGACGACAAGTCGCGCGTCGGCTCGACCAATTTCCAGCAGAAGGCCGTGTTCAATCCGGCGACCGACTTCAGGCTGCTCAACAACGCCACGCTGACCGGCCACAAGACCACCTGGAAGCTGGGCGCCGAGTTCGATCTGGCCCCGGCCACCATGGCGTACGCCAATCTCTCCACCGGCTACAAGTCGGGCGGCTTCAACGACGGCTGCCTGGCCGGCTCCAGCGCCCTGGGCATCGCCTGTCCGCCCGCCCTGGCCGTCCCGGCAGGCACCCTGTTCTACCAACCGGAAACGCTGAAGTCCTGGGACGCCGGCCTGAAATCGCGCTTCTGGAACAAGCGCGCGAGCATGAACCTGGCTGTCTTCCACTACGACTACACCAATATGCAGCTGTCGGGCGTGGCCATCGTGGCCGGCGCCCCGCGTTTCGTGACCCAGAACGCGGGCGTGGCCAGCGTCAAGGGCCTGGAACTTGACGGCCTGGTGCGCGCCGGCGCCGCCGACAGCTTCAGCTACGGGCTCACCCTGCTCGATGCGCATTACGTGTCGTACCGGCCGAACGGCGTGGTATCGTGGGCCGGCCAGCCGCTCGACCGCGCGCCGCGCTCGGTGCTCAGCCTGGGCTGGGAGCACGGTTTCCAGCTGCCGGGCGCCGCCCTGCTGGCCGGCATCCAGGCGCGCCGCAGCGCAGCGTATAACATCAGCGTTTCGAGCCAACTGCTGCAGTACCGCATCCCGGCCCGCACCAGCAGCGACTTCACGCTGGCCTACCGTCCGCACGGCGCCAGCTGGAGCGTCATGGCGCGCGTGAAGAACCTGGAAAACAAGGTACAACCGGTCACCATCGACAGCTTCGGCATGTCCGTGCCGAGCGAGCCGAGGACCTTCGACATCCGCATGGACTACAAATACTAATCAAGGAGACGAATGAAGCCGCCGACGAACCACCTGCCTCGCATCACCCTTGCCCTGCTGGGCGCCTTCCTGGCCGTACTGGCGGTACGAAGTTTCGGGGAAACGACCGCGCTGCTCATGGTGAGTTCAGTCCTGATGTTCGGCTGTTGCCTGGCCAGCGCAAGCCACCTGCTGGGAGTCGGCCCGGCGCTGCGCTTCGCCGCCATCGGCGTGACGCTGGGCTGGATGGCCGAGCAGCTGGGCGCGACCCAGGGCTGGTTCTTCGGCTCCTACACCTATACGGAAGTGCTGGGTCCGCGCATCGGCGCGGTGCCCTTCATCATTCCCCTGATGTGGTTTGCGCTGTGCTACGTCGCCTACGTGATCGCCAACCTGATCGTCTGGCAGGCGCCCACCGACGGCGCGCCGCCGATGCGCCAGACGGTGGTGATGTCGTTCATCGCCGCCATGATCGTCACCGCCTACGACCTGGGCGCCGACCCTTACATGGTGTTCACGCTCAAGGCGTGGATCATGACCAAGACCGACGGCGGCTGGTTCGGCGAGACCCTGCAAGGCTTCGTGGGCTGGATGACGGTGTCCTTCGTCATCATCTTCTGCTTCCGCGCCACGCTGCGCCGCCACCCGCCGGCCACCGCCGCCGTGTCGCCGACGCACGCCCTGGTGCCGCTGTTCATCTATGGCGGCAGCATGGCCTTCCAGGCCGTGCAGGGCAGCCCGATCGAAACCCGGACCATCGCCCTGTTCGCCATGGGCCTCCCGCTGCTGACCGCCGTATGCGGCTGGAACCGCTGGAAGGCGGCGGCATGAACGCGCCCGCCGTGGCGACCCTGCGCGCCGATCCGCTGGCCGACGACACCATCGCCGCCATCCTGGACGGTTTCCAGGGCAGCCAGTGGGAAGCCATTGCCCTGGTCAACGGCCTGCTCTCGCAGTGGCAGACCAATGGCGGCGTGCGTGCCTGGCGCGCGCCGCAAGGCACGCCGGAGCCTGTCGCCGGCGCGCTGCAGGCCTACCTGGCCGCCGGCAGCAGCCTGCCCGCCTGGGCCGACGCCGCCCGCATCGAGCGCGCCGAAGAGCTGTTCTTCGGCATGAGCATGATGTCCTGCAGCCTGCTCTTCTGCGCCAGCCTGCCCGAATGCTACGTCATCCCGGACCTTGCCGGCGTGCTGCACGTGGCCGGCCAGCTCGAGGCGCATTGCGACTACCGCGTGCGCGCCACCGCTGCCATGATCTTCCCGGTCATGATGAAGGGCGGCCTGACTGCCCAGGATGGCGGCGGCATCGCGCAGATCCTCAAGGTGCGCCTGATCCACGCCACCATCCGCCACCTGATCCTGCGCGGCAACCCTTGCGCCGCCGTGCAGGAGGGCTGCACGGCCGTGGCGCCGCTCGCCGCGCCCTGCCGCAACGTCTACGACACGCTGTACAACAACGGCTGGGACATCGCCGCCAACGGCCTGCCCTGCAACCAGGAAGAACTGGCCTACACCCTGCTCACCTTCCACTACATCTTCCTGCGCGGACTGCGCCGGCTCGGCCTGGGCCTGCAGCCGCAGGACGAAGAGTCCTACCTGCACGCCTGGAACGTGGTGGGCCACGTCCTGGGCATCGAGGAGGGCCTGATGTCGCACACGATGGAACAGGCGCAGGCTGATTTCACCGCCATCCAGGCGCGCGGCCGCCTCTCGCCCTACTTGCCGGACCCGCGCCCCGCGCTTGGCGCGGCCCTGATGAAGGCGATGCAGGACGAAATCCCGCTGCGCATCCTGAAGCCGTTCCCGGTGCTGTTCACACGCTACCTGTGCGGCGACGCCGCCCGCGTCGACCTGGGACTGGACCAGCGCGTGAACCTGCTGTCGCGCCTGCTCTTCGCCGGCGGCATGGGACTGACGCGCGCCATCGACAGCGCGCTACGGCTGGTCTTGCCCGGCTTCTCGATCTGCCGCATGATCACGCGCATCTTCGGCTACCAGTTCACCGTCAAATTCCTGATGAACCAGACCCGCCCGCTCAAGCTTCCGCCCAATCTGCTCAACCAGGTCAATCACACCGTCCGGCACTGGGACAACGATCCCCAGGCGCCGGGCTGGATGAACGCCCTGGAAGCCCGCCTCGCGGGCCGGCGCCGCAAAGGCGGTGCAGAAGGTAGTCAGCCATGCTGAGCCACGCCTTCCGCGCCGGGTGGCGCGCACTGGCCTCGCTGCTGCTGCTCGTGCTGTTTGCCCTGCCGGCCGCGCACGCCGCCAACGACACTGGGCGCCTTATCCTGGACGAAGGGGCCGGCTCGCACGACGCCTGGCCTGCCGTCACGATCCTGCGGGATCCGGGCGGCGCCCTGAATGCGGCCGAGGCCCTGGCCGCCGCCGACCGGTTCGGCAAACCGCAATCGGCCTATGCCACCCTGGGCGTGCACAAGGGCGCGGTGGTCTGGGTCCGCATTCCCGTCACCGTACCGGTCGAGGGCAGCGGCGAGTGGATGCTGCACCTGGACTACTCGCAGATCAACCGCGCCGACATCTTCGCCGCCACCGAGGGCGTCCTGCACAGCCATACCGTCACCGGCAACCTGCAACCGGTCGTGGTGACGTCGGGCGGCGGCCGCACGCCCGCCGCCGCACTGCGCCTGAAGCCGGGCATGGACCACGTGGTCCTGCTGCGCATCGAGAACATTGGATCGATGATCCTGCCGATCCGCTTCTCCAAGCCGGCCGTCTACCACACCGCGGCGCTCAGCGAGCAGATGCTGCAGGGCATGCTGACGGGCCTGAGCCTGTGCCTGCTGCTCTACAGCCTGGCCCAGTGGATCAACCTGCGCGAGCCGCTGTTTGGCAAATACGCGCTGCTGATCGCCGGCACCACCATGTTCTCGGTCGAGTTCTTCGGCCTGGGCAGCCAGTACCTCTGGCGCGACAACGTCTGGATGACGCTGCACGCCGGCGGGCTGTTCGCGCTGATGGCGTCCTGCGGCGGCTACCTGTTCGTCGAACAGGCGCTGGCCCGGCCCGGCGTCGACCGCGTCTTCTCGCGCCTGATGAAGACGGGCGCCGTGCTGACGGGGGTGTGCGCAGTCGCGTACAGCTTCGATGCCTTCAGCGTGGAAGTGCTGGTGGTGATCGTCAGTACCCTGGGCCTGCTGCCGATGCTGCTGGGCCTGCCCGGCGCCTTCCTGCGCGCCCGGCGCGGCGACACGGTCGGCATCTACTTCCTGCTCGGCTGGGCGGTCAGCTTCGTGTCCTCTGTCGTCCTGAGCCAGGTCATCAACGGCAAGCTGGCGGCCAATTTCTGGACCATGCACGCGCTGCAGTTCGGCAACGCCTTCGACATGCTGGTCTTCATGCGCATCCTCGGCCTGCGCACCAAGGCGATGCAGAACGCCATGCTGCGCGCGGAGGCGGCCACCCGCCTCAAGTCGGACTTCCTGGCCAATATGAGCCACGAGATCCGCACGCCCATGAACGCCATCATCGGCATGAGCCGCCTGGCCTTGATGACCGACCCCACCCCCAAGCAGCGCAACTACCTGTCCAAGATCCTGGGCGCCGGGGAGCACCTGCTGGGCGTGATCAACGACATCCTCGACTTCTCCAAGATTGAAGCTGGCAAGCTGGCGCTGGAGAAGGTGCCGTTCGACCTGGATGAAATGCTGGACCATCTGTCAACGCTGACCGCCATCAAGACCGATGCGCACAAGGTGGAGCTGGTGTTCCGCGTCGAACGCGGCGTGCCGCACAAGCTGGTCGGCGACCCACTGCGCCTGGGCCAGGTGCTGATCAACCTGACCAGCAATGCCGTCAAGTTCACCGAACGCGGCGAGATCGTGGTGGCGGTGAAGGCCGTCGAACGGGCGGGCGCCAGCGTCTCGCTCAAGTTCAGCGTGAGCGACACCGGCATCGGCATGGATGAAGAGCAGCTGGCGCGCCTGTTCCAGTCCTTCAACCAGGCCGACAGCTCGATCACCCGCAAGTACGGCGGCACGGGCCTGGGCCTGAGCATTTCGCGCCAGCTGGTGGAACTGATGGGCGGCACGATCAAGGTCACCAGCACGCCCGGCGTGGGCAGCTGCTTCAGCTTCACGGTGAAGCTGGGCATTGGCGAAGACAGCGCCGAGACCGTGGCCATGCCTGCCACCGCGCTGCAGCAGGCGCGCGTGCTGGTGGTCGACGACAGCGCCACCGCACGCGAAGCCCTGGTCGAAATGCTCGGTTCCTTTGGCGTGGCGGCCCATAGCGCCAGCTCGGGCGAGCAATCGCTGAACATGCTGGTGCGCGCCGTCGACGCGGGCGCCCCATATCAGGTGGTGCTGATGGACTACCTGATGCCCGGCTGGGACGGCGTGGAAACCATCCACCGCATCCATGCCGACCCGCGCTTCAGCGCGCCGCCCTCCATCCTGATGGTCAGCGCCTGCACCCGCGAAACGGTGCTGCAGCAGGAAGGCGAGCTGCCGCTGCAGGGCTTCCTGACCAAGCCGGTCGGACCGGCCCTGCTGTACCATAGCCTGCTGCAAGTGCTGCGCCCCGAACTGGCGCGTTCCGTCACCGGCGGACGCCCCCTGCGCGGCCCGGCGCCGGAAGAACTGGCGAAGCTGCACGGCGCCCGCATCCTGCTGGTGGAAGACAACGCCAACAACCGCGAAGTGGCCATCGACTTCCTGGAAACGGCCCACATCCATGTGGACGTGGCCGTGCACGGCGGCGAAGCCGTGCTGAAGGTCCAGCAATCCGACTACGACCTGGTGCTGATGGACGTGCAGATGCAGGTGGTCGACGGCCTGACTGCGGCACGCCAGATCCGCGCCATCGAATCGCTGCGCGACCTGCCCATCCTGGCCATGACGGCGCACGCCATGCCGGAAGACCAGGCGAAAAGCCTGCAGGCCGGCATGAATGACCATATCACCAAGCCCATCGATCCCAACGTGCTGTTCAGCGCCCTGCTCAAGTGGATCGACCCGGCGCGCCTGGTGGGGCGCGCGCTTCCGCCGGCCCCGGCCGCGGAAGCGAACGAGGCCATCACCATCGCCTACCCGCCGCTGGCCGGCGTGGACTGGCACTACGCGCTGGCGCGCGCCGATCGCAAACCGGCCGTGTTGGCCAAGCGCATGCGCAGCTTCTGCACCGAGTATGGCGAAGGCCCGGCCCTGCTGGCGGCCGCGCTGGCAGGCGGCGGCTGGGAACCGGTGGAGCGCCTGGCGCACAACCTGAAGTCGAGTGCCACCTACCTGGGCGCGCCCGGCCTGGCCCAGCTGGCCGACATCGTCGAGGCGGGCGTGCGCGACGGCCGCCCCGAGCGCTGCCTGCAGGAAGCCGTGGAGATGGCGCAGGCGCTGCAACAGATCCTGGACGGCTTCGGCAACGCGCTGCAGCCGCCGGCCGCCAGCGTCGACAGCCAGGCGGCCGACTTTGGCCACTTGCTGCGCGAACTCGATCGCTACCTGCGCGCCGACGACGCGCGCGCGGAAGACTTGCTGACCGAGTTGAGCGCCCTGCTGGTGAGCTCGCCGCATGGTGCGCTGCTGGCGCGCATCCAGCGTGCCGTCGACGAAATCGAATATCATGACGCTTTGAAGCCGCTGGCCGAACTCGCACGGAAGCTGGAGATCGACATGGAAGTCAGAACATGACCCAGGAAGCGCAGAAAGTCCTGATCGCCGATGATGACGGCATCAACCGCCAGGTGCTGGCGACCCTGCTCAAGCCCGACCATGTCGTCCTGCTGGCCAAATCCGGCGAACAGGCCATCGAGCGCGCCCAGCGCCACCTGCCGGACCTGATCATGCTGGACGTCATGCTGCCTGACATGGACGGCTACGAAGTGCTGCGCCGCCTGCGCGCCGCCCCCGCCACCGCCCATATCGAGGTCATCTTCATTACCGGCATGGGGCGTCCGGAGGACGAAGCGCGCGGGCTGATGCTGGGCGCGGCCGACTACATCACCAAGCCGTTCAATTCCACGGTGGTCATGGCGCGCGTCACCACCCACCTGCAGGTGGTGCGCCAGCGCCGCATGCTCGAGCACCTGGCCCATATGGATGGCCTGACGGAGCTGGCCAACCGGCGCCGCTTCGACGAAGCCTACGCCAAGGAATGGCAGCGCGCCACGCGCCACCGCCATACGCTGTCGGTGGCGCTGCTCGACATCGACGCCTTCAAGCAGTACAACGACCATTACGGCCACCCGGCCGGCGACCGCGCCCTGCGCGCCGTAGCCCGGGTCGCGCGCAACGCCATGCGGCGCCCAAGCGACGTGGCGGCCCGCTATGGCGGCGAGGAACTGGTGGTGCTGATGCCGGAGACCGATGCCGCGCAGGCGATGTACGTCGCCGAAGGGATCCGCGAAACGGTGGCACAGTTGCTGATTCCGCACGAGTATTCCAGCGCCAGTCCCGTGCTCACCGTCAGCATCGGCGGCGCCACCCTGCCCCCGGGCGGCGATGAAAGCGCAGCGGCATTGTTCGAGGCGGTCGATGACGCGCTCTACCGCGCCAAGGAGGCCGGCCGCAACCGCGTCAACTGGAGGATGTGATGGCAGCGAACAGGCTCCTGATCGAAGGCCTGGTGCAGGGTGTGGGTTACCGCTATGCCTTTGCCGAGCGCGCCACCGCGCTGGGCCTCGCGGGCTGGGTGCGCAATCGCGCGAATGGCGCGGTGGAGGCCAGCGTGCATGGCCCGGCCGAGGCCGTGCAGGCGATCATCGCCTGGGCCCAGCAGGGGCCGGACGCCGCGCGCGTTCGTCACGTCGCGGTGCTGGACGAAGCCGATCCCGCCCCGCGCGCCGATCGGTTCGAAATCCGCCCGACCGTCTGAGCGCTAGGCAAGCATCCGCAGCAGCAGCCAGGCGGGCAACCCCAGGTACAAGGCAATGTGGCCGGCGCCTTCCAGGCCGCCGCGGATACGGCTTGCCTGCCCAGGGCGCAGCGCCGCCGCCAGCAGGGTCGCCCCTTCGATCGCGGCGCGCAGCAGCGATGCCCCCAGCACGACGCCGATCGTCCATGCCGCCCACCACAGCGCAAATGCACTGAGATACGCAGCCAGGCCGAAGCTGTAGAACTCGCCCAATGCGCTGCCGTAGGCAATGCGCTGGTGCAGCATGAAGGCCGGCACTGCCAGGGCCAGCGGCAGCAACAGGAACTTCACCAGCGGGTGGTCGAGCCGCCAGCGGCCCAGGGCCAGGCGAGCCTGCGTGTAGGCGTCCGCCATCACCGGGCCGCCCGGCAAGGCCAGCGCCCTGGCAAAACGCATGGGATCGGCCACGGCCAAGCCGTAGCGCCAGGGCTGGCCCGACACCAGCAGCAAATTCACCCCCGCGCCCGGCAACGGCAGGCGCCAGGCCTGCACGGCCCCAATGTCGGCCAGCGGCAATTCCAGCCGCTGGGCGCCGCGCGCCAGCACCAGGCGCCCATTTTCCACGGAAGCCTGCGCCGCAAACGCCAGCAGGATGCAGCAGGCGATCGCTTCCGGCAGCAGGAACACGGTGGCGAACAGGCGGATCTGCCCCAGCGTATTGCTGCGCAGGGGCTCATTGAGGAGCAAGGCCAGGCACATGGCAAGCAGGCCGGCGCGGGCAATGCTGCGCGCGGCCCCGGCCGCAATGCGCGCAGCCGGCGGCAGCACGAACGCCCGCATCGGCCATGCCGGCGCCGCCGGCGCGGCCTGCGGCGCAGCCTCCGACCGCGCCCGCCATGCCCGCAGCAGCGCACGCAGCGCGAGCGCCAGCAGGAAAGCGGCGGCGGCCGGGCCGACCCAGTCGCCCCACAGCACCATCAGCGTTGGCGCCGGCCGCCGCACAGGCAGGTCGGCCACCACCAGTGCCGGCTCGCCCACGCCGGTCCCGGCGAGAATGTCGCCGTGCGCGTCGAAGGCCGCACTGTGGCCGTTGCTGGTGACGCGGAACTGCGGCAGCCGCGTCTCGATGCTGCGAAAGGCTGCCGCCGCCTGGTGCAGGGCAGCCCCGGCACCATCGGCGCTGAACCAGGAATCGTTCGACATGGTGAGGATGGCCTGCGCCCCGAGCCGCGCACCGGCAATGGCCAGGGCCGGGTCGACGTCGTCGCGGCAGATGAGCGGCAACACGGGGACCTCGCGCCCGTCGGCCAGGCGCAGCGGCAGGACGCGCGCGCCGTTGCCCGCCGTCCAGTTGCCGGCCCAGGGAAGCAGGCGCCGCGCCGGCGCACCGTCGATCCAGGCCGGCAGGTATTCGGTGAAGGGGAACAGGCGCGTCTTGCGGTAAAAGCCCGTCAGCCCGGTGCCGGGCTGCAGGAAGGCGGCAGCGTTGTACTCGCCCACGCCGTCGCGCTCGTAGGTGCCGAATACCAGCGGCACCGCCGCCGCATTCACGAAGGCCACGATCTCGCGGTCGAACTCCGCCCCGGCCTCGCTTTTCGGCGCGCCGAACGTGGTCGGATACGCGGTCTCCGACCACAGCAGCGCTTCCGCACGCTGGCGCACCACCGCGTCATGGCTCATTGCAAAATGCCGGTCCAGCACTTCCCGCACGAAGGCATAGGCGCCCTTCTCCCGGCGCTGCGCTTCGTAATCCGTGATGTTGGCCTGGATGAGCCCCATGCGCAGCGGCTTGCCGGACGGCGCGGGCGCGCCAGACAGGGCCAGCGTACCGTAGCCGGCCAGCGCCAGCGGAATGGCCGCCGCCAGCGCCAGCGGCCTGGCCATCGCGCGCCAGCCCAGCGCGCGCCGCGCCAGCGCCGCAGCAACGCCTTCGTTGGCCAGCAACAGCAACAGCGTCAAGCCCGCGCTGCCGCCCAGGTCCGCCGCCTGGCGCATCAGGCGCGACGGATACAGCCCATAGCCCAGCGTGTCGCCCAGCAGGCGCGGCAGCAGCCACTCCGCCGCCAGCCACGCTGCCGCCGCGGCCAGGGCCCGCCATGCGGCGCCCCACTGCACCACGGCGTAGCGCACCAGCGCGCAGGCCAGGAACTGCGGCTGGAACAAGGGCGCCCCAAGCAGCAGCAAGGCCACGCCGCCCGCCTCGCCAATCTGGATGTAGCGCCCAAAAGCGCCGCCGAACCAGGCAAAGGCGGCGCCCGTGAACGCCACCTGCATGCCCCAGGCGCACAACAGCGTCCCCACCAGCGAACGGCGCTGCGCCAGGGCGTCGAGCGCCAGGAGCCAGGGGACCAGGAACACAAAGCCGAGCAACCATCCCGCGCCGCCGCGGACATACAGGGCCGCCAGCGCGGCACTCGCAAGAATGCAGGCAATCGTTTTCATTGGGAGTCGATAGGAGGAGGAATCACGATGCGCCGCAGCGGCAAGCCCTGGGGCGCCAGTTCCGGCGGGACGACGCGGTCCTGCGGCATGGCGATGGGACGGTTCGCCGCGTCGTAGAGCTGGAAGTCCGGCGCGAACATCAGGATCGGTTCGATCGGCTGGCCGTCATCGGTCACCTGGTGGTGGCGCACATACCCCTGCGGCAACACGAAGTCCTGCGGTACGGCCAGGCCCACCTTGGGCGGATTGGTGCCGGGCGGGTTGAACGCGCCCAGGCCGGTGTGGATGCCTTGCTCGTGCAGGCGCTTGATCACCTCGCCCATGGTGGGCTTTTCACCGCGCATGACGTAATGGCTCAGGTCGCGGGTCGGGTCGGCGTCGCCTTCCGCTGCGGCCTGCGGCGCACGCGCCACGGCCGGCGCGGCTGGCCCGGCCGCCGCCAGCGGCGCGCGGGCCGCCGGTGCGCTGGCCGCAGGCGTAGCCTGCGGCGCCACGGCGGGGCGCCCGAAGTACCACAGGAAGAACGCCAGGCTGGCCGCGCCCACTGCCAGCAGCAGCGCGGCCACCAGGTAGCCCTGCCTTGGCCGCCAGCCGTCGCCAGGTTTTGCCATCAGGGCGTTGGCGTGTTGTAGACGGAGACCGCCCACCCCATGCGTTCATGCCCGAACCGGTTCCAGATCGGATTCTTGCCGCCGCTGAAGGAGGTGTAACGTGGCGCGCCGGTACCCGACGAACCGCCGAACAGTCCTGCCGTCACCGTGGAACCGGTATAGGTGGGATGCGTATCGTCCGACTGGATGTAGTCGTAGCTGCTGCCGGCCGACACGAAGTGGGTATTGGCGTCGCGGATCGTCGGACGCAAGGTCGACACGATGCGGTTGACGTAGCTGGCCTGGCTTTCCCCGTCCACGTAACGCAGCGCCTCCGAATCGACGATGCCGTCGCCGTTGCTGTCGTAGTCCGCCCCCATGTACTGCGCGAAGTTGTCGGCGCACTTGAAGCCCTTCTGGCGCGCCACGTCGCACATCATGTGGTTCATCCTGGCCAGCACCGGCAGGAACTTCTGCTGCATATTGATGGTCGTGCCCGTGTTCGGGTCCTTGCAGCTGCTTTGCGCGTTGTCGGCCGCATAGCCCGGATAATGCAGGTTCGAAATGATCTTCGCCTTCACGCCGGCATAGGCATTGGCGTTGATGTAATCCATGGCCGCCGCCACGTACGTCCTGCAGCTGTTTTCCGCCGCCGTCAGCACCGCATCGCTGCAGGTGCCGGTCTGGCTCTTGAAGCTCGAGCGCGCCTGCAGCCCATCGTTGCCGCACATTTCGAAGGTCACCACGCGGGTGTTGCTGGACTGCATGTAAGATCGCTCGGCAACAATCTTATTGTTGTACACATCCGAAGCCACCGCGCCCGACTTGGTGCGGCGCACGCTTTCGATATCGGCATTCCAGAGGGCGGACAGGTATTCCGCATCCACCGTTGGCGCCGCATACTTGGCCGCGCTGGTGACGGAACCGTTATAGCCCGCATAGATCGAATCGCCATAGGCCACTATGCGGTACTTGCTGGCGGTGCCGGGCCGGTCGATGGTCCAGGAAACGTTTTGGGTCAGGGTATTGGCTGCCGCCTGTCCACCGAAGGTAAAGAAGGCGACTGCGGCCAACAGCGTGCTGCGCAAACGAGTGTGCATAAATTGTCTCCGATCGTTATGGGGATTTTCGAAACAACCAGCCAACGGCTCATCTTAGCGCCGCCGTGCGTCCGCGCGCCGACTTGGCTCGCCAGGCCATGAAATTGGCTCGCGCGGCCGGCCAGCATGTCGCGCCATGGCCACGAAAGCGGCCGATGCGGCATAATGTGGCATGCTGAAACTGACCTTCCTTGGCACCTCCTCCGGCGTACCGACCGTCCGGCGCAACGTCACCGCGCTGGCCCTGCACACAAGCCTCAACCGCGACTGGTGGATGGTCGATTGCGGCGAAGCCACGCAGCACCAGTTGCAACGCATCGCCCTCACCGTGCATGACCTGGTGGGGATCTGCATCACCCACATCCACGGCGATCACTGCTACGGCTTGCCCGGTCTGCTGGCGAGCGCCGCGATGACCGGGCGCAAGCACCCGCTGATCCTGATCGCCCCGGCCGGCGTCAAGGCCTGGCTCGACGCCACGCTGCAGCACACCGAACTGTTCCTGACCTTCGATCTCATCCATATCGACGTGGCCGAACGGCAGGACATTTACCGGCAGGACGGCCTCACCATCGAACGCTACCCGCTGTCGCACCGCGTGCCGAGCTATGCCTTCCGCTTCACGTTTGCAAGCAGCCGCTGGAAGATCGACAAGGAAGCCCTGCGCGCACGCGGCGTGCCGCCGGGGCCGGCCTGGGGCCAGTTGCAGCACGGCCACGACGTGCAGCTGGAGGACGGCAGCGTGCTGCGCGCCGCCGATCTGCGCACCGCCCGCACGGAGCGCGCCACCGCCGTCATCGGCGGCGACAACGACACCCCATCCCTGCTGGCCGACGCCTGCCGCGGCGCACAGGTGCTGGTACACGAAGCGACCTATATCGAAGCCACGCTGCAGAAGGTTGGACCTGGCCCGCAGCACAGCTCCG